>NZ_JBIXJQ010000002.1:257142-519691 GCF_052871255.1 Streptomyces sp. LARHCF249
GGGGGGGGGGGGGGTGGGGGGGGGGGGGGGGGGGGGGGGGCGGGGGGCCCGCGCGGGGGGGGGGGGGGGGGGGGGGGGGGGGGGCGCCCCCCCCCCCCCCCACCACCCTGGGACCGGTCGGGCCGGCCGTACCGGGTCAGGCGATGGAGAAGGTGACCACCGACTGGTAGGTGTCGGCGAACATGAACGGCGGGAGCTGGATCATCCCCGCGCCGCCGACGGCGAACTCGCCACCGGTCAGCTCCTCCCCGCCGGCGGCCTGCGAGGCCACCTTCATCGGGGTCTCGGAGATCGCGCCGGGCGCGCCCGCGGTGCAGGTGCTCGGGCTGTCCGGGTTGGTCACGGTGCAGGACGGCTGGATGCCGATCTGCGCCTTCGCCATCGAGTGGCCGGTGGCCTGGTTCAGGAACGGCGTGCGCGTCGCCGTCACGTCCCAGCCGAGCGAGCCGCCGCGGAAGTCCTGGACGGTCGCGGCGTTGAAGACGCCGACCACCGACTGGGCCTTGCCGTTGATGGTGACCGCGCCGAAGCTGACGGCCGGCTGGCCGTCCTTGGGGCCGAGGGCCAGCGGTCCGGGCAGGACCTCGATGTCGACCGGGTTCTTGACGCCCGCCTGCTCGTCGAGGAACACGAAGGCCTTGTACGGGGTGACCGATCCGTCGATCTTGATCGTGTCGGCCTTCTTGGTGACCGTGATGTCGCACGTGGCGGCGCCTGACGCGGCCGCCGTGCCGGTGCCGGTGTCACCGGTCGCCACGCCCCCGAGCAGGGCGGAGCAGGTGACGGGGCCGGCCGGGAAGTTGGCGCCGGTGACGACGACGGCGGTGCCCGCCGGGCCGCTGTTGGGCGTCAGCTTGGTGGTGACCGGGTCCTTGGGCAGGGCTTCGACGGCGACCGAGCCGAGGGAGGCGCTGGGGCGCGGCGCCGGCGTGCAGGTGGTGGTGAAGATCGAACCGGAGAGGTCCGCGTCGGTCACCGCCAGGTCGAGGGCGACGTCGACCGCGGTGCCCTCGGTGCCGTCGGGGATCTTGATGGTTCCGGAGAACGCCTTGGGGTCGAGCGGCTGTCCGGCCACGACGGTGACGGTCTCGGGCGGGCTGGTGACCACCTGGGTGGTCGTCCCGACCTTGAGGGTGATCTTGGATGTGTTCACGGTGGTGACGGAGAAGCCGGGGACCAGCGGGCTCGCACCCGGGTCGATCGTGATCGGGACGACGTCGCCGGCCTTGGCGCCGTCGGGCAGTGTGACCGTGTAGTTCTGGTTGCCCGAACCGTCCGGCTGCGGCGCCGGGGCGTCGCAGTTCTCGAACACCGCGGTGGTCTTGGTCGCGGCCTGCGCGGAGCCGGCCAGGCCGACCACACCGCACGTCAGGGCCAGGGAAAGCGCTCCCGCCCCGGCCACCACTCTTCGTCGATGCGTTCTCGTACTCACTGGGTCGCGACTCCTTCGTCATGACGAACCCTCCCCCCACCCGCTGTGTGGGGGAGGCCGAGCCGGTGCGGTGGCCGACATTGACGCGTCGCCGTGATGAGAAGTCAATGACTTGTTTTCGCCGGAAGCACACAGAAATTGATGTGCCATCAGAGCGGGTCTGATGGCACATCGGATACCGACTGGTCGGTGGGGCGTTCAGCGCGCGGTCGGGGTGTGGAGCAGGAGGTTGGGGGTGCCGGCGGGGAGTCCGGTGATCCGGTCCGGGACGGCGGCCTGCGTCAGCGCCGCGGCCACCTGCTCCGGGGTCTTGCGCGTGCCGTCGGCGCGGATCAGCGCCGCGACCCCGGCGACGTGCGGGGCTGCCATCGAGGTGCCGGAGGACCGGGCGGTGGCGGTGGTGGAGCCCTTCCACGCCGAGACGACGGACACGCCGGGCGCCGAGAGGTCCACGCAGCGGCCGTGGTTGGAGAAGCGCGCGCGCCGGTCCTCGGCGTCGGTCGCGCCGACCGTGACGGCCTGCGGGACGGAGGCGGGCGACCCGGCGCAGGCGTCCTTGCCGTCGTTGCCGGCGGCCACCACGAAGGTGATCCCGGAGGCGACGGCCCGGGCGACCGCCGTCTCCAGGGCGCGGCTGCGTGAGCCGCCCATGCTCATGTTGGCGACCGCCGGGGTGGCGGGGTGCCCCGCGGCGTGCCGCACCATCCACTCGATGCCGCCGACCATGGCCGAAAGTCGCCCGGCACCCCGGCAGTCGGCCACCTTCACCGAGACGAGGGAGACCCCCTTCGCGACCCCGTACGTCTGCCCGCCCACGGTCGCGGCGACGTGCGTGCCGTGGCCGTTGCAGTCGCCGGAGGTCTGGAGGAACAGGCCGTTGTAGCCGGCCCGGGCGCGGCCGCCGAACTCCCGGTGGCGGGTGTTGATCCCGGTGTCCAAGACGTAGACGGTGATGCCGTCTGCCCTGTTCGGGTACGTGTACGAGCCGTCGAGCGGGAGCTCGCGCTGGTCGATCCGGTCCAGTGGCCAGGGGGCGAGGGGCTGTGTGTCGGTGGTGTGGAACACGGCGTCCGGTTCCACCGAGGCCACCCGGGGGTCGGCGGCCAGGACGGCGGCCCGGGCCCCGGTGGTGCGGACGGCGAAGCCGTTCAGGGCGGTGTCGTAGACGGCCGTGACCTCGTCGCCGGCGTCCGCCGCCTCGGCGGCCAGGGCGCGGGCGGGAGCGCGGGAGGCGGTGTCCTTCAGGACGACGACGTAAGGGGCGGTCTCGGCAGCGGTGGTGTCGGAGTGCGGCGGCAGGGCGGTGGCCGTGGCGGCCGTGGCGAGGAGGGCGGCGGTCGGGAGGAGGGCGGCGAATGCGGTCATGTGGCCGATGCTCGGCGAACGGCGGCGGCGGCGCGCGGAGGGTGCGCCGAGTGGGCGCACGACACGCCGCCGCGAGGGGGGACGGCGTCGGAGTTACGCGCCGAGCGGCCAGCCGCGCATGGCGAAGACGCCCTCGTCGCGGGCTCCGGCGGCCGCGTAGGTGGCGAGGGCCGCCTCGTTGTCGGTGTCGACGCCCACCCACATGCCGTGGCAGCCCCGGGTCTTGGCCTCGTCGGCGAGTGCGAGGGTCAGGGCGCGGCCGATCCCGCGCCGGCGGTACCCCTCGTCGACGGAGAGCTCGTACAGGCACATCTCGGTGCCCTTGTCCGGGTGGGTCATCTCGACGCCGGAGACCATCCCGGCGGGCACGCCGTCCACGTAGGCGATGAGCAGCACATGACCCGGGGCGGCGAGGAAGCGCTCGGCCCAGTCCTCGCGGGCGGGCCCGTCGAAAAGGGACTCGGCGGCGGTGAGCTCGGCCGTGGTGCGGGCCCGGCGGATGTCCATGGCGGCCACGATAATGCGGGCAGGGCGGACGGACGGCAGAACGTCGCCGCGGCGTGGCGGGGGGCGCCCGAGGCCGTAAGCCGCTGACCGGCGCTCGCCCGCGCGGCGTTGGCGGCGGGCGGACCGGCCGTGGGCGCGGTGCCCCCGTACCCGACGGCGCGGCCGCGGAACGCGACGCGAGGCTCCGGCCTAGGCCCGTACGGCCAGGGCCGCCGCGTAGCCCGCGGGGGCCGGGAGGTCCCGGAGGGTCCGCCCCTGGACGGGGGCCGGGGTCGGCGCGGAGCCGACGTACGGGTCGGTCAGGCCGAGGGCGAGGCCCGTGCCGTCGGCCTTGAGGCAGGCCTCCTTGCGGCACCAGACGCGGGCCAGCGCGGGCAGCCGGTCCGCCTCGGGCAGGGCGTTCAGCTCGGCGGTCTCGGCCGGGTGCAGCAGCGGCAGCAGGTCGACCAGCGCCTCCGCGCTCGGCGTCTCCTCCACGTCGATGCCGACCGGCACTGCGGCGAAGGCCAGGTAGGCCAGGTCGCCGCTGTGCGAGAGGGAGAAGTGGAGCGGGCCGCCCGCCACCGCGGGCCTGCCGTGCGGGCCGCCGCAGCACGGGCAGGTCTCGCGGACCAGGGCGACCTCCTGCGGGGCCAGGCCCAGGTAGCTGCCGAGCAGTACGCGCAGGCCCAGGTGCGAGGCGAGGTACCGGTGGCGGTCGGCGGGCCGCAGGAGCCGTCCGGCGCGCTCCTGTTCGGCCGGGTCCAGGACCGCCTCGGCCCCGGCGACCGGGCGGCCGCCGACCGACTCCCGCAGGGTGTCCAAGGCCCACACGGCCACGGCCCCGCCCTCGGGGGGCGGGCCGGTCCGCGGTGCGCCGTCGCCGAGTTCGTTCACGTGGTCGATCACTTGACCGAGGGTAGACGAGGAGGGTGCGGCTGCCGGGCGTTGGCTACCCTCGTCCCGATCACGACTGGGAGTACGGGGACAGGGGGATGGATCGTGCGCAGCGCTGCCGTCACGGCGAATGGTGACCGGATCCGATGGGCGGAGCTGCCGGGGGAGGAACCGGTCCGGGTGTACGTGCACGGGCTCGGGGCCAGTTCGCCGGCCTACTTCGCGGCGAGCGCCGTCCACCCGCTGCTGGCGGGGCGCCGTTCGCTGCTGGTCGACCTGCTGGGCCACGGGCACAGCGACCGGCCCGAGGAGTTCTCCTACACCCTCGAGGCGCATGCCGACGCGCTGGCGGCCGCCCTCACCGAGGCCGGGGCACAGGGCGCCGAGCTGATCGCGCACAGCATGGGCGGAGCGGTCGCCATCGTGCTCGCCGACCGGCACCCCCGCCTGGTCTCCCGGCTGGTGCTGGTCGACGCCAACCTGGATCCGATGCCCCGCACCCCCGTTTCGCCCGGCAGCAGCGGGATCGCCTCCTACACCGAGGAGGAGTTCCTGGCGGGCGGCTGGGCCGAGGTGCGCGACCGGGTCGGGGCGCACTGGTGGGCCACCATGCGACTGACGGGCCGGACCGCCCTGTACCGCAGCGCCGTGCACCTGGCCGCGGGTACGACGCCCACCATGCGCGAGCTGCTGCTGGAACTGAAGGTTCCGCGCAGTTTCCTGGTGCCCGAGGCGGACGGACCGCTCCCGGGCGCCGACGCGCTGGAGGCGGCGGGTGTCCGCGTGGTGTCCGTCCCCGACTGCGGGCACAACATCATGCTCGACAACCCGGACGGCTTCGCCCGGGCCGTCGCACCGCAGTAACCATCCGGCGGCCGGGGGAGTTGGCCGGGGGCGATCCGCCCCCGCCCGCTCCCGCCCGAGGAATGCCATGCACCGTCGTGCCGCCCGCCGTAGCGTCCCTGCTCTCGCATCGGCGGCCGCGGCCGCGGTGCTCACCCTCGCGCCGGCCGCCTGGGCGGCCCCCGGGGTCCCGGCCGACAAGCCGCTGGTGCTGAGCCGTTGGACGCAAGCCGACGCCGCCAGCTACGCGGCGTGGGCCGAGGCGCGCGAGAACCGGTCCGCCTGGGGCCCGTACGGCTTCGACTGGTCGACGGACTACTGCACCGGCTCCCCGGACAACCCCTTCGGCTTCCCCTTCCGGCAGGCCTGCGCACGCCATGACTTCGGCTACCGCAACCACCGGGCGGCAGGCCTGTTTTCGGCCGTCAAAACCCGCCTCGACGAGGCCTTCCACGCGGACATGAGGAGGGTCTGCGCCCAGTACTCCGGCGCCCGCCGGGGCTCCTGCGACAGTACCGCGTGGATGTACTACCAGGCCGTCAGGCTCGTGGAGATTTCCTAGCCGCCTGCCTCCGCAGGGAACTCCGGCTCTCCCCAGGGCGGCCCGCGGGCTTACGGCGGTGCTACAGGGGTCCCGGTAAAGTGCGCTGACCTGCACAAAAGCCCTCCCTTGGGGAGGGCTTGCGGTGGTGGAGTAAAGAGTGCCCCCGGCAGGACTCGAACCTGCGGCCAAGTGCTTAGAAGGCACCTGCTCTATCCACTGAGCTACGGGGGCCGGAAGGTGGCCTTGGTGGGCCTGGAGCCCCTGGTGGGGGTGGGGCTGTGGTCCGTGCCGGGTCAAGGATAGGGCTCCGGTTGCCTTGTCCCGGTTGCTTCACTCGCGTGCCACGATGTGGAGGTTCGGTGAAGCGGTCCCGATAATCGCAGGCAGGTGCGATTCTCGCATCGCTTTTGCGCCGCGGCGCCGTGGGTGTTGTGCACTCGTTATGCCTGCGCCCCACTCGTCCGCCGTGTCCAGGATGTCCCACTGGAGTCGCGGTCGGCGCGCAGAGGACGTATAAGCTTCAAAAATGGTCCTAAATTGGGCATTCTTCGCATGTGGTGACCTTGGATGTTCGGCCTCAGCTGCTCGATGCCCTGTCCGCCCTGCGCGACCGGGTCGCGTCCGTGCGTCTGCCGCTGCCCCTGCCCGGCGCTCCGCGCGCCCGCCAGACCAGAGCCGAGCTGCTCGCGCAGCTCGACGACTACCTCGTACCCCGGCTGAAGGCGCCCGAGGCGCCGATGCTCGCCGTCATCGGCGGGTCCACCGGAGCCGGTAAGTCCACCCTCGTCAACTCCCTCGTCGGACGACAGGTCAGCGAGGCCGGGGTGCTGCGCCCCACCACGCGCACCCCGGTACTTGTCTGCCATCCGGATGATCATCACTGGTTCGCCGGAATGCGGGTGCTGCCCGATCTGATGCGCGTCTGGGTGCCGCACGGGGAGGACGAGCCCGCCCACGCCTCCCGGGGCCACGACCGGAGCCCCGGCCACGGGCACGCCACCCGCGAGATGCGGATCGAGACCGTCTCCACCCTGCCCCGCGGCCTCGCCATCCTCGACGCCCCCGACATCGACTCCCTCGTGGTCGAGAACCGGACCCTGGCCGCCGAACTCATCTGCGCCGCCGACGTCTGGGTGATGGTCACCACCGCCTCACGGTACGCCGACGCCGTCCCCTGGCACCTGCTGCGCACCGCCAAGCAGTACAAAGCCACCCTCATCACCGTCCTCGACCGGGTCCCGCACCAGGTGCTCGCCGAGGTCTCCCGCCAGTACGGAGCCCTGCTCACCCGGGCCGGTCTGGGCGACGTGCCCCGCTTCACGGTGCCCGAACTCCCCGAGTCGGCAGGCGGCGGCGGACTGCTCCCCGCCAGTGCCGTCGCGCCGCTGTTCGCCTGGCTCGCCCACCACGCGCAGGATCCCGCCGCCCGCCAGTACGCCGTCGGGCGCACGGCGCTCGGCGCGCTGGACTCCCTCGGGCGGCGGATGCCCGAACTCGCCTCCGCCGTCGCCGCGCAGTACGCCGCCGCCGTACGGCTGACCTCGGCCGTGGAGGACGCGTACAAGCGGGAGGGCAGGCGGGTCCGCAACCGCCTCGACCAGGGCGCCGTACTGGCCGGGGATGCGCTGACCCGGTGGCGCGGCTACCCCCTCGACACGAGCGCCGACGAACTCCTCGACTCGCTCGCCGAATCCCTCGCCGCCCTGCTCCAGTGCGCCGTCGCCGCCGCCGACGAGCGGATCGCCGACGCCTGGCGGCGAGAGCCGGCCGCCGGCGCCGTGCCCCTGCCCACGCCCGACAGGGAGGCGGGGGAACGCATCGGCATGGCCGTACGGCGCTGGCGGCGCGTACTGGAGGAACTCGCCGAGGACGAGGTCGCCGCCCTCGACCGGCAGCCCGCGCCCGATCCGGACGCCGTCGCGGCCCTGCTCGTCGCCGCCCTCCTCGGCGGCAAGCGGGCCCGGCCCGCCGGGGAGAAGCTCGCCGAGCGGATCGGGGCCCAGGCCGCGCTGCGGCTGCGCGACCGGGGCGCGGAACTGGTCGGCGACCACCTCGACCAGGTGCTGCGCGCCGAACGGGACCGCCGGCTCGCCCCCCTGGAGGCCCTCGAAGTGACCCCGGAGCCACAGGCCGAACTGATTGCCGCGCTGTCCCTACTGCAGAAGGAGAGGTGACGCGGTGACTTCCCTCGCCGACCGCACCGAGGACCGCTGGGACGACGGACTCATCGCGCGCTCGCGACCCAAGGCCGCCGAGACCGCCGCGGGTGACGGCGACGGCGGCAACGAGGGCGACGAAGGCGACGAGGCGCTCGTACGGGCCGTCTCCGGCGCCGGCAGCGACGGCGGCAAGTCGGCCGCACCCCCGCTCAGCCCCGAGGGCCAGGCCCTGCGCCTGCGCCTCGACGCGCTGCGCCAGCTCGTCGGACTGTCCCGGACCAGGCTCGACGGCAAGACCCTCGCCGAGGCCGGCCGGGTCCTGGACGAGGCGGCCGCGCGGCGCGGACTGTCCCCGCAGCACACCGTCGTCGCGATCGCCGGAGCCACCGGAAGTGGTAAGTCCACGCTCTTCAATTCACTCGCCGGGGTGCAGATTTCCGAGACGGGGCTGCGCCGCCCCACCACTGCCGCCCCCATCGCCTGCAGCTGGTCGGACGGCGCGGCCGGACTGCTGGACCGGCTGGAGATCCCCGGACGGCTGCGGCGCCGGCCCCGCGAGACCTCGGAGGCCGAGGCGCTGCGCGGGATGGTCCTCGTCGACCTGCCCGACCTGGACTCGGCCGTCGGCGCGCACCGCGACCACGTGGACCGCGTACTGGCGCTCGTCGACGCCGTCGTGTGGGTGGTGGACCCGGAGAAGTACGCGGACGCGGTGCTGCACGAGCGGTACCTGCGGCCGCTGGCCGGGCACGCGGAGGTCACGTTCGTCGTGCTCAACCAGGTGGACCGGCTGCCCGGGGAAGCCGCCGACCTCGTCCTGGACGACCTGCGCCGGCTCCTCGACGAGGACGGCATCGCGCTCGGCGAGCACGACGAACCCGGCGCCACCGTGCTCGGGCTGTCCGCGCTGACCGGCGAGGGCGTCGGGGAACTGCGCGAGCTGCTCGCACAGTTCACTCAGGAGAAGGGCGCGGCGACCCGGCGGATCTCCGCCGACCTCGACCGCGCGGCCGTGCGCCTGCGCCCGCTGTACGTGGCCGACGGGCACTCCGGGCCGGAGATCGGGGAGTCGGCGCGCGCCGAGTTCGAGGACCGGCTGGCCGAGGCGGTCGGTGCGTACGCGGCCGGGCTCGCGGCCGAGCGCGCCTGGCGGCGCAACGCCGGAAAGGCCTGCGGGACGCCGTGGCTGCGGCTGTGGCGGTGGTACGAGAGCCGCCGCGCCCCTCGCACGCTGGCGGGGCTGGCCGCCCTCGCGGCGATCGGCGCCCGGGGCGCGCCCGTCGTCGAGGCGCCGGTCGAGGCGGAGGTGACCGCGCGTCAGCGCGTGGAGCAGGCGGTACGGGCGGTCGCCGACGAGGCCGTCACCGGCCTGCCCGAACCCTGGGCGCAGGCGGTACGGGAGACGGCGGTGCGCGGCGCCGAACGCCTGCCGGAGGCGCTGGACGAACTGGCGGTGACCCTCGGGGCGGCGGTCGCGGTGCCGAGCGTCAAGCCGCCGCGGCCCACGTGGTGGCCGGCGGCGGTGCTGGGGCAGGCGGCGATGACGCTGCTCCAGGTCTACGGCGGCCTGTGGCTGCTGGGTCAGATCATCGGCGTCCTGGAGCCGCAGCTGCTGCCGCCGGTGCTGCTGATGGTGGCGGGCATCGTCGGCGGGCCGCTGGTGGAGTGGGCCTGCTCGATCGCGGCGCGCGGCCCCGCGCGCAGGTACGGGCAGGACGCGGAGCGCAGGCTGCGGCAGGCCGCGGCCGGGTGCGGGCGGTCCCGGGTGCTGGAGCCGGTGGCGGCGGAGCTGCTGCGCTACCGGGAGGTGCGCGAGCAGTACGCCGCCGTCGCCGCAGGGGGGACGAAGTTGTCCACAACCCGTCAGTAATCCACAGGCCGGAGCGGGTGTCGGCGGCCGGCCCCAGCATGGTGCGTACCTCGTGCGGATGGTCCGTACGGGTGGGCATCGTGGGGGAGGCGGCCGGGATGAACGACACCCTGGTGACGCTGGTGGGGTACGTGGCCACGCAGATCGACTACAAGGAGACGCCGAGCGGGCCGTCGGCGAGGTTCCGGTTCGCCGTGACGCCGCGGTACTTCGACCGGCGCAAGGAAGCCTGGACCGACGGGTCCACCAGCTTCTACACCGTCTGGGCGCGGCGCACCCTGGCGGTGAATCTGGCCGGTTCCGTGGCGGTGGGCGAACCGCTGGTGGTGCACGGGCGGCTGCGGGTCCGGGAGGACCCACCCGACGGGGCGGGGCACCGGTGGGTCTCGGCCGAGATCGACGCGACGGCCATCGGACACGATCTGAACCGGGGGACGGCCGCGTTCCGCCGGGTCGTCAAGATCGAAACGCCGCTGATGGCCACTCAGAAGGCTGCGGTGGTCTGAGTGTTCAAGGCGGTTAGGATTCCCCGGTACTCACGGGCACCTGGGTCTTTGGCCCGAAGGGGAAGACTGTGTCGATTGCCGTTCCCGCATCCTCCGCTCCTGATTCCACTCCTGCTTCCGTTCCGCATCCCGCTCCTCATCCCGTTCCTCATCCCGTTCCTCGTTCCGCTCCTCGTCCCGCCCCGCACGCGGTTCCTCTGGCTGCCGCGGCCGTACGGGGCTCCGCGCGGCGCCCGCTGGCCGTGGCCCTGCTGGCCGCGGCCCTCACCGCCGCGCCCGGAGCCCGGGCGGCCGCCGACTCCGAACCGGCGGTGCCCCGGGCGCCGGAGGGTGCGAGCGCCGTGCTGGACGGGCTGAAGACGTACGGGCAGGCGGTCCTGCACTCCGGGGACGGGTCGGTTCGGCACATTCCGGCCGGGCTCTACGAGATGCGGGTCGACGGCGGCGGGATGCTCCAGACGTACGGGGTCGGCGTCGAGGGCCACGCACAGCCCCGGTCCCGGTACACGGAGAGCGGCTGGAGCGGCAGCCCGCTGGCCGGGAAGCGGGAGGCGGGCCGGATCCGCTGGGTCCTGGAGCACTCCTACCCGCAGCTGAACGATCTGGCGGGGCTCGCCGAGGCGGCCGGGGCCGGTTCGCTGACCGCGGAGAGCGCGGCGGCGGGGACCCAGGTGGCGATCTGGCGGCTGGCGGAGGGGGTGCGGGTCGAGGCCGCGGATCCGGCGGCGGAGAAGCTGGCCGACTACCTGCAGCGGGAGGCCGGGCAGCTGCCCGAGCCGCCGGCCTCGCTGGGGCTGGACCCGGGCGGCGTGTCCGGGCCGGTCGGCACCCGGCTCGGCCCGGTGACCGTGCGGACAGGGGCGCGGAGCGTGTCCGTCGTCCCGGACGCGGCGGCCGTCGCGATGGGGGTGCGGGTGGTGGACGCCGAGGGGCGGCCGCTGGACGCCGCCGCCAACGGCACCCGGCTGTACTTCGAGGTGCCCGCGGGCACTCCCGACGGCACGGCCTCGGTCACCGTCCAGGGCGCGACGAAGGTGCCCGTCGGGCGGGTCTTCACCAGCGGGGTGCCGGCCCAGGCGCAGATCGTGGCGGGCTCCAGCGAGTCCGCGGCCGCCGCCACGGCCACGGCGGTGTGGCCGGAGCCCCCGGCGGTGCAGCCCGCCACCGCCGAGTCCGGGCAGCAGCCGGGCATCCAGGCCGCCGGCCAGATCGGTCAGAGCACGCCGGACTCCCCGGACGAGGAGCGGCTGGCCTCCAGCGGCAGCTCGGCGGCCACCCCGGTCGTCGCCTCCCTGGCGGTGGGCCTCGTGGTCCTGGGCGGCCTGGTGGTCCTCCTGCTCCGCAAGCGCCCCTTGGACGAGGAGGAGCACTAGGCAGGACGGCCGGGTCGGTTCCGGGGCCGGGCTCGGGGTAGGGGCAGGCCATGGCCGATCAAGAGGTGACCTGGCGGGGCGCGGTCGTGCGGTGGGACCGGCAGTTGTTCGACGTGGTGGCCCGGCGGCACTGGCCGGGGGCCGACCGGGTGCTGCCCAGGCTCGGGCGGGCCGCGAACCACGGGGTGCTGTGGGGCGCGGCCGCGGGCGCGCTGGCCGCCTTCGGATCGGCCCGCGCCCGCAAGGCCGCCCTGCGCGGGGCAGCCTCGCTGGCTCTGGCCTCGGCGACCATCAACACCGTCGGCAAGTGGTCCGTACGCCGCCCGCGGCCGCTGCTGGACGGGGTACCCGCCGTGCGGCAGCTGGCGACGCAGCCGCAGACCACCTCCTTTCCGTCCGGGCACGCGGCGTCGGCCTTCGCCTTCACCGCCGGGCTGGCCCTGGAGTCCCCGGGCTGGGCCGCCGCGCTGGCCCCGGTGGCCGCGTCCGTGGCCTTCTCCCGGGTGTACACCGGGGTCCACTACCCCTCCGACGTGCTCGCGGGCGCGGCGCTCGGCGTGGCCGCGGGCTTCGTCGTGGACCGGCTCGCCCGCGACGCGCAGGAGGCCAGGATCGTCCCGGGCGCCGAGCGGCCCGCCGTCGGCGTGCCCGCGCTGCCCGACGGGGCCGGGCTCACCGTGGTGGTCAACACCGCGACGGGCGCGGCCGCGGCAGCGCGCCTGCTGCGCGACCGGCTTCCCCGGGCCGAGGTGATCGAGTGCGGGGCCTCGCAGCTCGCCGCCGCACTGGAGTCGGCGGCCTCCCGCGCCGCCGTCCTCGGCGTCTGCGGCGGCGACGGCACCGTCAACGCGGCCGCCACCATCGCCCTGCGCGCCGGGCTGCCGCTGGCCGTCTTCCCCGGGGGCAGCCTCAACCACTTCGCGATGGACCTCGGCCTCGCCGGGACCGAGGACACCTGCCGCGCCCTGGCCGCCGGTCAGGCCGTCCACATCGGCGTGGGCCGCTTCACCCCAGGACCGGAGGGCGGCCGGCCCGGCTATTTCCTGAACAACCTCAGCATCGGCGCCTACCCGGAGCTGCTGCGCCACCGCCTGCACTGGGCCCCGCGCATCGGCGGCGGCCCCGCCGCCCTGCTGGCGGCCTGGCGGGTGCTGCGGGCCGAGCGCCCCGTGCGGCTGAGCCCGGCCGGGCGGCCCCGGAGCGTCTGGCTGCTCTTCGCGGGCAACGGCACCTACCACGGGACCGGGCCCGCCCCCCGCCGCCGCGACGACCTGGGTGAGGGCCTGCTCGACGTACGGCTGGTCCTCGGCGGCGGCCGCCCCGGCCCCCGCCTGCTGGCCGCCGCCCTCGCGGGCCCGCTGACCCGCTCCCCGGTCCACGCGGCCACCCGCCTGCGCAGCCTGCGGATCGGGGACATCCCGCCGGGTACCCCGTTCGCGTACGACGGCGAGTACGCCCAGGCCCCGCCCCACCTGGTCCTCGACGCCCTCCCCGACGCCCTGACCGTCTACCGCCCGCACCCGTGACGGCACCGGACCGGCGCGCATCACGGTGCGGCCGGCGGGTCGGGCACGGCCGCCGCCCCGTGCCTGCTCTGCCCCTGTCGCAGGCCCTTGGCCAGGGGTCCTGACCTACCCATTCGCCCGCAGGTATGGACGGCTGGCAAGATGGGGTGTATCTGCCCACCATCGATCTGCCGGACGGTTTCTCTTGGCTGAGTTCATCTACACCATGCGCAAGACGCGCAAGGCGCACGGCGACAAGGTGATTCTCGATGACGTCTTCTTGAACTTCCTGCCGGGCGCGAAGATCGGTGTGGTCGGCCCGAACGGCGCCGGTAAGTCCACCGTTCTGAAGATCATGGCGGGCCTGGAGCAGCCGTCCAACGGTGACGCCTTCCTGTCGCCCGGCTACACGGTCGGCATCCTCATGCAGGAGCCGAAGCTCGACGAGTCGAAGACCGTCCTGGAGAACGTCCAGGACGGCGCCGCCGAGATCATGGGCAAGCTCAAGCGCTTCAACGAGGTCGCCGAGGAAATGGCGACCGACTACACCGACGCGCTCATGGACGAGATGGGCAAGCTCCAGGAGGTCCTGGACCACGCCAACGCCTGGGACCTCGACGCCCAGCTGGAGCAGGCCATGGACGCCCTGGGCTGCCCGCCCGGCGACTGGCCCGTCACCAACCTCTCCGGCGGCGAGAAGCGCCGCGTGGCGCTGTGCAAGCTGCTGATCGAGGCCCCGGACCTGCTCCTCCTCGACGAGCCCACCAACCACCTCGACGCCGAGTCGGTGAACTGGCTGGAGCAGCACCTGTCGCAGTACAAGGGCGCCGTCGTGGCCGTGACCCACGACCGGTACTTCCTGAACAACGTCGCCGAGTGGATCCTCGAGCTCGACCGCGGCCGTGCGCACCCCTACGAGGGCAACTACTCCACCTACCTGGAGAAGAAGGCCCAGCGCCTCAAGGTCGAGGGCCGCAAGGACGAGAAGCGCCAGAAGCGCCTCAAGGAAGAGCTGGAGTGGGTGCGGTCCAACGCCAAGGGGCGTCAGACCAAGTCCAAGGCCCGTCTGGCCCGGTACGAGGAGATGGCGGCCGAAGCGGACAAGATGCGGAAGCTGGACTTCGAGGAGATCCAGATCCCGCCGGGCCCGCGTCTGGGCTCGATCGTGGTCGAGGTCAACAACCTCTCCAAGGCGTTCGGCGACAAGGTCCTCATCGACGACCTGTCCTTCACGCTGCCGCGCAACGGCATCGTGGGCATCATCGGCCCGAACGGCGCCGGCAAGACCACGCTCTTCAAGATGATCCAGGGCCTGGAGACGCCGGACTCCGGCGCCATCAAGGTCGGCGACACCGTCAAGATCAGCTACGTCGACCAGTCGCGCGCCAACATCGACCCCAAGAAGACCCTCTGGGCGGTCGTGTCGGACGAGCTGGACTACATCAACGTGGGCCAGGTCGAGATGCCGTCCCGCGCGTACGTCAGCGCCTTCGGCTTCAAGGGCCCGGACCAGCAGAAGCCGGCCGGCGTCCTGTCCGGTGGTGAGCGCAACCGCCTCAACCTGGCGCTGACGCTCAAGGAGGGCGGCAACCTGCTGCTCCTCGACGAGCCCACCAACGACCTCGACGTCGAGACCCTGTCCTCGCTCGAGAACGCGCTCCTCGAGTTCCCCGGTGCGGCCGTGGTCATCTCCCACGACCGCTGGTTCCTCGACCGGGTCGCCACGCACATCCTGGCGTACGAGGGCGAGTCGAAGTGGTACTGGTTCGAGGGCAACTTCGAGTCGTACGAGAAGAACAAGATCGAGCGTCTCGGCCCGGACGCGGCCCGTCCGCACCGTGCCACCTACAAGAAGCTCACCCGAGGCTGAGGCCCGCACCATGGCAAGACACCACTACCGGTGCCCCCTGCGCTGGTCGGACATGGACTCCTTCGGCCACGTGAACAACGTGGTCTTCCTCCGCTACCTGGAGGAGGCGAGGATCGACTTCATGTTCCGGCTGGCGCCGGGGGAGGGCAGCGAGTCCTTCACCGGCGGGTCCGTCGTGGCCCGTCACGAGATCGACTACAAGCTGCCCCTCGTGCACCGTCACGAGCCGGTGCTCATCGAGTCCTGGGTGACCCGGATAGGCGCCGCGTCCCTGACCATCGGCTACGAGGTCAAGGACGAGGCGACCGAGGACGCGCCCGAGAAGGTCTACGTGCGCGCCTCGACCGTGGTCGTGCCCTACAACCTCGCCGAGGGGCGGCCCCGCCGCATCACGGCCGAGGAGAAGCACTTCCTGCAGAAGTACCTCGACGAGCCGGGCACGCCGGCGGCCGGCTCGGAAGGACGCCTCGCGGCATGAACGAACGGCTGCACTTCGCCGATTCCGGGGAGGCGGCGGACCTCGCCGCCTTCCTGGGCCGGCTGGTGCACTACGACCGCGCCGCCGCCGTCCGGCTCCAGGCCGGCGGCGGCGCGCTCGCCGTCTTCGGGCGGCCGCCGTCCTTCGAGGTCCTGGCCATCCGCACGGTGCGGCTCGCCGCGCCGCTGGCCGCCCCGCTGGACCTGACCGTCTCGGCCGGAGAGCTCCTGGAATCGGTGGACGAGGCCGCCGCCGAGGCCACCGTGCCCGGTCCGGTCACCGGCCCGCCCTGGGCGGGGGTGCTCCCGCCCCGCGCCGGCTGGCGGCCGTTGCCCGGGCTTCCCGGGCCCGAGGAGATGCGCGCGGCCGTGGCCGGCGCCGTCGCCGAGTTCCGCGCCCGTGACGAGGCCCTGCCCGCGCAGCACCGGACCCGCTCCGAGCGCGACCGCATCGGCCGTGAGATCTGGTCCCGCACCCTGGGCGACACCGAACTCCCGCTGCGCGCCGTGCACGCCGCCCAGTCGCTGGGCTTCCTGCGGCCCGTACGGTCCACCGTGCCCGCCGCCGCCCCCGCGGCCCAGGGCCCCGACCCGGTGGCCCTGCTCGCCGCCGGGAGCTGGCTGCGCCTGCGCACCCCGTACGGCTCCGTCGCCCTGCGCCGCCCCGGCAACACCGCCGGGCTGGGCGCCCTTCAGGTCCGGCCGGTCTGAGCCCGCGGCTCCCCGCGCCTGCCGGGTCTAACCCGCCGTGTTGATCATCGACGCGGCGGCATAGGTCAGGTACTTCCACAGCTGGGCCTCGTGCTCCGGGGCCAGACCCAGTTCGTCCAGTGCGACCCTCATATGGCGCAGCCAGGCGTCGTGCGCCGCCGCGTCCACCTGGAAGGGGGCGTGCCGCATCCGCAGGCGCGGATGCCCGCGGTGCTCGCTGTAGGTGGTCGGGCCGCCCCAGTACTGCATCAGGAACAGCGTGAACCGCTCCTCGGCCGGACCCAGGTCCTCTTCCGGGTACATCGGGCGCAGCAGCGGGTCCTCCGCGACCCCCTGGTAGAAGCGCCGGACGAGACGGCGGAAGGTCTCCTCGCCGCCCACCTGCTCGTAAAAGGTCTGCTCCTGAAGCGTGCCCCGCGGAATCTCATTCACCCGACCATCGTCTCAGACGCCCGGACGGAGGACCGGGGTCCTAGGACCCTCCCCGACCGCCCGCCGTCGCCCCCGGCCGCCCGCATTCGCCTGCGGCGGCCGCGCGCAGGACAGTGGAGGCATGGGTGCACACACCGCACGCACCACCGGGGTGCGGGACCTGCGCGAGACCGCGCACGCCGCCCAGGTGCGGGAGCTGACCGCCGCCGGGGTACTGGACGATCCTGCCTGGCGGGCGGCCTTCGCCGCCGTGCCCCGGCACGTCTTCGTCCCCTATTTCTGGACCGGCCGCGGAGCGGGCCACGAGCGGCTCTGGGCGCAGGACCCCGATCCCGAGCAGCGGGCCCGCTGGCTGCGCGGGGTCTACGCCGACACCCCGCTCGCGACCCGGCTGCGCGACGGCGAGCTGGTCTCCTCCAGCAGCCAGCCCTCCCTGATGGCGAAGATGCTCCGGGCGCTGGAGGTGCGCGACGGCGACAACGTCCTGGAGATCGGTGCGGGCACCGGCTACAACGCGGCCCTGCTCTGCCACCGGCTCGGCGAGGAAAACGTCACCACCGTGGACCTCGACGAGGAGATCACCGAGTCCGCGCGGACGCACCTGGCCGAGCTCGGGTACCACCCGGTGGTGGTCACCGGGGACGGGGCGCGCGGCTGCCCCTCCCGTGCCCCGTTCGACCGGATCCTGGTGACCTGCACGCTGCCGGTGGTCCCGCACGCCTGGACCGCCCAGTGCCGGCCCGGGGCGCGGATCCTGGCCCCGCTGTCCACCGGGCTGATCGCCCTCACGGTCCGCGACGCCGACTTCGCCGAGGGCCGCTTCCTGCACACTCCGGCGTACTTCGTCCCGCTGCGCGGGGCCACGGCGGCGCCGCCGCGGGATCCGGCCGCCGGGGTGCCGCACGGGCTCCCGTACGAGCTGGTGGAGAACGAGCGCTTCCAGTTCATGCTCGTGCTGACCGAGGGGGTTCTGCACCCGCGGGAGGCCCTGGACCTGTGGCGCCGCGAGGACCGGCCGGCCCGCGAGCGCTTCGGGGTCACCGTCAGCGGCGACGGCCAGTGGGCGTGGCTCGACGACCCCCAGGGCCCGTACGTATGGCCCCTGGGGGAGCCGCGCGACTGAACCGCCGAACCGGCCTAGGCCGCCTCTTCCGGATCTTGCCTGACCCGCGCTGCCTGGCACCGCGCCTCGCCGCGTTGTCGGGGCGCCCAAGTACGTCCAGTACTCGGGCGCCCCTCCGCCTTGCGATGCACGGCGCCAGACAACGCGGGCTTAACCGGCAAGATCCGAAAGAGACGGCCTAGCCCCGGCGGATGGTGATCGTGGTCCAGGCGCCGACGTGCACGCGGTCGCCGTCGGAGAGCGGGACCGGGACGTAGGGCTGGATCGGCTCCTCGCCGCCGTTGATGGTGGTGCCGTTGGTGGAGTTCTGGTCCACCACCGCCCAGCTGAGGTCGGGCTGCTGGACGAGGACCGCGTGCTGGTGGGAGACGCCCGGGTCCTCCGGGGGCACCGACAGGTCGATGTCGGGGGACTCGCCCGTGGAGGCGCGGCGGCGGCCGATGGTGATCTGGCCGCCGGCGAGCGGCAGGTGCTGCTCCGGGGAGTACGCGGGCAGGTTGAGCCCGGCCGCCTCGGGGCCGCTGCGCTGCATCATCGCCATGAAGTACGAGCGGTCGGGGCCGATCGTCGCGGTCCAGGAGCCGCCCTGGGGCGCGAAGGACTGGTGCTGCTGCTGGTGCTGCTGAGGCGGCTGGTACTGCTGCGGCGGCTGGTGCTGGTAGTCCTGCTGGTACTCGCGCTGGGGCGGCGGCGGGGGCTGCTGCTGGTACTGCGGCTGCGGCTGCGGCTGGGGCTCGTGCGCCGGGGGCGGCAGCAGCCAGTCGTCCTCGCGCTGGAGCGGCTCGGCCGGCCGGTTGACCCGGGAGGGCCGCGAGCCCTGGTACTCGAAGTGGTCCTGCGCGTACACGGGCGGCGGAGGCGTGGACGGGGGCGCGGGGGCGGACCCCGCGGACCCGACAGACCCGACAGACCCGGCGGACCCGGCGTCCGGGGCGATCGGCGTGTACGAAGTCGCCGTACGGGTCAGGAAGTTGTACCGGCACTCCTCGCAGAACGGGGCCATGGCCTCGCGCGGGGTCCGGCACTGCGGGCAGAGCTCGGCCTGGGCCGTCGGCTCACCGGTGGTCGGGGGGTAGCCGTAGCCGTAGGAAGGCGCCGCAGGGGGGCTTCCAGGGGCAGCCATGCGGTGGCCGCAGACCTCGCACCAGTCGTCGGAGGCGGACTGGTGCCCGTTCGGGCAGGTCGGCATGGCGGCGCTTCCCCCTTCTTCTCCCTGCGTCATCGCGTCAGGTCTTCTCAGGTCTTCTTCACTCGGACGGTCTGCGTCGAACGCGTTTCAAGGGTCATCTCGTCGGCGTCGGCGACCTTCGCTTTCAGCCGCACAGTACCCGCCGCGGCGTCCACGACGTCCACCACCTTCGCCAGGAGCTTCGCTGTGTCGGCGTTTCCCGAGGCGCTCGCCAGCTGCACGGCGCGCCCGAGCTTGGCCGTCGCCCCGCCCACGTCGCCCAGTTTGCGGGCTTCGAGGCCCTGCTGGATAGCCTGCGCCAGTTCCGCCTGTCCGGTGTAGTGCGCGACCTGCGGGTTGATGGCGGTGGAAGCGGCCAGATCGTCCGTCCACACGGCCCGCACCAGTCCCTGGGCGAGGACGGCGGCGGGCTCGCCCGCCGCTCCCGGCAGGACGAGCGAGGCGCGGGCGGCGAGCATCTCCTGGCCCACGCCCGCACTCGGGACGCGGACGCACACGTGGTACTCGCGGGACTCGTCGCCCCAGGATCCGGTCGGGTAGTCGCCGGCGCGCGGGCCCGCCTCGCTGCGCCGGGCCGTCAGGTCCTGGACGGCGGGCGCGACCTGCTTGACGTACTGGATCTCCGCCCCGACCGGGGTCCACAGGCGCAGCGCGACGTCCGCGACCTCCTTGCCCATGACGTTCTCCATCATGCGCGTGAAGTCCTCGGCGAGGTGGGCCGGGTCGGCCACGATGTCGGCGGAGCCGAGCAGGGCGCTCGCGATGCCGGTGACCTCCTTGACCTCCCAGTCGGTGCCCACCCCGCGGGCGTCGCAGGTGAAGCGGCCCGCGCAGGCGTCGAGGGTGGCGCGCAGCTGGGCGGGGTCCTCGTGCTCGTTGCGGCCGTCGGTCAGCAGGATGCCGTGCCGTATGGCGGCCGGGGACCGGCGCAGCAGGCCGTCGGCCAGCCGCAGCCAGGTGCCGATGGCGGTGCCGCCGCCGGAGCTGAGCCCGCGCAGCGCCTCCTTGGCCTGGGCGCGGGTCACCGGGTCGGCGACCGCGAGGCGGCCCTGGCCCGGGTACACCTCCTTGGCCGTGTGCGTGCCGGCGATCACGGCGAAGGAGGTGCCGTCGCGCAGGGTGTCGACGGCCGCGGCCGTGGCCTCGCGGGCGCCGCGCATCTTCTCCGGCGGGTACTCCATGGAGCCCGAGCAGTCGACCATGATCACGACGGCCGCCGCGCCCCGGGCCGCCGCCGCGCGGGTGGCGGCGGCACCGCCGGTGGACGTGACCGTGACGATGGCGTGGACGTCCCGCCCGCCCTGCGGGAGGAACTCGTTCTGGTACACCTCCACGCTGAAGCGCGGGGCGCTGGGCTTGGCGAAGTTCGCCATCGGTGGGGCTCCTAGGGGCTCGGACAGGCGAGTCGGGCGGGTCAGGCCCGGGGAGACGCTTCCGCTTCCGGTTCCGCTCGCGGGCCGGCGCCCGGTTCCGCTTCCGGGTCCTGCCCCGGTCCCGGGTCCGGTTCGGGCTGCGCGGCGAACGGCACGACGGCGACGGTGACGTTGTCGTGGCCGCCGCCGTCCAGGGCGTGCCCCACCAGGACCTGCGCACTGTGCAGGGGTCTGACGGCGGCGTCAGGCGGCAGCACCTGGGCCATGTCGCGGGCGGCCTCCGCGTAGTTCCACAGGCCGTCGGTGCAGACGACTACCACGCCGGGGTGGTCCGGCTTGAAGACGGCGGTGTGCGGTTCGAGGTCGTACGCGTCGGCCCCGAGCCAGCCGGTGATGGCGTGGGCGCGGACGTCGGCGTAGGCCTCGGCCTCGCCCATCAGCCCGGCCGCGACCATCTGAGCGGCCCAGGAGTCGTCCTCGGTGAGCCGGCGGGACAGGGCGGCACGGTCGTCCGGGACCCAGTAGGCGCGGCTGTCGCCCACCCAGCCGATGGTGAGCAGGCCGCCGCTGACGACGGCGCCGACCAGGGTGCAGGCGGGGGCGTTCTGCGCGCCGGGGACCTCCGGGGCCAGGGCGTTGACCGCCGCCGCGGCGGCCAGGATCGCCTCGTGCATGGCCTCCTGCGGGTGGGCGCCGCGCGGGAGCGCGTCGAGCAGGGACTCGTTGGCCGCGGCGGCCGCCGCGGCCGATGCCTCGTCGGGGCGGCTCGCGGAGGAGACGCCGTCGCAGACGATGGCCACCGTGGCGGCGGAGCCGTCGGGCAGGGCGGTGGCCGCGACCGCGAACGCGTCCTCGTTGCGGTGGTGGCGCAGGCCCCGGTCGCTGACGGCGGCCACGCTGCCGAGCTCCTCCTCCAGGTGGTCGCGCTCCCGGGGCTGTGCGTGCCCGCAGTGCTCGCAGTAGCCGTCGGTGTCCACGTACCCGGTCCGGCAGGCGACGCAGGTCTTCCCGCCGGTCCCCTGCGGGGCCTCGGCCGGGGTGGTGTGCTCGGGGCCGGTGCTCTCGTACGGGGCTTCGCCCGTGGCCCAGGGGGTTCCCTCCGGCGGCGTTCCGGCGCCGGAGGGCATGTCGTACCGGGCCTGCGGGACGTCGGCCCCGGCGCCGTACGGGTGTTCCGCCGCGCCCCACGGGGTCCCCTCCGCGGGAGTGGCGGCGCCGTGCGGGTCCTCGTGGCCCGCGGCCGCGTACGGGGCTTCGGCCGAGCGCGGTTCCGGCTCGGGCTCGGATTCCGCCGGGGTGAGCGCCCGGCCGCCCGGGTCGTCGACCAGGGTCGGCGCGGCCGTCGCGCTGCTGCCCCAGCCGGGGGCCGGGGCGCCGTAGCCGCCGGCCGTGGCCGGCGGAGTCGGCGGAGTCGGCGGGAGGGGGATCGTCGGATGGTCCGCGGCCGGAGCAGCCGGGGGAGGGGCGGTCACGGCGTAGCCGCAGACGCCGCAGAAACGGTCACCCTCCTCGAGGGGTTCCGCGCAGCTGGGGCAGCCCGACAGCCGATGCATCGACATCAATCACACCCACGTCCGGGGACGGAAACGGTTTGCCCGCTCCACCAGTTCGATCCTCTCCTCGCCCCGCTGTGCCAGCCGTGCGAGCACGCGGTACGAGCGCTCCAGTCCGAAGCGCAGTCCCCGTTCGTCCAGTTGACTGCCGAGCAGCGAGGTGCTGCCGGGATCGGAACCCCGGCTACCCGACAGTACCCAGTCGAGGGCCGAGCCCAGAACTTCCGTCGTGAGCCGCTCGTGGCGCTCGGGATCCAGCCCGAACCGCCGCAGCGCCTCCACCTGCCCGGCGGCCGCCGCCAGATCGGCCAGCAGGGGCTCCTGCGGGGACCGGTCGCGCAGACGTGCGCGTACGGCGGCCACCCGCGCGGCGGTGTAGTGGATGGAGGCCTCGGGCACGGACTCCAGCGTGCGCACGGCTCCGGCCCGGTCGCCTGCGGCGAGCTGGACCCGGGCCAGGCCGAAGGCGGCGCTCACGAACCCGGGGTCGGTGGTCCAGACGAGGCGGTAGTACTCGGCGGCGTTGTCCAGCTGGCCCAGGACCTCCGCGCACAGCGCCAGCGCGAGCTTCGGCGCGGGCTCGCCCGGGAAGGCGTCGTAGATCGCGTCGAAGGACAGGGCCGCGATCTCGTCCTGCCCGCAGGCCAGCGAGGCGACGCCGCGGGCCCACACCACCCGCCAGTCGTCCGGATGCCGCGCCTCCAGCTCCGTCAGGGTGCGGGACGCCTCCGGCAGTTCGCCCAGTTCGAGGCGGGCCCGCAGTTCGCGCAGGCGCAGTTCGGCGGAGTCGGCCGGCGCCGCGCCGAGGGCGCCCAGGAGGTCGCCGGGCGCGGAGGCCAGCAGCCCGGCCAGGAAACCGGCGTTGGGGTCGGCCGGGTCCACCAGCGGTACGGGCAGCGCGAGCGCGGTGTCGCGCCGGGCCGCTCCCGCGGGGGAGACGGGTGCGACCCCTGCGCTCGTGGCGGGAGCCGACGGCATCGGCGGCATCGCCGGGGCCGCCGTCGCGTGCCGGGGCCCCGGCACCGCCGCGCCCGCCACGTGCGTGGCACTGGTCCCGATCCCGGCCACGGCCCCGGTGTGCCCCGACGGGCCGGGCGCCCCGGCGAGCGCCGCGGCCGCGCCGGCCGGCGCCCCCGGAGTGGGAGCGCCCGCGTGCAGCGGGATGCCGCCGGGCGGCGTCCCGCGCTCGGGCGCCTGCGCCCACGGACCGGGAGCCGCGGCCGGGAGCGGGGCCGCGGCTGCCGGCGCCTCCGGCAGGGGAGTTCCGGCGGGGAGCGGGACGCCGCCCGGCGGGGTGGTGCCGGGCAGGGCGGCGGCGCGGCCGCGCAGGGCGGGCAGCCTGCCGCCCCGGCGGGCGGTGAGCGGCCGCAGGCCCAGGCGGGACACGGCCGGATCCGCCGTGTCCGCGAAGAGCTGGGTGTCCGGGACCCGCGTCTCCGGGCCGAACAGCGTGGACAGCTGCGGCCGCGGCCGGCCCGTCTGCAGGGCGACGACCTCCCGCAGCACCCCCGTCAGCTGGTCCGCCATCTCCTGCGCGGAGGCGAACCGCCGCCCGGGATCCGGATCGGTGGCCCGGACGAGCAGCCGGTAGAAGGACTCGTACCGCCGGAACACCTCGATGTGCTCCGGGTCCGGCAGCGAGTCCGCGAACACATTGGTGTAGCCCTGGAAGTCGAAGGTCAGCACGGCCAGGGTGCGCGCCACCGTGTACAGGTCGGAGGCGACCGAGGGGCCCAGCTCGGCGACCTCCGGGGCCTGGTAGCCCACCGTGCCGTAGATGGCCGACTCCTCGTCGTCCATCCGCCGGACCGCGCCCATGTCGATCAGCTTCAGCTGGTCCTGCTGCTGTATCGCGTTGTCGACCTTGAAGTCGCAGTACAGAAGGTTTCTGCTGTGCAGGTGGCCGAGTGCCTCCAGCGCCTCGATGCCGTACGCGCAGGCCTGCTCCACCGGCAGCGGATCCCGCCGCCCGTCCGGCCGGCGCCGCTCGTTGGCGATCTCCTTCAGCGATTTTCCGCCCACGTACTCCATGACGATGTACCCGTCCAGCGAACCGGTCCGCTGGTCCAGGTGCTCCACGAAGTTGTAGATCCGCACGATGTTGGAGTGCTCGATCTCCGCGAGGAAGCGCCGCTCCGATATCGCGGCGGCCATCGCGTCCTCGTCGCCGGTGTCCAGCAGGCCCTTGAGCACCACCCACCGGTCCGACACGGCCCGGTCCACCGCCAGGTACACCCAGCCGAGCCCGCCGTGCGCGAGACAGCCGGCCACCTCGTACTGGCCGTGCACGACCTCGCCCGCGCGCAGCTTGGGCACGAAGGAGTACGGGTGCCCGCACTTGGTGCAGAACCCTTCCGTCCGCCCGGGCCGGTCACCGCGGGCGCGCCCCACCGGGGCCCCGCAGTCGGCGCGCGAGCAGAACCGCTTGCGCTCCGGCACCTCCGGGTTCTCCAGGACCGCCGCCGAAGGGTCCGGACGCGGCACTTCCGGTACGTTGACCAGCCCGGCGCCGAGGCGGCCCCGGCCCGAGGACGAGGGCGCCGAACCCGAACTGCGCACCGACACCGACTGGGTGGACGCCGGCCCCGACAGGGAGCGCGAGAGCCGCCCGGACACGGAGCGGCGCGACGACGAGGAGCGGGACGAGCGCGCCGAGGCCGAGGACCGCGCCGAGCCGTGCGAACCGTGCGACCCCTGCGAGCCCATCGACCCCCGGGTCCCGGCGGAGCCGCCCGGTCCGGCGGAGCCCGGCACCGCGCCGCGCGCCGCGCTCGTCATCCCCGTCGGCGGCGACACCAGCTCCTCCGCACCAGCCGCGACCGCGCCGGCCGGCGCCAGCCCGCAGGTGTCGCAGTAGAGCCCGCCGCCGCCCATGTCCTCGTACGCCCCCGGGCAGCCGGGCCGCACGCACGCCGTTCCGATCAGGCTCATGCGCCCTCCTTTCCGGGAGCCCCCGTGCCCCGCACCGCCTCGGCCGCGGCCTGCTGGTAGCGCAGGACGGCCTGCTCGGCGGCCCGCAGGTCGCAGGGCGCGCTCCACAGCATCCGCCGGGCCGTGTCGTACCGCTCGATCAGCAGCGGGTCCTCCGCCAGCCCGTGCCGGGCCACCTTCGCCTTGTAGGCGTCGAGCCGCCCGCGCAGCTCGGCCCGCACCGCGAGCGGCGCCGTCACCGCGGTCAACGATTCACGGGCCCGCCGCAGTTCCTCCTCGGCCCGTTCCTCCAGGGACTCCAGGAGCGGGGAGAGCCGGTGCCAGCGGGACTGGCGGCGGTGCTCGGCCGCCGCCGCGAGCTGCTCCTGCAACACCGTCGGCGGGCCGCTCACCGCGGGCACCTCCGACGCTGCGATCTTCGCCAGTACCTCGCCGCGGGCCGTCCGCGCCTCCGCCAGGGTCCGGTCGGCCCGCGAGAGCACGTCCCGCAGGCTGATCAGCCGCTGCTCGGCGTCCTGCCGCACGTCCAGCACGGCCTCGACCTCCCGGCGTACGTCCTCCAGCGCGAGCGCGGCCCGGTCGTAGCGCCCGGTGTCCGGACGGCCGCCGCCGGGCGCCGAACTCCCGGCCGCCGGCACCCAGAACGCCAGCGGGTCCGCGATCACCTCGGCCCGCAGCGCCGCCAGCTCGGCGGTGATGGACTCCAGGTCGTCGCCGGAGGGGTGCTCGCCCGGGCGCACCCCCACCGAGTGGGCCAGCGAGCGGGTGCGGTGCAGCTCGGCGGCGAGCAGGTCGATCCGGGCGGGCAGCGCCGACCACACCGCGTCGGCGGCGACCACCACGTCCAGCGAGCTCGCGTACAGCTCGTTCATCCGGGCCACCAGCTCGGCGAGCGAGAACCGCTCCGCCAGTCCGGCGCCCTCCACGGCGGCGCCCGCGATCAGCACCCCGGGCCCGCGCAGCCGCTCGGTCAGCTCGACCAGGTCGTCGCGGTTCGGCCAGCGGCGCCGCTCGCGGATCTCCCGGGCGGCGGCCAGGGCCCCGCTGTAGGCGTCGAAGTACGTCCACAGCCGGGTGATGTCCGCGTCGGCGGCCGCCCACCGCTCCTTGGTGACCCCGGTCAGCGAGGCGCCCTCCAGCAGCCGGCGCCCGGCGTGGTCCTGGAGGGCCAGCAGCGAGGTCTCGACGGCCTCGTGCTCCGCGTCCAGCCGGGCCAGGGCACGGTCGACGCCGTCCCGGTCCATCACTGCCGACGACCACGACTCCAATGACTGTGCCTCCGCTTCCGTGTCCGACTCCGTGCCCGCCACCGGCCTCAGCCGTCCCGGTACTTGGGTGCGGGCGGCGCGGTCACGCCGGGCAGCACGGGTTGCAGGTGCTTGAGGTACGACTTCATCCAGGGGCTCTCGTTGCCGCCCGAACGGTACTCCTCCAGCACCTTGTTGACCCGGCGCACCAGGTCGGCGGCGTCCTTGTTCATCGCCACGCCGTAGAACTCGCGGGTGAACGGCGAGCCGACCAGCCGCACCGACGGGTCCTGCGCCGCCTGGCCGGCCGCGAGGGCGTTGTCCGTGACGATGCCGTCCACCTCGCCCAGCTGGAGCCGGACCAGGCAGTCCAGCTGGTTGGGCACGGTGACCGGCACGGAGCCGTACGACTGGGCCTTGAGGGTGGCCTCGGCCGTGGAACCGGCGGCGAAGCAGATCCGCTGGTCCTTCAGCGAGGTGTCGTACCCGGTGATCGGCGAGCCCTTGGGGGCCAGCACCTGCTGCCCGGCCTCGAAGTAGGCCGTCGAGAAGGCGACCTCCTCCAGCCGCTTGCAGTTGATGGTCATGGTCCGCACGACGATGTCGACGCGGCCCTCCTGGAGCGCCGGGATGCGCTGACTGGTCGGGATGGCCCGGTAGATGACCGCGTTCGGGTCGCCCAGGATGTCCTTGGCGACGGCCTTCACCAGGTCGATGTCGAAGCCGTCGAGCCCGCCGCCCTCCGCGGCCTGGTTGCGGTAGCCCCAGCGGAAGCTGTTCTGGTCCACGCCCGCGACGAGCTTGCCCGCCGCCTTGATCCGCGCGATCGCCGCGCCGTCCAGACCGGACGGGCGCAGGCTGGCCTCCGGATCCTGGCAGGTGTCGGCGGGCGCCCCGGGCGCGGCCGGGGCCGCCGCCGACGCGGGCCCGCGGACCGCCGCCGTACCTCCGCCGCCCGGCGTCGCCTGGGCCAGCGGCAGCAGCACGGTCGCGGCAGTCACCGCGCAGGCCACGGCCATCGCGCTCACCCCGCCCCAGCCGCGCAGCCGGCGCGCCGCCCGCCGCAGCCGCGACGGCGCGCCGGGGCGGTTCTCGCCGCCTCCCGAGGCCCCGGAGCCCTGGGAGTCCCGCATCGCCCGTGTCCGCATCGCTCTCACCTGTACTCCGAAAGCCTGCGCCCGATGCCGAGCAGCGCCGCCGCCGCGCCGACGACGGCGAGGACGGCCATCCCGGTCAGCAGGCCGCCCAGCGCGCCGAGCCCGTCCCGGGCCGCCCGGGTGAACTCCCGCTGCTCGTGGGCCACCGCCTGCTCCAGCGAGGCGTCCACCGTGTCGAAGGCGGCCCCGCTGCTGTCCTTGTGGTCCTTGTCCCCGACGACCTGGGCCAGCGCGGCCTCGTAGTCCCCCTTCAAGTCCGCCTCCCGGGCCGCCGTGTGCCGCTGCTTCCACAGTTCCACACCGTCCGCGGCACGCGTCACGGGGCCCCGGCCGGCCTCGTCGTCGGCCAGCCGCAGCGCCCTCGCCAGCCCGGCGTCCAGCTCCTTCATGTTCGTCGTGAAGTCCACGTCGTACTTGTCGGACTTCGTGTCCGCGGCCAGGACGGCGCCGCGCGCGATCAGCGTCAGGTTCTCCCCGGCCCGCGCCTGGAGGGAGGCGATCCGCGCGTCGTTGAGCACCTTCAGCGACTCCTGCCCCTGCGCGCGGGCCTCGCTCAGCGACGCCCGCGCCACCGTGTGCCCCACGGCCAGCCACAGCAGCACCACCACGGACGCGGCCGTCGCCGCCAGCAGGCCGTGGTTGAAGACCCTGTTCGTACGCCGGTAGGTGCGCCGCTGCGCCCACACCAGGGCGGCCAGCGCGACCAGGCCCGCGGCGAGCGAGGCCAGCGGCCAGGACCGGGAGTCGTCGTAGTCCGAGTAGAGCCGGGCCGTCTCCGCCTCGTACAGCCGCTGCGCGGCCGGCAGCAGCTGGGTGGTCATCTGCTCGTTCGCGTACCGGAGATAGGCGCCGCCCAGCGGCAGGCCCTGCCGGTTGGCGGCCCGGGCCTGCTCGATCAGGCCGGTGTAGCGCGGCAGCTGCTCGCTCAGCAGGGTGATCTGGTCGCGGGAGTCCTGGCTGCCGCCGGTGTTGGCGGCCGCGCTGACCAGCAGCCGGGAGGCGTTGGCGATGTCCCGTTCGTACCGCAGTCGGACCTCGCGCTCCTCCGTGGCACCCAGCAGGAAGCCGCTGGAGGAGGCCGTGTCGGCGTCCGCGAGGGAGCGGTAGATGCTCGCCGCGTCCGCGCTCAGCGGCTGACTGCGGCCCACGACGTGCTCGGCGGCGGTGCTCCGGCCGGAGACCTCCCACAGGCCCACCGAGCCGAACAGCACGATGAGGGCGGCCAGTACGGCGCCGATGATCCGCAGCCGGCCGGGCTCGGTGGTGGCCGCGCGGCGCAGCTCCTCCACACCCTCCGACCAGGCGGTTCTCCGCCCCGGCGGTGCACCGGGCGGCGCCGCCGGCGGCCCGGCGGGCGACACGTCGCCGCCGCCCCCGGGCGCGGGCGCGCGTGATGTGACGGCCACCGTGACCTCCCCCTTGGTCCTTGCTCCGCAGCAGTATGGCCGCATCGGCGGTCGGCCACACCACCCGGTGCCGGATCTTGGGTGATCTGACCCGTGGCCGCCCCCGCCGCCCCTTCAACGTCAATACGTCCGTACGACCGCCACGGTTCCAGACCAGCCGCCCCCAGGGGCCGGTTCACCCGAAATGGGCACGCAGTTTTCCGTGGGCGCCGTCCGGCGAGCCGAGCGCGTCCAGCCCCAGCAGTCCGGCCCCCAGGACCGGAGGAGCCGTCACCACCGACACCCGGGCGCGCGGTGCCCGTTCGGCGAGGCCCGCCGCGATCCGGTCGCCCAGCTGCGGATGCCGGGCGGCCAGCACGCTGCCGCCGAGCACCACGGGAACCTCCTGGTCGAGCAGGTCCAGGCGGGCCAGCGCCACCGCCGCCATGGCCACGACCTCGTCCGCCTGCCGGTGCACCAGCGACACCGCCACCGGGTCCCCGGCGGCCGCCACCGAGAACAGCAGCGGGGCCACTTCGTGCCGCCGCCCGCCCGGGATCCGGCCCAGGTGCAGCGACTCGATCAGCGCGTACATGGAGTCCTGTCCGAAGTGCGCCGGCAGCGCCCGGGCCAGTTCGGTCGGCTCGCCCCGCCCGTCCTCGGCCCGGGCCGCCCACCACAGGGCCTCCTCGGCCAGTCCGCCCCCGCCGCCCCAGTCGCCCGAGATCCGGCCGACCGCCGGGAAGCGCGCCGTCCGCCCGTCCGGGGTCATCCCGGCGCAGTTGATGCCCGCCCCGCACACCACCGCGACGCCGCGCGGCTCGGCGCCCGCGGGCAGCCCGGCGCGCAGCAGCGCGAAGGTGTCGTTGTACACCGTCGTGGAGCGGCCCCAGTTCCGGCCCCGGATCTCGGCCGCCAGCGTCCGCTCCTCCACCGGGAAATCGGCGTTGGCCAGACAGGCCGACACGTGCTCGGCGCACGGCCCGTCCGCCGCGCCGGGGTCCAGTCCCGCGTCGGCCATCGCCTCCGCCAGCACGTCGACGGCCGCGGCCACCCCCGTACGGAACGGCTGGAAGCCCCCGGCCTGACCGGAGCGCAGCACCGAGCCGTCGGGGCCGACGAGCGCCACGTCCGTCTTGCTGTTTCCCGCGTCGACGGCCAGCACCGCCGCGGGCAGGGGCCGGGTCACGCCCATGCCAGGTGTTCCTTGTTGTGCGCGAGGAGCCGGTCCGTCAGCCCCTCGGCACGGTCGAACTGACCCACCAGCGGGTGGGCCAGCAGCGCCCGGAAGACGCGCTCGCGGCCGCCGCGCAGCGCCGCGTCCAGCGCGAGGTCCTCGTACGCCGCCACGTGCGCGATCAGCCCGGCGTACAGCGGGTCCAGGGCGGGCACGGCGAGCGGCCGCGCGCCCGAGCCGTCGACCCGTGCCTGTACCTCGACCACCGCGTCGTCCGGCAGGAAGGGCAGGGTGCCGTTGTTGAGCGTGTTGACCACCTGCACGGCCGGTCCGCCGGCGGTCCCGTCGCCCAGCAGCGAGGCCGCCAGGTCCACGGCCGCCTCCGAGTAGAACGCGCCGCCGCGCCGCGCCAGCAGCGCGGGCTTCTCGTCCAGCGCGGGGTCCCCGTACAGGGCGAGCAGTTCCCGCTCCATCGCGGCGACCTCGGCCGCCCGCGAGGGCTTGGTCGCCAGCTCGCGCACGACCTCGTCGTGCGCGTAGAAGTACCGCAGGTAGTACGACGGTACGACGCCCAGCCGGTCCAGGACGGCACGCGGCAGCCGGAGGTCCCCGGCGATGGCCTCCCCGTGCCCGGCGAGCAGCCGCGGCAGCAGGTCCTCGCCGTCCGGGCCGCCCCGGCGCACCCCCAGCTCCCAGGTGAGGTGGTTGAGCCCCACGTGGTCCAGGTGGATGTCGGCCGGCGCCAGGTCGAGCAGGGCCGCGAACTTCCGCTGGAAGCCGATCGCGACGTTGCACAGCCCGACGGCCTTGTGACCGGCCTGGAGCAGGGCCCGGGTGACGATGCCGACCGGGTTGGTGAAGTCGATGATCCAGGCGTCCGGGCTGGCCCGCCGGACCCGCTCGGCGATGTCGAGGACCACCGGAACGGTGCGCAGCGCCTTGGCGAGCCCGCCGGCGCCCGTGGTCTCCTGCCCGACGCAGCCGCACTCCAGCGGCCAGGTCTCGTCCTGGAGCCGGGCGGCCTGGCCGCCGATGCGCAGCTGGAGCAGGACGGCGTCGGCGCCCGCCACCCCGGCGTCGAGGTCGGAGGTGGTGGTGATCAGCCCCGGGTGCCCCTGCCGGGCGAAGATGCGCCGGGCCAGGCCGCCGATCAGCTCCAGCCGTTCGGTGGCGGGGTCGATCAGCACCAGCTCGCTGACGGGCAGGGTGTCCTGCAGCCGCGCGAAGCCGTCGATCAGCTCGGGGGTGTAGGTGGAACCGCCGCCCACCACTGCGAGTTTCATGCCTAGCCTTTCACTCCGGTCAGGGTGACTCCCTCGACGAACGCCTTCTGGGCGAAGAAGAAGAGGACGATCACGGGGGCCATGACCATCACGGTCGCGGCCATGGTCAGGTTCCAGTTCGTGTGGTGCGCTCCCTTGAAGGACTCCAGTCCGTAGCTGAGGGTCCAGGCGGCCGGATTGTCGGAGGCGTAGATCTGCGGGCCGAAGTAGTCGTTCCACAGGCAGAAGAACGAGAACAGGGCGACCGCGGCGATGCCCGGCTTCGCCATCGGCAGCACGACCCGCAGCAGTGCGCGCAGCTCGCCGCAGCCGTCGACGCGGGCCGCGTCCAGGTACTCGTCGGGGATGGTCAGCAGGAACTGCCGGAGCAGGAAGATGGAGAAGGCGTCGCCGAAGGCCAGCGGGATGATCAGCGGCCACAGGGTGCCCGAGAGGTCGAGCTGCTTGGCCCAGAAGAGGTACATCGGGATGATCACGACCTGGGGCGGCAGCATCATCATGGCGATGACCAGCAGCAGCGAAAACCGCTGCGCACGGAAGCGGAACTTGGCGAGCGCGTAGGCCACCGGGATCGAGGACGCCACGGTCAGCAGCGTGCCCAGACCGGCGTACAGCAGGGTGTTGCGCCACCAGGTCAGGAAGCCGGGGGTGTCCCACACCTTCGCGTAGTTCTCCCAGACCCAGGTGTCCGGTACCAGGTCGCGGGTGAGGGCCTGCTGATCGGTCATCAGCGAGGTGAGGAAGACGAAGACGAAGGGCAGGACGAAGAACAGCGCGGCGGCGATCGCGAGCGAGTGCACGGCGACCCACCGGAGTACGGTTGCGCGCCGGTGCGCGGGCGTCATCGGTGCCCACCTCCGATCAGGCCGCCGCGGCGGCGCATCAGCAGGGCCGTGAAGGCCATGCACAGGGTGAACAGGACGAGGGCGAGCACACAGGCCGTGCCGTAGTCGAAGCGCTGGAAGCCGACGTTGTAGACGATCTGCGGCAGGGTCAGCGTGGACTTGTCGGGGTAGCCCGGCTCGAACTGCTGGCCGGAGCCGCCGATCACGCCGGCCGCCACCTTCCCCGCGACCAGCGGCTGGGTGTAGTACTGCATCGCCTGGATCACGCCGGTCACCACGGCGAACAGGATGATCGGCGAGATGTTCGGCAGGGTGATGTGCCGCAGTCGCTGCCAGGCCCCGGCGCCGTCCAGCTCGGCCGCCTCGTACTGCTCCTTCGGTACGTCGAGCAGCGCGGCCATGAAGATCACCATCAGGTCGCCCACGCCCCACACCGCGAGCACGGTCAGCGCGGGCTTGGACCAGTCGGCATCGGTGAACCAGCCGGGCTGCGCCAGGCCCGCCCCGTCCAGCAGGGTGTTGACCGGGCCGGTGCCGGGGTTCAGCAGGAACACGAACGACAGGGTGGCGGCCACCGGCGGGGCCAAGTAGGGGAGGTAGAACAGGGTGCGGAAGATACCGGTCCCCGTCTTGACCTTCGTGATGAGCATGCCGATCCCGAGCCCGAAGACGACCCGGCAGGCCACCATCACCACCACCAGCCACAGCGTGTTCCGCATCGCCGGCCAGAACAGCGGGTACTGCGTGAAGACGTACGTCCAGTTGTCCAGGCCGTTGAAGACGGGCGGCCGGAAGCCGTCGTACTTCGTGAAGGAGAAGTAGACGGTGGACAGGAGCGGGTAGGCGAAGAAGACGGCGAAGCCGACCAGCCAGGGCGACATGAAGGCCGCCGTGCGCAGTGCCTCCCGGCGGCGTTTCGTGCGCAGGGTGTGCGTGGTCATCCGGGCTACTTCGCCTTCGCGATGTCCGTGTCGATCTGCGCGTCCGTCGCGGCGAGGGCGCCGGGCAGGTCGCTGACCGCGCCCTTCTCGTGCTGGTAGGCCAGGTCGGTGAAGGTCAGCTGGTAGGTGCCGCCGTCCGCCTGCGGCGGGGTGGTGTTCGACTTCGGGTGCCTGGCGATGTCGATGAAGGTCTTGAAGTTCTCGTCCACCCGGAGGTTCGGCGAGCTCAGCGCCTCGAGGGTGGAGGGCACGTTGTGGATGCCGTTGGCGAAGGACACCACCGCCTCGGTGTCGGTGGTCATGTACTTCACCAGTTCCCAGGACGCGTTCTGCTTCTTGCTGCCCGCGGCGATGCCCATGATCGTGCCGGAGACGTAGCCCTTGCCGTAGTCGGCGAGCCGGTCGTCGGGGACGGGCAGCGGCGCGGTGCCGATCTCGAAGGCCACGCCCGCCTCCTCGGCCATGTTCGCCCGCCACTCGCCGTCGATCTGCATGGCGACCTGGCCCTTGTGGAAGGGGTGCTCGGCGCCCCACTCGTCACCGAAGGAGGCCCGGAACTTCTCCAGCTTCTCGTACCCGCCGAGCTTCTCGACCAGGTCCTTCTGCGCGGCCAGCATCTTCGCGAAGGCCGGGTCCTTGGCCAGGTTGGACTTGCCGTCGGGGGTGAAGTACGTCGGCCCCCACTGCGCGGCCAGCCGCATCGGGGTGGTCTCGTAGCCGTGGAAGGTGGGCATGATGCCGACCTGCTCGTACGAGTCGCCCTTGCTCTTGGTGAGCCTCTGCGCGACCTCGACGAACTCGCTCCAGGTCCTGGGCGCGGCGGTGATGCCGGCCGCCTTGAAGGCGTCCTTGTTGTAGACGAGGCCGTAGGCGTCGTTCAGCAGCGGCAGCGTGCACTGGTTGCCGTTGAACGAGGTGTAGTTCAGCAGGGACTGCGGGAAGACCTTCGCCTTGTCGATCTTCGACTTCTCCAGGAACGGGTTCAGGTCGGTGAACGCGCCCGAGTTGCAGAACTTGCCCACGCTGTCGGTGGTGAAGGAGGACACCACGTCCGGCGCCTTGTCGCCGCCCGCCCGCAGCGACTGGTTGATCTTGTCGTCGGTCATGTTGCCGGTGACCTTGATCTTGATGTTCGGGTGCGCCGCCTCGAACCGCTTGATGTTCTCCTCGATGGCCTTGACCTCGCTGGGCGCGGACCAGCCGTGCCAGAAGTTGACGGTGACGTCCTTGGCGGGGTCGTCACCCGCCGCGTTGTCGGTGGATCCGGTACACGCGGTGGCGAGGAGGGATATGGCCGTGAGGGCGGCGGCGGTGGCGCCGGCGGTGGTCAGGCGGGAGGTTCTGGGCATGGCGATGTCACTCTCTGCGCGGGGGACTTCCTGGGAGGTGTGCAGCAGGGGCGAACGGTGGAACGACCATGGGGGGAGGGGCGGGTTCAGCGGGAGGTGTCGAAGACCTCGTCGCGGGTGGCGGCCAGCGCGCTCTCCAGCGCGCCGCGCAGCACCGGACGCTCCGGCACCCCGCCGGAGACCAGCCGGGGCCGGGACGGGGCCAGTTCGGCGAGCTCGGCCTCCAGCAGGCCGCGCAGCGGGTCGCCGCCCGCGGCGATCACGGCTCCGGAGAGCACCACGATCTCCGGGTCCAGTACGGCGACCAGCGAGGCGAGACCGGTGGCCAGCAGGGTGGCGTACGACTGCAGGAAGCGCAGGTTCGCCCCCTCGGGCGCGGCCGCGGCCTGCCCGAGCAGGGCGACGGCGGCGGCGACCTCCGCGCTGTGCGGGTGCTCCCGGGCCTGCGGCGGCGCGGCCTCGACGCCCAGCTCCGCGGCCAGCCCGGGCACCACCTGTACGCCGGCCAGTTCCTGGTAGCCGCCGGTGTTGGCGCGGGTGACCTGCCGGACCAGGGGGTGCCCCGGCACGGGCAGGAAGCCCACCTCGCCCGCGCCGCCGGTCCAGCCGCGGTGCAGCCGGCCGCCGAGCACCAGGGCGGCGCCGAGGCCCTCCTCGTTCCACAGCAGGACGAAGTCGTCGTGGCCGCGTGCCGCGCCGAGGCGCTGCTCGGCGACGGCGGCGAGGTTGACGTCGTTCTCGTACTCGACCGGCATGGGCAGGGCCGCCGCCAGTTCCTCGAGGAGCGTGGGGGAGTGCCAGCCGGGGAGGTGGCTGGCGTAGCGCAGCCGGCCGGTCTGCGGGTCGAAGGCGCCCGGCGTGGCGATGACCACCCGGTGCAGGTCGGAGCGGTGCAGTCCGGCGGCCTTGACGGCTCCGCCGAGGGCTTCGGTGACCTGCTCGATGGCGCCCTTGTCCGCGGAGTACGGGACCTCGTGCGTGCCGGTCACGGTGCCGGCGAGGTCGGCGACGGCCGCCAGTACGCGGCCCGGGGTGACGTCGAGGCCGCCGACGTACGCGGCCCGCGGGTTGACCTCGTAGAGCTGGGCGTTGGGGCCGGGGCGGCCGCCGTCGGTGCCGGTGGCCAGGACGAGTCCGGCGGCCTCCAGGCGGGCCAGGAGCTGGGAGGCGGTGGGCTTGGACAGCCCCGTCAGATGTCCGATCCGGGTCCGGGACAGCGGTCCGTGGGTCAGGAGCAGCTCGAGCGCGGCCCGGTCGTTCATGGCGCGCAGCAGGCTGGGTGTTCCGGGCGTGGCGGCGGGCATGATGCTGACTCTCTCTCCCTCACCGGAGTGACTGTTAGGTAAGTTTCCTATTGCTGTTCCGGCTCTGTCAATGCCGCTGCCCCGCAGGCTGTGTCCTTCCGACGGACGGCCTGCGGGGCAGCGGCACGGAGCGGGGGGCGGCTACTTGGTGATGCGGGGACCCCCGGCGGCGGCCTGCGGCGGGATCGGCGCCGTGGCCAGGGACTGCGGGGAGGCCGGGTTGGACAGCGCGGACGGCGCGGCGACCGCGGCGGACGGGTCCGCCGCCGCCTCTTCTTCCCCGTCCGCCGGCAGGCCGCCGATGATCCGGATGCCGGCGGCGTCGAAGGCCTCCTTGATCCGCCAGCGCAGCTCGCGCTCCACCGCGAACTGCTTGCCGGGCATCGTCTTCGCCGACACCTTCACCGTCATCGAGGCCAGCAGCACCTCGTCCAGGCCCAGCACCTCCACCGGGCCCCACAGGTGCTCGTTCCACGGGGACTCCTTCGCCAGGGTGTCGGCGACCTCCTGGACCACCTCGCGGATCCGGGGCAGGCTCTCCGACGGCTTGACCTGGACGTCCACGGTCGCGGTGGCCCAGCCCTGGCTGAGGTTGCCGATCCGCTTGATCTCGCCGTTGCGCACGTACCAGATCTCGCCGTTGTCCCCGCGCAGCTTGGTCACCCGCAGGCCGACCTCTATGACCTCGCCCGAGGCCACCCCGGCGTCGATCTTGTCCCCGACGCCGTACTGGTCCTCCATGATCATGAACACGCCGGACAGGAAGTCCGTCACCAGGTTCCGGGCGCCGAAACCGATCGCCACACCGGCCACACCGGCACTCGCCAGCAGCGGCGCCAGGTCGATCTTCAGCGCCGCCAGCACCATCAGCGCGGCCGTGCCGAGGATCAGGAACGAGGCCACCGAGCGGAGCACCGAGCCGATCGCCTCCGAACGCTGGCGGCGCCGCTCGGCGTTGACCAGCAGCCCGCCCAGCGCGGTTCCTTCGACCGCCTCGGCGCTGGTGTTCATCCGGTTTATCAGCTTGGTCAGCGCTTTGCGGACCACCGAGCGCAGGGCCGCCGCGATCACGACGATCAGCAGAATGCGCAGGCCGATGCTCAGCCAGGTGGCCCAGTTCTGCTCGATGAAGCTCGCCGCCTCGGTGACGCTCTCGTGCGTCTCCTTGAGGGTCGTGGACGCGTCCGGGGTGTTGGATGCCAGGGGCAGCAGGGTGGCAGGCCAGGGCACGGCGGAAAACCTCCAGATGTAGCGGTCTGTCCGCGGAGGGGATATGCGCACAGACCAACCACACTAACGGGGCATTACCTTCACCCCGACGCAGTGTTCGAGGGAGAGACCAGGCTCACCTGGGGATGACGTGGGTGTGGTTGAAAACACCTCGGACCCGTTACGGGCGCGTGGTGGCGCTTCGACCAGCCATAAGGAGAGACTGGAGAGCAGATCGTCCCGGCGCGAGCCACGCGCCGCCGGCGTACAAGGAGGCAGTCCGTGCCGCACGTCCTGGTCCTCAACGCGTCGTACGAGCCCCTCGGCGTCGTACCGCTCCGCCGCGCGCTCGTCCTCGTCCTGGAGAACAAAGCGGTCTCCCTGGAGGAATCCGGCGCCTATCTGCACAGCGCGACCAGAGTCGTCCCCGCGCCCAGCGTGGTCCGGCTCAAGCGCTTCGTGCGGGTCCCCTACCGGGGGCCCGTTCCGCTCACCCGGCGCGCCCTGTTCGCGCGGGACGGCGGCCGCTGCATGTACTGCGGTGCCGTCGCCACCAGCGTCGACCACGTCATCCCGCGCAGCCGGGGCGGCCAGCACGCGTGGGACAACGTCGTCGCCGCCTGCCGCCGGTGCAACCACGTCAAGGCCGACCGGCACCTGGTCGACCTCGGCTGGCGCCTCCGCCACCAGCCGGCTCCGCCGTCCGGGCTGGCCTGGCGCATCATCGGGACGGGGCACCGGGATCCGCGGTGGATGCCGTACCTCCAGCCGTACGGGGCCGAGGATGCGCTGGAGCGCATCGGGGTCGCGGCGTCCTGACCCCGCGGCCCGGCCTGTCCGGGGCTCCGCCCCGCAACCCCGCCGGGCCGCACCCGTTCCCCGGCCCGCGGCCGGTTGCCGGGGCGGAGCCCCAGGAAGCGGCGCCGCACCGCTACGGCGTGACCGCGTAGGCCTCCGCCGACCAGAGGGAGCAGCCGTACCGCGTCGCGCGGCGCTCGCACGTGACGCGCACGAAGCGGGTGTCCGGCCCGGCGTCCAGGCGGACGGTTTCGGCGCCGCCCCGGGAGGACGGGACGGCGGCGGCCCGGTGCCAGGTCGCCCCGTCAGGCGAGGTCTCCACCCGGTACGCCGACGGGTACGCCTCCTGCCAGTGCAGCTCCAGCCGACCCACGCGGGCCGGAGACGGGAGTTCCGCCTGCCACCAGGCCCCGTCCACCGCCGGTGAGGACCAGCGGGTCGAAGGGGAGCCATCCACGGCGGCAGAGGCGGGGAAGTCCCGCGTCTCGTCGGCGGAGGAGCTCGGCCGCGCGCCCCGCAGCAGGTCCGGACCCCCGGTGCGCGGCACCGCCCGCACCGTCAGCGTCCGGGACTCCCCGCCGAAGACCACCGGCACCTGGTAGGTGCCCGGCGCGACGGCCGGACCGGCCACGACCTCGAACGGGATCGATGCCCGGCCGCCGCGCGGGGCCACCGCGGCCGCCGGCAGGCGGACCTCGATGCCCTGCGGCGGCTGGGCCGACAGCGGCCCGCGGACCTCCCCGGGCCCCACGGCGGTCAGCTCCGCCGACACCTGCCGCGGCGCGCCGCCGATCTCGGCGACGGCCAGGCCCCCGTCCGCCAGTTCGAAACGGGCCCGGGGGCCGTCCGCCGGCCACGGGACCACCCCGTGCACGGCCGGCGCCGCCCCGGCCCCCGCCCAGGACAGCCGCACCGCGTCGGCGCGCAGCCCCGCCGTGTCCACCTGGGTCCAGCCCGACGGCGCGGCCTCGCCCACCTTGCGCCAGCCCTCGCCCGGAACATGGGCCTCCACCGCCGCGCCCCGGGCCCCCGCAGGCAGCGGCTCCGTCATCACCGTCACCGCGGCCACCGGGCGCTCCGCGTCCAGCCGTACCGTCCAGGCCTGCGCGTCCTTCGTCACCTCGCCCGCCGGACGGGCGGCCCCGGTCCAGGCGTCCGCCTCCTCCACCGCCTTCGCCAGGAAGGGGTCCATGACGGCCTGGTCCACCCTGGCCGGGCCCTCCTCGGCCAGCGCCCGCCGGGCGCGCGTCAGCGCCTGGGAGGCCTGCCATGCGGCCGACCCGTCGCCGCGGGCCTGCGCCCGCAGGACGTCCACCGCCAGCTCGCCCGCCGCCCCGTAGCGCGACAGCCGCTCCAGCCACGGCCCCGCCTCGCCCGCCAGGGCCGGCAGCCGGCCGGGCGCCTCGCGCAGGACGGTGAACGCCTTGCGCAGCTCGGTCCCGGCCGCCGGGTCGCCCGCCGCGCGGGCCTTCCAGAACTGCTCGACGAGCGGCGCCAGGTACGCGGACTCCTCCTGCTTCAAACCCGACGCGGCGCTGTTCCCGGCCAGCGCCGCGACCGCCTCGCGCGCATGCGCGTCCGGGCCCGCCAACTCCCGCACCGCCGCCGCCCAGGACTCCCCGGGCCGGTAGCCGCGCGGGTTCCAGGCGAAGTCCGCCGCCGTGAACAGCGGGATGCGCGACAAGGTGCCCTGCGGCATGGCGTTGGCCAGCAGGGCCGCCGAGCCGCCCGCGACCGCCGGCTCGCGGCCCGTGTACGGCCCGAGGAAGATCCGGCCCGGGTCCCAGTCGTTGACCGGATAGTTGTCCATGAGGACCAGCGGGTGCCCCATCGCCGAGCGCGCCCCGGCCAGCTCCTTGCCGCTGATCGTGCGCGGCACCACGCCCACGCCCGTCCAGGCCACCTCCACCCGCGGGTCCAACGCGCCCGCCAGGGCCGTCCGGTAGGCGGTGGCGCCCTCCTGGTAGAACTCCGTCGGCAGCAGCGACAGCGGGGCCGCATCCGGATGGCGCGCGGCCAGGTGGGCCGCCAGCTCGCCCGCGACCTCCGCGTGCGCCTGCGCGGCCGCCTTCGGGCCCTTGCCGAACCGCTCCCGGTCCTCCTCGCAGCCCCACTCGGTGTAACTGACGTCCTGGAACTGCACCTGGAAGGCGCGGAAGCCCAGCTCCCCCATGGCGTCCAGCTTGCGCGCGAGCGCCGCCCGGTCGGCCGCCGAGGACAGGCACATCGACTGGCCGGGCGTCACCGCCCAGCCCAGGACGACCCGGTTGGCGCGGGCCCGTTCGGCCAGCGCCCGGAACTCCTCCTGCTGTTCGCGCGGGTACTCCTGGCGCCAGGCCGTCGTCCGGTACGGGTCGTCGCCGGGCGCCAGCAGCAGCCGGTTCTGCTTGGTGCGGCCCATGAAGTCCAACTGGGCCAGCCGCTGTTCCTGCGTCCAGGGCTCCCCGTAGAACGCCTCCGCGATGCCCCGTACGGGCGCGGCGGGCCAGTCCCGCACCAGCACGCCGGGCACCTTGGCCCCGCCCCCGGCGAGGACGGCCCGCAGTGTCTGCGCCGCGTGGAACAGCCCGTCCCCTCCCGCGCCGGCCAGCGCGACGGTGTCCCGGCCGCCGGGCCGCCCCACGGCCAGCCGGTAGCCCCCGTCCGGCAGGTCACCGGCTTCGGCCGCGCCCAGCGCCCGCAGCGCCTCCTGCGCGTCCGGGCCCTGGAGCCGTACGACGGTGCCCCGTTCGGGCAGCCGGTCCCCCGGGGCCCGCTCGTGCAGGGTCCGTACGCCCGCTGCGCGCAAGGCGTCGCGGACCACCTGGACCGCGTACGGATCGGCGTCGGACGGGGCCACCAGCACGGCCTCCGCGCCCAACGGCACCGCGCGCGCCGGGTCGGCGGCCATCGACTGCGGCCGGGGCCACACGACGGGGCCCTCGGCGGGGCTGCGCACGGCGTCGGCCCGGGGGTCGAGCACGGGCCCGGCGGCTCCGAAGGCCGGATCCACGGCCGGGGTGCCCGGTGCGGCGGGCACGAAGGGCGCCGCGGAGACCCCGCGCGGCGCGGCCGCCACGGCCCCGCCGAGCAGCGATCCGATCACCGCGACGGCGGCGGCCGTCGCCCGCTTCCTGCCCCTGAGCTGCACAGAGCCTCCTCGTCCCGAGACGTCCCCCGCTCGCACGAACGAGCCCGAGCCCACCACCCGTGCGGGCGGAGTGTCAATGTGGGCGGGCGATCTGACCGGGATACGCCAGGAATGCGATGCCCCCGAGTGGGTAGAGCTGCGATGTTCTGCGGTGTTCCCAGGCGGTGTCCCCCCTTTCTGCACCACGCTTCTGATTCCCCCTCATCCCTCATGCCTCACGCACGAAGGAGTGCAGTCGATGGACGACCTGGCCCGGCTCGCGGCCCTGCACGGCATCGCCACCGCCTACCAGCCCGCCGCGGACGTCACCGTCCAGGTCCCGGAGGCCACCGTGAAGGCGGTACTCGGTCTGCTCGGGGTGGTCACCGACACCCCCGGCGACATCCGGGCTGCGGCCGACGAGGCCGAGCGGGACAGGGCCGTACGGCTGCTGCCGCCGACCCTGGTGCACTGGCGGGGGGATCCCGCCCCGCCCGCCCTGGCCGCGCTGCCGCCCGGCACCCGGGTCCGGGTGGAGCTGGAGGACGGCGGGGAGTCCGTGCCGTGGAGCCCCGCGCTGCCCCTCGGGGTGCACCGGGTGGCCGCGCAGGCGCCCGACGGGCGGGCCGCCGGGGCCACCCTGGTGGTGGCCCCGGACCAGGCCCCCGCCGCGCCCGAGCGGGCCCACGGGCTGCTCGTCCAGCTCTACTCCCTGCTCTCCGAGCACTCCTGGGGCATGGGCGACCTCGGCGACCTCGCGGAACTCGCCCGCTGGGCCGGCCGGACCCACGGCGCCGGCTTCATCCAGGTCAACCCGCTGCACGCGGCCGTGCCCGGCACGCCGACCGACCCGTCGCCCTACCGGCCGTCCTCGCGCCGATTCCCGGACCCGGTGCACGTGCGGATCGAGGACGTTCCGGAGTACGCCGACTGCCCCGAGCGCGAAGCCCTCGCCGAACTGGCCCAGCAGGGCGGCGAGCTGCGCCGCGAGGTCCTGGAGAAGGGCGCGCTGATCGACCGGGACGCCGTCTGGGACCTCAAGCGCCGGGCCCTGGAGCTGCTGTACGCCGTCCCGCGCACGCCCGAAAGAGAGGCCGCCTACGTCGAGTTCCGCGCCGAGCAGGGCCCGCCGCTGGACAAGCACGCCGCCTGGTGCGCGGCCGCGGCCGGGGAGGACCCGGGCGAGGGCCTCGACTTCCACCGCTGGCTGGTCTGGCTGGCCGACACCCAGCTCGCCGCCGCCCAGCGGGCCGCCCGCGCGGCCGGGATGGCCGTGGGCATCGTGCACGACCTGGCCGTCGGGGTGCATCCCGACGGCTCGGACGCCCGCACCGGCCCCTTCCACGCCCGCGGCATCTCCGTCGGCGCCCCGCCGGACGCCTTCAACGCCCGCGGCCAGGACTGGGGTCTGCCCCCGTGGCGCCCGGACCGGCTGGCCGCCACCGGCTACGCCCCCTTCCGGGCCCTGCTGCGCGGGGTGTTCCGGTACGCCGGGGCCCTGCGGATCGACCATGTCATGGGCCTGTTCCGGCTCTGGTGGATCCCGGAGGGCAGCCCGCCCGCCGAGGGCACGTACGTCGGCTACGACGGCGAGGCCATGCTGGCGATCCTGGTGCTGGAGGCCCACCGGGCCGGCTCCCTGGTCATCGGCGAGGACCTCGGCACCGTGGAGCCGGGGGTCCGTGCCGCCCTCGCCCGGCGCGGGGTGCTCGGGACCTCGGTGCTGTGGTTCGAGCGGGACTGGGCGGGCGACGGCAGCCCGCTGGCCCCGCGCGCCTGGCGGGCCGACTGCCTGGCCACGGCCACCACCCACGATCTGCCGCCCACCGCCGCCAAGCTGGCCGGCACCCATGTGGAACTGCGCGAACGGCTGGGCCTGCTGACCCGCCCGATGGAGCGGGAACGGGAGCAGGACGCCGCCGACACCGCCGAGTGGCTGGCCGTGCTGGACCGCCTCGGCCTGGACACCAAGGGCGAGGAGGCCGCCGTACGGGCCCTGTACGCCTTCCTGCTGCGCACCCCCGCGCGGCTGGTCGGCGTATGGCTGCCGGACGCGGTGGGGGACCGGCGGCCGCAGAACCTGCCGGGTACGTGGGACCAGTACCCCAACTGGCGGCTCCCGGTCGCCGATGCCGCGGGACGGCCGCTGGCCCTGGAGGAGCTGGCGGCCTCGCCGCGGGCGAACGCCCTGCTGAGCGCGGTGCGGGCGGGACTCGCCCCGGGCGGGTGACCCCGTACGGCACCCCCGGGCGCGCGGGCCGTTCAGACGTTCGCTACGTTTGCACCGTGGACAAGAAGAACGCTCTGCGCGCCGGCGCCGTCACGGCCGGAACGACGCTGATGATGCTGCTGATGACGTCTCCCGCCCTGGCGCTGACCCGCGACGACGGTGACGACCCGGGTGCCGGCCTGAGCGTCGGCGAGACGCTCGGCCTGTTCGTGGCCGCGCCGATCGTCCTGTTCCTGGTCATCGCGGGTCTCGTGATGGTCGGCGACAAGTCGCGCAAGCAGCAGGAGAGCTGATCCGGGCCGGTCCTTCGCGGACCGGCACCGCTGGACTTCCCGGGCGCCGGGGGTCCGCACGGCCGATGATGTCGGTGACGTCGATGACGTCCGTGACTCTCCCGTGTGGCGACCCTCGGCGCCTTGCCGTGTCCTCAGACCGCGGCCAGGAGCTTGCGGAGCAGGCCGGTGAGGAGCGCGGTCTCCTCGTCGCTCAGTCCCCGCAGCGCGGCGCGCTGCACCTCCAGGCCGGCGGTGACGGCCTCGTCGATGAGTGCGAGCCCCCGCTCGGTGATCGTGACCTGGAGGCCGCGCCGGTCGTGCGGGTCGGGCTTGCGGCACAGCAGCCCGGCCTTCTCCAGCTTGTCCAGCCGGCCCGTCATGCCGCCCGTGGTGAGCATGAGCGTGGCCGACAGCTGCCGCGGCGAGAGGGTGTACGGGGCTCCCGAGCGGCGCAGTGTGGCTACGACGTCGAACTCCCCGCGTGAGATGCCGAAGCGGGAGTAGGCCTGCTCCATCGCGTCGCCCATGGCCTTGGTGATCCGGTAGATGCGCCCGAAGACCGCCATCGGGACCGTGTCCAGCTCGGGGCGCACCGCGTACCACTGGTCGGTGATGGCGTCGACGGCGTCCTTGCCGACCTTTTCCACCACTTCGGCCTTCTTTCCTTCCGTCATGGCTGGAGTATCCGGTTCCGCTCGGTCGTTCGCAAGAAAGTTGCTTGACGGAAAGTAGCTTAGCGCTAAGCTACTTCCAAGCAAGCAACTTTCGCGGCGGGGGGCTCATGAAGGACGTACGGGTGGAGGGGGAGCGGTCCCTGCTCCTCGGCATCGGGATCAGCGCGGTCGGGATCGGCATGTACGTGCCGTTCTCGCTCGTCTTCTTCCACCACGTCACCGGTCTCTCCTTCCCCCTGGTCGGCCTGGTCCTGACCGTCACCGGGGTGGCCGGACTGGTCTTCATGCCGCTCGCGGGCACGGCCGTCGACCGGTTCGGCGCCAAGAAGGTCAACCTGGTGCTCTACGGGATACGGGCGGCCGGCTTCGCCCTCTACCCCTTCGCCGGCTCCCTGCCCGCCTTCGCCGCGGTCGCCCTCGTCACCGCCCTCGCCGACCGGTCCTTCGGCGTCGTCCAGCAGTCCCTGATCGGCGAGGTCGCCCAAGGCTCCGCCCGCGACCGGCTCCAGGCCTCCACCCGGGCCCTGCAGAACGCCGGGATGGGCGCGGGCGCCCTCCTCGTCTCCGGGGTGCTCGGGCTGTGGGGGACCGGCGGATTCACCTACACCGCCTGGGGCAACGCGCTGGCCTTCGCCTTCGCCGGACTGCTCGTCAGCCGGGTGCGCCCGGTCCGCGCCGCCGTCCGGCCGCTCGTCGCGGAGCCGGCCCGGCGGGCACCCGCCGGCTACCGGACCGTCCTGCGCGACCGGCCCTTCCTCGGACTCACCGCCGCCAACTTCCTCACCGCGCTCGGCTACTCCGCCCTCTCCGTCCTCTTCCCCCTCTACCTCTCCACCTGGCTGGCGGCCCCCGACTCCCTCACCGGAGCCGCCTTCACCGTCAACACCGCCCTCTGCGCGGGCGTCGGCGTCCTGATCGCGAGCCGGGTCCGCCGCTCCGGCGCGCGCCGCACCCGCTCCGCGGCCCTCGGCGCGCTGCTCTTCGCCGCCGCCTTCGCCGGGCAGATCGTGCTCGGGACCCTGCGCCCCGGGCAGACCGTCACGCTCGTCGCGCTGCTGGCCATCGTCGTCGTCTACACCCTCGGCGAACTGGTGCACAGCCCGTCCGGGGGCGCCCTGTCGGTCTCGGCCGCGCCCGAAGCCGTCCGCGGCCGCTACCTGGCCACCTACCAGCTCTCGTACTCGCTGGCCACGGCGCTGGCCCCCGCCCTGTTCACCGCCCTGCTCTCCGTCGACGGGCGGCTGCCCTGGGCCGTGCTGACCGTCGCCGCGCTGGGCGCCGCCCTCGCCCTGCTCCGGCTGGAGCGGCACCTGCCCGCGGCGGCCGTGCACGCCGAGCCGCCGGCCGCGGCGCCGAACCCGCTCGCCGCCACCGCCGCCTGAGCCCCTCCCCCTCCCGTGGAGCCACCTGCCATGAAGCGCTTCGCCACCGTCGCCCTGACCGCCCTCGCGCCCGTCTCCTGGGGCTCGACCTACGCCGTCGCCACCGAACTGCTGCCGCCCGACCGGCCCCTGTTCACCGGGGTGATGCGCGCCCTGCCCGCGGGGCTGCTGCTGACCGCCCTCGCCCGTACGCTGCCCAAGGGCGAGTGGTGGTGGAAGTCCGCCGTCCTCGGCACCCTCAACATCGGCGCCTTCTTCCCGCTGCTGTTCCTCTCCGCGTACCGGCTGCCGGGCGGCGTCGCGGCCGTACTGGGCTCCGCGGGACCGCTGTTCGTCGCAGGGCTCGCGGCCCTGGTCCTCGGGGAGCGGGCGAGCCTGCGCACCGTCCTCGCCGCCGTCGTGGGCGCGTTCGGCGTGAGCATGGTCGTCCTCACCGCCCAGGCGCAGCTCGACCTCGTCGGCGTCGTCGCCGGGGTGGTCTCCTCCGCCTCCATGGCCGCGGGCACCGTCATGACCAAGCGCTGGGGCCGCCCCGAGGGAGTCGGCCCGCTCGCCGTGACCGGCTGGCAGCTCACCGCGGGCGGGCTGGTCATCATCCCCGTCGCCGCGCTCGTCGAGGGGGCGCCGCCCGCGCTCGACGGCAGGGCCCTCCTCGGCTACGGCTACATGATGCTGATCAACACCGGTATCGCGTACTGGCTCTGGTTCCGCGGGATCGGCCGGCTCTCCGCCACCTCCGTCACCCTGCTCGGCCCGCTCTCGCCGCTCACCGCCGCCGTCATCGGCTGGGCCGCGCTCGGGCAGGCGCTGACCTCCGTCCAGCTGGTGGGCATGGCGATCGCCTTCGGAGCCACCGTCGCGGGCCAGCTCGCGGTCGCCCGAACCGCACAACCATTCAGTTCTACTGAACAGATCGATCGGAACATTTCGATGGACCTGAGGAGTGGACGGATGCGACGGTAGTCCCCACGACCTACAGATCCGAGTCCGAGGGGGAGACACACCGTGGCCGTCATGGACCGCGTCCGCACCGTTTCGCACGGCAAGCCCGCCGGCACGGCCAAGAAGGGGGCCGCCGGGCTCGGCGTACTCCTCGCCCTGCTCGCGACGGTCGTCTGGTCCGGCAGCTTCGTCGCCACCCGGGGCATGGCCGACAGCGTCCCGCCCGTCCAGGCCGTCTTCTGGCGCTGGATCATCGCCACGCTGGCGGTCGCCCCCTTCGCCGCCCGGCAGGCCTGGCAGCAGCGGGCCCGGCTCCGCAAGCACCTCGGCTTCGTCGCCGTCGCCACACTGTTCGGCGTCGCCCTCTACAACACCCTCGTGCACCAGGCCGGACTGACCACCTCCGCCTCCAACATGGGCATGATCATGGCCGCTTCGCCCGTCGTCATGGCGCTCTACGCACGGCTCGGCGGCGAACGGCTCGGCGCCCGGCGGATTTTCGGACTGCTGCTGGCCGCCTTCGGAGTGCTGCTGCTCGTCGGCGACGGCTCGCTCGGCTTCGACTTCGGCGCCGGCGACCTGTGGATGTTCGCCGCGGCCCTCTCCTTCGCCACCTACAGCGCCCTGCTCAAGCGCAAGCCCGCCGAACTGGGCGGCCTGGCCTTCCTGATCGCCACCTTCGTCCTCGGCGCGATCATGCTGGCCCCCGCCTACGCGGTCTCCCTCTCCGTCCAGGGCGGCTTCGAGGTCACCGCCGGCACGGCCGGACCCCTGCTGTACGTCGGGGTGTTCTCCTCGGCCGTCGCCTTCTTCGCCTGGAACAAGGCCGTCTCCATCATCGGAACGGCCCGCGCCGGAGTCGTCTACTACCTTCAGCCGGTCTGCGTGGCGATCCTCGGCTTCCTGCTCATCGGCGAGGCCACCGGACCGGCGCAGCTGCTCTGCATGGCACTGATCCTCGGCGGCGTGGGCCTGGGTGCCCGGCGGTAGGTTCGGTCCCATGACCGAGTGGGACATCAAGAAGCTGCGGATCCTGCGGACCCTCGCCGAACAGGGGACCGTCACCGCCACGGCCGAGGCGCTGCACATGACGCCCTCGGCCGTTTCGCAGCAGCTGACGAACCTCGCCCGGCAGCTGGGGGTGACGCTGCTGGAGGCGCAGGGCCGCCGGGTCCGGCTCACCGACGCGGCGCACCTCGTACTGCGGCACGCGGAGGCGGTGTTCGCGGAGCTGGAGCGGGCCGACGCGGAGCTGGCCGGGTATCTGGCCGGCGACGCGGGGGAGGTGCGGATCGGGGCCTTCTCCACCGCCGTGCCGGCGCTCGTGGTCCCGGCGGTGGCGGCGCTGCGGCGGTCCCGGCCGGGGGTGGAGGTCCGGGTCCGCGAGACGGAGGCGGCGGAGTCGTACGAGCTGCTGTCGGCCGGGGGCGTGGACCTGGCGCTGTCGTTGGCGGCGCACGCGCCGACCGCGCGCGATCGCCGGTTCACCCGGGTGACGCTGATGGAGGATCCGCTGGACGTGGCCCTCCCGCCGGACCATCCGCTGGTGGCCGCCCCGGACCTGAGGCTCGCGGACCTGTCCGGGGATCCGTGGATCTACGGGGGCAGCGGGCCCTGGTCGGAGATCGCCGTGGGCGCGTGCGAGGCGGCGGGCTTCGTGCCGGAGCAGGCGCATTCGGCGTCGGGCTGGACCGCGATCCTGGCCATGGTGGAGGCGGGGATGGGGGTGGCGCTCGTACCCCGCATGGTGTCGAGCCGGGCCTCGGGGGTGGCGGTTCGGGTCCTCACCCACGACCGGCCGACCCGGCACGTGATCGCGGCCGTCCGCCGGGGCGCCGAGTCGGCCCCGGCGGTGTCCCACGTGCTGGCGGCCCTTCGGGCGGTGTCGGCGGGCTGATCTATGCTGACCCCTTTGCGATCTACGAGGGTGGGGTCTGTGAGAGGTACTGAGACAGCGAGACGCCCGGGGCGGCGCGGTGGCCGACTGGCCGCCGGACTGGCCCTGGTGGCGGGTCTCTTCGCGGTGGTGGCGGGCCAGGGGGTGGCTGCCGACACCGATCCGGGGGCGCCGCCCGTGCGCACCCTCTCGTACAACGTGTGCGGCGCGTTCTCCGACTGCCAGAGCACCATGGAGCCGGCCGCCTGGGCCGACGGCCTCCAAGGCCACATCACCGGCTGGGACAGCGACGTGGTGATGCTCCAGGAGGTCTGCAAGGGCCAGTACGACCGGCTGCGCGCCGTGCTCCCCGGCTACGCCGGCGTCTGGGCCAGCACCCAGACCGCCTCCGGCTGCGCCAAGTGGGGCGAGGACACCAGCTTCGGCCAGGTGCTCCTGGTCAAGGCGCCGCAGAGCGAGGTCACCGGCATGTCGGCCGTGGTGAGCCCGCAGGGCCTGGAGGGCGAGAAGCGGTCGGTGGTCTGCGCCCGGACCCCGGTCGACGGCAGGACCGTCCTGGCCTGCGGCACCCACCTGCGCCAGGACAAGGACGCCAAGAACGACACTCCGGCGCTGCTGGCGAAGGTCGAGGAGTGGTCGGGCGGACTGCCCGTCATCCTGGGCGGCGACTTCAACGCCCGGCCGTACTACGCGCACATGGACGACGTGTACGCGGGCCTGCCCGGCACCCTGTCGTTCATCGAGGCCGACAGCACCGACCAGCAGCACTTCAGCGCGGCCTGCAAGACGGTCGGCGCCACCGAATGCCGCTCCGGCGAACGCACCCTCTGGGACCCCGTGACCTCGGCGTACGGCGGGAAGGTCGACTACACCTTCTTCAGCCGCCAGGACTTCACCGAGGTGCGCAGCGAGGTCGTGGAGACCGGCTACACCAAGATGCAGGACCACAAGCTGGTCCGCTCCGCCGCCCGCGTCCAGGAGCGCGCCCGGGTCGACGGCGACCTGACGGGTGACGGCCGCCCCGACCTGCTCGCCGTCCAGGCCGACGGGTCGCTGCGCCTGTACCCGGGGCTCGCCGGCGGGAGCTTCGGCACCCACAAGGTGATCGGCGCGAGCGGCTTCGCCGGCGCCGACGTCAGCCACCGGGGTGACTGGACCGGCGACGGCCGCGAGGACGTCGTCGCCCGCGTCGGCGACGAGCTGTGGATCCATCCCAACCTCGGCCAGGGCCGCCTCGGCGAGCGCATCCCCATGCGCGAGCGCCCCGCGGGCTGGAGCCATGCCACCCTGCTCGCGGTCGGAGACGTCGACGGGGACGGCCAGCCCGACATGGTCGGACGCAGCGCCAACGGCCTGTACCTGCACCGGGGCACGGTCGGCACCGTGCCGGCCCTGCCGCGCGACGCCGTGGTGCTGGGCGGACCGGAGTGGAAGGACTACGAGATCCTCGCCCCCGGCGACGTGAACAAGGACGGCCGAGCCGACCTGTGGGCGCGCGGTCCGGACGGGCAGCTGCGGCAGTTCCTCTCCGCCGGCGCCACGGCGCTGCCCGCGCCGAGCGTGATCGCCGCCGCGCCCGCGGCCTCGTACCCGCTGGCCGGCACGGTCGGCGACCTCGACGGCAACGGCAGCGCCGACCTGCTGCTCACCACGGCCCCGGTGGACCCGTCCACCGGCGACCTCATGTTCCTCGGCGGCACGGGCACCGGCTTCGCACAGCCCGTCCGCATCGGGGAGAACGGCTGGCGCTGGATCCAGTCCATCCGCTGACGCCCTGACCCCTGACACGACGAGGGCGCCCCCGGAGCACGTGCTCCGGGGGCGCCCTCGTGCCGTGCAGACCGGTCAGGAACCGGCGGCCGCGTCCGCCGCCTGGGCCTTCAGCGCGCGCTCGACGCCCGCGCGGGACTCCGAGACCAGGCGGCGCAGGGCCGCGTTCGGTTCGGCCGAGGCCAGCCACGCGTCCGTCGCGGCCAGCGTCTCGCGCGAGACCTGGAGGGACGGGTACAGCCCCACCGCGATCTGCTGGGCGATCTCGTGGCTGCGCGTGTCCCAGACCTCCTTGACCGCCGCGAAGTACTTCTCGGTGTACGGGGCCAGCAGCTCGCGCTGGTCGGTCTGGACGAAGCCCCCGATCACCGCCTCCTGCACCGCGTTCGGCAGGTCGTCGGCCTCCACCACCGAGGCCCATGCGTCGGCCTTGGCCTGCGCCGTCGGACGCGCGGCCCGCGCGGTCGCCGCGTGGCGCTCGCCGGCCGCCGTGGCGTCCCGCTCCAGCTCCGCCGCGATGGCCGCCTCGTCGGCGACACCCGTGGCTGCCAGGCGCTCCAGGAACGCCCACCGCAGCTCCGTGTCGACGGCCAGGCCCTCGACCACGGCCGAGCCGGCCAGCAGCGCCGACAGGTACGTCAGCTGGTCCTCGGTACGGGCCGTCGCCGCGAACGCGCGCGCCCACGCCAGCTGGTGGTCGCTGCCCGGCTTCGCCGCACGCAGGTGCTCCAGCGCCGCCCCGGTCCAGATCGCCAGGCCCTCCTCGCGCCACGCCGGGTCGGCGTACAGGTCGACGGCCAGTTTCACCTGACGCTGCAGCGTCTGGACGACGCCGATGTCGGACTCCTTGCCGATGCCGGAGAGCACCAGCGCGAGGTAGTCGCGGGTGGCCAGCTCGCCGTCCCGCGTCATGTCCCAGGCCGAGGCCCAGCACAGCGCGCGCGGCAGGGACTCCGTGAAGTCGCCCAGGTGCGCCGTGACGTGGGCCAGCGAGACCTCGTCCAGACGGACCTTCGCGTACGACAGGTCGTCGTCGTTCAGCAGCACGACGGCCGGGCGGGGGCGGCCCACCAGCTCCGGCACCGCCGTCAGCCCGCCGTCGATGTCCAGCTCGATCCGGTCGGTGCGCACGAGGCTGCCGCCCTGGAGCTCGTACAGGCCGACCGCGATGCGGTGCGGGCGCAGGACGGGCTCGCCCTTGGCGCCCGCCGGCAGGGCCGGGGCCTCCTGGCGGATCGCGAAGGCGGTGATCGCGCCGTTCTCGTCCGTCTCGATCTCCGGACGCAGGATGTTGATGCCCGCGGTCTCCAGCCACGCCTTCGACCAGGCGGTCAGGTCGCGGCCCGAGGTCTCCTCCAGGGCGCCCAGCAGGTCGGACAGGCGCGTGTTCCCGAAGGCGTGCGCCTTGAAGTACGCCTGCACGCCCTTGAAGAAGGCGTCCGTGCCGACGTAGGCGACGAGCTGCTTGAGCACCGAGGCGCCCTTGGCGTACGTGATCCCGTCGAAGTTGACCATGACGTCGTCCAGGTCGCGGATGTCCGCCATGATCGGGTGCGTGGACGGCAGCTGGTCCTGCCGGTACGCCCAGGTCTTCATGGAGTTGGCGAACGTGGTCCACGCGTGCGGCCACTTCGAGCCCTCCGCGTAGGCCTGGCAGGCGATCGAGGTGTAGGTGGCGAACGACTCGTTCAGCCACAGGTCGTTCCACCACTCCATGGTGACCAGGTCGCCGAACCACATGTGCGCGAGCTCGTGCAGGATGGTCTCGGCGCGGGTCTCGTACGCCGCGTCCGTCACCTTCGAGCGGAAGACGTACTGGTCGCGGATGGTGACCGCGCCCGCGTTCTCCATGGCGCCCGCGTTGAACTCCGGTACGAAGAGCTGGTCGTACTTGGCGAAGGGGTAGTCGTAGGCGAACTTCTCCTGGAACCAGTCGAAGCCCTGCCGGGTCACGTCGAAGATCGCGTCCGCGTCGAGGAACTCGGCGAGCGAGGGCCGGCAGTAGATGCCGAGCGGCACGGACTGCCCGTCCGGTCCCTCGTAGGAGCTGTGCACCGCGTGGTACGGGCCGACGATCAGCGCGGTGATGTACGAGGAGATGCGCGGGGTCGGCTCGAAGACCCACACCCGGTCCTTGGGCTCGGGCGTCGGGGAGTTCGAGATGACCGTCCAGCCCTCGGGGGCCGTCACGGTGAACTGGAACGTGGCCTTCAGGTCGGGCTGCTCGAAGCTGGCGAACACCCGCCGCGCGTCCGGCACCTCGAACTGGGTGTACAGGTACGCCTGCTGGTCGACCGGGTCGACGAAGCGGTGCAGGCCCTCACCGGTGTTGGTGTACGCGCAGTCCGCGACGACCCGGAGCTCGTTGGCCCCGGCTGCCAGGTGCTTCAGGGCGATCCGCGAGTCCCGGAAGACGGCGGCGACGTCCAGCGCCTTGCCGTTGAGAACGACCTCGTGCACGGCCGGGGCGACCAGGTCGATGAAGGTCTCGGCCCCGGCCTCGGCCGACTGGAAGCGCACGGTGGTCACGGAGGGGTAGGTGCCGCCCTCCTGCGCGCCGCTGAGATCGAGTTCGATCTCGTACGAGTCGACGGCGAGCAGCTTTGCCCGCTCCTGGGCCTCTTCACGGGTGAGATTCGTGCCTGGCACGCGGTCATCTCCTTTGATGGTGACGTTGCCCCGCCATCCTTCCATGGGGGGCGGGCCACCGTGCCGGAGTAATCCAGAGGCGAACACCCCCGAGTCGTAGGATTCACACTTAGGTAGCGCGTTGAATCCTACTTCGGTAGCATCCAGGTATGAAGATTAGTGTGAGCTTGCCTCAGGAGGATGTCGAGTTCGTCGATAAGTACGCTGCTGCGACAGCGGCGGACTCCCGGTCGGCCGTGATACAGGCTGCGATCGAGATGCTGCGCGCATCTCAACTGGAAGCCGATTACGAGGCTGCTTTTGCAGAGTGGGACGCGAGCGACGACGCTGCGTTCTGGGACAAGTTCTCCGGGGACGGGCTGGCCGATGAAGCGCGGTGACATCTACCTGGTCGACTACGAACCGGTTCGGGGGAGCGAAGCGAACAAGGCGCGCCCATCGGTCATCGTGTCGAACGACGGTGCCAACGTGGCGGTCAAGCGGATGGGCCGAGGCGTGATCACGGTCGTCCCGCTCACATCGAACACTTCCCGGGTCTACCCGTTCCAGGTGTTCCTGTCGGCTGCGGAGTGTGGCCTCGCCAAGGACTCCAAGGTGCAGTGCGAACAGGTGCGTGCCATGGCGTCCGAACGCTTCCTCCACCGAGTCGGCGTGGTTCCCCGCCAGCGGATGGCCGAGATCGACGCGGCGCTGCGGCGCCACCTGGCGCTCTAGACGCCCCGAGGGGCGGCACCGTGACGGTGCCGCCCCTCAGGCGTGTGCGCGGGCGGACTCAGCCCTGGCGCAGCTCCTCGGCCACGAGCTCGGCGATCTGGACCGCGTTCAGGGCCGCGCCCTTGCGCAGGTTGTCGCTCGACAGGAACAGCGCGAGGCCGTTGTCGACGGTCTCGTCGGCGCGGATGCGGCCCACGTACGAGGCGTCGCGGCCCGCGGCCTGCAGGGGGGTCGGGATCTCCGACAGCTCGACGCCCGGGGCGTCCTTCAGCAGCTCGTACGCGCGCTCGACGCTGATCGGGCGGTCGAAGCGGGCGTTGATCTGGAGGGAGTGGCCGGAGAAGACCGGCACGCGCACGCAGGTGCCGGAGACCTTGAGCTCCGGGATCTCCAGGATCTTGCGGGACTCGTTGCGGAGCTTCTGCTCCTCGTCCGTCTCGTGCGAACCGTCGTCCACGATCGAGCCCGCGAGCGGCAGCACGTTGAAGGCGATCGGCCGCCGGTAGACCGCCGGCTCCGGGAACGCGATGGCCTCGCCGTCGTGGGCCAGCTCCGTGGCCCGCGCGGCCACGGCCTGGACCTGGCCGTCGAGCTCGGCCACGCCGGCCAGGCCCGAGCCGGACACGGCCTGGTAGGTGGTGGCGATCAGCGCGGACAGGCCGGCCTCGTCGTGCAGCGGGCGCAGCACCGGCATCGCGGCCATGGTGGTGCAGTTCGGGTTCGCGATGATGCCCTTGGGGCGGTTCTTGATCGCGTGGGGGTTGACCTCGGAGACGACCAGCGGGACCTCGGGGTCCTTGCGCCAGGCGGAGGAGTTGTCGATCACGACGGCGCCCTGCGAGGCGACCTTCTCGGCGAGGGCCTTGGAGGTGGCGCCGCCCGCGGAGAAGAGCACGATGTCCAGGCCGGAGTAGTCGGCCGTGGAGGCGTCCTCGATGGTGATCTCCCGGCCTTCCCACTCGAGGGTCGAGCCCGCGGAACGGGCCGAGGCGAACAGCCGCAGCTCGTCCACCGGGAACTTCCGCTCGGCGAGGATGCCGCGCATGACTCCGCCGACCTGTCCGGTGGCTCCGACGATTCCGACCCTCACGGTGACTCCTTCAGTACGTACGACGCGGGCGCGCGTGAAGCCATCATGCGTTCGACACCACGAGCCTTGTCCAATCCATTGTCCGAGGAACGGACGGTGTCCTCGCAATGAATCCCGTTTTGCCTGGTCGGAGCGGTGGCGGAGGCCGGGCAGCGCGAAGGGGCCGGTGCTCTGCGCGAGCACCGGCCCCTCCGTCACGCGGTCACACCGTTACGGCAGGACCTTCTCGATCTGCACGCTGCCGGTGCCGGCGGCGGTGCCGCGGGCGTTCAGCAGCTGGACCTGGCCGAAGAACTGCCGGCCCTCGGGGGCCGCGGCGCTGACCAGGACGTTCGCCGAGATCTGCGCGGTGGCGCCGTTGGCGAGGTTCACCGCGGCGGCCTCGTCGACCTGGACGGAGCCCAGGGCGGCCGAGAAGAACACGTCGCGGTAGTCGTACGTGGTGGAGCCGGACGGGACCGCGTAGCCGATCACCTTGACGGTGTAGGTGCCCGCGGCCGGGTTCACCAGGCTCACGGCCTCTTCGGAGTCGCCGTCGGCGGCGGAGCCGACCTTGATGCCGTCCTTGTAGACCTCGAGGTCGAGGTCGGCGGCGGTGTCGGACACCTTGCCGATGGCGACGTCGAGGCGCGAGGTGCCCTCGGCGACGGTGACCTCGGTCGTGTGGGTCTCACCGTTCGCGATGGTCGGCTTGGCGACCTTCGCGGAACCGAGCGGACCGCCCAGGAGCTTGCCGCCGGTGATGGCCGCGGCGTCGTTCTTGACGCTCCACTGGACCGGCGCCGGGGTGCCCTGCTTCACCTCGGGCAGGACCTTGACCGCGGGGTCGAAGACCGCGCCGAGCACGGAGACGTCCAGCTTGAACGGGTTGTCGAGCAGCGGCGACGTACGGCGCGACTCGACCTCGATCTCCCAGACACCCGGCTGCGGCTCGGGGAACGAGCGCACGTCGGGGCGGCAGGTGTTGGCCGGGTTGTCGTAGTTCGGGTAGCAGTTGACCGTGGAGGTCGGGTCGACGGGCACACCGTAGGGGTGGATCGCGATGAAGCGCGTCTGGCTGCCGGCCGCGAGACCGCCGAGGGCGACCTCGAGGCTCTTCGCGCCCTGCGGGACCGTCACGAAGTACGACTTGTGGCTGTTGCGCTGCACGGAGGAGGCCTCCGACAGCGTGAAGGACGGCGACGCCAGCGGGGCCGCGGCGACGACGGTCGTCAGGATCTGCTTGTCGATGCCCTCGGTGGTCTCGTCGTCCAGCTGCAGGATGCCGCTGTGGACGCCGGCCGTCTTGGCGTTGGCCTCGACCTTGATCGTGACGGGCTTGTTCAGCGGCAGGGTGACGTAGTCGTAGCCGCCGAGGACCTTGAAGGTGCCGTCGTTGTTGCGCCAGCTCAGGTCGTGCCGGGTGCCGTACTTGACGCCCGTGGTGCGGGTGACGACGACGTTGTAGACCTTCTTCTGGCCGACCTTGAGGCCGCCCTCGCGGTCGTACAGGCCGGCGCCGAAGCCCGGGGTCTTCAGGAACTGGTCGATCGCGGTGTCCACCGGCGCCTTGACGGTGAACTCGTTGGCCTTCGCGTCGCGCTGGATGGACTCCCACGCGCCGGCGACGTCGATCAGACCCGCGCCCTGGGCGTGCGCCGGGACGTCGTCGATCTTCTTCGCGGTGCTGGTGAGCGCGATGCGCAGGGCGGCCGGCGTCAGCTTGATGTTCTGCTGCTTCGCCGCCGAGATCAGCAGGGCGCTGGTGCCCGCCGCCTGCGGCGAGGACATCGAGGTGCCCTGGAGCATGCCGTAACCGGCCGGCAGGCCGTAGCCGGCCTCCTTCACGGGCTGACCGGGCAGCCAGGTCTGGATGGTGTTGATCGACGCGCCGGGGGCGGTGATGGTCGGCGTGAAGCCGCCGTCCTCACGCGGACCGCGCGAGGAGAACGGGAACATGTTGTACTTCGTGGCCACGCCGGAGCCGTAGTTGGCGGCCCAGGTCTCCTTGGAGACCGCGGCGCCCACGGAGATGACCTTGTCCGCGAGGGAGGGGTCGCCGATGGTGTTGACGCCCGGGCCCGAGTTGCCGGCCGAGATGACCAGCTGGACGCCGTAGGTGTCGATGAGGTTCTTGTAGAGCTCCGAACGGGCGTTGTTGCCGTCGTTCAGCGCCGGGAGACCGCCGATGGACATGTTGACGATGTCCACGCCGCGGTTGACGACGAGGTCGATCATGCCCTCGGTCAGCGCGACGTTGGTGCAGCCCCCGGACCAGGAGCAGGCGCGCGAGGAGACGAGCTTGGCGCCGGGCGCCGCGCCGTTCATCTTGCCGCCGAAGAGGCTGTTGGCGGCGGTGATGCCGGCGACGTGCGTGCCGTGCTCGGACTCGATGATGCCGACGTTGACGAAGTCGGCCTTCTTGCCGACCCAGTCACCGCCCAGCGGGTCCATCGGGACGTCCTTGCGGATCTCGATCACGAACGGGATGCGCTCGGCGACCTCGGTCGCCGGGTTGTCCGTGCCGAAGTAGCCGATCTGGTAGCCGTCCTTGTACGGCTTCATCGGCTCGTTGTTCGTGAAGTCGCCGTCCTGGTCGGTGTCCACGCGGACCGTGCCGGCGGCGACGTCGTAGAGCAGGCCGAACCGGTCGGTGGTGTCCCCGTCCCGGTTGACGTCGCCCTTCATGTCACCGTTGGCGGTGATCGACTCGCTGAAGCGGCTCCACTGGAAGCTGCCCTCCGGGGCCTTCCAGCTCTGGCCGCCCGCGGTGAAGCTGCCGCCCGCGGCGGTGACCGGGGTGATCTGGGCGCGCCAGGTGGCGTCGCTGTCCGTGATCGGGTCGGTCGCCGTCACCCAGTCGACGATCTTGCGCTCGCCGGTGGTGGTCTTCTGCAGGGCCGGGTGGCCGAGGTCGACACCCGAGTCCATGATGCCGATGGTCACGCCGCGGCCGTCGGCCTGCGGGTTGTTCTCGACGAAGTCCACCGCACCGGTCTCGAAGGACGGGTTGTACGGGTTCTTCGCGGGGGTGTTCTTGTCCGGCGCCGCGTAGGTCTCGCCGGCGGTCCGCTTGACCGTGCCGGTCTCCCGGTCGGCGTCGGGGCGCGGGTCCGGGCGCTGGATCTCGTGGCGCAGGTCGATGCCGTGCACCGAGGACAGCTTGACGGCCGCCTTCAGCGCGGCCTCCGCCTTGCCGGTGGGCAGGGTGGCGCGCACGTAGCCGAGCTTGTCGTACGTCCGGCCCACCGAGGCGCCCTGGACGGCGCTCAGCTGGTCGGCGACCTGCTTGGTCTGGCCGGCGGCGGTCGCGACCATGACGGTGACGGTCGCGTCACCCTTGGCCTTGGCCTCCTGGAGGAGCTCGGCGTCGGCCGAACCGAGCTTCTGGTCAGCCGACTTGACGGCCGGCTTGGTTCCCGGGTCGTCGGCTCCGGTCGCGGCGAAGACGGGCGCGGAGCCGGTGGCCGCGAGGGCGGCCACCAGGCCTGCCGCGGCCGCGACGCGCGCGACGCGTCTGGCCCCGGGTATGGAGCTGGGGGATTCGAGGGTCATCAGCATCCCTGGTAAGTGAAAGAAACGGTCCGCATTTCGGTGCCGGATGACCGGTCAGCCTGTCGTAAGTGACAGCTGTTTGGGAACGGTTGTCATTGACCGAGACCTGTCATGGCGGAGACTCGCCAGCGCGGGACATGCGCCAGTTCGGCCGTACCGGGGCACAGTGGTGCGAACTGCAGGGGCTGTAGAGTGGACTTGTCGACTTGGTGGCCATGCGTCAGCACCGGAACGCGGTCGCGTCCCGGTGCGGGTGTGACAGATTCCGCGCGCTCAGCGCTCGCGCGTGCGCGCGTAATGACGAGAGGCCTTCGCCCGGTTTCCGCAGGCGGCCATCGAGCACCAGCGCCGGGTGCCGTTGCGCGAGGTGTCGTGGAAGTGCAGGACGCAGGTCTCGGAGGCGCACGTGCGGATCCGGTCGGGCGCGGACTCCAGCAGTTCCAGGTAGTTCCGGGCGGCCGTCCAGGCCGGACCCCAGGTCCGGTCGTCGAACTCGGTCCGCTCGCCGATGCCTTCGGCGGTCAGGGTGGGCCGGATCCGGCCGTGCTCCAGTACCGCGTCGACCAGGGCCCGCGCGCTCGCGTCGGCCGGATCGGCCACCGCCCGGGCCAGGGCCTCGCGGGCGGTCAGCAGGTGGACGAGGGTCGGCGCGTCCGCGCGGAAGCGGCCGGCCAGGCCGGTGCTCTCCAGCCACACCGCGAGCCCTTCGACCCGGGACAGCCCGGCGGCGCCCGCGAAGAGGTCGAGCGGTCCGCCGTCGCCGACCCAGCGGGTGTTCAGCAGGTCGAGGGCGACCGGCTCCCCGGTCAGGGGTCGTGGGTCCGCCGCCGTCATGTCTTCGAACCTTCCGCCGCCCCACCGCTAACCACTCAAGGGTACGTGACCGGTTGACTCGACTCTCTCTAACCCTTAACTTTGATTTAGAAGGTTAGAGAAAATCCTCTGGGGAAGGCACTGCCATGACGCGCGTCATCAGCAAGCTCCGCACCGGCCACGTGGGCCTGAACGTCACCGATCTGGACCGGTCGCTCGCCTTCTACCGCGACGCCCTCGGCTTCCAGGCGATGGGCGAGGGCAAGGAGGAGGGGCGCCGCTTCGCCTTCCTCGGCCAGGACGGCGAGCTGGTCCTCACCCTGTGGCAGCAGGCCGACGGCGCCTTCGCCCCGGCCTCGCCCGGACTGCACCACCTGGCGCTCTCGGCCGGCGCCATCGAGGAGGTGCGGGAGTACGAGGAGCGGCTGCGCTCGCTGGGCGTGGAGTTCGCGTACGAGGGCGTCGTCGCCCACGGCGAGGGGGCGGCCTCCGGCGGCATCTTCTTCCACGACCCCGACGGCATCCGCCTGGAGATCTCCGTACCGGCCGGAGCCGAAGACTCGTCCGCCCCTGTCGCAGGGGCCCCGACCTGCGGATTCTTCTAATGAGCAGCGGCGCGTACCACGCGGGCCCGCTGGCCGTGCAGGAACGGGTCGGCGTACGGGACCTGGCCGAGCACGTCGGCCGCTCGATCGGCGCAGGCATCCGGGACGTCGCCGCGGCGTTCCTCGGCCTCCAGCCCCACCTGGTCGTCGGCGCCGCCGACGGCACGGGCCGGATGTGGGCCTCGCTGCTCACCGGGGCGCCCGGTTTCGTACGGGCCACCGGGCCGGACCGGATCGCGGTCGCCGGGGGCCTACCGGCGGGGGACCCGCTCGAGGAGGCGCTGGCCACCGCCGGGACCCGGGTCGGCACCATCGCGCTCGACCCGCGCACCCGGCGCCGGATGAGGCTGAACGGGACCCTCGAGGTGACCGGGCGCGGGTTCGCCGTGCGCGCCGAGCAGGTGTTCTCCAACTGCCCGAAGTACCTGCAGCAGCGGCACCCGCTGGACCTGGCCGCCGAGGGAGCCGGTGTCGTGCGGCGCGGGGACGCGCTCACCCCCGGCCAGGTGCGGGCCGTCCGCGCCGCCGACACCTTCTTCGTCGCCACCACGGCGGAGGCGGACGGGGCCGACGCCAGCCACCGGGGCGGGCTGCCGGGCTTCGTGGAGGTGTCCTCGCCGACAGAGCTGGCCTGGCCGGACTACGCGGGCAACGCCATGTTCCTCACCCTGGGGAACCTGGCGGCCGATCCGCGGGCCGGGCTGCTCTTCCCGGACTGGGAGAGCGGGGCGCTGCTCCAGCTCAGCGGCCGGGCGGAGACCGAGTACGGGGCCGACGGGGAGCGGCGCGTCCGCTTCCACGTGGAGTCGGTGGTGGAGAGCGTGCATCCGGGGCGGCTGCGGTGGAGCGCCCCGGAGTACTCGCCTCACCTGGGCAGCACCACCAGGTAGGAGGCGGGTTCGCGGTCGCCGGACGCCGTCAGGGCGGTCCGGACGACCGCGGCCTGCTGCTCGGGCCAGTCGCGGAGCTTGCGCGGGGTGATGTGGATGACGGTCACCCCGAGCCGCTCCAGGGTCTCCCGCTTGCGGACGCACTCGGACCACTGCTCGTCCTCGCCCTGGCGCGGGGCGCGGGTGTCGATCTCCACGGCGACGGAGTGCTCGGGCCAGAACGCGTCGACTCCGCCGAGGTGCGGGCCGCCGGGCAGCCGCAGGTCCACGTTCCAGACGGGCTCGGGCAGGTCGTAGCCCCGTACGAGGTGGTAGAGCCGGTCCTCGGCGATGGCGCGGCCCTCGGCGAGCAGCGATTCGACGGCGTCGATCACGTGCGGGCGGTTCAGCAGCCGCGCCACCGTCAGCTCCCGTACGACGGCGGCCGGTTCGCAGTGCCCGCTGCGGACGGCTTCGCTGAGCAGGCGGCGTACGGTCCCGGCGTCGTCGAGCTGGCCGACCGCGTCGGCGACGGCCCGCGCGACCGGTGCCACCGGCAGCCCGGTCACCTCCTGGGGGCGGGGCGGGGTGTGCGAGCGCACGATCCGCACGCCACCGGTGGAGCGCAGCCGCCGGGTGCCGGGTACGAGTACGTCGATGTGGGAGAGGGCGAGCAGTGCGGGCGCGGAGGTGAACCGGTACAGGGCGAGCGCCGCCAGCCCGGTGATCATCGCCTCGCCGCTGCCGCGCCGGCCCGCGTACAGCAGCGCGGCGTGCAGCCGCTCCTCGCTGGTCGCGGGGCCGGAGTGGAGCAGGAACACCCCGGGCAGGATCTGCTGCCAGGGCCGCTCGGCGGCGTCGGAGGCGGTGACGCCGTGCTCGCGCAGCTGGGCCAGGGTCAGCACGCGGGGGCGGCTGCCGGTGAGGTGGGTGAGGGGGAGGGGCGCGTTGTGGTTCATGACGCGGTGATTCCCTCAGGCCATGGCCTTGCTAACCCCTGTTACATGCCCGTCGGCAAATCGGGACAAGCCGGGGCTAAAGTACGGACGTTCGACTGCCGATGGCTCCGCCGGTCGGGGGACCCACGGCTCCGCCGCCGGGGGCGGAGCCCCCGACAGCGGAGCCGCAGGTCAGTTGTCCGCCGCCTCGTCGCAGCGCTGCGCGGCGAGGGCTCGGGCCAGGTCGTCACGGGACTCCAGGACCAGCCGCCGCAGGGCCGGCGGAGCCGACGGGTGGGCGGCGAGCCAGGCGTCCGTCGCCGAGACGGTGGACTCGGGGTCCTGGAGCGACGGGTACAGCCCCTTCACCACGTCCATGCCGATCTGGATCGACCGGTCCGCCCACACCCGCTCGATCACCTCGAAGTACGGCTCCGCATAGGCCGCCAGCAGGCCCCGCTGCGAGGACTGCTGCATGCCGGCGATCGTCGCCTCCACCAGCGCGTTCGACAGCGCGTCGGACTCGACCACCGCCGCCCACGCCTGGTCCTTCACCGCCGCCGACGGCCGCGCCGCCAGGCACCGCACCTGGTGCCGCTTGCCCGACGCCGTGTCGTCCCGCGTCAGCTCGGCGCTGAGCACGCCCTCGTCCACCGCCCCGTGCGCGGCCAGCGGCAGCAGGAAGTCCCAGCGCAGCTCCTGGTCCACCTCCAGCCCGTCGATCCGCGCGGACCCGTCCAGCAGCCCCAGCAGCAGCTGGAAGTCGCCCTCGGTCGCCGCGCTCGCCGCGAAGAAGCGGGCCCAGGTCAGCTGGTGCTCCGACCCCGGCTCCGCCAGCCGCAGTTCGTGCAGCGCGCCCGCCGCCAGCTCCCGGCCGCCCTGCTCGCGCCGGCCCGGCGCCGTGTAGTGGGTGATCGCGGTCAGCGCCTGCGCGTGCAGCATCTGCAGCACGCCGACGTCCGTCTCCCGCCCCGCGTGCGCCAGCACCAGCGAGATGAAGTCCCGCGCGGGCATCAGCCCGTCCCGCGTCAGGTTCCACAGCGCCGACCAGCTCAGCGCCCGCGCGAGCGGGTCCGCCAGGTCGCCCAGGTGTGCCCGCAGCGTCGCCAGCGAGCCCTCGTCGAAGCGGATCTTGCAGTAGGTGAGGTCCTCGTCGTTGACCAGCACCAGGTCGGGCCGCTCCCGGCCCGCCAGCTCCGTGACCACGGTCCGCGCGCCCGACACGTCGGTCCCGGCCCGCGCGTAGCGGACCAGGGTGCCGTCGGACTCCAGCCGGTACAGGCCGACCGCGACCCGGTGCGGCCGCAGCTCGTCGCCGTCCTGCACCACCGCCAGTTCGGTCACCCGCCCGCCCGCGTCACAGGTCACCACCGGCGTGAGCACGTTGACCCCCGCCGTCTGCAGCCAGGCCCGCGACCACTCGGCCATGTCCCGCCCGGAGACCTCCGCGAGCACCGACAGCAGGTCGTCCAGCGTGGTGTTCCCGTAGGCGTGGGCCTTGAAGTAGCGCCGCGCGCCGTCCAGGAACGCGTCCCGCCCCACGTAGGCGACCAGCTGCTTGAGCACCGCCGCGCCCTTGGCGTAGGTGATCCCGTCGAAGTTCAGCTTCGCGTCCTCCAGGTCGCGGATGTCGGCCGTGATCGGGTGCGTGGACGGCAGCTGGTCGGCGCGGTAGGCCCACGCCTTGCGGCTGTTGGCGAAGGTGACCCACGCCTGGTCGAAGCGGGTGGCCTCGACCAGCCCGAAGGAGCCCATGAAGTCCGCGAAGGACTCCTTCAGCCACAGGTCGTCCCACCACTTCATGGTGACCAGGTCGCCGAACCACATGTGCGCCATCTCGTGCAGGATCACGTTCGCGCGGCGCTCGTACGAGGCCTGCGTGACCTTGCCGCGGAAGATGTACTCCTCGCGGAAGGTCACCATCCCCGGGTTCTCCATGGCGCCCAGGTTGTACTCCGGCACGAAGGCCTGGTCGTACTTCCCGAAGGGGTACGGGTAGTCGAAGATCTCGTGGAAGAGGTCGAAGCCCTGCTTGGTGACGAGGAAGACGTCGTCGGCGTCGAAGTGCTTCGCGAGCCCCTTGCGGCACATCGCGCCGAGCGGGATCGTCAGGTCCCCGCGGGTGTAGGAGTCCGTCACGTAGTGGTACGGGCCCGCCACCACACAGGTGATGTACGTGGAGATCGGCGCGGTCTCGGCGAACCGCCAGACCCCTGCCTCGCGGGACTCCTCCGCGCCGTTGCTCCACACCTGCCAGCCCTCGGGCGCGGAGACCTCGAAGCGGTAGGGCGCCTTCAGGTCCGGCTGCTCGAAGTTGGCGTACACCCGCCGGGCGTCCGCCGGCTCGTACTGGGTGTAGAGGTAGACCTCGCCGTCCTCCGGGTCCACGAAGCGGTGCAGGCCCTCGCCGGTGCGGCTGTAGGCGCAGTTCGCGTCCACCACCAGGACGTTCTCGGTCTCCAGCCCGTCCAGGGCGATCCGCGCCCCGTCGAAGGCGGCGGCCACGTCCAGCGCGCGCCCGTTGAGGGTCACGGAGTTCACGGAAGGGGCGATCAGGTCCGCGAAGGTGGCGGTACCGGAAGCCGCGGCCCGGAAGCGGATCGTCGTCACCGAGCGGAAGGTCCGGGGGCCCTCGGCCGGTTCGGCCTCGTCCACCGCGGACCTCACGTCGAGGACCACCTCGTACCCGTCGACGGACAGCAGTTCGGCCCTCTCGCGGGCCTCGTCGCGGGACAGATTCTCTCCGGGCACGTGCACTCCTTCGTGCGTGGTCGGGTTCCTTCGATCGAATCCTCCCATGGGGGGAATGCGTGCGAACGCGTGCCGGTTGGGGAGGGGGACACCACGAACGACGCCGTGAGCGATGCGAGGAGAGACATGACCGACACCCAGGTGCGCGAGAAGACCCCGGTCGATTTCTGGTTCGACCCGCTCTGCCCCTGGGCCTGGATGACCTCCCGGTGGATGCTGGAGGTCGAGAAGGTCCGCGACGTCGAGGTCCGCTGGCACGTGATGAGCCTGGCCGTCCTGAACGAGAACAAGCTCGACGAACTCCCCGAGCGCTACCGCGAGCTGCTCGGCCCCAAGGGATGGGCGCCGGTGCGCGTGGTCGTCGCGGCCCAGCAGAAGTTCGGCGACGAGATCACCGGCAAGCTCTACACCGAGCTCGGCACCCGTATCCACAACGAGGACAAGGGCGCGACCCGCGAGGTGATCGCCGAGGCGCTGGCGGCCCTCGACCTGCCGGCCGAGCTGCTCGCGTACGCCGACTCCGACGAGTACGACGAGGTGCTGCGCGCCTCGCACAACGACGGCATCGACCGGGTCGGCCAGGAGGTCGGCACCCCGGTGATCTCGGTGCCCGGCGCCGACGGCGGGGACGTGGCCTTCTTCGGCCCGGTCGTCACCCCGGCCCCGCGCGGCGAGGCCGCGGCCCGGCTGTGGGACGGCACCCTGCTCGTGGCCTCCACCCCCGGCTTCTACGAGATCAAGCGCACCCGCACCAAGGGCCCGTCCTTCGAGTAGTCCGTACCGCCGCACCGTCGCACACAGAAGACCCCCGTGAGTCACGTCCTCACGGGGGTCTTCTGCTGGACACGCCCGCCGGTGAAGGTTGAGAAGACGATCACGAGGTGGGCGGGTTCGGGGGTGCGATCAGCCCTTGACGGGGATCAGCAGCGGGGTGTTCGCCTTGGCGTCGGCGTAGCGCTTCGCCACGTCCTGCCAGTTGACGACGTTCCACATCGCCTCGATGAAGTCCGCCTTCTGGTTCTTGTACTGCAGGTAGAAGGCGTGCTCCCAGGCGTCGAAGACCAGGATCGGCACGGAGGCCTGGCCCACGTTGCCCTGGTGGTCGTAGACCTGCTCCACGATCAGGCGGCCGCTGATGGGCTCGTACGCGAGCACGCCCCAGCCGGAGCCCTGGGTCGCGGAGGACGCGAAGGTCAGCTGCTTCTTGAAGGCGGCGAAGGAGCCGAAGGACTCGGTGATCGCGGCCGGGAGCTCGCCCAGGCCGTCCTTCTCGTCCGGGATGCCGCCGCCCTCACCGGTCTTGGGGCTGGCCATGTTGTGCCAGTAGATGCTGTGCAGGATGTGGCCGGAGAGGTGGAACGCGAGGTTCTTCTCCAGGCCGTTGAGGGCGCCCCAGTTCTCCTTGTCGCGCGCCTCCGCCAGCTGCTCCAGCGTGGTGTTGGCGCCCGCCACGTAGGCAGCGTGGTGCTTGTCGTGGTGCAGCTCGATGATCTGCGGGTTGATCACCGGCTCGAGCGCCGCGTAGTCGTAAGGAAGCTCAGGAAGCGTGTAGATGGCCATGCGTGTGTCCGGTCCCCTCGGCGTGCCAACTGCTTATTGCAATCAATGCGCAACTGCACGCTAGCAGCATCTATTCCACGCGAAGAAGGCGGGCCCCGTGCGTGTGCACGGAGCCCGCCTCCGGTTGCCGCCGGGATGCCGGACGGGGCGTCAGGCGCGCGCGGCGGCCCGGCGCTGCAGCGCGTACCCGGTCGCCGCGAGGGCGGCGGTCAGGCCGCCGGTGAAGAGCACCTGGATCCGGGTGTCCTCGCCCAGGGCCATCAGGACCAGCACCCCGGCCACGCCGGCCAGGGCCACCCAGGTCAGGTAGGGGAACCCCCACATGCGCACGACCAGCTTCCCGGGCGCCTCCCGCTCCAGCCGGCGGCGCAGCGCGAACTGGGAGACGGCGATGAAGCCCCAGACGATCAGGATGACCCCGCCGACCATGTTCAGCAGCCAGGCGAACAGGGTGTCCGGGTACCAGTACGACAGCAGCACGGTGACGAAACCGAATCCGCAGGAGGCGAGCACCGCGCGGCGCGGCACGCGGCCGGTGACCTTGCCCAGCGCCTTGGGGCCCTGGCCGCGGGAGACGAGCGAGTAGGCCATGCGCGAGGAGCCGTAGATGTTGGCGTTCATCGCGGACATCAGGGCGATCAGGATGACCACGTTCATGATCTGGCCGGCCGCGGGGATGCCCAGGTGGTCCAGGGTGGCGGCGTACGGGCCGTCCGCCGTGACCGCCGGGTCGTTCCACGGCAGCAGGGTGACGATCACCAGCATGGAGCCGACGTAGACGATCGCGATCCGCCACATGGTCGTCTTCACGGCCTTGGCCACGCCCTTGACCGGGTTCTCGGACTCGGCGGCCGCGATGGTCACCGTCTCCAGCCCGCCGTACGCGACGACCGAGGCCAGCAGTCCGACCAGCAGGCCCTCCACCCCGTTGGGCAGGAAGCCGCCGTCGTGCAGCAGGTTGGCGGCGCCGGGGGAGCCGGTGCCGGGCAGCACGCCCAGGACGGCCAGCACGCCCAGGCCCAGGAAGAGCCCGATGGCGCCGATCTTGAGGGTGGCGAACCAGAACTCGAACTCGCCGAAGTTCGAGACGGCGGCCAGGTTGGACCCGCAGAAGACCGCCATGAAGACCAGCACCCACATCCAGGAGGGGGTGCCCGGGAACCAGCCGGTCATGATGTGCGCCGCGCCGATGGCCTCGATGGCCACGCCCACGCACAGCAGCGTCCAGAACATCCAGCCGGCGGTGAACCCGGCCCAGGGGCCGATGGCCCGCTCGGCGTGGACGGAGAAGGAGCCGGAGGCGGGGTTCGCTGCGGACATCTCGCCGAGCATCCGCATCACGAACATCACCAGGATCCCGGACGCGGCGTACGCGAGCACGATCGAGGGGCCCGCGGCGGCGATGCCCGCGCCGGATCCGACGAAGAGTCCGGCGCCGATGACGCCCCCGAGGGCGATCATCGAGAGGTGGCGCTGCTTGAGTCCGTTTCCGAGGGGTGATCCGGCGTCCGAACGCGGCGGCGCCTGCTGCCCGGGGGGTGCGGTGGTGCTCTGGCTCATGGGGGCAGTCTGCCGAACCGTCCGATAATCGGACTCTCCGTGTCCATCATCCGGACAGTTGCCTCACGGGACGTGATCGTCCGCCCGCGCAACGGACAGGGCCCGGGACCTGAGTCCCGGGCCCCGCCGCATACATCACGAGGCGTCAGGGCCGACCGGCCCGGACCTCCCGCACCCACGCCACCACCAGCACGGCGGCGGCGGCCCCGCTGGACCACAGCAGCTGCGGCCGGGCCGAGTCGTCGAACAGCATCAGGACCAGCACCGCCGCCATGCCCAGCAGCGCCGCCCATGTCGCGTACGGGAACAGCCACATGGGCAGGGTCAGCCGCTCCGGCATGTCCCGCTCGATGATCCGGCGCAGCTTCAGCTGCGAGACCGCGATCAGCACCCACACGAACAGCAGCACCGCGCCGACCGCGTTGAGCATGTAGAGGAAGATCGTGTCCGGCCACAGCAGGTTCAGCACCACCGACGCGAAGCCGAAGGCCACCGAGGCGAACACCGCGCGACGCGGCACCCCGCCACCCGAGACCTTCAGCAGCGCCTTCGGCGCCTCGCCCCGTTCGGCCAGCGAGAACACCATGCGCGAGGACCCGTACAGGTTGGCGTTCAGCGCCGACAGCAGCGCCACGAAGATCACGATGTCCATGATCTGGCCGGCCGCCGGGATGCCGATGGAGTCGAGGACGGCCACGTACGGGCTCTGGCCCGGCTCCAGCGAGTCCCACGGCAGCAGGGTCACGATGACCATCATCGAGCCGACGTAGAAGAAGAGGATGCGCCACACCGCGCTGCGCACCGCGCGGGACACGGAGCGGGCCGGGTCGTCCGACTCGGCCGCCGCGATCGTGACGACCTCCAGACCGCCGAAGGCGAAGACGACCGCGAGCATCCCCGCGACGACCCCGCCCATGCCGGCGGGGAAGAAGCCGCCCCGGCCGGTCAGGTTGGCCGTGCCGACGGGGTCGGTGTCGGGGAGCAGACCGAAGATCGCGAGGGTGCCGAGGATCAGGAACAGCACGATCGCGCCGACCTTCAGGGCCGCGAACCAGAACTCGAACTCGCCGAAGTTCCGTACGGCGGCCAGGTTGCTCACGGTGAAGACCACCATGAAGAGCAGCACCCAGACCCACTGGTCGATCGAGGGCACCCACCCGTTGGCGATCTTCGCGGCGCCGGTGGCCTCGACCGCGAGCACCACGACCAGCAGGAACCAGTACAGCCAGCCCGCCGAGAAGCCGGCCCAGCGGCCCAGGGCCTTCTCCGCGTAGACCGAGAAGGAGCCGGAGGCGGGCATCGCCGCCGACATCTCGCCGAGCGCCCGCATCACCAGCATCGCGAGCACGCCCGCGAGCAGGTAGGAGCAGATGATCGCCGGTCCGGCGATGCCGATGCCGGCGCCGGAGCCGACGAAGAGCCCGGCGCCGATCACGCCGCCGAGGCCCAGCATGGTCAGGTGGCGCTGCTTGAGGCTGTGACTGAGGGGTTCCGCGGGCAGGTCGCCCGTCATCGGAGGAGCTTCGGGCAAGCGGTCGCGCATGAGGGGTGCTCGTACTCTCGTTCGGCCCAGCGGCGGTGGGGCTCCGCATCCGGATTGGCGGGACCCTACAGTCTCACTGAGCGGCGGCCTTGCGTGCAAAACGGAACTGTTGTCGGATCTTCCCCGTGACACGGATCACGCGAACACGGGTGTGAGTGAGGCTCTTTGTGCGGTCTCCACCAAACCGAGGAGTATGCCTTTGTGTCGGGTGGCGGTGGGGGCGTCGTGGTCCGCGGACTAACGTCGGTGATCGTCCTGTCACCCCGACCCTTCCGGAGCCCTCGATGAGCACCGCTTCCGTCTCCTTCCGGCCCGGCGCCGTCCTCGCCGACCTGCTGCCCGCGAGCCGCGTCCGCGACATCGCGCTCGTCGTCGGCGGAGCCGTGCTCACCGGACTGGCCGCGCAGATCGCCGTACCCGTACCCGGCTCCCCGGTCCCGGTCACCGGCCAGACCTTCGCGGCGCTGCTCGTCGGCACCGCGTTCGGCGCCCGCCTCGGTTTCCTGGCGCTGGGCCTGTACGCCGTCCTCGGCGCGGCCGGGATGCCCTGGTTCGCGAACGGCACCTCCGGCGCGAGCGGCGCCTCCTTCGGCTACGTGCTCGGCATGCTGCTCGCCGCCACCGTGGTCGGCGCCCTCGCACGGCGCGGCGCCGACCGCTCGGTCCTGCGGACGGCGGGCACGATGGCGCTCGGCTCCGCGGTGATCTACGCGGTGGGCGTGCCCTACCTGATGGCCGCCACCGGGATGTCCCTGAGCGCCGCCGTCGCGGCGGGCCTGACCCCGTTCCTGCTCGGCGACGCGCTCAAGGCCGCCCTCGCGATGGGCGCCCTGCCGGCCGCCTGGAAGCTGGCCGGGCGCCGCGGCTGACCCGCCGCCCCCCCCCGCATACGCCGGAGCCCGGCCCGCCAGTGACGGCGGGCCGGGCTCTGTCGTACGTACGTACGCGACCGGGCTCAGCCCTGCAGCGCGGCCCGCTTCCGGCGGAAGTCGAGCACCACGCCGACGGCCACGACCAGGCCGGCGACGAGGGTGGAGAGGGTGACCACCTCGCGGTTGGCGTCGTCCACGAACATGTAGCCGATCACGAACATGATCAGTGCGGCGGTGGCCCAGGTCAGCCACGGGAAGAGCCACATCTTGACGGTCAGCTTCTCCGGGGCCTCGCGGACCAGGATCCCGCGCATCCTCAGCTGGGTGAAGCAGATCACCAGCCAGACGAAGAGCGCGATGGCGCCCGAGGAGTTCAGCAGGAAGTTGAAGACCGTGTCCTTGAAGGCGTAGTTGAAGTAGACGGCGACGAAGCCGAAGACCGTGGAGCCCAGGATCGCGGCGACCGGCACGCCCCGGGAGTTGACCTTGGCGAACGCCTTCGGGGCGTCACCGCGCTCACCGAGCGAGAAGGCCATGCGGGAGGCGGTGTACAGGCCCGAGTTCAGGCAGGACAGCACGGCGGTCAGGACGATGACCTCCATGATCGTGCCGGCGTGCGCGATGCCGATCGAGTCCAGGGCGGCGACGTACGAGCCCTTCTCGGTGATCGACTTGTCGTTCCACGGGAGCAGGGTCAGCACGATGAAGATCGAGCCGAGGTAGAAGACGCCGATCCGCCAGATGACGGAGTTGGTGGCCTGGGTGACCGCCTTGCGGGGGTTCTCCGACTCGCCGGCGGCCAGGGTGACGATCTCGCTGCCCATGAAGGAGAAGACGACCATCAGCACACCGGTGAGGACGGCGCCGTATCCGTTGGGGAAGAAGCCCCCGGCGTCGGTCAGGTGCGCGAAGCCCGCGCCCGGGTTGTCCGAGCCCGGCAGCAGGCCGAAGACGGCCAGCATGCCGACGACCACGAACGCGCCGATGGCGACGACCTTGATGCCCGCGAACCAGAACTCGAACTCACCGTAGGAGGCGACCGAGCCGAGGTTGGTGACGGTCAGCACCGCCATCACGATCAGCGCCCAGGCCCACTGGGGGACGGCCGGGATCCAGTTCTCCAGGATGGCGGCACCGGCGGTGGCCTCCACCGCGAGCACGACGACCCAGAAGAACCAGTAGAGCCAGCCGATGGAGAAACCGGCCCAGCGGCCGAGCGCCCGGTCCGCGTAGGCGGAGAAGGAACCCGAGTTCGGGCTGGCGGCGGCCATCTCGCCCAGCATCCGCATCACGAAGACGACCATCGCGCCGACCAGCGCGTAGGAGATCAGGATGGCGGGGCCGGCCTTGGCGATGCCGCCGCCGGAGCCGACGAAGAGGCCGGCGCCGATGACGCCGCCGATGGCGATCATGGAAAGGTGGCGGTTCTTGAGACCGGCCTTCAGACCGTCGGAGGGCTGTCCGTCACCGGGGTTACCGGTGGGATTGCCTTCCTTCTGGAGGGTCGTCGTGGAGCTCATGGACGGATCCTTAGGTTCTCGGGTTGCGAGCCCCGGCATTCAAACCTGAGATGAACGCAGGGCGGAAGACCCCAATCCGGATCGTTGCGCAGGGACGAACGTCCAAGGACCTTGCCCCACCCTGTCCCATCTGCGTTCTTTGGGTTTACTTGAGCTTTAGAAGTGACTTACGCGACACCCCGTTGCGGGCTGCCGGGCCCCCTCGTGCCACACTCGACCCATGCGCGTGTACCTCGGATCCGACCATGCCGGCTTTGAGCTCAAGAACCACCTGGTGGACTGGCTCAAGAACAACGGCCACGAGCCCGTCGACTGTGGCCCCCACATCTACGACGCGGTGGACGACTACCCGCCGTTCTGCCTGCGCGCCGCGGAGAAGACCGCCGCGGACGCCGACAGCCTCGGCATCGTGATCGGCGGCTCCGGCAACGGAGAGCAGATCGCCGCGAACAAGGTCAAGGGCGTCCGCGCCATCCTCGCCTGGAGCGTGGAGACCGCGAAGCTCGGCCGCGAGCACAACAACGCCAACGTGATCTCCGTCGGCGGCCGGATGCACACCCAGGACGAGGCCGTCGGCTTCATCGAGGCCTTCCTGGCGACCCCGTACTCCGACGAGGAGCGCCACACGCGCCGCATCGAGATGCTCTCCGCGTACGAGCAGACCGGCGAGCTGCCCCCGATCCCGGCCCACCACCCCCAGGGCTGATTCCGCTTCCGGCCGTGCCGCTCCCCCGCGGGGGCGGCGCGGCCGGTTTCTCTTTACCGAGGAGCATTGCCGTGCCCGAGGGGCATACGATCCACCGCCTCGCCCAGGACCACACCGAGCGGTTCGCCGCACGCCCGGTCCGGGTCAGCAGCCCCCAGGGCCGCTTCTCGGAGAGCGCGGCCCTGCTCGACGGGCGCGAGCTGGAGAGCGCCGAGGCGCACGGCAAGCACCTCTTCCTGGAGCTGGGCGACGCCTGGATCCACATCCACCTCGGCCTCTTCGGCAAGCTCGGCTTCGGCCCCGCCCCGGCGCCGCCCGCGACCGACACGGTCCGGCTGCGGCTGCAGAACCAGGAGCACTACGCCGACCTGCGCGGGCCCACCGCCTGCGCGCTGATCGGCGAGGGGGAGAAGAAGGCGATACACGACCGGCTCGGCCCCGACCCGCTGCGCCCGGACGACGACCCCGACCGGGCCTGGAAGCGGATCTCCCGCTCCCGCACCACCGTCGCCGCCCTGCTCATGGACCAGAAGGTCGTCGCGGGCATCGGCAACGTCTACCGGGCCGAGGTCCTCTTCCGGCACGGCATCGACCCCTACCGGCTGGGCAAGGACCTCACCCGCGCCGAGTGGGACGCCATGTGGGCGGACCTGGCCGCGCTGATGCGCGAGGGCGTACGGAACAACCGGATCGACACGGTCCGCGACGAGCACCTGCCCGAGGCGATGGGCAGGCCGCCGAGGGTGGACGACCACGGCGGCGAGGTGTACGTCTACCGCAGGGCGAACCTGCCCTGCCACATCTGCGGGGGCGAGGTCCGCACCGCCGACCTCGCCGCCCGCAACCTCTTCTGGTGCCCCGGCTGCCAGTACCGCTAGTACGCCGTCAGAAGCCGTGCGACAGCCAGGGGGCGACGTCCCCGGCGAAGGCGCGCGAGGCCCGGGCCAGGGTTCCCGGGCGCAGCTCGCGCACCCGCCCGGCCGCGGCCAGCGAGGTCAGCGTGATCCCGCCCAGATAGGCCGAGCCCAGGTCCCGGACCGACAGCGCCAGGTCCGCCGGCTCCTCGGTCCGCGTGCAGGCGGCGGATCCCGCCCCGTCGGCCACCAGCCGCCACCGGCCCCCGTTCCAGGGGCAGAACGCGTCCTCGACCTCCAGCACCACGTCCACCGCGGCCCCGTACGTCCGCCCCGCGAGCGCCGCCGCCACGTCCACCAGCCGTACGTGGAGCGAGTCGCGCAGGCTCGGCTTCGACCGCCGGACGTCGCTGACCAGGTGCAGCACCGGATCGTCCACCGGCCGCCTGGCGGCCCGTACCGTCCAGGTCAGGTCGATCCCGAACAGGTAGCGCCACAGCGCCGCGGTCGCCGCCGGGTCGAGCGCGTCGAGGTCCACGACCTCGACCTTGCCCTGCGAACCGGAGTGGTCCCACTCGGGCTTGACCCGGTAGCGGGCGTAGCCGGCCACCTCGCCGTCCGGGCCCTCGGCGACCACGCACCGCAGCGGCGAAGCGCCGCCCCGGTCCTCCGGCGGGTCCGAAAGCGGATACCGCTCCCAGCCGGGCTGCCGGGCCGGCATGCCGGGCCGCCGGGTCACCAGTTCCGCGTACACCCGCTCGCAGTCGGCCAGCGACTTGTCCACGTCGACGCGCCGCACCCGCACCCCGTCCGCCTCCGGCGGCACGGAGAGCCGTACGCGGGTCGTGTCGATCTCCAGGGCCATCGCGTACGTCGCCGTGCCGAAGCCGAAACGCCCGTAGATCGCCGGATCCGAGGCCGTCAGCACGGCGAGCGGCTCGCCGGCCGCCCGTACGTCGTCCAGCAGGCGCCGCATCATCGAGCTGAGCACCCCGCGCCGCCGGTGCGTGGGGGAGACGCCCACCATCGTGACCCCGGCCGCGGGCACCAGCGCCCCGCCCGGCACCGACACCCGGAAAGTGAACGCCGAGGCCGAGCCGACGCAGTCCTCGCCGTCCCAGACGCCGAGCGAGCGTTCAGGCTCGGTCAAGGACCGGTAGAGCTCCCGGACCTGAGCGACCTCGGACACCCCGCCGAACGCCAGTTCCAGCTGATCGAACCAGGCATCCCACTCATCCCGCTTCAACACGCGCATCTCAAGTGCCATAAGGCCATCCCTATCAGCGCATTCGATCCCCGTCGAAGAGTTTTCGGGTCCCGTACGACCCCGGGACGAGGGGTACCCCTGCGCAGTCACAGCCGGGATGGATAGGGTCCCGAAGCAATGGCCGGAGCACGCGTGGAAACCCTCATGGCCCGGATGCGCATGCTGTCGCACCGGGCCCGCACCTCCCTGCGCAAATCCGCCGTCGACTACTTCCGCGGGGACGCCTCCGACTGGCTCGCCTTCGCCGGACTGCTGCTCACCATCCCCGCCATCGCCTGCGGCACGATCATGCTGCCCGTCTGGTTCTCGCCCTCGGCGCTCGTCCTGCCGATCGTGGCCGGCGGCCTGCTGCTGCGCCCCGCCAGCCTCCTCGCGCTGTACGCCGCCTCCGCGGCCGCACTGATCGTCGAGGCCCTCGTACTCGGCCCCTACACCCAGGGACCGGCACGGGTGACCCCCGGCACCGTCCTGGTCGTCGCGGCCTGCGGCTTCTTCGGGCTGGTCATCGCGCAGTTCCGCAGCCGCGTCGGCGTGCCCTGGCGGCGCGGCGGCACCATGCTCTTCGACCTGCGCGAACGGATCCGCGTCCAGAGCAAACTGCCCTCCCTGCCGCGCGGCTGGCACCGCGAGATGGCCCTGCGCCCCGCCGGCGGCCAGTCCTTCTCCGGCGACTTCGTCGTCGCGGCCCGCACCAACGGCGGCCGGACCCTGGAGATCGTCCTGACCGACGTCTCCGGCAAGGGCATGGAGGCCGGCTCCCGGGCCCTGCTGCTCTCCGGCGCCTTCGGCGGCCTGCTCGGAGCGCTGCCGCCGCACGGCTTCCTGCCCGCCGCCAACGGCTACCTCCTCCGCCAGGACTGGGACGAGGGCTTCGCCACCTCCATCCACCTCGTCCTGGACCTGGAGACCGGCGACTACGAACTCCTCTCCGCCGGCCACCTCCCCGCCCTCCAGCTCTGCGCGGGCACCGGGCGCTGGCAGGAGAAGACCGGCGAGGGCCCGCTGCTCGGCGTCTACGACGGCGCCGAGTTCACCCCCGCCCAAGGGAACCTCCGCCGCGGCGACGTCCTGATGCTCTTCACGGACGGCCTGGTCGAGACGGCCGACCGCGAGATCAGCGAGGGCATCGACCGGCTCACGGGCGAGGCCGACCGCTACGTCGCCGCCGGCTGGGAGGGCGCCGCCTGGCACCTCATCGAAAAGGTCGCCAAGGACGTCAACGACGACCGCGCCCTGCTCCTGATCCGCCGCTCTCCCTGACGCCCGGTGGGGTTCGCCCCACCCCGGGCCCGGCCGGGGCGCGCCATGGCCGCCGCCCCACCGGGAGGCCGGCACCGAGAACGCGCCGCGCGGGATCGACCTCGGCGATCGACCCCTCGCGACCCGCCCGTCCCACGCGGCAGCGGCGGCCTGACCCGTCCGGCCCCGCAGGGCGGGGGCGGGCCGGGCCACTCACCCCGGATTGGCCCGCCCCCGCCACACCGGCGGCGCCTACCGTGCCCCCATGGACCGTACGCTCGCCGCCGACCTCGCCCGGCTCCCCGACCTCCTCGACGCCACCCGCCGCGCCGCCGCCGACGCGCTCGCAGCCCTGGACGCGCGTCCCGTCGTACCGCCGGCCGCGAAGCCGGACGACGCGCCCGAGCCGCTCCCGGAGCACGGCGCGGGCGCCGAGGCCACCCTCGCCGCCTTCCGGGAGCGCTGGGAGCCGCGGCTGTCCGCCTCCGCCGGCCCCCGCTACCTCGGCTTCGTCACCGGAGGCGCCACCCCCGCCGCCCTCGCCGGGGACTGGCTCACCGCCGCCCACGACCAGAACTCCAACTCCGCCCTCGACGGCGCGGGCCAGGACCTCGAACGCGAGACCGTCGGCTGGCTCCGCGCCCTCTTCCACCTCTCCGACGCCCACTCCGGCACCTTCGTCAGCGGCGCCACCATGTCCAACACCACCGGACTCGCCATCGCCCGCGAATGGCTCGGCGAACGCCTCGGCGTCGCCCCGGCCGAGGACGGCGTCGCCGCCCTCGGCGCCGTCCGCGTGCTCTCCGGCGCCCCCCACTCCTCCATCGCCAAGGCCCTGTCCGTCCTCGGCCTGGGGCGGGGCAGCCTCGTCACGGTCCCGACCCTGCCCGGCCGCGAGGCAGTGGACCCGGCCGCCCTGGACCGGGCCCTGGCCGACACCCCCGGCCCGGCCGTCGTCGTCGCCAACGCCGGCACCGTCAACACGGTCGACTTCGACGACCTCCGGGCCGTCGCCGCGCTCAAGGAGCGCCACGACTTCTGGCTGCACACCGACGCCGCCTTCGGCGCCTTCGCCGCCCTCTCCCCGGACCACGCCCACCTCGCCGCCGGACTCGACGCCTCCGACTCCCTCTGCGTCGACCTGCACAAGTGGCTCAACGTCCCCTACGACAGCGCCGTCCAGTTCACCCGCCGGCCCGACCTCCAGGCCCGCGTCTTCCAGAACTCCGCCGCCTACCTCGGCCCCCTCGGCGACCACCCCGACCTGGTCCACCTCACCCCGGAGAACTCCCACCGGCTGCGCGCCCTCGCCGCCTGGTTCACGCTGCGCGCGTACGGCCGCCAGGGCCACCGGGAGATCGTCGAACGCGACATCGCCTGCGCCCGCGCGCTGGGCGAGCGGCTCTCCGGGGACCCCGCCTTCACCCTGCTCGCCCCGGTCCGCCTCAACGTCGTCTGCTTCACCCTCGCCGCCGACCCCACACCGGCCCGGCTGACCGCCCTGCGCGAGGCGGCGGCCGCCGAGGTGTTCGTCACCCCGACCGTCTACGGGGGAACCCCCGCCCTGCGCGCCGCGTTCTCCAATTGGCGCACCACGCAGGCGGATGTGGACCGGGCCGCGCAGGCCCTGCGGACAGCGGCAAGGGAGATCGCATGACGAGCAGCCCCCTGACCCTCATCGAGGTCGAGGCCCTCGCCCGCGCCGCGCACGAGGGCCAGACCGACAAGGCCGGCCGGCCGTACGCCGAGCACCTCGCGGCCGTGGCAGAGGGCGTCCGGCTGCGCGGCGGCACCTTCGAACAGCAGGCGGCGGCCTGGCTGCACGACGCCATCGAGGACGAGGCGCTGAGCCTCACCTGGCTGGATTCCGCCGCCCTGCCGCAGTCCGTGAAGGACATGGTCCTCGCCGTCACCAAGCGTCCCGGCGAACCGGTCGAGCAGTACGCGGCCCGGATCCTCGCCACCCCGGGCGCCCTGCTGGTCAAGGAGGCCGACCTCGCGCACAACGCCGATCCCGTACGCCTCTCCGTACTGGACGGCCCCACACGCGAGCGGCTGTCCGCGAAGTACGCGTATGTCCGCTCGCTCCTCGGCCTCGCCCAGCCGCACGGCCCGGGAGGCCGGCGCAAGCGGAACCATGGCGATTCGTCACGGGACGGATAGGCGGGGCCCGTTGGTGGGAGGATGGTCCATGTGGGTGTGCGCGGCCGCACGCCCCGGGCCGACCAGGGGACGACCGAAGGTGTGATCAGTTGTGGCCATTTCGCTGTCAGTGGTGGTTCTGTTGGGGGTCATCCTGGTGGTGCTGATCCGCGGCAACCACATCAAGACGGGTCCCGCCATCGTCGCGGCCCTGTTCGGGTTCTTCCTGGCGTCCAGCTCGATCTCGGACGACGTGAACCGTTTCCTCAACTCCCTCGCGACGATGATCGCGAACATCAAGCTCTAGGCGGCGCACGGGACTCGGGAAAGACTCAGGGCCAGGCGGAGGAAACGTCCTCAGGCCTGGCCCTGGTGCTCAGAGCGGGCGACGGGAATCGAACCCGCGTAGCTAGTTTGGAAGACTAGTGCTCTACCATTGAGCTACGCCCGCAACGCGCGCGCCGCAGGGTCCGGGGACCGCGGCACGAACAGCATCCTAGCGGGTCGCGCCGGGGGCGTGCACACCACATTCGAGCCCGCCGCGAGCGCCTGCCGGGACGCCGGCCCGGAAACTCCGGAAACCCCGCGCATCGGAGGGTCTCCGGGCATGTACCCTACGTGTCGCACCGACGGGGTGTGGCGCAGCTTGGTAGCGCGTCCGCTTTGGGAGCGGAAGGTCGTCGGTTCGAATCCGGCCACCCCGACCACCAGCAGTGTCTCCTTCGAGCCATCGGGGGCCACCACAAGATCGCGTTGTGGGCTGATTGCCGCTTGCCGTTACTATGCAAGCTGCGTGCCCGTGTGTCTGATGTACCGGGCCGAAGTCCGCTGAACCGCTGAACCGCAGCGTGACGGCAGAATCCCCAGCAGTCAGCCACAAGGAGACCGAACCGTGAAGAGCGCCGTGGAGACCCTGAACCCGACTCGGGTTCGGCTCACTGTTGAGGTGCCCTTCGAGGAGCTCAAGGACAGCCTCGACGCGGCGTACAAGAAGATCAACCAGCAGGTCACGGTGAAGGGCTTCCGCAAGGGCAAGATCCCGGCCCGCGTCATCGACCAGCGCTTCGGCCGCGGTGCGGTGCTGGAGGAGGCCGTCAACGACGCCCTCCCGAAGTTCTACACCGAGGCGGTCAACGAGGCCGACCTGAACCCGCTGGGCCAGCCCGATGTCGACATCACGGAGCTGAAGGACGGCGAGCTGCTGGCCTTCACCGCCGAGGTCGACGTGCGCCCCGAGATCGAGATCCCGGACTACTCCGGCATCGAGGTCGAGGTCGACGCCATCGAGGTCTCCGACGAGGACGTCGAGAAGTCCGTCGAGCAGCTGCGCGGCCGCTTCGCGTCCACCAAGGACGTCGAGCGCGCCGCCGCCGAGGGTGACGTCGTCACCCTCGACCTCGAGGCCAAGGTCGACGGCGAGGTGCTGCCCGACGGCGTCGCCTCCGACGTCTCCTACACCATCGGCTCGGGCGAGCTGCTCGAGGGCATCGACGAGGCCGTCACCGGCCTCGAGGCCGGCGGCGAGGCCACCTTCACCTCGCAGCTGAAGGGCGGCTCCGCCGAGGGCAAGGACGCCGAGGTCACCGTCAAGGTCACCAAGGTCTCCGCCAAGGAGCTCCCGGAGCTGGACGACGAGTTCGCCCAGATGGCCAGCGAGTTCGACACCCTCGAGGAGCTCAAGGCCGACAGCCGCAAGCGCCTCGAGAACATGAAGCAGTACGACCAGGCCACGCAGGCCCAGGAGCGCGTCCTGGAGAAGCTGCTGGAGCTCGTCGAGGTCCCGATCCCCGAGAAGCTCCTCGCGGACGAGGTCCAGACCCGCAAGCACAACCTGGAGCACCACCAGCTCGGCCAGATGGGTCTGACCATCGAGAAGTACCTGGAGTTCCAGGGCAAGACGGTCGAGGAGTTCGACGCCGAGACCTCCGAGCAGGCGGTCAAGGGCATCAAGACCCAGTTCGTCCTCGACGCGCTGGTCAACAAGGAGAAGCTGGGCGTCGACCAGGAGGAGCTCACCGAGCACCTCATGCGCCGCGCCGCCTCCTCCGGCATGTCCCCCGACCAGTTCGCCCAGGCCGTCGTCGAGGGCGGCCAGGTTCCGATGCTGGTCGGCGAGGTCGCCCGCGGCAAGGCCCTCGCGGTCGTCGTCGAGGCTGCCAAGGTCGTCGACACCAACGGCGAGGTCGTCGACCTCTCCGACGAGGACGAGGAGCAGGCCGTCGAGACGGTCGAGGCGGCCGTCGAAGGCGACACCGAGGTGCAGGCCGACGAGGCCAAGTAACACCCCGGGCGAAGCCCGCTGAGCAGTGCCCCGGAGGGCCCGGACGCAGCCGCGTCCGGGCCCTTCGGCACAGGCCCCGGAAGGCCCTGGGACCTTGCGCTCCGAGCGAACAGTTCGGGAAGCGGGATGGCGTTGTCCGACCTGCGCGTTAGGGTCCATGAATACGAGGGCACGTGAGTACCCGGATGCCGGCGGACTTGTCCGCACCGGCCGGGCCGCGCCCCAGAACGAGACGCTGAGACGGCACATGGCCGTCGGAGACGAGCAGGTGGATACGTGACGAATCTGATGCCTTACGCCGCGGGTGAGCCGTCCATCGGTGGCGGCCTCGGCGACCATGTCTACAACCGGCTGCTCGGCGAGCGCATCATCTTCCTCGGCCAGCAGGTCGACGACGAGATCGCCAACAAGATCACTGCGCAGCTCCTCCTCCTCGCGGCCGAGCCGGAGAAGGACATCTACCTGTACATCAACAGCCCCGGCGGCTCCGTGACGGCGGGCATGGCGGTGTACGACACCATGCAGTACATCCCGAACGACGTCGTCACCATCGGCATGGGCATGGCGGCCTCCATGGGCCAGTTCCTGCTCACCGGTGGCGCCAAGGGCAAGCGCTTCGCCCTGCCGAACACCGACATCCTGATGCACCAGGGCTCCGCCGGCATCGGCGGCACCGCGTCCGACATCAAGATCCAGGCCCAGTACCTGCTGCGCACCAAGCAGCGCATGGCCGAGATCACCGCGTTCCACTCGGGCCAGACCGTCGAGGCGATCATCCGCGACGGCGACCGCGACCGCTGGTTCACCGCCGTGGAGGCCAAGGAGTACGGCCTCATCGACGAGATCATCTCGGCCGCGTCCAACGTGCCGGGCGGCGGCGGCACCGGGGCCTGATCCCGGCCCCACCCGCCAGTACCGAGCAGCCGACAGCCCGCAGAACGCCACCAGGATGGTGAACACCCAGATGCAGACCAACTTCTCCGCGAGCGGCCTCTACTCCGGCCCGCAGGTGGACAACCGCTACGTCATCCCGCGCTTCGTCGAGCGCACCTCGCAGGGTGTGCGCGAGTACGACCCGTACGCGAAGCTCTTCGAGGAGCGCGTGATCTTCCTCGGCGTGCAGATCGACGACGCCTCCGCCAACGACGTCATGGCGCAGCTGCTGTGCCTGGAGTCGATGGACCCGGACCGCGACATCTCGATCTACATCAACAGCCCCGGCGGCTCCTTCACCGCGCTGACGGCGATCTACGACACGATGCAGTTCGTGAAGCCCGACATCCAGACGGTCTGCATGGGCCAGGCGGCCTCCGCCGCCGCGGTCCTGCTCGCCGCCGGCACCCCGGGCAAGCGCATGGCCCTGCCGAACGCCCGCGTGCTGATCCACCAGCCGTCCGGCGGCACCGGCCGTGAGCAGCTCTCCGACCTGGAGATTGCGGCCAACGAGATCCTGCGGATGCGCGACCAGCTGGAGACCATGCTGGCCAAGCACTCGACGACGCCGATCGAGAAGATCCGCGACGACATCGAGCGCGACAAGATCCTCACTGCCGAGGACGCTCTCGCGTACGGCCTGATCGACCAGATCATCTCCACCCGTAAGAGCTCGCACTGATCCTTGCCGCCAATTGGCGTGGACGCGCCGCCGCATTCGGCGATGTGAACCACGTCAAGGGGGCCCCGCACGGGGCCCCCGGCAAGGTACCGTCGGATATGAGGCACCAGGAGCGCTGAACCAGGCGTCTCCCAGGCGAAGGGGAAGCACCTCGTGGCACGCATCGGTGACGGCGGCGATCTGCTCAAGTGCTCGTTCTGCGGAAAGAGCCAGAAGCAGGTGAAGAAGCTCATCGCAGGACCCGGTGTGTACATCTGCGACGAGTGCATCGACCTCTGCAACGAGATCATCGAAGAGGAGCTCGCGGAGACCTCCGAGGTCCGGTGGGAGGAACTCCCCAAGCCCCGTGAGATCTACGAGTTCCTGGAGAGCTACGTCGTCGGCCAGGAGCCGGCGAAGAAGGCGCTCTCCGTCGCGGTGTACAACCACTACAAGCGGGTCCAGGCCGGCGAGAACGGCGGCGCGCAGGGCCGCGAGGACGCGATCGAGCTCGCGAAGTCGAACATCCTGCTGCTGGGTCCCACGGGCTCCGGCAAGACCCTCCTCGCCCAGACGCTCGCGCGCATGCTGAACGTCCCGTTCGCCATCGCCGACGCGACGGCGCTGACGGAGGCCGGATACGTCGGCGAGGACGTCGAGAACATCCTGCTCAAGCTGATCCAGGCCGCCGACTACGACGTCAAGAAGGCCGAGACCGGGATCATCTACATCGACGAGATCGACAAGGTCGCCCGCAAGAGCGAGAACCCATCGATCACGCGCGATGTCTCGGGCGAGGGCGTCCAGCAGGCCCTCCTGAAGATCCTCGAGGGCACGACGGCGTCCGTCCCCCCGCAGGGCGGCCGCAAGCACCCGCACCAGGAGTTCATCCAGATCGACACGACGAACGTGCTCTTCATCGTGGGCGGCGCCTTCGCCGGCCTCGAGAAGATCATCGAGTCGCGCGCGGGGGCCAAGGGAATCGGCTTCGGGGCGACGATCCGCTCGAAGCGCGAGATCGAGGCGAGCGACCAGTTCCAGGAGGTCATGCCGGAGGACCTGGTGAAGTTCGGGATGATCCCCGAGTTCATCGGCCGCCTCCCCGTGCTGACCTCCGTGCACAACCTGGACCGCGAGGCCCTGCTCCAGATCCTCATCGAGCCGCGCAACGCCCTGGTGAAGCAGTACCAGCGGCTGTTCGAACTCGACGGGGTGGAACTGGACTTCGAGCGCGAAGCCCTCGAGGCCATCGCCGACCAGGCGATCCTCCGCCAGACGGGCGCGCGCGGCCTGCGCGCCATCATGGAGGAGGTCCTGATGTCGGTGATGTACGAGGTCCCGTCCCGCAAGGACGTGGCCCGCGTGGTCATCACCTCGGACGTCGTCCGCTCCAACGTCAACCCGACGCTGGTCCCCCGCATCGTCCCGAAGGACCAGGGCCCGCACGAGAAGTCGGCGTAATCGCAGGTAGTTCACGCAGCAGAGGCGCCCCAGACGTATCTGGGGCGCCCCTTTTCGCTTTTCGGACTACCTTGACCAATAATCGGCCGAAGGTTCGATTTATGTGGTGCGGCGGCCGCTTCCTTGATCAACTTTGTCTCGACATCGCTTGCACATTGAAGGGAACGAGACATGAAGTTGAAGCGTGCCGGGGGAGTTCTGGCGGTGGCACTCGCCGCCACCGCGCTGCCGATTGTGGTGGCTTCACCCGCGTCGGCTGATCAGGGTGATTGCCAGCTTTACCTGATTGACAGGGGTTATAACGTCGGCCCGAAGGTGGAGTCTGCCTGCAGGAACGGTGCCGACACTTGGATGAACCCCGCAGCCTGGGGTCAGTGCTTCTACGGCTTGACCGGCATCGGGGTAAGGCAGGAAGACGCTGTCGGGGCGTGCAACGCCGCGGGGTGGTAGTCGTCCGGCCGCGGCCGGCCTGCACGGAAACGATTGTCCGTGCAGGCCGCTGGCACGATCAGGCCTTGGTGCGGGCCGTGTTGTAGAGCTTCGCCGCCAGTGCGGCCACCTCTTCGAGGGTGCCGCTGCTCCCGCCGAGCGCGACCGCTGCCGGATCGACATGGTTGATGCCGACCAGGGTCGAGTGGTCACCCCAGGCGCAGGAGGGGACCTCCACGTCCTTGGGCGTCTTGGTCGCACCGGGCTTGGTGCTGATCATCTTGATGTTGGCGCACTTCATCACGGCGCCCTTGAATCCGTCCGGGGTGAACTCCTTCGGAGTGCCGACCAGCTCGTACTTGAAGCCGAGCTTCTCGGTTTCCTTGTTGTTCTGGCCGATGCCGGCGTAGTAGCCGTCGACGGCCTTCTTCGGGTCGGCGATCTCGCCCCAGAGCCCGTTGACGGCGAACTGCTTGCCCTTCCCGTCCGGACTGATCTGGTACTTGGCGGTCGCGTTGTGCGCGTTCTGCACGCCGAGCGACTCGGCCTTGGTCTTGCCCTCGCCGGTGACCGGGGTGTCGGCCGCAGGGGCTCCGGCGGCGTCCGGCGCCTTCTTGTAGCTGTCGACCGCAGCGGGGAAGGACAGCTTGTAGCCCTTGGTGTCGGAGGCCACCGACCCCGCGCCGCCGCCCAGGAAGTACCAGCCGCCGCCCGCGATGACCGCGACCGCGACGACCACCGCGATGATCACGCCGGCCTTGGACTTCTTCGGCTGCTGCGGGGGCATCCCGCCGTACGGGGGCTGCTGGTAGCCGTATCCCGGCTGCTGGGGCTGCTGCGGGTAGCCCTGCGGCGGGACGCCCGGCTGCTGGGGGTAGCCGTATCCGGGCTGGGGTGCAGGCTGCCCGTAGGGTCCCGGCGGCGGCGGGGGCTGCTGCCCGTACGGTCCGGGCTGCTGCGGCTGCTGTCCGTAAGGTCCCGGCTGGTTGTAGCTCATCCCGCGTCCCCCTGTGAGGTTGCTTATCTGTTTCACACATCCTGTCGGAAGCCGGGAGCGGACAGGGCGCCGGGCCCCCCGATTACCGGTTTCATGACTCGACTGTGACGGCCCTAAACTGTGCCCGTGACCGAGAACACGCAGACACCCAGCAGCCCCAACTCCGAACTGCCGACCCAGTACGCGCCGGCCGAGGTAGAAGGGAAGCTCTACGAGCGCTGGGTAGAGCGGGGGTACTTCACGGCCGATCCCGCGAGTGAGAAGCCCGCGTACACGATCGTCATTCCGCCGCCGAACGTCACCGGCTCCCTGCACCTGGGGCACGCCTTCCAGCACACGCTCATGGACGCCCTCACCCGCCGCAAGCGGATGCAGGGGTACGAGTCGCTGTGGCTGCCCGGCATGGACCACGCCGGTATCGCCACCCAGAACAAGGTCGAGCAGCAGCTCGCCGAGGAGGGCAAGTCCCGCCACGACCTGGGCCGCGAGGAGTTCGTCGAGCGGGTCTGGCAGTGGAAGGAAGAGTACGGCGGCAAGATCCTCGGCCAGATGCGGCGGCTGGGTGACGGCGTCGACTGGAGCCGCGAGCGGTTCACCATGGACGAGGGGCTGTCGAAGGCCGTCCAGACGATCTTCAAGAAGCTCTTCGACGACGGGCTGATCTACCGCGCCGAGCGCATCATCAACTGGTGCCCCCGCTGTCTGACGGCCATCTCCGACATCGAGGTGGAGTACCAGGAGGACGCGGGCGAGCTCGTCTCGATCAAGTACGGCGAGGGTGAGGACACCCTGGTCGTCGCGACCACCCGCGCCGAGACGATGCTCGGTGACACGGCCGTCGCCGTCCACCCGGACGACGAGCGGTACGCGCACCTCGTCGGCAAGCAGATCAAGCTGCCGCTGACCGACCGGACCATCCCGGTGGTCGCCGACACGCACGTCGACCCGGAGTTCGGCACCGGCGCCGTCAAGGTGACCCCGGCGCACGACCCGAACGACTTCGCCATCGGGCAGCGCCACGGGCTGCCCAACCTGACGATCATGGACGAGCACGGTGTCATCACCGTCCACGGCCCGTTCCTCGGCCTGGACCGCTACGAGGCCCGTTCCGCGGTCGTCGGCGCCCTGCGCGAGCAGGGCCGCATCGTCGCCGAGAAGCGCCCGTACCTGCACTCCGTCGGGCACTGCTCGCGCTGCCGCACGACCGTCGAGCCCCGCCTGTCCCTCCAGTGGTGGGTCAAGGTCGAGACGCTGGCCAAGGCGGCCGGTGACGCGGTCCGCGACGGCCGGGTCTCGATCCACCCCGAGGACATGTCGAAGCGCTACTTCGACTGGGTCGACAACCTCAACGACTGGTGTATCTCGCGCCAGCTGTGGTGGGGCCACCGCATCCCGGTCTGGTACGGCCCGGACGGCGAGGTCGTCTGCGTCGGACCGGACGACGAGGCGCCGGCGGGGGAGGGCTGGGTCCAGGACACCGACGTCCTCGACACCTGGTTCTCGTCCGGCCTGTGGCCGTTCTCGACGCTCGGCTGGCCGGAGCAGACCCCGGACCTGAAGAAGTTCTACTCCACGGACGTACTGGTCACCGGGCACGACATCATCTTCTTCTGGGTCGCCCGGATGATGATGTTCGGCCTGTACGCCATGGACGGCGAGGCGCCCTTCAAGACGATCGCGCTGACCGGCCTGGTCCGCGACGAGCGCGGCAAGAAGATGTCGAAGTCCTTCGGCAACGTGGTCGACCCGCTGGACTGGATGGACAAGTACGGCTCCGACGCCGTCCGCTTCACCCTGGCCAAGGGCGCCAACCCCGGCACCGACGTCCCGATCGGCGAGGACTGGGTCCAGGCCTCGCGCAACTTCGCCAACAAGATCTGGAACGCCACGCGCTTCGCGCTGATGAACGGCGCGACGATCGAGGGCGAGCTGCCGCCGGTCGAGCAGATGTCGGCGACCGACCGCTGGATCCTGTCCCGCCTGAACAAGACCGTCGCGCAGGTGGACGCGTACTACGAGGACTTCCAGTTCTCGAAGCTCAGCGAGGCCCTCTACCACTTCGCGTGGGACGAGGTCTTCGACTGGTACGTCGAGCTGTCGAAGACGACCTTCTTCGCCGGCGGCGAAGGCGCCAAGGTCTCCGGCCGGGTCCTCGGCGAGGTCCTGGACACGACCCTGCGCCTGCTGCACCCCGTGGTCCCCTTCGTCACCGAGACGCTGTGGACCACGCTGACCGGCGGGGAGTCCCTCGTCGTCGCCGACTGGCCCAAGGACAGCGGCTTCCGCGATGAGGCCGCCGAGGCCGAGATCGAGAACCTCCAGGCCGTCGTCACCGAGGTCCGCCGGTTCCGCGCCGACCAGGGGCTGCAGCCGGGCCAGAAGGTCCCGGCCCGCCTCGACCTCAGCGGTACGCCGCTGGCCGCGCACGAAGGTGCCATCCGGCAGCTGCTGCGCCTCCAGCCGGAGGGCGACTCCTTCGCCGCCACCGCGACCCTGCCGGTCGCCGGCGCCACCGTCGCGCTCGACCTGTCGGGCACCATCGACGTGGCCGCCGAGCGCAAGCGGCTGAGCAAGGACCTGGCCGCCGCCGAGAAGGAGAAGCAGCAGGCCGAGGGCAAGCTCGGGAACGAGGCCTTCCTGGCCAAGGCCCCCGACAACGTCGTGGACAAGATCAAGGGCCGGCTGGCCAAGGCCGAGGCGGACATCGCCCGGATCCAGGCCCAGCTGGACGGGCTGCCCGCCGCGTAGGCGCACGCAGCGCACGCAAGCGAGAGAAGGCCCCCACGCCGTCGGTCGACGTGGGGGCCTTCCCCCTATTGCCTTCCCCGCGCGGGGGCCGGCGTCACAGCAGGCGGTCGCCGAACTCCGCCCGAAGATCGGCGGCGGGCCGGGACCTCCGGCCTGTCCGAAGTGCCCTATATCACTCGTTATCCGGTCCGGGCCGACCCCGATCCGGGGCGATGACCACGGATGATGGAGGGCATGCACGTCAAGCCCGCCGCCTCGGCGCTGCACCGGGTCGTGGACTCCGGCCGCCGGCTCACCGAGAGCTGGGCCGGTTCACCGCGGGCGCTGGACGTGCTGACGGCGCTCAGCTGCCTCGCCCTGATGGCACTGGACCTCCCCGGCCTCGCCGCCGCCGACAACTCGCTGGGCGGGCCGCTCGCCGCCGCCGTGCTCGCCGCCGGCTGTTCGAGCCTGCTGGTGCGGCGGCGGATGCCCTGGATCTCGTACCTCGCGGCGCTGCTCTTCCTCGGCTGGCTGCACGAGCTGACCCTGATTCAGTTCGCCCTGTACTCGGTCGGCCGCTACCGCGGGCGCCGGGCCGGGATCCTCGCCACGCTCGGATACGTCGCCTTCGCGCTGGTCCTGTTCTACGGGGTGCCGGGCTGGCCCGCGTCCCGGGCCGAGACCTTCAGCGGCTTCCTCAGCGTGGTCGTCCCCATCGGGGTGCTCGCCTCGGCCGTCGGCATCGCCGCGTACCGGCACGACCTGGTGGCCGAACTCGCCGCCCGGCGGGCCGAGTCCGACGTGCTCCATGCCGTGCAGCAGGAGCGCACCTCGGTCGCCCGTGACGTCCACGACTTCGTCGGGCGGGAGCTGACCCTGCTGACGGTGCGCTCCGAGGTGCTGTCGACGAGGGCCCGCGAGACCACGTACGCCAAGGACTTCGAGGAGCTGGCCGACACCGCGCGCCGGGCCCATCTGGTGCTCAACGAGATCATCGTGCAGCGCGGGGAGCGGGCCTCGACCCCGGGGGTGGACGGACTGGCGGCGCTGGCGGAGGAGAGCGGGCGGGCCGGTTCGCCCGTACGGCTCGTCATGGACCCGGACGCGCACGCGCTGTCGCCGCTGCGCCAGGCGGCGGTCTACCGGGTGGTGCAGGAGTGCCTGACCAATGCCGCCAAGCACGCGCACGGCGAGACGATCGAGGTGTCGATCGCGGCGGACGGCCCCCGGCTGCGGATCGCCGTCAGCAACGCGCTGCCGGCCCGGACCCCGGGACGGGCGCCCGTCTCGGCGGGTTCGGGCACGGCGAGCATGTCCGAGCGCGTGCGCAGCCTGGGCGGCGACCTGACGGCGAGGTACACGGGGGACTCGTACGAGGTCGTCGCCACCCTGCCGCGCGGCTAGGCCGTCTCTTCCGGGTCAGGCCTTGGTCGGGGCCGGCAGGCTGCCCGGGGTGTCCAGGTCCTCGACGCAGCGGCCCGAGCCGAGTGCCGCGCAGTCCAGCGGGTTGTCGGCGGCGAGGACCGGGATGCCCGTCGGATGGCCGCGGCCATCGGTTCCTCGATGAGGTGGACGGTCCGGGCCCCGGCCCGGGTGGAGGCGTGGACGATGGCCCGCCGCTCGACCGGGGTGACCCCGGACGGTACGCAGATCACCATGCGGGTGCGGGGCCGCCGGCCCGGGACGGCCTTGCGGACGAAGTGCCGGATCATCTCCTCGGCGGCCTCGTAGTCGCAGATCACGCCGTCCTTGAGGGGGCGGATGGCGGTGATGGAGCCGGGGGGCGGCCGATGGTCTCCTTGGCCTCCGCCCCGACGGCCGGCGCGGCGGTGGTGCCCGCCTTCACGGCGACCACGGACGGCTCATTGAGCACGATGCCGTGGCCCCGTGCGTAGATCAGGGTGTTCGCGGTCCCCAGGTCCATCCGTGTGTCGCGGCTGGATCCTGTCTTGTTACTACTGGCCTGCGGCATTTGTTCCCCAATCTCCTGCTCGCAAGGCTTGCATAACGATCTGGTCGCCCCGCCGGTCGAAGGCGCCGAAACGCCCGGGCCGAAGGTCCCGCAGGTCCGCGTCCGTAGACTGGGCTCCGTGAGTGAGCAGCAGCCCGAGAGCCACGACAGCGAGCGCGATGGCGCCTTCGACGGATCCGACGAGTTCGACCAGATCGTGGCGGAAGAGTCCGACCGCGACCCCGACCTGGCGGTGATCGAGGCCGGCAGCCGCACCCTGCGCGCCCAGGCCGGACCGCCCCAGGGCGACCCGGTGCCCGCCCGGCCCGTCGACCCGGAGGTCGCCAAGGCGCTGCTGGAGGTGGAGCAGGAGCTGGCCACCCGCTGGGGCGAGACCAAGCTGGAGCCGTCCGTCACGCGGATCGCCGCGCTGATGGACGTCCTGGGCGAGCCGCAGCGCGCGTACCCCTCCATCCACGTCACCGGCACCAACGGCAAGACCAGCACCGCCCGCATGATCGAGGCCCTGCTGAACGCCTTCGAGCTGCGCACCGGCCGCTACACCAGCCCGCACGTGCAGTCGGTCACCGAGCGGATCAGCCTCGACGGGGCGCCGATCAGCGCTGAGCGGTTCGTCGAGACGTACCACGACATCAAGCCGTACGTGGAGATGGTCGACGCCGCCGAGGAGTACCGGCTGTCGTTCTTCGAGGTGCTCACCGGGATGGCGTACGCGGCCTTCGCGGACGCCCCGGTGGACGCCGCCGTGGTCGAGGTCGGCATGGGCGGCACCTGGGACGCGACCAACGTCATCGACGGCTCGGTCGCCGTGGTCACCCCGATCAGCCTGGACCACACCGACCGGCTCGGCGCCACGCCCGGCGAGATCGCCCTGGAGAAGGGCGGCATCATCAAACAGGGCGCCACGGTGATCCTGGCGCAGCAGCCGGTGGACGCGGCGCAGGCGCTGCTGAAGAAGGCCGTCGAGGTGGACGCGACGGTGGCCCGCGAGGGCATGGAGTTCGGCGTGGTCTCGCGCGAGGTCGCGGTCGGCGGGCAGCAGCTGACGCTGCGCGGCGTCGGCGGGGAGTACGACGGCATCTTCCTGCCGCTGCACGGGGCGCACATGGCGCACAACGCGGCGGTGGCGCTGGCGGCGGTCGAGGCCTTCTTCGGGGTCGGGACCGGCGGCCAGGAGCACGCGCGGGTGCTGGACATGGACACCGTGCGCAAGGCCTTCGCGTCGGTGACCTCGCCGGGCCGCATGGAGGTCGTGCGGCGCAGCCCGACGGTGGTGCTGGACGCGGCGCACAACCCGGCAGGGGCCGCGGTCACGGCGGAGGCGGTCACCGAGTCCTTCGGCTTCAGCCGGCTGATCGGGGTCGTGGCCGCGAGCGAGGGCAAGGACGTCCGCGGGGTGCTCGAGGCCTTCGAGCCGATCTTCGCGGAGGTGGTGGTGACGGAGAACTCCAGCCACCGGTCGATGGGCGCGGACGAGCTGGCGGCCATCGCGGTCGAGGTCTTCGGCCAGGACCGGGTGCAGGTGGAGCCGCGGCTGGACGACGCCCTGGAGGCGGCGATCACCCTGGCGGAGGAAGAGGCCGAGTACGGAGGGGCCGGGGTCCTGGTGACCGGTTCCGTGATCACGGTGGGCGAGGCCCGCCTGCTGCTGAAGAGGGGCTGAGGATGCGCACGCTGTGTGCGAGCACGCTGATCGGCGAGTTCTTCGTGATCGGCTTCGCGGGCCTGGTGGCCATGAAGAACCCCGACCTGACCCAGGCCGCGGTGTGGACGGTGTGCGGCGTCACGATGCTGCTGTCGGTGCTGCTGTGCGGGATGCTCTCGCGCCCCGGCGCGGTCCAGCTGGGCTGGGCCCTGCAGATCGGCCTGATCCTCAGCGGGTTCGTCGTCCCGACGATGTTCTTCCTCGGCGCGGTGTTCGCGGGGCTGTGGTGGTGCTCGGTGCACTACGGCCGCAAGATCGACACGATCAAGGCCCGCTGGGCGGCCGCGGCGGAGGCGCCGCCGGCCCCCGGGACGCCTGACGCTGTGTGACAGCTCCCCGGAACGGCCCTGTAGATTCGTCCTACCGCACCCGTATGCCGCAAGGAGCCGCAACATGACCCAGCGCACCCTCGTCCTGCTGAAGCCCGACGCCGTCCGTCGCGGTCTGGTGGGCGAGATCATCGGCCGCATCGAGCGGAAGGCGGGCTGGACCATCCCCGCGCTGGAGATGCGCACGCTGGACCAGGAGACGCTCGAGGCGCACTACGGCGAGCACAAGGGCAAGCCGTTCTACGAGCCCCTGATGGGCTTCATGGCCGGCGGCCCGATCGTGGCGCTGGTCGTCGAAGGGGAACGCGTGATCGAGGGTGTCCGCCAGCTGGCCGGTCCCACCGACCCGATCGCCGCGGCACCCGGCTCCATCCGGGGTGACTTCGGCACCATCGTCCGGGAGAACCTGATCCACGCCTCGGACTCCGAGGAGTCCGCGGAGCGCGAGCTCAAGCTCTTCTTTCCCGCGCTCTGAGCACTCTTTTCCTGACGTGACATCAGCCAAATAGCGCTCATGACCTGGGGCGACCGAAGTAATTTCGGTCGCCCTTCGGTATTTCCGGGCAGGAGCGGGAACGCCTGGGCAGGACACGTCGTCACCACTAAGGGGGCGGGTATCCATTCCGGCGGGATTGCCGGAGTCCCGTCGCGCGGTGTCCGCACTCGCGGCACTACGATGGGGCCTCCACCCACACACCCACTCGCCGACCTGACAGCAGCCGCTATCAACTGGAAGGCCAGACGCTCCTCATGGGGAACAAGGGGAACAACATGTCGTTCATCGGCCGTGACATGGCGATCGACCTCGGGACCGCCAACACGCTGGTGTACGTGAGGGGCCGGGGGATCGTCCTGAACGAGCCGTCCGTGGTCGCCATCAACACGAACACCGGCGGCATTCTGGCGGTCGGCTCCGAGGCGAAGAAGATGATCGGGCGCACGCCCGGCAACATCGTCGCCGTAAGGCCCCTCAAGGACGGCGTGATCGCCGACTTCGAAATCACCGAGCGCATGCTCCGGTACTTCATCCTCAAGATCCACAAGCGCCGCTACCTGGCCCGCCCGCGCGTCGTGGTGTGCGTGCCCTCCGGTATCACCGGAGTGGAGCGGCGCGCCGTCATCGAGGCGTCCACGCAGGCCGGCGCCCGCCAGGTGCACATCATCGAGGAGCCCATGGCCGCCGCCATCGGCTCGGGCCTGCCCGTCCACGAGGCCACCGGCAACATGGTCGTGGACATCGGCGGCGGGACCACCGAGGTCGCCGTCATCTCCCTCGGCGGAATCGTCACGGCGCAGTCCATCCGGGTGGCCGGCGACGAGCTCGACAACGCGATCATCCAGCACATCAAGAAGGAGTACTCGCTCCTCCTCGGCGAGCGCACCGCCGAGCAGATCAAGATCACCATCGGGTCGGCGTACGACCTCGACAAGGACGAGCACACCGAGATCCGCGGCCGCGACCTGGTCTCCGGGCTGCCCAAGACGGTCGTCATCTCGGCCGCCGAGGTCCGCAAGGCCATCGAGGAGCCCGTCAACGCCATCGTCGACGCCGTCAAGACCACCCTCGACAAGTGCCCGCCGGAGCTCTCCGGCGACATCATGGACCGCGGCATCGTCCTGACCGGCGGCGGCGCCCTGCTGCGCGGCCTCGACGAGCGGCTGCGGCGCGAGACCGGCATGCCCATCCACATCGCGGAAGACCCGCTCGACTCCGTCGCGCTCGGATCCGGCAAGTGCGTCGAGGAGTTCGAGGCCCTCCAGCAGGTCCTGGACGCCCAGCCCCGTCGCTGACAACACCCCTCCGTGCCGGAGGGATCATGCGGAACACACAAGGATCCGCCGTACGGGTGCTACCGAGCCCGTGCGGCGGATCGTTGATATACAGGCAAAACAACATTCCGACGAGGAAGGCACGGCCGCCGCACGTGAGGGACACACGAGAAAGCCGGCTGCTCCTGGTGCTTCTGATCGCCATCGCGTTCGCATTGATCACGGTGGACATCAGGGCAGGCGAGGAGTCGCCGGTCGACGGTGCCCGGCAGGCCGCCGCAGCGGTCTTCGGCCCGGTCGAGAAGGGCGTGGCCACCGCCGTCGACCCGGTAGCCAACGCCATAGGGGCGGTACGGGACTCCGGCGAGCGCCACAACCGCATCGCCGTGCTGGAGCAGCAGAACGCTGCCCTGAAGGCCAAGCTGGGCAGCGAGGACCAGACCCGCAGCCGCATCCGCGAGCTGGACGAGATGCTCAAGCGGGCCGGCGCCGGACAGTACGGCATCAAGGGCGCCGAGGTCATCGCCATAGGAGCGGCCCAGGGCTTCTCCTGGACCGTCACCATCGACGCCGGCAGCAAGGACGGCATCGAGCGCGACATGACCGTCCTCAACGGGGACGGACTCGTCGGCCGGGTCACCACCGTCGGCCCCGACACCGCCACCGTCGTCCTGGCCAACGATCCCGACTTCACCGTCGGAACCCGCCTGGAGAAGACGGGCGAACTCGGCTTCGCCACCGGCCAGGGCGACCGCGCCCTGTCCGTCCAGATGCTCAACGGCAAGGCCAAGATCAGTCCCGGGGACCGCCTCGTCACGTTCGGCTCGCACGGCAACAAGCCCTTCGTGCCCGGCGTGCCGATCGGCGAGGTCGTCAAGGTCGACCCGGCCCGCGGCGACCTGACCCGCACCGTCTGGGTGCAGCCGTTCGTCGGCTTCTCGCGCCTGGACATCGTCGGCGTCGTGGTGATGCCGCCGCGCGAGGACCCGCGAGACGCCGTCCTGCCGCCCAAGCCCGAGGCCCCCAAGCCGACCCCGACGGTCACCGTCACGGTCACCCCGTCCGGGTCCGCCAGCGTGCCCGCCAAGCCGGCCGACGAGTAGGAGCAGACCGACCATGCGCTTCAACCGGATCCTGCTCTCGGGCACGCTCGTCGTGGTCGCCCTCGTCGTGCAGGTCACCATCCTGGGCCGGCTCCAACTGCCCGGCGCCGTACCCGACCTGCTGCTGCTCACCGTCGTCGCCCTCGCACTCGTGTACGGGCACGTCAGCGGCGCCCTCATCGGCTTCGCCGCAGGCCTCCTCGCCGACCTGGCGCCGCCCGCCGACCACGCCGCCGGCCGGTACGCACTGGTCCTGTGCGTCATCGGCTACGTGGCCGGCCTGGTCCGCCCCGACAACGGGCGGTTCCGCTCCGCCTGGGGCCCGATGCTCACCGTCGTCGCCGCGGCGATCGGCTCCACCCTGCTCTACGCGGGCGTGGGAGCCCTCGTCGGCGACACGGCCGCGCGCCACGTGGGCCTGACGGGGCTGCTGTTCACCGCCACTCTCTACGACCTGCTGCTCGCGCCGTTCACCGTGCCGTTCATCATGGCGCTGGCCCGCCGCGCCGAGAACGACCCGATGGCCGTCGAGGCCGGCGGCGGACCGCCGCAGGGCAAGGACGTGTCCTCCGGCTGGCTGGCCGGCGGCACCGGCCTGCGCATCGGCAGCCAGCGCGGCGGCCTGCGCCTGAAGACCTCGCGCTCCCGCGCCAACAAGGCCGTCCGCATAAAGGGCGTCAAGGCCGTCAAGGGTGTGAAGAGCGTCAAAAAGCTGTGAGGGAGGAGCCGACGTGACCAATGTTCCGGAGACCGGCCGCACCTCCCGGGTGCAGATCCGGCTCGTCATCATGCAGGTGCTGGTCCTCTCCATGCTGTTCACCCTCGGCGGGCGCCTCTGGTACCTCCAGATCCGCAACGGGGAGGAGTACTACCACGAGGCGAAGAGCAACCACGTCCAGCGGGTCGTCCGGCCCGCCGTGCGCGGACCCGTCCTCGACGCCCGCGGCGTCCCGCTGGCCGACAACGAGACCCGGCTGGTCGTCTCCGCCAGCCGCACCGCGCTGATGAAGATGAAGGACAGGGGCAAGGGCGTCATGACCCGCCTCGCCGACGTCCTGGGCATGACCCCCAAGGAGGTCATGGACAAGGTCCGGCTCTGCGACTCCCAGACCCCCAAGCCCTGTTGGAACGGCTCCCCGTACCAGCCGATCCCGATCACCCTCGAAGCCAGCACGCAGCAGGCGCTGCAGCTGCGCGAACGCCCCGAGGAGTTCCCCGGCATCACCGCGGAGCCCACGGCCGTCCGCCGCTATCCGGCCCCCGGCCGGGCCCGTGCCGCACAGGTGCTCGGCTACCTGTCGCCGGTCACCGACGAGGAGATCCAGAAGGCCAAGGACACCGACTCGCCGCACCTGCGCTCCGATCAGGTCGGCCGCTCCGGCATCGAGCGCACCTATGACAAGCAGCTGCGCGGCAAGGCGATGGTCACGTCGTACGAGGTCGACAACCTCGGCCGGGTCATGCACCAGACCGAATCCGACCCGGGCGTGCCCGGATCCACCTTGGTCACCAGCATCGACGCCCGGGTCCAGTCCGTTGCCGAGTACGAGCTCCAGCAGGCGATGAAGACCGTCCGCCAGGAAACGGACAAGATCACCGGCCGCAAGTACGAGGCCGACTCGGGCGCCGTCGTCGTCATGGAGACCAAGACCGGCCGCATCGTCGCGATGGCCTCCCAGCCCGACTACGACCCCAACGCCTGGGTCGGCGGCATCTCCGCCACGGACTACGCCCGGCTCACCAGCAAGAAGTCCAACTACCCGCTGCTCAACCGGGCCATCCAGGGCCAGGCCCCCGCGGGCTCCATCTTCAAGGTGGTGTCGGCGAGCGCGGCCGTCCGGGCCGGCTACGCCTTCGACGACAAGTACAACTGCAGCGCTTCCTACAACATGGGCGGCCGCAGCTTCGCGAACTTCGAGTCCAAGGGGCACGGCCCCATCACCCTCGCCGAAGCCCTCAAGTTCTCCTGCAACACCGTCTTCTACGCCCTCGGGCACAAGGAGTGGAATCGCGACGGCGGCCTCAAGCCCAAGAAGGACGCCCACGACTGGTTCTACCGGACCGCCCGCGAATTCGGCCTCGGCTCCGAGACCGGGATCGACCTGCCGAACGAGGTCACCGGCCGCATCCCCGACCGCCGCTGGAAGAAGAGCTTCTGGGCGGCCAACAAGGACTCCTGGTGCAAGCAGGGCAAGAAGGGCGGCACCTACGTCGAGCAGATCGCCTACGAGAGCTGCCTCGAAGGCAACCAGCTGAAGGCGTTCGACAGCATCAACTTCGCCATCGGGCAGGGGGACGTACTGGTCACCCCCATCCAGATGGCCACCGCCTACTCCGCCATCAGCAACGGCGGCACCCTGTGGAACCCCACGGTCGGCAAGGCCGTGATCAGCCCCGACGGCAAGCGCGTCCAGATGATCAAGCCCAAGTCGCACGGCAGGCTGCCGATCGACGCCCAGACCGTCCAGGACCTCGACAAGGGCCTGCGCATGGTCGTCGAGCCCGGCGGCACCGCCGCCTGGCGGTTCGGCGGCTGGCCGCTGGACAAGATCCCGATGCGGGCCAAGACCGGCACCGCCCAGGTCTACGGCAAGCAGACCACCTCGTGGCTGGCGACCTACACCGACGACTTCACGATCGTCATGACGATCTCCCAGGGCGGCACCGGCTCCGGGGCCTCCGGCCCCGCGGTCCGCAACATCTACAACGCCATCTACGGCCTCGACATGGCCGGCAAGCAGGACGTGAAGAAGGCCCTGCTGCTGGGGCCCGAGACGAAACTGCCCAAGATCCGCCCCGACGGCTCCATCGACTCCCCCGACATCCGGCCGTACGTACCGCCGTCCCCGGAGGAGCTGGCGCCGCCCGCGCTCGCCGGCCCGCCCGCCGCGCGCCCCGTGTGGCACGACTGAGGACCGAAACCGACATGCAGACCGCCAACAAGTTCTCCGTCTCCCGGTACGCGCCCGAGCGCGGGGCGATGGCCAGGCTCACCGCCCGCGACTCGGTGGTGCGCCGGCTGGACTGGCCGATACTCCTCTCCTCGCTGGCGCTGTCCTTCATCGGCGCCCTGCTGGTGTGGTCGGCGACGCGCAACCGGACCTCCCTGAACCAGGGGGACCCGTACTACTTCCTGGCCCGGCACGCCCTGAACACCGGCATCGGCCTCGTGCTGATGATCGGCACCATCTGGCTCGGCCACCGCACCCTGCGCGGCGCGGTGCCCGTCCTGTACGGGATCTCGCTGCTGCTCATCATCGCGGTGCTCACCCCGCTCGGCGCCACCATCAACGGCGCCCACGCGTGGATCGTGATCGGCGGCGGATTCTCCCTCCAACCCTCCGAGTTCGTGAAGATCACGATCATCCTGGTCATGGCGATGCTGCTGGCGGCCCGGGTGGACGCGGGCGACCTCGCGCATCCCGACCACCGCACGGTCGTCAAGGCCCTGTGCCTGGCGGCCGCCCCCATGGGCATCGTCATGCTGATGCCCGACCTCGGCTCCGTCATGGTCATGGTCGTCATCGTGCTCGGCGTGCTGCTGGCCTCCGGCGCCTCCAACCGGTGGGTGCTGGGCCTGATCGGCTCCGGCGCGGCCGGAGCCGTCCTGATATGGCAGCTCGGCGTCCTCGACGAGTACCAGATCAACCGCTTCGCGGCCTTCGCCAATCCCGAACTCGACCCCGCCGGCGTCGGCTACAACACCAACCAGGCGCGCATCGCGATCGGCTCCGGCGGGCTGACCGGCTCGGGGCTCTTCAAGGGCTCGCAGACCACCGGCCAGTTCGTGCCGGAGCAGCAGACCGACTTCGTCTTCACGGTGGCGGGGGAGGAGCTCGGCTTCGTCGGAGCCGGGCTGATCCTGCTGCTGCTCGGCGTCGTGCTGTGGCGGGCCTGCATGATCGCCCGCGAGACCACCGAGCTCTACGGGACGATCGTCTGCGCCGGGATCATCGCCTGGTTCGCCTTCCAGTCCTTCGAGAACATCGGGATGACCCTCGGGATCATGCCGGTGGCCGGGCTCCCGCTGCCGTTCGTCTCGTACGGAGGCTCGTCGATGTTCGCCGTGTGGGTGGCCATCGGGCTGTTGCAGTCGATCAAGGTGCAGCGGCCATTGTCGGCCTGATCCCCGGCCCGATCCTCCGTTTCCTCCGTTCACCCTGCCGTCGTGATCCGTTCAGGACTAAGTTCGGTCTATGGCGGACACGAAGCGCGAGATCGAGCGGAAATTCGAGTTCACTAAGGCGTCGGCGGCCCGGCGCGGGGTGCCGGACCTGACGGGTACGGCCGCGATCGCGGCCGTCACCGACCAGGGCACGGTCGACCTCGACGCCGTCTACTACGACACCCCGGACCACCGGCTCGCCGCCGACGGTCTCACCCTGCGGCGCAGAACCGGCGGCGCCGACGCGGGCTGGCACCTCAAACTGCCCGTCTCCCCGGGCGTGCGCGACGAGATCGCGGCGCCGCTCGGCGACGCCGTCCCACCCGCGCTGGCCGCCCTCCTCCGCTCCCGGGTGCGCGGCGCCGGGCTGGAGCCGCAGGTCAGGCTCTTGTCCTCGCGCAAGGTCAGCCACCTCCTGGACGCCGACGGAGCGCTGCTCGCGGAGCTGAGCACCGACACGGTCCGGGCGGAGCGCGGCGAGGCCACCGCCGCCTGGACCGAGGTCGAGGTGGAACTCGCCGACGGGGTCGAACCCCGGCTGCTCGACGCGGTCGAGAAGGCCTTCCGCAAGGCCGGGCTCCGCGTATGCGACGCGCCGTCCAAGCTCGCCCGGGCCCTCGCCGAGACCGAGGCCGGAGCCGGAGCCGGAGCCGGATCCGACGCCACGGCCGGCGCCGAAGCCCAGGCCCCGCCCGCGGCGGATCCGGGTGAGGGCACGGCGGGCGCGTACGTCCTGTCGTACCTGCGCGAACAGCGCGACGCCCTGGTCGCCCTGGACCCGGCCGTGCGGCGCGGACTGCCGGACTCCGTCCACCAGATGCGGGTCGCCACGCGGCGGCTGCGCAGCGCCTTCAAGACCTACCGCAAGGTGCTGGACCGGTCCGTCACCGACCCGATCGGCGAGGAACTGCGGTGGCTCGCCGCCGAACTCGGCGTCGACCGCGACCAGGAGGTCCTCCTCGAGCGGATCCAGACCCGCCTCGACGAGCTGCCGCGCACCCTGCTGCTCGGCCCGGTCCGCGGCCGGCTGCGGACGTGGAACAACACCCGCCGCTCCGGATCGCGCCGCCGGGCGCTGGCCGTGCTCGACAGCGCCCGCTACCTCACCCTGCTGGACTCCCTCGACGCCCTGCTGGCCGGGCCCCCGCTGCTCAAGGCCGCCGGCGGGCGGGCGGAGCGCGTCCTGCCCAAGGCGGTGCTGCGCGACTACGAGCGGCTCGCCGGCCGGGTCGAGGGCGCGCTCGCCATGGAACCGGGCGGGGAACGCGACTTGGCCCTGCACGAGGCCCGCAAGGCGGCCAAGCGCGCCCGCTACGCGGCGGAAGCGGCCGTGCCCGCCCTCGGCAAACCGGCGAAGCGCCTGGCCAAGGCCGTGAAGGCGGTCCAGAGCCTGCTCGGCGACCACCAGGACAGCGTGGTCGCGCGCGAGGCCCTGCGCGGCCTCGGCGTCCAGTCCTCCGCCGCGGGCGAACCCTCCTTCACCTGGGGCGTGCTCCACGCCCGCGAGGAAGTCCTGGCCGAGCGGCGCGAACGGGAACTTCCCGGCATCTGGGCGAAGGCCTCGGACCCGGCGCTGCGGGCGGCGCTGGGATGATCATGTGGGCGGGGGCGGCTGGGCCTAGAGGTACGCTTGAGAGCTGCCCCCTGCCCGCTTCACGAAAGTCGCGTGATGACCGAGTCGGTCTTCCCTCAGCTTGAGGCCCTGCTTCCGCATGTGCAGAAGCCCATCCAGTACGTCGGCGGTGAGCTCAACTCCACGGTCAAGGAGTGGGAGAGCTGCGACGTCCGCTGGGCGCTCATGTACCCGGACGCATACGAAGTCGGGCTGCCCAACCAGGGCGTCATGATCCTGTACGAGGTGCTCAACGAGCGCGAGGGCGTGCTCGCGGAGCGCACGTACAGCGTGTGGCCGGACCTCGAGGCACTGATGCGCGAGCACAAGGTGCCGCAGTTCACCGTGGACAGCCACCGCCCCGTGTCGGCCTTCGACGTGTTCGGCCTGTCCTTCTCCACGGAGCTGGGCTACACCAACATGCTCACGGCCCTGGACCTGGCGGGCATCCCGCTGGAGGCCAGGAACCGTACGGTCGACCACCCGATCGTCCTCGCGGGCGGCCACGCGGCCTTCAACCCCGAGCCGATCGCGGAGTTCATCGACTGCGCGGTCATCGGCGACGGCGAGCAGGCCGTCCTGGACATGACCGAGATCATCCGCACCTGGAAGGCCGAGGGGCGGCCGGGCGGGCGCGAGGAAGTCCTGCTGCGCCTGGCGAAGACGGGCAACGTCTACGTGCCGGGCTTCTACGACGTCGAGTACCTGCCGGACGGCCGCATCGGCCGTGTCGTGCCCAACCGCTCCGGCGTGCCGTGGCGCGTGTCCAAGCACACGGTCATGGACCTCGACGAGTGGCCGTACCCCAAGCAGCCGCTGGTCCCGCTCGCCGAGACCGTCCACGAGCGGATGTCCGTCGAGATCTTCCGCGGCTGCACCCGCGGCTGCCGTTTCTGCCAGGCCGGCATGATCACGCGCCCCGTGCGGGAGCGAAGCATCACCGGCATCGGCGAGATGGTGGAGAAGGGCCTCAAGGCGACCGGTTTCGAGGAGGTCGGCCTCCTGTCGCTGTCCTCCGCGGACCACAGCGAGATCGCGGAGATCGCCAAGGGCCTCGCGGACCGCTACACGGACGACAAGGTGGGCCTGTCCCTGCCGTCGACCCGCGTGGACGCGTTCAACGTGGACCTGGCCAACGAGCTGACCCGCAACGGCCGCCGGTCGGGCCTCACGTTCGCCCCCGAGGGCGGCTCCGAGCGCATGCGCAAGGTCATCAACAAGATGGTCTCGGAAGAGGACCTGATCCGGACCGTCTCCACCGCGTACGGCAACGGCTGGCGCCAGGTGAAGCTGTACTTCATGTGCGGCCTGCCGACCGAGACGGACGAGGACGTCCTGCAGATCGGCGACATGGCGGTCAACGTCATCGCCAAGGGGCGCGAGGTCTCGGGCCAGAACGACATCCGCTGCACGGTGTCCATCGGCGGTTTCGTGCCGAAGCCGCACACCCCGTTCCAGTGGGCGCCGCAGCTGTCGGCCGAGGAGACGGACGCCCGCCTCGGCAAGCTCCGGGACAAGATCCGCGCCGACAAGAAGTACGGCCGCTCCATCGGCTTCCGCTACCACGACGGCAAGCCGGGCATCGTCGAGGGCCTCCTCTCGCGCGGAGACCGCCGCATCGGCGACGTCATCCGCGCCGTGTACGAGTCGGGCGGCCGCTTCGACGGCTGGCGCGAGTACTTCTCGTACGACCGCTGGATGGAGGCGGCGGAGAAGACGCTGCCCGCCTACGGTGTGGACGTGGCCTGGTACACGACGCGCGAGCGCACGTACGAGGAGGTCCTGCCCTGGGACCACCTGGACTCCGGTCTCGACAAGGACTGGCTCTGGGAGGACTGGCAGGACGCCCTCGACGAGACCGAGGTCGAGGACTGCCGCTGGACCCCGTGCTTCGACTGCGGCGTCTGCCCCCAGATGGACACGCACATCCAGATCGGCCCGACGGGCAAGAAGCTGCTGCCGCTGACGGTCGTGAAGTGACCGCGGGCCGCTGACACCGCCCTTTTGATGTGCCCCCCACCGGGAACGGCGGGGGGCACATTCGTTCCGGCGGCCGGCCGAGCCGGGGTCGATCGACCGATCGCGGGGCACCGACCGCAACGGCCGGGGCCGCGTACGCGTCGTCTAAGGCATGGAACTGGAAAAACGGGCCGACGACGGCGGCCAGGGATGCGTGTTCGCGGTGGTCCGGATCCCCGTGCGGATCGTGGCCGTCGTGATCGTGCTGCCCCTGCGGGTGGTCTGGGACCTGCTGGTCCTCGCCGCGCGCGCCGCGCACCGGCACCTCCTGCGTCCGGCGGGCGACGCCGTGGCCTGGGTGTGCGCCGGGCTGTACCGCTACGTCCTCGCGCCCGTCGGAGCCGCACTGGGCTGGCTGGCGCGCGCCCTCTTCTACTGGCCGTGGGCCGCGCTGTGGCGGTACGTGCTCGTGCCCTGCGCCGCCGCGCTGTACCGGTACCTGCTGCGGCCGCTCGGCAGCGGGATCGCCTGGGTGGTGCTCGCCTTCGGCCGGTACGTGCTGCTGCCGGTCGCCACCGCGCTGGGATGGGTGGGCGCCGCCGCGTACCGGTACCTGTTGGTGCCCCCGGCCCTCGCCGTCGCCTGGCTGGCCCGCGCCCTGTACACGTACGTCCTGGTACCCGCCGGTAAGGGCCTCGTCCTGCTGGCCAAGGCGCTCCTCGTATGGCCGTGGGTCGCGCTGTGGCGCTACGCAGTCGTGCCCGTCGCGGGCGTGACGTACCGCTACCTGCTGACGCCGCTCGGGCGCGGCACCGCCTGGCTGGCGCGCGGGGCGTACCGGTACGTGCTCACCCCGCTCGGCCACTTCATCGCCGCCGTCTGGCACCTCGCCGGGCGGGTCAGCCGGGCCCTCGGGCGCGGACTGCTGTGGCTGTGGAGGGGGCTCGTGGCCCGGCCCGCCGCCTGGGTCGGCCGACAGGTGCTCACGCCCGCCGGGCATCTCGTCCGCGAGGTCTGGCGCGGCGCCCGCGCAGCGGTCCGGGAGGCGCGGGCCTCCGTACGGCAGGCGCTCTTCGGTACTCCTCCCCGGGAACCGGCGAGGTCACGGGCGCGTACTCTGGGTAGTACGAAAGCCGCAGGCAACACGCCCGCTGCACCGATCCCGGCGAGCCCCCTGCACAAACGGCAGGGGTGAGCCGGAGGCGCGGCGTGGCCCGCAGGCTCCCAGACGCACAGGGCGACGCGCGAGCCGCGGAGCCCCGCACAAGGAGAAGAACCACTGGGCAAGCGACAGCCCGAAGGCCCGCCTCCCGCACCGGTGGTGCAGCGCATCCGACTGCGCTACACCAAGCGCGGCCGCCTCCGGTTCACCAGCCACCGCGACTTCCAGCGCGCCTTCGAGCGGGCCCTGCGCCGCGCCGAGGTGCCGATGGCGTACTCGGCCGGCTTCACCCCGCACCCCCGCGTCTCGTACGCGAACGCCGCCCCCACCGGGACCGGCAGCGAGGCCGAGTACCTGGAGATCGCCCTCGCCGAGCCCCGCGACCCCGAGAAGCTCCGTGAGCTGCTCGACGAGTCGATGCCGGCCGGGCTCGACATCATCGACGCCGTGGAGGCCCGCACCTCGGGCCTCGCGGACCGGCTCACGGCCTCCGTCTGGGAGCTGCGCCTGGACGGCGTGGAGCCCGCCGAGGCCGAGCGCGCGGTGACGGCCTTCCTGGCCGCCGAGACCGTGGAGGTGCAGCGACGTACCAAGAACGGCATGCGAACCTTCGACACGCGCGGCGCTGTAGTCAGCCTCGAGGCAGTTCCTGCCCCAGCTGATAGGACCCTGGACAATGCCTGTGCGATACTGCGCCTGGTTGTTCGGCATCTGACACCTGCCGTGCGACCCGACGACGTCCTGTCCGGTCTCCGAGCTGTGGCCGACCTGGCGCCGCCGGTCCCCTCTGCGGTGACCAGGCTGGCGCAGGGGCTCTTCGACGAGGAGTCCGGCACGGTGACCGACCCGCTCGCGCCCGACCGCGAGGCTGACACGGCCGCCCCACCCACGGCCGCCGTAGCCGCCGACGCGAAGGCGCCGGAAGGTCCCGCCGCGTAGGGATCGTCGTCGTCGCGCAGCCCTGGCACTCGGGAGCCACCTGGGTCGGGCCGCGCACTGACCTGAAGACTTCCGCCAGGCCGTACGGACAACACGTACGGAACCGGCGGCCATGGACTACAGCTCCCGTGTGGCGAACGCGCCCCGGAGGCCGGCTCCGCGCTCATTACGCGGAGCCGTGCCGGACCGGAAGTCAGCCGCGGCGCCCGGGAGCGTGACGGGAGAACCGCCCGCAATGCTCAACAACGAAAACGACACCACCGAAAACAACAGCCCGAGTGACAGCCTGCCCCCGCGCAGGCGCCGCCGCGCCGCTTCCCGGCCCGCCGGCCCGCCCGGCGCCACCGCCGCAGAGGCGACCCCGGTGACCGAGGCCGCCCCGGCCGCCCCCGAGGCGGAGGCCGCTCCGGCCGCCGCCCCCGCCCGTCCCCGCCGCCGCGCCACCCGCGCCGCGGCCGCCCCCGAGGCTCCGGCCGCCGAGGCCGTCGTCGTCGAGGCCCCGGCCGCCGTGGCCGAGGAGCCCGCCGCTCCCGCCCCGCGCACCCGTCGCCGTGCGACCCGCGCCGTCGCTGCCCCGGAGGCTCCGGCCGCCGAGGTCGCGGCCGTGGAGGCCCCGGCCGCCGTGGCCGAGGAGCCCGCCGCTCCCGCCCCGCGTGCCCGTCGCCGTGCGACCCGTGCCGTCGCTGCCCCGGAGGCTCCGGCCGCCGAGGTCGCGGCCGTGGTCGAGGAGGAGGCTCCGGCCGCTCCCGCCCCCCGTGCCCGTCGCCGTGCGACCCGCGCCGTGACCGCTCCGGCCGCCGAGGTCGTGGAGGTCGTCGAGGCCCCGGCCGCCGAGGCTCCGGCCGCCCCGGCCGCGCCCGAGGTGGCCGAGGAGGAGCCCGCCGCTCCCGCCCCGCGTGCCCGCCGCCGTGCCACCCGCGCCGTCGCCGCCCCGGCCGCTCCGGCCGCCGCCCCCGCGGCGGACGAGGCTCCCGCCGAGGTGGAGGAGGTCCCCAAGGCCGCCACCCGCGCCGTGACCGTGGCCGACGCCGTGGACTCCCCGAAGCGCGGCGGCCGCCGCCGCGCCACCCGCGCCGCCGCACCGGCCGCCGCACCGCAGCCCGCCGTCGAGCCCGAGGAGCCCGCCGCCCCGGCCCGTGCCCGCCGCGCCGCGCGCCCCGCCGTGCCCACCTTCCAGGCCCCGGTCTTCGCCGAGCCGATGTTCCAGACGCCGGAGACCGCCGCCATGGCCGCGGCCGCCGCTCGCGCCGCCGCTCCGGCGGAGGAGGCCGAGGAGGAGGAGGAGCTCGAAGCCGAGGCCGCCGTGACCGAGGTCGCGCCCGCCCCGCAGCCGGCGGGCCGTCGCCGCCGCCGTGGCCGTGGCGCCGCCGAGGCCGCGCCCGTCGCCGAGACCGCGACCGCGCCGGTCTCCCTCCCCCAGGTGCTCGCGGAGGAAGAGCCCGAGGCCGAGCTGGAGGAAGAGGCCGCCGAGTTCGACGAGGGTGACGAGTCGGGCGAGCGCCCGTCGCGGCGCCGCCGTCGCGGTGGCCGTCGCCGCCGCCGTGGCGAGGCCGCCGACCTCGACGAGTCCGCCGAGGCCGAGGAGGCCGAGGCAGAGGCCGCGGAGCAGGAGGAGGACGAGGACGAGGAAGCCGAAGAGGCCGCCCTCGGCTCCAGCTCCAGCCGCCGCCGTCGCCGTCGTCGCCGTCGCAGCGGTGAGCCCGCTGACGCCACCGCCGAGGCCGAAGCGGTCGAGGAGGGTGTGCGCACCGTCGTCAAGGTCCGCGAGCCCCGTCCGGCCCGCAAGGAGGCCGAGCCGTCCGACGAGGTCCAGTCCATCAAGGGCTCGACCCGCCTGGAGGCGAAGAAGCAGCGCCGCCGCGAGGGCCGCGAGCAGGGCCGCCGCCGCGTCCCGATCATCACCGAGGCCGAGTTCCTGGCTCGCCGCGAGGCCGTCGAGCGCGTGATGGTCGTCCGCCAGAACGGCGACCGCACCCAGATCGGCGTCCTCGAGGACAACGTGCTCGTCGAGCACTACGTCAACAAGGAGGAGGCCACCTCGTACGTCGGCAACGTCTACCTGGGCAAGGTCCAGAACGTGCTGCCGTCCATGGAGGCCGCCTTCATCGACATCGGCAAGGGCCGCAACGCGGTCCTGTACGCCGGCGAGGTCAACTTCGAGGCGCTCGGCATGGCCAACGGGCCGCGCCGCATCGAGTCCGCCCTCAAGTCCGGCCAGTCCGTCCTCGTACAGGTCACCAAGGACCCGATCGGCCACAAGGGCGCCCGCCTGACCAGCCAGGTCTCGCTGCCCGGCCGCTACCTGGTCTACGTGCCCGAGGGCTCGATGACCGGCATCAGCCGCAAGCTGCCCGACACCGAGCGCGCGCGTCTGAAGACCATCCTCAAGAAGATCGTCCCCGAGGACGCGGGCGTCATCGTGCGCACCGCCGCCGAGGGTGCGAGCGAGGACGAGCTGCGCCGCGACGTCGAGCGTCTGCAGGCCCAGTGGGAGGACATCCAGAAGAAGTCGAAGCAGATCTCGACCTCTTCGCCGAGCCTCCTGTACGGCGAGCCGGACATGACCGTCCGCGTCGTGCGCGACATCTTCAACGAGGACTTCTCGAAGGTCATCGTCAGCGGTGACGGCGCCTGGGAGACCATCCACGGCTACGTGAACCACGTGGCCCCGGACCTGGCCGGCCGGCTGTCCCGCTGGACCTCCGAGGTCGACGTCTTCGCGACGTACCGGATCGACGAGCAGCTCGCCAAGGCGCTCGACCGCAAGGTGTGGCTGCCCTCGGGCGGCTCGCTTGTGATCGACAAGACCGAGGCGATGATCGTCATCGACGTCAACACCGGCAAGTTCACCGGTCAGGGCGGCAACCTCGAGGAGACCGTCACCAGGAACAACCTGGAGGCGGCCGAGGAGATCGTGCGCCAGCTGCGGCTGCGCGACCTGGGCGGCATCGTCGTCATCGACTTCATCGACATGGTCCTGGAGTCCAACCGCGACCTGGTCCTGCGGCGCATGCTGGAGTGCCTGGGCCGCGACCGCACCAAGCACCAGGTGGCGGAGGTCACCTCGCTGGGCCTGGTCCAGATGACCCGCAAGCGGGTGGGCCAGGGTCTGCTGGAGTCCTTCTCCGAGACCTGCGTCCACTGCAACGGGCGCGGCGTCATCGTGCACATGGAGACGCCGACCGCGATCGGCGGCGGCAACGGCAAGCGCGCGAAGCGCCGCGGCGGCAAGGCCGAGTTCGACCAGCACGACCACGAGGTCGAGACGGTCGAGGCGGAGTTCGAGACCGTGGAGGAACTCGCCGCCGAGGTCGCCGCGCCGCGTGCCCTGCCCGAGCCGGAGTTCGTCGCGGACGAGGAGCTGTACGGCAGCCCGGCCGAGGCGGAGGCCGCCGCGGGACTGAGCGGCCGCCGCAACCGTCGCCGTGCCACCCGCAAGGCGACCGCCCCGGCGGGCGCCCCGCGCGGTGCGGCCGCCCAGGCTCCGGCCTTGACGCCCGTCGTCGAGGCCGAGCCGGTCACCGAGCCGGCCGACACGGTCCTGGAGCCGGCCGCCGAGGTCGTCGCCGAGGCCGTGGAGGCCGCGGAGACGGTCGAGGCCGTCCCGGTCGAGGAGGCCGCGCCGAAGGGCCGTACCCGTCGCCGGGCGACCCGCAAGGCCACCGCCCCGGCGGGCGCCCCGGCCCCCGCGGCCGAGGCGGCCCCTGAGCCGGTCGTCGTGGCGGAGCCCGAGCCGGTCGTGGAGCCCGAGCCCGCGCCGGTCGTCGCGCCGGCCGAGCCCGAGCCCGTCGCCGAGGCCCCCGTGGCCGAGGCCGCGCCGGCCCGTCCGCGCCGGCGTGCCACCCGTAAGGCCACCGCACCGGCCGGTTCCCCGGCGGGCGCGGCCGAGGCCGCCGTGGTGGTCGTCGAAACCCCGGTGGCCGAGGCCCCGGTGACCGAGGCCCCGGTGGCCGAGGCTCCGGCCGAGGAGCCGGCCGAGGCCGCTCCCGCCAAGAAGGCCGCCCGCAAGGCTCCGGCCAAGAAGGCGACCGCGGCGAAGAAGGCCACCACCGCCAAGAAGGCGACGGCGGCCAAGAAGACCGTGGCCAAGAAGGCGGCCACGACCAAGAAGACCGCCGCGAAGCGGGCGACGAAGAAGACCGCGGCGGCCGAGCAGCAGACGCTGCCCTCCGTCTCGGCTCCGACCGAAGCCTGACCCGCGCCATGACCGTGGGCCCCGCCGCGAGGCGGGGGCCCACGGCCCTGCGGGGCCCGGTTTGACCCTCCGGAACCGGCCCCGTAACCTAGACCGTCGGCGTGTCTTGAACGATTACCGTTCTGCGCGCCGCGCTCCTGAGCACCTTCCTCCGGGCCCTGCCCGGAGAGGCCGCTCGTCCAATCCGGATCAGTGTGGTTCCCGTCACGAAGAGGGCCCTGCCTGAGCGGCTGGCTTCAGGAGCATCCGTCCCGAGTGAGAGAGAGATCCGCGTGTACGCCATCGTGCGCAGCGGTGGTCGCCAGCACAAGGTTGCTGTCGGCGACATCGTTGAGGTTGACAAGATTTCCACTGCCAAGGTTGGCGACACGGTCGAGCTCTCGACCCTGCTCGTTGTCGACGGCGAAGCCGTGACCAGCGACCCGTGGGTCCTGGCCGGCATCAAGGTCACGGCCGAGGTCGTGGACCACCACAAGGGCGCCAAGATCGACATCCTGCGCTACAAGAACAAGACCGGCTACCGCCGTCGCCAGGGTCACCGCCAGCAGTACACGGCGATCAAGGTCACCGGTATCCCCGCGGCTGCGAAGTAAGAGGGACTGAGACATGGCACACAAGAAGGGCGCATCGTCCACCCGGAACGGGCGCGACTCCAATGCCCAGCGGCTCGGCGTGAAGCGCTTCGGCGGTCAGGTCGTTTCCGCTGGTGAGATCCTCGTCCGCCAGCGCGGCACCCACTTCCACCCGGGCGCGGGCGTCGGCCGTGGCGGCGACGACACGCTGTTCGCGCTGCAGGCCGGCTCGGTCCAGTTCGGCACGCACCGCGGCCGCAAGGTCGTCAACATCGTTCCGGCCGCCTGATCCAGCTCCGGCTGATCACGCGTACGTAACTTCCCGAGGGCGGATCTCAACTCTTTCCGGCGCGAGCCGGGAAGAGAGGTCCGCCCTCGGTGCGTTGTCACATAGGCGCGCACAGGCACGTTTAATGGGCAGCAAGGCCTGCCCGGGACATTCCCGTATGTATCTGGAGGAACACCATGACCACCTTCGTGGACCGCGTCGAGCTGCATGTCGCCGCGGGTAACGGGGGCCACGGCTGCGCCTCCGTTCACCGGGAGAAGTTCAAGCCGCTCGGCGGCCCCGATGGCGGCAACGGCGGCCGTGGCGGCGATGTGATCCTGGTCGTCGAGCAGGCGATCACCACGCTGCTGGACTACCACCACAGCCCCCACCGCAAGGCCACCAACGGAAAGCCCGGCGAGGGCGGCAACCGCTCCGGCAAGGACGGCCAGGACCTGATCCTGCCCGTGCCGGACGGCACCGTCGTCCTCGACAAGGAGGGCAACGTCCTCGCCGACCTCGTCGGCCAGGGCACCACCTACGTCGCCGCCGAGGGCGGCCGCGGCGGCCTCGGCAACGCCGCGCTCTCCTCCGCGCGCCGCAAGGCGCCCGGCTTCGCGCTCCTCGGCGTCCCCGGCACCACCGGCGAGATCGTCCTGGAGCTCAAGACCGTCGCCGACGTGGCGCTGGTCGGCTTCCCGAGCGCCGGCAAGTCCTCGCTGATCTCGGTGCTCTCCTCCGCCAAGCCGAAGATCGCGGACTACCCCTTCACCACCCTCGTCCCGAACCTGGGCGTCGTCACGGCCGGCTCGACCGTCTACACGATCGCCGACGTCCCGGGCCTGATCCCCGGCGCCAGCCAGGGCAAGGGCCTCGGCCTGGAGTTCCTGCGCCACGTCGAGCGCTGCTCGGTGCTGGTGCACGTGCTGGACACCGCCACGCTGGAGTCCGACCGCGACCCCGTCGCCGACCTCGACGTCATCGAGGAGGAGCTCAAGCTCTACGGCGGCGGACTGGAGAAGCGCCCGCGCCTCGTCGTCCTGAACAAGGTCGACATCCCGGACGGCCAGGAGCTCGCCGACATGGTCCGCCCCGACCTGGAGGCGCGCGGCTACAAGGTCTTCGAGGTCTCCGCGGTCGCCCGTACGGGCCTGAAGGAGCTCTCCTACTTCCTCGCCGAGGTCATCGCCAAGGCCCGCGCCCGCAAGCCGAAGGAGGAGGCGACCCGTATCGTCATCCGCCCGAAGGCCGTGGACGACGCCGGCTTCACCGTCACCTACGACGAGGCCGAGGACGTCTACAACGTGCGCGGCGAGAAGCCCGAGCGCTGGGTCCGCCAGACCGACTTCAACAACGACGAGGCCGTGGGCTACCTCGCCGACCGCCTCAACCGCCTCGGCGTCGAGGACGCGCTGAAGAAGGCCGGCGCCCGCGCCGGCGACGGCGTGGCCATCGGCTCCGACGAGAACGCGGTCGTCTTCGACTGGGAGCCGACCATGATGGCCGGCGCCGAGATGCTGGGCCGCCGCGGCGAGGACCACCGCCTGGAGGCCCCGCGTCCGGCCACCACCCGCCGCAAGGAGAAGGAAGCCAAGCGCGGGGACTCGGCGCAGCAGGAGTACGACGAGTTCCGGCCGTTCTAGTCCCGTTCCCCCAGAGGGCACCCGGGCGGCTTTGAAGGCGTCTTTACGCGGGTCGCCTAGGATCCTCCAGGTGAACAGCACCAACCTCCCCACCGTTTCCGTCGTGGTGATCGCGTACAACGACGCCGGGCTCGTGGGCGAGGCCGTCTCCTCGGCCCTCGCCCAGGGCCCGGTCGTCGCCGAGGTCATCGCCGTGAACGACGCCTCGTCCGACGGCACCGCGCGGGTGCTGGACGAGCTGGCTGCCGCACACCCCCGCCTCAAGGTCGTTCACCGTACGGAGAACAGCGGAGGGTGCGGCACCCCGCGCAACGACGGGATCGCCGTCGCGACCGCCCCGTACGTCCTGTTCCTCGACAGCGACGACGTCCTGCCGGCGGGCGCGGCCGAGGCGCTGGTGCGCGCCGCCGCCCGGCACCGCGCCCCTGTCACCGTCGGCGCCGCCGTACGGCGCGAGCTGCCGCTCCACCACGACGTGCCGTGGATGCCGGGCCTCTACACCCCCGGCGACGTCATCGAGCGGCCCGTGGACCGCCCGGAGCTGGTCCGGGACACCCTGTGCGTCAACAAGCTGTACGAACGCGCCTTCCTGGACGAGCACGGACTGCGCTTCCCCGACGGCCGGTTCGTCTACGAGGACTTCGTCTTCACCTCCCGGGTGCTGGCCGCCGCCCCGCGCATCGCCGTGATCGGCGACCTCGTCTACGTCTGGCACGTGCGCCGCTCCGCCGCCCAGGTGTCGATCTCCCTGGACCGCAAGGACGTCTCGAACTGGCGCTCCCGCATCGAGGCCCACCGCACGGCCTCCCGCACCCTCGCGGCGGCCTCCCCGGTGCTGGGCAGCGCCTGCCAGGTGAAGTTCCTCGAGTACGACCTGCGCATGTACCTGCGGGAGCTCGGCCAGGACCCCGGCTACCAGGCAGCCTGGTGGACCCTGACCCGCGCGTACCTCGACACCTTCGCCGAAGCCGACATCGAGGCCGCCGCGCCCCACGCCCGCTGGATCGTACGGGTGCTGCGCGCCACCGCGACCCCGCCCGCCGACGTCGACCGCCTCACCCGGCTGGCCGCCGAGCCGCCGCGCCTGCTGCCCCCGTACGCGGCCGCCGCCGACGGGGCGCCGGTGTGGAGCGAGGAGCTCCCCGTCGAGCTGGACGGCCTGGCCGGGCTGCCGACGGACCGGCTGCCCGTCACCGTCGACGCCGAGCCGGCCGGGCGCGCGGCCGTCCGGATCCGCCTGCACGACCTGTACGGGCGCCTCGCCGAGGCCGGTCCGCGCACCGTGCAGCTGCGCTTCCTGCCCCGCGCGGGCGGAGAGCCGGTGCTCGCCCAGCCCGTGGAGCTGCGTCCCGACCCGGCGGGCGGCTGGGTCGCGCTGCTGCCCTTCCGCCTCGCCGACGTCGCCGCCACGGGCCGCCGCCAGGGTCTGCGCCGGATGCAGGCGTGGAACGTGGGGGTGGGCGTGCAGTGCGCCGACGGGACCTCCTTGTTCACTTCCCTGCGCCCCCGGGGCCGGCTGCTCCGCCGCCGGGCCCTGCCCAGCAGCCGGTACGGTGTGCTGCTGGCGCAGCCCTACCGCACGGGGGCCGGCGCGCTCGCGCTGCGCCTCGCGCCCGGCGCCGAGGGCGCGCTCTACCTCGTGCGCAACCGCCTCCACCGTGCCCGGGCAGGCCACGGGGCGGGCTGAAGACCGCTTCTTTCATACTCGGACAGGACCAGGGAGATACACATGACGTTTCTGATCACCGGTGGCGCCGGATACATCGGCGCGCACGTCGTCCGGGCGATGCTGCTCGCCGGGGAGAAGGTGGTCGTCCTCGACGACCTCTCCACGGGCAACGAGAACCGTGTCCCGGAGGGCGTACCGCTGGTGGTCGGCTCGGTCCTGGACCGGCTGGTCCTCGACGAGACCATCGCCGAGCACAAGATCACCGGTGTGGTGCACCTCGCGGGCAAGAAGCAGGTCGGCGAGTCCGTGGAGAAGCCGCTGTACTACTACCACGAGAACGTGCAGGGCCTGACGGTCCTGCTGCAGGCCGTGGCGGCCGCGGGCATCCGCAACTTCCTCTTCTCGTCCTCCGCCTCCGTGTACGGCATGCCCGACGTGGACCTGGTCACCGAGGACACCCCGTGCGCGCCGCTGAGCCCGTACGGCGAGACCAAGCTGGCCGGCGAGTGGCTGGTCCGCGCGGCGGGCAAGGCGCACGGCATCTCCACCGCCTGCCTGCGCTACTTCAACGTGGCGGGCGCCGCCACTCCCGAGCTCGCCGACACCGGCGTCTTCAACCTGGTCCCGATGGTCTTCGAGCGCTACGACGCCGGCCAGGGCGCCAAGATCTTCGGCGACGACTACCCGACCCCGGACGGCACCTGCATCCGCGACTACATCCACGTCGAGGACCTGGCGGAGGCCCACGTGGCGGCCGCCCGCAAGCTCGCCGAGTGGGCCGCGGCCGGGGACTACAAGGACCTCACCGTCAACATCGGGCGCGGCGAGGGCGTCTCCGTCGCCGAGATGGTCGAGCTCCTGAACAAGAACACCGGGCACGACTACGCCCCGGTGATCAGCCCGCGCCGTCCCGGCGACCCGGCGAAGGTCGTGGCCTCGGCCGACAAGATCACCGGTGAGCTGGGCTGGAAGGCCCGGCACGACGTCCGCGAGATGGTGACCTCCGCCTGGGCGGGCTGGGAGGCCAACAAGGCCGCCCGCCGCGACGCCCGCAAGGACGTCCACGAGGCCTGATCCCACCCCGTCCACGCGAGAGCCGCCCGCCCCGGGCATCCGGGGCGGGCGGCTCTCGTGCGTACGGTCAGCGCTCCAGGAAGGCGAACAGGGCCTCCCACCGGTCGGTGATCTCGGCGCTGGAGTACCGCTTCACCGACTGGAAGGCGGTGTCGCCGAGCCGTTCGCGCAGCTCGCGGTCGGACATCAGCGCGTCCAGGTGCCCGGCCAGCTCCATCGTGTTGCCCAGCCGGGCCAGCAGCCCGTCCTCGCCGTGCGTGACGATCTCCCGTACGCCCGGCGCGCAGTCGAAGGCGGCCACGGGCACGCCCGCCGCCATCGCCTCCAGCAGGGTGATGGGGAACCCTTCGGCCCGCGAGGCCTGCGCGAACACCGACGCGCCGCGCAGCGCGCCCAGCACGTCGTCCGTGCTGCCCATCCACTCCACCGAGTCGTCCAGCCCCAGCGCGGTGCAGTGCGCCCGCAGGGCCGCCTCCTCCAGGCCCGCCCCGTAGATCCGCAGGACCCAGTCCGGGTGGTGCGGGGCGGCGTCGGCCCACGCGTCCAGCAGCAGGTCGACGCCCTTCTCGAAGGCGAGGCGGCCGACGCTGGCGACGACCTTCTCCGTCCGCGGGGCGGGGGACTGCGGCATGAAGGGCAGCGGGTTCGGCATGCTCCCGACGTTCTCCATGCCCGCCCGGATCCACAGGTCCGCGTCCTCGGCGGTCAGCACCAGCAGCCGGTCGACCTCCGGGTAGTGGCGGCGGACCCGCTCACCGCGGGTGGACTTCTGGCTGGCCGCGAACGACTCGTGGCTCATGCCGATGACGCTGAGCCCCTTGGTGTCGGCGAGCGCCACCCACTCCATCGCCCAGACCTGGGTGACGATCACGACAGCGCCGGGGCGGGCGGCGCGGAAGAGCTCGCTCAGCTGCTCCGCCTTGGCCCGCATCCGCGCCCGCCGGGCGGCCTGGCGGCGCCGCTCGGGCGCGTTCAGCCGTCCCTTGATCCCGTGCAGCCGGCGCGCCGCCGGCGGGTGGGCCTCGTACAGGGTGGTCATCTCGTACGGGAGGTCCGCGGGCAGCTTCTGCCGGATCTCCTCGGCGACCGGGGCGATGCCGACGATGTGCACCCTGTGCCCGCGCTCGGTGAAGAGCCGGGCCATCTGGTGCGACCACGTGGTCACGCCGCCGAGCTCGTCGACGTTGTTGGAGACGAGGAAGATGTCACGGCCGCCCGGGGTGGCGGTCTGCTGGCTCACTTGCCGCTCCTGGTGAAGAACTTCTCGACGATCTGGCGGGCCGCGTCCCCGCGGTCGTACTCGCCGAACTCGGTGAGGAAGCGCTGGCGCGCCTCCGCGTACTTGGCGTCCGCCTCGTCGAAGGCGGAGAGGGCCTGCAGGAGTTCGTCCGCCGTCGCCACCACCGGGCCCGGGGCCTTCTCCTTCAGGTCGAAGTACGTGCCGCGGATGTCGTTCGCGTAGGTGTCGTAGTCGTACGCGAAGAACAGCATCGGCCGGTCCAGGACCGCGTAGTCGAACATCACGGACGAGTAGTCGGTGATCAGACCGTCGGCGAGGGCCAGCAGCGGGGTGATGTCGTGGTGCCGGGACACGTCGACCACCCGGCCCGCGACCGACGGCGGCAGCGAGACGCTGTTGAGGTAGTGGGTGCGCACCAGCAGCGTGAAGCGGTCGCCGAGCCGGTCGGCGAACTCCTCCACGTCGAAGGGGAACGTGAAGCCCTCCACCGCGCCGTCCGGGCCCGCCCGGAAGGTCGGCGCGTAGAGCAGCACCTTCTTCTCCGGGTCGATGCCGAGCTCGGCAGCCAGCGGACCGCGGACCCGCTCACCGCTGTCCGCCTCGGTCCGGTGTGCCTCGACGAGGGCGTCGTTGCGCGGGTAGCCCGTGCGCAGCAGCACCTCGTCGCGCAGCCTGAAGCCCTTGGCCAGGGTGCGGGCGTCGTGCTCGGAGCGGATCAGGAAGTGGTCGAAGCGGTCGATCGCCGCCTGGAAGCGGGCCTGGCCCGCGCGCCCCTGCGCCTTGGTGCGGGGCTCGTGGAAGCCCATCCGCTTGAGCGCGGAGCCGTGCCAGGTCTGGATGTACGTCGTGCCCGGGCGCTTGGCCAGGGCCAGCGGGAAGCCCTGGTTGTCGACCCAGAACTCGGCCTGGGCCAGGGCCCGCAGGTACGGCCAGCTCCAGCGGCGCACCAGGGCGGCCTCCTTGGGGAAGCCGGTGGGCCGGGCTCCGGCGTACGACCAGATCGCCTCGAACGGGGCGCCCTGGCGCACCAGCTCCTCGTAGATGGCCTTCGGGCTGTCGCTGTACTGCTTGCCCATGTGGCTCTCGAAGACGACCGTGCCCTTCTTGACCGGCAGCTTCGAGAAGACCTCGTGGTAGACCTTCACCTTCTGCTCGCCCGAGCCCATGCTCCGGCGCACCCGCAGGGCCTTGCGCAGGCCCCGCTTGACCACGTTGGCCGCCTTGCCCTGTATGGCGTTGTTGATCAGGCTCTGGGTGCGCACCGCGGCGGCGCTCTCGGCGGCCAGGACGTAGGAGAGGTTGCCCTTCTTGGTGACCTCCGGCTCGAAGCGGTCGGAGACCAGCCGGGTCAGCCGCGGCCGTACGCGCAGCCGGGCCGCCGACTCCAGGTCGACGCCGCCGACCGACACGCGGGTGGTGATCTTCTCGTTTCCGGCGGTCAGCTTCAGCCGGACGTCCCAGACGGCGTCGATGATGCCGAGCGGGCGGACGGTGCTGCCGATGTCGGCCGTGCCGGTCCACTCGATCGTGTCACCGGCGTGGCGAACGGTTGCCACCGGGAAGCTGAAAGAACGCACGCCGATCTGCCGCCGGGCCCGCAGCTCGAGCGAGGCCTTCAGCTCCGCGTCGGCCGGGATCCGGCCGAGCGGGTTCACGACGGCGCCCGACAGCGTGACGGTGCCGCGCCCGTCGTCCTCGTAGGAGGTGAGACGGTTGCCCAGCTGGAGGGAGGGGAGCGGGGTGGTGTGGAAGCCCTGCTCGGTGACGTCCAGTATCCGGCGGGCCTCGGCGCCGTCGGCCCCGGCGTCGCCGTCGATGTGCTTCGCACACCAGTAGACGCGCCCGTCCCGCTCGGCGAGCGGGGAGGAGAGCCGACCCTTGTTGGTCATGGCGTCGGCGGCCGGGAGCAGGTTGTCCCAGTCCTCCTTGCCCAGCAGGTAGGCGCAGATGGCCTGCAGGTACGTGACGTTCTCGTACGCCGCCGGGTCGATCCCGGCGAGGTAGCCGTTGGCGAGCCGGGCGAACTCCTGGCGGTACGCGTCGCTCAGCAGGGGCAGGTCGCGCAGGTGCAGGACCAGGTCGTGCTTGAGGAACTTGGCGTCCTTCGCGGACTTGATGTCCGTGTGGCCCTTGGCGGCCAGCAGCTCGTCGACACGGCGGTGGATCTCCATCCGGTGGACGAAGTTCGCGATCTCGTGGCGCCGGTTGCTGATCGACTTCGCCGCGGCCTTCTCGACCACGTTCCAGAAGTAGACGTGGTTCGGGATCAGCGTGATGCGGCGGGCGGCGACGTACGCCTGCGCGGAGAACAGCAGGTCCTCGTAGTGGATCCCGACCGGGAACTCCAGGCCCTGCTCCAGCAGGAACGCGCGCCGGTAGCACTTGTTCGTGGAGAGGGTGTCGTAGACCAGCAGGTCGGGGAACTCGGTGATCGACTCCAGCGTGCGCGTGCGCGAGTAGATCCAGGGGTACCACTCGGTGGTCTTCTCCCACCGGTTGTCCAGGTGCACCCGGACGCACATGCCCGAGACCAGGTCGGAGCCGGTGCGCTCGGCGGCGTCCAGCATGTTCCGGCAGGCGTTGCGCTCGAGGACGTCGTCGCTGTCCAGGAACATGACGTACGTGCCGGTGGCCTGCTGGATGCCGTGGTTGCGGGGCGCGCCGCAGCCACCGCTGTTCTCCGGCAGCCGGAAGGCGCGCACTCTCCCCGGATGCGCAGATTCCAGTTCCTGGGCGACCGCGTAGGACCGGTCCTTGCTGCAGTCGTCGACGATCACGACTTCGACCCCGTGCAGGGTCTGGTCCAAAACCGACTGGACTGCTGTCGACAGACGCTCTGCGTCGTTGTAGACGATGACGACCACGGAGACGTCGGGCACGTGCACCTCGATCCCTTCGTTTCGTTGCGTTTCGTTCAGCTCATTCCGCTTATCTCGTCCACGCTACCGTGCGCCGCACTCGTCTCAGGCAGGCCGACTCCCGGCATGCATACTTCTAAGGAAGAGGTGAGTGGCGGGTCCGGTCGCCGACAATCACCCGTTCGGACCCAGCAGGAAGTGTTCATGACGAAGCTGTCCGTAGTTGTCCCTTGCTACAACGAAGAGGCCGTCATCGACAGCTTCGACGTCGAGATCCGCAGGGTTCTGGACGCCCTGCCCGTCGAGTACGAGGTCTGCTACGTCGACGACGGAAGCCGCGACGGCACCCTCGGCAAGCTCCGGAAGATCGCGGCCGAGCACGGCGAGCAGACCCGGTACGTCTCCTTCAGCCGCAACTTCGGCAAGGAGGCCGGCATGCTCGCCGGGCTGCGCGAGGCAACCGGCGACGCCGTGGTGATCATGGACGCGGACCTCCAGCACCCGCCGGAGCTCATCGCGACCATGCTCGACTACTACCGGCAGGGCCACGACCAGATCATCGCCCGCCGCACGCGCGAGGGCGACAAGAAGCTCCGCTCCGCACTCAGCCGCCTCTACTACCGGGGCGTCAACCGCTGGGTGGACGTGGAACTCACCGACGGCGTCGGGGACTTCCGCATGCTCTCGCGCCCGGCCGTGGACGCCCTGCTGTCGCTGCCGGAGTACAACCGCTTCTCCAAGGGCCTCTTCTCCTGGATCGGCTTCGACACCGTCCACTTCGACTACCGCAACGCGCAGCGCGAGGCCGGCGAGACGAAGTGGAAGCTCGGCTCCCTGCTGAACTACGGCATGGACGGCCTGATCTCCTTCAACAACCGGCCGCTGCGGATCGGGATCTGGCTCGGCGTGTCGCTGGTCGCCCTGACTTGCCTGTACGCGCTGTGGATCACCGTCATGGCGATCACCAACGGCGTCGAGTCCCCCGGGTACGTCACGCTGGTGGCGATCATCACCGGCCTGGGCGGCGTACAGATGATCATGCTGGGCCTGATCGGCGAGTACATCGGCCGCATCTACTACGAGACCAAGCGCCGGCCGCACTTCCTGGTGAAGGAATCGCACGGCGGGGAACGCGCCGGCGGCGCGGCCCGTGTGCGGAAGGCCTCGATCGTGGAGCGCAGCTCCCGATGAGCAGCAGCGGTCGCAAGGACCAGCTCGGCCAGATCTTCCGCTTCGCCCTCGTGGGCGGGGTCAACACCGGCACCTTCTTCGGCATCTACCTGCTCCTGCACCCGTGGATGCCGTACTTCGCCGCGTACTCGCTCGCGTTCGTGCTGGCGATGGTCGGCTCGTTCTTCATGAACACCTACTTCACCTACCGGACCCGGCCGACGTGGAAGAAGTTCCTCCTCTTCCCGCTGACGAACGTCACGAACTACGTGATCCAGTCGGCCGGCCTCTACGCCCTCGTGGCCTGGGCCGGCATGGACACCCGGATCGCCCCGCTGGTCGCGGCGGTCGTGGCCATCCCGTTCACCTTCCTGATCTCGCGCAGGATCCTCGTCCCGGGCGCCGCCCGGGCCGCGGAGCCGGAGCCCGTGGACGCCGGGCCGTCCAGGGTCTGAAACCCCCGCGCGACCGCCCCTTGCCACCCCGTAGATTTGAGCAGGCAGGCATTCCGGCAAGGGGCAAGGGGACAGACGTGTCAGCGGCTAGGCAAGGTGTCGTGGACGCCCGCAGGATCGTGGTCAAGGTCGGCTCCTCCTCCCTGACCACGGCGGCCGGCGGTCTCGACGCCGACCGGGTGGACGCGCTGGTCGACGTCCTGGCCAAGGCCCGCAGCGGCGGGGAGAAGGAGATCGTCCTCGTCTCCAGCGGAGCCATCGCCGCCGGACTCTCCCCGCTCGGACTGCGCCGCCGCCCCAAGGACCTGGCCCGGCAGCAGGCCGCCGCCAGCGTCGGGCAGGGCCTGCTCGTCGCCCGGTACACCGCCTCCTTCGCCCGGTACGGCGTCCGCGTCGGCCAGGTACTGCTCACCACCGACGACACCAGCCGGCGGGCGCACTACCGCAACGCCTACCGGACCCTGGACCAGCTGCTGGCCATGGGCGCGCTGCCCGTCGTCAACGAGAACGACACCGTCGCCACGGACGAGATCCGCTTCGGCGACAACGACCGTCTCGCGGCCCTCGTCGCCCACCTCGTCCGGGCCGATCTGCTGGTGCTGCTGTCCGACGTGGACGGCCTCTACGACGGCGACCCGTCGCTGCCCGGCGCCACCCGCATCGACGAGGTCCGCGGCCCCGAGGACATCGCGCACGTCTCCATCGGCAGCGCGGGCAAGGCGGGCGTGGGCACCGGCGGCATGGTCACCAAGGTCGAGGCGGCCCGCATCGCGGCCGCCGCCGGGATCCCGGTGGTGCTGACCTCCGCGAGCCAGGCCGCCGACGCGCTGGCCGGGCGTGCCACGGGCACGCACTTCCACGCCACCGGCCGCCGCTCGGCGGACCGGCTGCTCTGGCTCCAGCACGCGTCCACGCCCCAGGGGCACCTGGTGCTCGACGACGGCGCGGTGCGCGCGGTCACCGAGCGCGGCAGCTCGCTGCTGCCCGCCGGGATCGCGGCGGTCGAAGGCGACTTCGTGGCGGGCGACCCCGTGGAACTGCGCGCCGCCGACGGCCGCGCCGTGGCCCGGGGCCTGGTCAACTTCGACGCCAAGGAGCTCCCGCAGCTCCTCGGCCGCTCCACCCGAGAGCTCGCGCGGGAACTCGGACCCGCGTACGAGCGGGAGGTCGTCCACCGGGACGATCTGGTCCTGCTCCAGGGCTGAGGTTCGGCAAAACCGCCGCGCGGCGCGCCGTGGGCTGGTCAACTGTGAAGGGCGGGCGGACACGCGTGGCGGAGACAGGAGGCGGCTGGTGAGACGAGCGCTGACCAGTGTCGGTCCGGGGGACGGTGACGGCGGCGGTTGCGGGGACGAGCAGGACCACGACTCGCGCCTCTGGCACGTGACCCTGAGCGTCTCCGGCAAGCCGGCCCCGCTGTCGGACGTCCGGCGCGCACTGGAACAACTGGCCCACGACCACCCCTTCCTGCTGACCAGCCGCTACGCCGACGACCATGCCGAGATCCGGTACTGGGAGGAGGCCCGCGACCTCCACGACGCGGCGGCCGTCGCCCTGCGGCTGTGGGGCGAACACCGCTCGTCGGCGCGGCTTCCCCCCTGGGAGATCGTCGGCCTGGAAGTGATCGACCGGGCCACGTACCACCAACGCGTGGCGGAGGGCTACGGTCCACCCCCCGCCCACCCGGTCGGCGTCCACCCCTACTGACGCGCCGCGGGACGGGGGCTCCGCCCCCGGACCCCCGGACGGAGTCCGGGGAGGGTCCGGGGCGGAGCCCCAGGTCTTCGAACCCGTCCGTCTCGGGGGCTGGAAACCCCGTCGGCCGGGACCCGGCCGGGGACTACCCTGGGCTGCATGACCTCGCTCGATGCCACCACTTCGCCCGTCCTCGCCACCGCGCAGCGGTCCCGCACCGCGGCCGCCGCCATCGCCCCGCTCCCGCGGTCCGCCAAGGACGCGGCCCTGCTGGCGATCGCGGACGCGCTGGAGGCCCGTACGGCCGAGATCATCACGGCCAACGCCGTCGACACCGACAAGGCGAGGGCCGCCGGCACCAGCGAGACCGTCATCGACCGCCTCACCCTGACCCCGGAGCGGGTCGCGGCCATCGCCTCCGACGTACGGGACGTCGCCGCCCTCCCCGACCCCGTCGGAGAGGTCGTCCGCGGCAACACCCTCCCCAACGGCATCGACCTCCGGCAGATCCGCGTCCCCCTCGGCGTCGTCGGCATCATCTACGAGGCCCGCCCCAACGTCACCGTCGACGCCGCCGCCCTCTGCCTCAAGTCCGGCAACGCCGTCCTGCTCCGCGGCAGCTCCTCCGCGTACGCCTCCAACACCGCGCTCGTCGGCATCCTGCGCGACGCCGTCGCCGCCGCCGGACTGCCCGCCGACTCGATCCAGCTCGTCCCCGGCGAGTCCCGCGACTCCGTGCGCGAGCTGATGCGCGCCCGCGGCCTCGTCGACGTGCTCATCCCGCGCGGCGGCGCCTCCCTCATCAAGACCGTGGTCGAGGAGTCCAGCGTCCCGGTCATCGAGACCGGTACCGGCAACTGCCACGTCTACGTCGACGCGCACGCCGACCTCGACATGGCCGTGGAGATCCTCATCAACTCCAAGGCGAGCCGGCCCTCCGTCTGCAACTCCGCCGAGACCCTCCTCGTCCACCGCGACATCGCCGACGCCTTCCTGCCGCGCGCCCTCGACGCCCTCGCCGACGCGGGCGTCACCGTCCACGGCGACGCCCGGGTCCTCGCCGCCGCCGAGGACACCAAGGCCACCGCGCTGCCCGCCACCGACGAGGACTGGGCCGCCGAGTACCTGTCCTACGACATCGCCGCCGGAGTCGTGGACTCCCTCGACGAGGCCGTCGCCCACATCCGCCGCTGGACCTCCGGGCACACCGAGGCGATCGTCACCACCTCGCAGGCCGCCGCGCGCCGCTTCACCCAGCTGGTCGACTCGACCACGGTTGCCGTGAATGCCTCCACCCGGTTCACGGACGGTGGCCAGTTCGGCTTCGGCGCCGAGATCGGGATCTCCACGCAGAAGCTGCACGCCCGGGGACCGATGGGCCTTCCCGAGCTGACCTCCACCAAGTACATCGTCACCGGCGACGGTCACGTCCGGTAATCGGCGGCTCAACACGGCGTGGCCGGATTTCGGCGCACACCCTGCCCAAAGCAGCCCCCCAGGTCTAGGCTGGTCCCGTGCCGGACGACGTGGGGGGCAAGTTCCCGGACGACGGGGAGCCCGACGACGACCGCGGAGGCGCGGACAAGGACTTCGCCTCCGTGGTGTTCGACGAGGCCTTCGTCCAGAACGCCGAGATCCATGAACCGAGCGCCGCGGAGCGCCAGCGGGCGGCCGACCGGGCGCGCGCCGAGGCCGAAGCCGCCCGCGCCGTCGCCGGAGGCTGGACGGGCGACGACGACTACGGATACGGCCACCCCGACGAGTACGGCCTCGACGACCACGGCTGGGACCACGACCGCGGCCACCACGGCTCCGACGCCCCGTACGGAGCCTACGGCGGCAGCCTGCGCCCCTACCGCGGCCGCTCGCCCTGGCTGCGTCCCGTCGCCTGGGTGCTCGCCTTCGTGATGGGCCTCGGCATGGTCGCGCTCGCCTTCAGCGCCGTCTACCGCAGTGCCTCGCGCGAGGCGGACCCCGCCCCCGCGCCCGCCAGCACCCCCCTGAGGGAAGTCACCGGCGTCGGCGCGTTTACGTACCCCTCCGACCGCCAACCCTGAAGGTACGACCCCACTCGCATACGCAGGAGCTGGGGGCTTCTCTGAAGCGGGGACAGCGGGGAGAAGCGATGGCCGTGCCAGGAGATCCACCCAACGGCACCCCCGATGGCATCGGCGGTGGTGACGACGAGTTCCGGTCGGACGAGCTCCGCTCGGTGGTGTTCGACGAGGAATTCGTTCGCGCTGCCCGGCTCCAGGAGTTCTCCGCACAGGAGCGCATGGGCGCACACGCCCGCGCCGTCCGCAGCCGCTCCATCTGGTCGACCGGCGGCTCCGGCCCCGGCACCAGCGCGCCCGGCCGGGCCGCCCGCCAGGGCATGCTGCTCGTGCTGCTCATCGCCACGGCCTTCGCCTGCGCCGTCTACATGGGGCTGCGCAACCCCTACGTCCCGCCGCCCGGCGGTCCCGCCGAGCCGCTCACCAGCACCGTGGTCCCGCTCGCCCCCACCGCGGCCGTGCCCGGCGGGAAGCCCGCCGACCTGTACGCGAACAGCCCCGGCGCCGAATACCGCGTCGGGGCGGCCGGAATCACCCTGCCGGCCGTGCGCCGCACGCACCACTTCACCGACGCCCAGGTCGTCACCGCGCTGTCCATCGCCAAGGACTACCTGGTGCAGTCCTCTCTGGATCCCGATGTCCTGGCCGGCACCGCCTCCCGGCCGGTGCGGGTCCTGCTCGACCCCGACCAGCTGGCGCAGTTCGACCGCAGCATGACCTCGCCCACCGGTGACGGCCGGCACTCCGCCACCGGCTGGCTGGTCCGCTTCGACCCGGGCACCGCCGTCGTCGCGGACTCCCGGGTACGGGTGCGGGGCACCCTCGCCTTCGGGGAGGCCACCCCCGACCTGCTGGAGGTGACCACCGACCACACCTTCGTGTACGCCGTACGCCCGGCCACCGGAGCCCCGGCCGCGGTCGACGGCGCCTCGCTCTTCACCGTCCGCCGCGAGCTCCGGCTGCGCTTCGACCGGGAGGACCTGGGCGCCCGGCGGGCGGAGCTGGTCTCGGCCTATGTGATGGCAGGGCCGCAGGCCTGCTCCAGCGACCCGGCCGGCGGATTCCGCCCGCTGCCGGCCGGAGCCGGCCCGACCACGGTCGGCCCGGCCGCGAGCGACCCGTACGCCAGCGGCCACCCGCGGCGCACGGCCGGCCTGTGCGGCGTGCTCGCCCCGTCGTCCGCGACCCAGCCTTCTACCCCGCAGACGACCCCGGTCAGCCCTGCTCCGTAGCCCCGCCCCTTCCCTCCGAGCCGCTGCCGGACCCGGTGCCGGTGAACCTGTCGCGGAGCTTGCCGCCCACGTCGGCCGCGCCGCCCGCGATATCGCCGACCAGCTTGAACAGCGGATCCTTGCTGGTGCGCACCGAGTCGGCGTAGTGCGCGGCGGACTGCCGGAAGGAGTCGGTCACCGAGGTGTCCTTGTCCTCGTCCCGCCGCGGGTAGTGGCCGTCCATGATCCGCTGGAAGTCGCGGCTCTCCGACCACTTCTTCAGCTGGGCCGCCCGGACCGTGGTGAAGGGGTGCGTCCGCGGCAGCATGTTCATGATCTTCAGGACGGAGTCGCGCAGGTCGCCGCTCGACTCGTACTCCTCGGCCTGGGCCAGGAACGCGTCCACGTTCATCTCGTGGAGGTGGTTGCCGCCCGCGATCTTCATCAGGCCGCGCATCGAGGCCTGGACGTCCTGCCCCACCAGCAGCCCGGCCCGGTCCGCCGAGAGCTCGGACTTGCGGAACCACTCCCGCAGCGCGGTCACGATCGCCATGATCGCCACATTGCCCAGCGGGATCCACGCCACCTTCAGCGCCAGGTTCGTCAGGAACAGCAGGATCGTGCGGTACACGGAGTGCCCCGACAGCGCGTGGCCCACCTCGTGGCCCACCACCGCCCGCATCTCCTCCTCGTCGAGCAGCTCGACCAGGCTCGTCGTCACCACGATGATCGGCTCGTCCAGGCCGATGCACATGGCATTGGGCTTCGGGTCCTGCTGCACGTACATCTGCGGGACCTTCTCCAGGTCCAGGATGTAACAGGCGTCCCGCAGCATCTCGTACAGGTGCGGGAACTGCGCCTCGCCCACGCGCACCGAGTCCGACAGGAACAGCAGCCGCAGGCTGCGCTCCGGAAGCAGCCCGCTCAGCGCCTTGAACACCGTGTCGAAGCCGCTCAGCCTGCGCAGCGCGACCAGCGCCGAGCGGTCCGCCGGGTGCTCGTACGCCCGTGAGGAAATGCCGGGGAACCTCTTGCGGTCCCGCGCCGGCACCTTCTCGAACCCTGTCTCCGTCATTGCGCCCTCCCCTGGATCGGCCTGCGTGGCCCTGCGTCTATCCTCTCCAACGCCTGAGTCGGCGTGAGCGTGCCCCAGGCCCCCGCATACGATGTGAGCGAAGTCTCCGCCCGCTCCCCGACTCGATAGGTACCTGCCTGATGAGCCTCTCCTCCACCGCCCACAACCTGGTCGTCCTCGCCTCGGAGGGGGCCGGGCAGCACGGCGGCAACCACGACAGCCTCAATCCCTACCTGACCGGCGGCGGAGCGTTCGTCATCCTCATGCTGATGCTCTGGGTCACCACGCGCCTGAACCGCGACCGCTAGGTCACCCGACCGCCAGGTCACCCCGACCTGGACCGCCCGGTCCGCCGGGCCAGTAGGCTCTGCGCTCATGGGAGAGCAGGAGACGCCCACCGGCCCGGTCAAGCGCCGGCTCGGGGTGATGGGCGGCACATTCGACCCGATCCACCACGGACACCTGGTGGCCGCCAGCGAGGTGGCCGCGCTGTTCCACCTCGACGAGGTGGTGTTCGTGCCGACCGGCCAGCCGTGGCAGAAGTCGCAGCGCGCCGTGTCGCCCGCCGAGGACCGCTACCTGATGACGGTCATCGCCACGGCCTCCAACCCGCAGTTCTCGGTGAGCCGCATCGACATCGACCGCGGCGGGCCGACGTACACGATCGACACCCTGCGGGACCTGAAGGCGCTGAACGACGACGCCGACCTGTTCTTCATCACGGGTGCCGACGCGCTCTCCCAGATCCTGACCTGGCGGAACGCCGAAGAGCTGTTCTCGCTCGCCCATTTCATCGGGGTCACCCGGCCCGGCCACGTCCTCACCGACGACGGACTGCCCGAGGGCGGTGTCTCCCTCGTCGAGGTGCCCGCCCTGGCCATTTCCTCCACGGACTGCCGTGCACGGGTCGCCGAGGGGGATCCTGTCTGGTACTTGGTGCCCGACGGCGTGGTGCGCTACATCGACAAGCGTGAGCTGTACCGGGGAGCCTGAGCTTCCGGAGAGAGGGGCCCCGCGGTGAACGACCGACAGGATCAGTACGGCCGATACGATCCGCACGCAGCCCACGAGCAGCAGCTCATCGGCTACGACGCGTACGGGAGGCCGGTGTACGGCCAGGCGCCCGCGCAGCCCGCCCAGCCCGCCCAGGACTACGGACAGCAGCAGTACGGCTACGACTACCAGGCGCAGCAGCAGGGGTACGCCCAGCAGCCCCAGCAGCAGTTCTACGCGGAGCCCGCGCAGCCCGCCCAGGACTACGCCCAGCAGCCCCCCGCCTACGGGTACGACACGCAGCAGACCCAGCAGGCGCAGCAGTGGATCCCGCAGCAGACGGCCCCCGAGCCGCAGCCGCAGTCCCCGCCCGAGCCCGAGCGGCAGCGGACCCCGCAGGTCCCCGAACCGCGCCGGCCCGACGCCGAGTCCCAGGCGGGCCGGGACTACCGCACCGAGATGTTCGCCTTCATCGACCAGCCGGACGAGGACTCCGAGGACGTCATCGACTGGCTCAAGTTCACCGAGAGCCGGACCGAGCGCCGTGAAGAGGCCCGCCGCCGCGGCCGCAACCGGGTGGTGGCGCTGATCGTGGTCCTCGCGGTGTTCGTCGTCGCCGGGCTCGGCTACCTCTGGTACGCGGGCAAGCTGCCCTTCCTCGACGGTCCGGGGCAGAAGGAGAACGCCGCGGCCGCCGACGCCGGGCCGCAGAAGCGCGACATGATCGTCGTGCACGTGCACAACACCAAGAAGGGCGGCACCTCCTCGGCGCTGCTCGTCGACAACGTCACCACCCAGCAGGGCGCCACCGTCCTGCTGCCCAACACCCTCGGCGTCCCCGGCGCGGACGGCACCGCCACGGGCCTCGGCAAGGCCGTGGAAGGGGGCGGCCTCGGCACCCGCGAGGCCCTCGACTCGGTGCTCGGCACGCACATCGGCGGCACCTGGCGGCTGGACACGCCCTTCCTGGAGAACCTCGTCGAGCTGGTCGGCGGCATCGAGGTCGACACCGACGCGGCCGTCCCGGCCGACGACGCCGTCAAGGCGCCGGCCGTGGCCCAGGGCCAGAAGCAGAGCCTGAGCGGCCCGATGGCCGTCGCCTACGCCACGTACCGGGCCCAGGGCGAACCGGAGGCCAAGCAGCTCGAGCGCATGGGCAAGGTGCTGTACGCGGTCCTGCGCAAGGTCCCGAGCGACCCGAAGGCGGCCGCGGTGACGGTCGACAGCATGGGCCAGATCCTCGACCCGGCCCTGAACGCGCAGACGCTCGGCGCCCTGCTGTCGCGGCTCGGCGCGCACGCCAAGGTGGGCGCGTACCGCACCGACGTGCTCGCGGTGAAGCCCGACGGCGCCCTGACGGACGACGCCACCAAGAAGGTCGTCAAGGAGGTGCTCGGCGGCTCCGTCGCCGCGGGGCAGCCCGGCGCCGCGGCGCGCGTCGGCCTCAAGGACGCCACCGGCGACGAGAAGACGCAGGTCGCGGCGAGGGCGGCGCTGCTGAACGGCGGCTACGACTTCGTGGACGGCGGCAAGGCGGACAAGACGGCGGCCGTCTCGCAGATCACGTACCAGGACGACGCCCAGAAGGACCGGGCGATCGAGGTCGCCAAGACGCTGGGGCTGCCCGAGACGGCCGTGAAGAAGGGCGAGAACGCCGTGAACGCGGACATCGTGGTGGTCCTCGGCAAGGACTACAAGGCGTCCTGAACCACGGCTCCGAGGCTCTGCCACCGGCCTGACATGGGGGTTCGCCCGCGCGGGACGTTCCGCGCGGGCGGTGTCGGCGGTACATGAGACCCTTGTAAGGATCTGCCCGCCAACCCGAAAGCATGGCCAGTGACCGCCACGGACCGCTCCATCGAGCTCATCACCGCCGCCGCCCAGGCTGCGGCCGACCGGCTCGCGCACGACATCATCGCGTACGACGTCAGCGACGTGCTGTCGATCACCGACGCCTTCCTGCTCGCCTCGGCGCCCAACGACCGCCAGGTCAAGTCGATCGTCGACGAGATCGAGGAGCGCCTGCTCAAGGAGCTCGGCGCCAAGCCGGTGCGCCGCGAGGGCGACCGCGACGCCCGCTGGATCCTGCTCGACTACATCGACATCGTCGTCCACGTCCAGCACAGCGAGGAGCGCGTCTTCTACGCGCTGGAGCGCCTGTGGAAGGACTGCCCCGAGATCGAGCTCCCCGAGGACGCCAAGCTCACCATCGGCAAGGCCGAGGAGCACGCCAAGCTGCGCGAGGCGGCCGGTGACGACGAGCTGGACGGTGATCTGTTCTGAGCACGGCCACCACGGGAAAGCCCGGCAGGAAGATCGTCCTCTGGCGACACGGTCAGACCTCGTGGAACCTGGAGCGCCGCTTCCAGGGCTCCACGGACATCGAGCTGACCGAGACCGGAGTGGCGCAGGCGCGCCGCTCCGCCCGGCTGCTCGCCTCGCTGAGGCCGCACGCCATCGTGGCCTCCGACCTCCGGCGGGCCTCCGCCACGGCAGCCGAGCTGGCCTCTGTCACGGGACTGCCCGTGACGCACGACGCGGCGCTGCGCGAGACGTACGCCGGCGAGTGGCAGGGCCTGACGCACGACGAGATCCTCGGGAAGTACGGCGAGCAGTACGCGGCGTGGAAGCGCGGCGAGCCGGTCCGCCGCGGCGGCGGTGAGCTGGAGACCGAGGTCGCCGACCGCGCCGCGCCGGTGGTGCTCGAGCACGCCGGCCGGCTGCCGGAGGGCGGCACCCTCGTCGTGGTCAGCCACGGCGGCACCATCCGTACGACCATCGGCCGCCTGCTGGGCCTGGAGTCGTACTACTGGGAGGGCCTGGGCGGGCTCTCCAACTGCTGCTGGTCCGTCCTCGGCGAGGGCGCGCGCGGCTGGCGTCTGCTGGAGCACAACGCCGGCACGCTGCCGGAACCGGTGCTCGGCGACGACGACTGAGCGGCTCCGTACCGCTCCCCGCGGGGCCTCCACCCGGATTTCACTTTCCGGCTGGTCACAGGCTAGAGTTCTTCTTGTTCGCAGCGCGGAACACCGGAGACGGGGGGAGCGCGGCGGAGAGCGGGGCTATAGCTCAGTTGGTAGAGCGCCTGCATGGCATGCAGGAGGTCAGGAGTTCAATTCTCCTTAGCTCCACAATCAGGATCCCGTCCCCAACAGGGGGCGGGATCCTTGCTTTTATACCCTTTGCGATTGCTGACCAGGCACGTACCGGCATGGCAGAATCGGACGGCCGGAGGGGGAGACGACGGCCCGATGCGGGAGGGAGTCGCTGACGGATGGGTGCACACCGGCGCCGGTGCGACTGGTGCAACAACGGCACGCCGATCGTGCGGGACATGGACCCGGTCAACCCCGACTACCAGTACTGGTGCGAGGAATGCGCGCGGGCGCTGATCATAAAAGGCGACCCGATCGAGACGTACCGGGAGCTGGAGGGGGAGCCGATCTACGGCCGGCTGCTCGACGAGCACTGCACGCTCAAGCGGTTCTACCAGTTCGCAAGAGCGTGACGAGATAGGTCAAACCGGGCATGGCCTGCGGTCGACGGAAACCGATTTTTGGACCAGGGCCATGACCGTGTAATGTTTGGGACGTCGCCAAGGGGAACCGGAAACGGAAGCCGGGCGGCAGGCAAGACAAGGGGCTATAGCTCAGTTGGTAGAGCGCCTGCATGGCATGCAGGAGGTCAGGAGTTCAATTCTCCTTAGCTCCACAGTGAAGAAGCGGGCCACCCGGCTCGGGGGGCCCGCATCACGTTGGGGGTGCCCTGTCCTCCCCGCCGCCGGCCCCCCCCTGCGCGGCGGGGGCCCCCCGGCCCCGCCCCCCCCGCTTCTCGTTGTACCGGCTGTGCGTCGCCGGGAACCACTCGGTGGCGAGCAGGTCAGGGCGGCCCGGGTCTGGGCCATGCGCTCCTGGCGCAGGGCCAGTTCCTGCCGCTCGCGCTGGAGCATCGCCTCCAGGCCCAGGTCGCTCCCGCAGGGAGGACACGCCCGCAGGGCCGCGCCGGGCCCCGGGCGCCCGCCGCCGGCCCGCGCCGTCCGGGCCGCGGACAGTCCGGGCGGCGGCTGCGGCCGCTGCGGTACTCTGACGCCATGCGTGCCGTACGCCTTCTGCTTACCGAGCCGCGCTGATCAGTACCGACCCCTGCGAGACGGTCGGCATCGGCGCGGCGCCCCCTCCTGTGCGAGGGGTTTTTTCGTTTGGGCAGGCAGAGACGGCAGAGACGATCGATGGAGCTTCAGGAATCATGAGCGAGACGAACACCCCGGCCCCCGAGGCGGCCGAGGGGCACCGTTACACGGCTGCCATGGCCGCCGACATCGAGGCACGCTGGCAGGACGCCTGGGACGCGCAGGGCACGTACGAGGCCCCGAACCCGACCGGTGATCTGGCCGGTGACCCCGCCGTGGTCGCGCGGCCCAAGAAGTTCATCATGGACATGTTCCCGTACCCGTCCGGCGCGGGGCTGCACGTCGGCCACCCGCTCGGGTACATCGCCACCGACGTCTTCGCGCGCCACCAGCGGATGACCGGGCACAACGTCCTGCACACCCTGGGCTTCGACGCCTTCGGCCTGCCGGCCGAGCAGTACGCCGTGCAGACCGGCACGCACCCGCGCGTGTCGACCGAGGCGAACATCGAGAACATGAAGCTCCAGCTGCGCCGGCTGGGCCTGGGCCACGACAAGCGCCGGTCCTTCGCCACGATCGACCCGGACTACTACAAGTGGACCCAGTGGATCTTCCTGCAGATCTACAACTCCTGGTACGACGCGGACGCGCAGAAGGCCCGGCCGATCGCCGAGCTGGTCGCCGCGTTCGAAAGCGGCTCCCGCGAGGTTCCCGGCGGCCGCGCCTGGGCGGCGCTGACCGCGGGCGAGCGGGCCGACGTACTGAACGAGTACCGGCTGGCGTACGCCTCGGACGCGCCCGTCAACTGGTGCCCCGGCCTGGGCACCGTACTGGCCAACGAGGAGGTCACCGCGGACGGCCGGTCCGAGCGCGGCAACTTCCCGGTCTTCAAGGCCAAGCTGAGCCAGTGGAACATGCGGATCACCGCCTACGCGGACCGGCTGCTGGACGACCTGGACGCGCTGGACTGGCCCGAGGCCATCAAGCTGCAGCAGCGGAACTGGATCGGCCGCAGCGAGGGCGCGCGCGTCGACTTCCCGCTGGGCGACGAGGCGATCACCGTCTTCACCACCCGCCCGGACACCCTGTTCGGCGCCACCTACATGGTGCTGGCGCCCGAGCACCCGCTGGTGGAGAAGTTCATTCCGGCCGCCTGGCCCGAGGGCACCCACGACGTGTGGACCGGAGGACACGCCACGCCGGCCGACGCCGTCACCGCGTACCGCAAGCAGGCCGCCTCGAAGTCCGACGTCGAGCGCCAGGCCGAGGCCAAGGACAAGACCGGCGTCTTCACCGGTGAGTACGCGGTCAACCCGGTCAGCGGCGAAAAGGTCCCGGTCTTCATCGCCGACTACGTGCTGATGGGCTACGGCACCGGCGCGATCATGGCCGTTCCGGCGCACGACGGCCGCGACTTCGAGTTCGCGCGGGCCTTCGAGCTGCCGATGCGCTGCGTCGTGAAGCCGACCGACGGCCGCGGCACCGACCCGGCCGAGTGGGACGACGCCTTCGTCTCGTACGAGGCCGAGCTGGTCAACTCCACGGGCGAGGGCATCGCGCTGGACGGCCTGGGCGTGGTCGAGGCCAAGGCCGCGATCACCGACTGGCTGGCCGGGCGCGGCATCGGCGAGGGCACGGTCAACTTCCGGCTGCGCGACTGGCTGTTCAGCCGCCAGCGCTACTGGGGCGAGCCCTTCCCGATCGTCTACGACGAGGACGGCGTCGCGCACCCGCTGCCCGAGTCGATGCTGCCGCTGGAGCTGCCGGAGGTCGAGGACTACTCGCCGCGCACCTTCGAGCCGGACGACGCCGCCTCCAAGCCGGAGACCCCGCTGTCCCGCAACGAGGCCTGGGTCAACGTCGAGCTGGACCTGGGCGACGGGCGCGGTGTGCGCTCCTTCCGCCGCGAGACCAACACCATGCCCAACTGGGCCGGTTCCTGCTGGTACGAGCTGCGCTACCTGGACCCGAACAACGGGTCGGCGCTGGTGGACCCCGCGATCGAGCAGTACTGGATGGGCCCGCGCGAGGGCGCGCCGCACGGCGGTGTCGACCTGTACGTGGGCGGCGCCGAGCACGCGGTGCTGCACCTGCTGTACGCGCGCTTCTGGTCGAAGGTGCTGTTCGACCTGGGCCACGTGTCGTCGGCGGAGCCGTTCCACAAGCTGTTCAACCAGGGCATGATCCAGGCGTACGCCTACACCGACGAGCGCGGTGTGTACGTCCCGGCGGCCGAGGTCGAGGAGCGCGACGGGGGGTACTTCTACGAGGGCAAGCAGGTCAAGCGCGAGCACGGCAAGATGGGCAAGTCCCTGAAGAACGCCGTCACGCCGGACGAGATCTGCGAGGAGTACGGCGCGGACACCCTGCGCCTGTACGAGATGGCGATGGGTCCGCTGGACGTCTCGCGGCCGTGGGACACCCGGGCCGTGGTCGGCCAGTACCGGCTGCTGCAGCGCCTGTGGCGCAACATCGTCGACGAGGAGACCGGCCGGGTCACCGTCGTGGACGGGGAGCCCGGCGAGGACACGCTGCGCGCCCTGCACAAGGCCATCGACGGGGCCGGCGCGGACATGGCGGGGCTGCGCTTCAACACCGCCATCGCGAAGATCACCGAGCTGAACAACACCCTGACGAAGGCGGGCCGTCCGCTGGAGCGCACGGTGGCCGAGGCGCTGGTACGGCTGGTCGCGCCGCTGGCCCCGCACATCGCGGAGGAGCTGTGGCACCGCCTGGGACACAGCGACTCGGTGGTCCACCAGGACTTCCCGGTCGCGGACCCGGCGTACGTCGTGGACGAGACCGTGACGTGCGTGGTGCAGGTCAAGGGCAAGGTCAAGGCGCGCCTGGAGGTGCCGCCGACGATCTCGGACGCGGAGCTGGAGCAGCTGGCGGTCGGCGATGCGGGTGTGGTCGCGGCCCTGGGCGGTGCCGAGATCCGCAAGGTGATCGTGCGCGCGCCGAAGCTGGTGAACATCGTCATCTGAGGCTGCCCCCCGCCATGGGGGACATCCCGTACGGGCAGGTTGGGGGTTCGAATGGAACCCCTGGCCTGCCTGTGGCGTTTACGGTGGAGGGGAAGAGCTGACGCCTGGGGAAAGGGGCCACCATGGAGGCCGCGTTGATCATCTTCGCGCTGATGTTGCTGGCCGTCGTCGGCCTCGGCGCGTACCTCACGGTCAAGGCGGTGGGTGCGGCCAAGCGGGGCGTGGAGCGCACGGTCGTCCAGGCCCGGCGCACGGTGGAGGACACGGCCCTGCGGGCCAAGAGCTTCGGCCAGGTGGGTGTGGTGGGGGCGCTGGCGCAGCTGCGGCTGGACCTGCGGACGTCGATGCGGGCCACGCAGCAGGCGCTGTCCGAGGGAGCTCGGGTGGACGCCTCGCTGAAGGAGTCCCTCGTACTGTTCGAGCGGCTGAGCGCGCACGGCCAGGAGCTGGACGTGGAGCTCAAGCGGCTGGAGCAGGAGCCGGACCGGCAGCGGACCGCCGAGCGCCTTCCGGAGCTGCGGGAGCGCACGGCCAAGATCGTCGAGTCTGCGGACTCGCTGCGGTGGGCGGCCCGGGACCGGGCCCGGCGCTTCGCCGAGGACGACCTGTCCGACCTGTCGGCGCGGATCGAGATGGAGTCCGGGGCGCTGCGGGACTGGCAGCGGGAGCCGGCGGACGACCTGGCGGCGGCGGCCGCGGCGTGGGACGCTGCGCAGGCGACGGAGCCGCAGCAGGAGGCTTTGAACCCGGCCGCTCCGGCGACGCCGTACCCGTGGGAGAAGGCCCGGCGGCCCGAGACCACGACGTAGGTTCGGCCACGCCGGCGCTTGGCCCCGCAGGGCGCGCGAACGCCCCGACGAGGGGCCCAGGCTGCCGACCCACCCCCACGGGCGGTACCCTCCGGCTCATGTCCCGCCATGTCGCCATCGTCACCGATTCCACGGCCTACCTGCCCCAACCGGCCATGGCGCGGCACGGAATCACCTCCGTCCCGCTCACCGTGGTACTCGGCGGCGAGGCCCTGGAGGAGGGAACCGAGATCTCGGCGCGCAGCCTCGCCCTGGCGCTGCAGAAGCGCCGCTCGGTCACAACCTCCCGGCCCAGCCCGGAGGAGTTCGTCCGGGCCTACCGGGCGGCCGCGGAGGCCGGTGCCACCGGCATCGTCAGCCTGCACCTGTCCGCCGAGTTCTCCGGCACCTACGACGCCGCCGTGGTCGCCGCGCGGACCGCGCCGGTGCCCGTCCGCGTCGTGGACACCGGCATGGTCGCGATGGCCCTCGGCTTCTGCGCGCTCGCCGCCGCCGAGGTGGCCGAGGCGGGCGGCTCCGCCGACGAGGCGGTGGCCGCCGCCGAGAAGCGGGCCGCGGACATGTCCGCGTACTTCTACGTCGACACCCTCGACTACCTCCGCCGCGGCGGGCGGATCGGGGCCGCCCAGGCCCTCCTCGGCTCGGCGCTGGCCGTGAAGCCCCTGCTGACGCTGGACGGCGGGCGGATCGAGATGCTGGAGAAGGTGCGTACGGCCTCCAAGGCCATCGCCCGCCTGGAGGAGCTGGCCGTGGAGCGCGCCGGAGCCGGCAGCGTCGATGTCGCGGTGCACCACCTGGCGGCGCCGGAGCGGGCCGAGAAACTCGCCCAGCGGCTGCGCGAACGCATTCCCGGGCTGGTCGAACTGCACGTCAGCGAGGTCGGTGCGGTCATCGGCGCACACACGGGGCCGGGGCTGCTGGCGGCGGTCGTCTCGCCGCGCTGAGGACCGGCCGGTTCACCGGAACGGGTGGCCCGGATATCCACAACGGGGCCGCTGTCCACCGGAATTGAGGGCTCCGAACGAGGGGACGGATTCGTCCCTACCGTCGTGGCATGACTCTTCGAACGCGTACTTCGCATCCGTCGGGCGCCACCAGCGGCCCGGGCCGGTCCCGTCTCTCCGACGGCCGTCTGCGACACCGCCGCGGCCAGGGCGCCCGCCGTGGCCGCCGGACCCCGCACGCGGAACCGGAGGCCGTGCGCCGCCGGGCCGAAGCCCTGCTGGGCGGCAGCAGTCCGCCGCCGCCCCGGCCCGAGGCGGAGCCAGGGCCCGCGCCCGAGGAGGCGGCCGGGCTGTCTCCCGATGTCGCGCGCAGGCTGGCGCTGCGGGAGCGGCTGCCGGTGTGGTTCCAGACCCGCTGCGGGGTGGAGCCGCGCACGGTGGCCGCGGTCGGGGTCGTGCTCGCCGTCGCCGTCGGCTTCGCCGCGCAGCAGTTCTGGTCCGCCCGGCCGCGGCCGGTGACCGCGCCCGCGGTGATCGCCCCGGCGGCCCCGGCAGCCGCCACGGCGCCGGCCCTGGCGGGAGGCGCCGCGCGGATCGTCGTCGACATCGGCGGCAAGGTCCGGGAGCCGGGCGTGCGGAGGCTGCCCGCCGGTTCACGCGTCGAGGACGCGCTGGCCGCCGCGGGCGGTGTGCGGCCCGGTACGGACACCACCGGGCTGAACCGGGCCCGGGTGCTGGTGGACGGCGAGCAGGTGCTGGTGGGAGTCCCCGGGCAGCCTCCACCGGGCGGCAGCGGGTCCGGGCCGGGTCCGGGACCGCTCAGCCTCGGCTCGGCCACGGTCGAGCAGCTGGACGGGCTGCCGGGCGTCGGGCCGGTGCTGGCGCAGCACATCGTCGACTTCCGCACCGCCCGCGGGGGCTTCCGCTCCGTGGAGGAGCTGCGGCAGGTCAACGGCATCGGCGAGCGGCGCTTCGCCGACCTGCGCACGCTGGTGCGGCCGTGAACGGCCTCGAGGACGCGGGGGCGGGGGCGGGAGCGGGGGCGGGGCCGAGGGCGCCGGCGGACCTGCGCCTGGTGGCGCCGGCCCTGGCAGCCTGGGCGGCGGCCGCCCTCGCCCTGGACGCGCCCGCGGGACCGACCGCCGTCGTGGTGGGCGTGGGGGTGGCCGGAGCGGGGCTGCTGCTCCTGGCAGGTTGCAGCCCCGGGCCCCGCTGGAGGGCCGCCCCGGCCTTGGCCGCGGCCCTGCTGTGCGCCTGCGCCGGTGCCGGCGTGGCGGGGCTCCAGCGGGCCGAGGCGCGGGCCGGGCCCGTGGTGGGGCTGGCCCGGGAGCACGCCCGGGTCCTGGCGGAACTCACCGTCGGTTCCGATCCGCGGGTCGCCGGGAGCGGGAGCGTCCGGGGGAGCGGGCCGCCGGTGGTGGTGCTGGACGCGGTGCTGACGGAGGTGACCGGGCCCGACGGAGCGCGGACCCGGGTCGAGACCCCGGTGCGGGTGCTGGCCGGGCACCCGGGATGGGCCCGGCTGCTGCCCTCCACCCGGGTGGCGGTCGTCGCCCGGCTGGCCCCGGCGCGGGACGGGGAGCGGGCCGTGGCCCTGCTGCGCCCGTCCGGCGACACCCCGCCCGCGGTGACCGGCGGCCCGGACACCGCGCAGCGGCTCGCCGGGCGGCTGCGGGCCGGGCTGCGCGAGGCCACCGAGGGGCTCGCACCGGATGCCAGGGCCCTGCTGCCGGGACTGGTCGTCGGGGACACGTCCAGGGTGCCGCCCGATCTGCAGGCGGCGTTCAAGGCCACCGACCTGCTGCACCTGCTGGCCGTGTCCGGGTCCAACCTGACCGTGGTGCTGTTCCTGCTCATCGGGCCCCCCGCCCGTGCGCAGCAGGCCGAGCGGCGCGGGCTGGCGCCCCGGCTCGGGCTCTCGCTGCGGGCCACCGCCCTGTGCGGGGCGGCCCTGACGCTGGCGTTCGTGGTGGTGTGCCGGCCGGAGCCGAGCGTGCTGCGGGCCGCGGCCTGCGGGGCGGTCACCCTGCTGGCCCTCGCCACCGGGCGGCGCAGGTCCCTGATCCCGGCCCTGGGCGCCGCCGTACTGCTGCTGGTCCTCTACGACCCCTGGCTGGCGCGCAGTTACGGCTTCCTGCTGTCCGTCCTGGCCACGGGCGCCCTGCTCACCCTCGCCCCCCGGTGGAGCGAGGCGCTGCGGCGGCGGGGGATGCGGCCGCGGTTCGCCGAGGCGCTGGGGGCGGCCGCGGCCGCCCAGGCGGTGTGTGCGCCCGTGGTCGCGGTGCTCTCCGCCCGGGTCAGCCTCGTGGCGGTGCCGTGCAACCTGCTGGCCGAGCTGGCGGCCGGTCCGGCGACGGTGCTCGGCTTCGCGGCGCTCGCCGTGGCCCCCGTGTGGATGGCCGCCGCGCGGGTGATCGCCTGGTGCGCCGGGGTGCCCGCCGGGTGGATCGCCCAGGTGGCCCGTACCGGGGCACGGCTGCCGGGGGCCGAGCTGGCCTGGCCGGGCGGGCTCACCGGCGGGCTGCTGCTGGCCGCCGCCACCGTGGCCCTCGTGCTCCTCGGCGCCCGGTTCGGCAGGCGGCGATGGCTCTGCCCGGCACTGGCGGTGCTGCTGCTCCTGGCCGTGCTGCGGCCGCCGCAGCTCACCCGTACGCTCACCGGCTGGCCCCCGCCCGACTGGAGCTACGTGCAGTGCGCCGTGGGGCAGGGGGACGCCGCGGTACTCGCCCTCGGCCCGGGCGAGGCCCTGGTGGTGGACGCCGGGCCGGATCCCGGTCCGGTGGACGCCTGCCTGCGCGCGTTGGGCGTGCGCCGGGTGCCGATGCTGCTGCTGACGCACTTTCACGCCGACCATGTACGAGGCCTGTCCGGTGTGCTGCGGGGCCGGTCGGTGGGTGTGATTCAGACCACCGCGCTGGCAGAGCCGCCGGGGCAGGCGCAGTTCGTCCACCGGACCGCGGCCGCCGCGGGCGTACCCGTCGTACGGGCCGCGGCGGGGGAGCGGCGGCGGGCCGGACCGCTGGAATGGCAGGTGCTGTGGCCGCCGGTGGCCGGGCCGCCGCCCGAGGGTCCCAACGACGCGAGCGTCGCCCTGCTGGTCCGGCGCGCGGGGCTGACCCTGCTCCTGCTCGGCGACCTCGAACCGCCCGCACAGCAGGGCCTCTTGAGGGACCATCCGCAGCTGGGCCCGGTGGATGTGGTCAAGGTCGCGCACCACGGCTCCGCGCACCAGGACCCGGGGCTGTACGCGCGGATCCGGCCCCGGCTCGCCGTCGTCCCGGTCGGCGCGGCCAATCGCTACGGGCATCCCGCACCGGGTACGCTCGCCCGGCTGCGGGCCTCGGGGGCGGCCGTACTGCGTACCGACACCGACGGGTCGATCGCCGTGTCCGGCGCCGGCTCGGGGATGCGGGTGTTCCCGGCGGGCCGCCGACGTGGGCGACGTGGGCGACACGGGCATTCCGGGCGCGGTCATTCTGTTTGCCCACAACCCGACAGCATGATCGAATGCGTCTTCGCCAGAGCGGTCCAAGTCCACACAGCACGGGGGTGCACCAGCCATGTTCGGACGCCGACGGGGGATGGAGACGGCCGGAAGTTCCGGCCCGCACACATCCGCGACACTGACCCTGCCACCGACGGCAGGTCTGCTCAACTGCCGGGTTCTCGACACCGTCCACCGGCCGGTCAGACAGGCCGCGTTCGAGGTGACCGATCCGATCGGGCGCCGGATCGTCAGCGGCGTGACCGATCCGTACGGCGGGTTCACGGCGGTCGTGCCGGAGGGGGAGTACCGGCTCTCGGTCACCGCCGAGGGGTACGCGCCGTTCCACGGGGCGACGCTGGTGGGGGACCCGGCGCAGCCCGGAACCGGGGAGATCGTCCTCGACGCGGTGGAGCCGCCGCTGCTGCCGCAGCCCGGCCACTGGGAGCTCGACCCGGCGCACTCGTCGATCGCGTTCACGGCCCGGCACATCGGCTTCGCCCGGATCGGCGGCCGGTTCAACACGTTCGCCGGCGCGGTACGGATAGCGGACCGCATGGAGGACTCCTCCATGCACGTGATCATCGACGCGGCGAGCATCGATACCGGGTTGCGGCTGCGCGACGACCACCTGAGATCCGCCGACTTCCTGGACGCGGCCCGGCACCCGACGGTGGAGTTCTACAGCGAGCGGTTCATCCACCGCAGCGGCAGCCGCTGGACCGTCGCGGGCGCCCTCACCCTCCACGGGGTCGGCCGTTCCGTCACCCTGGACACCCAGTACCTGGGTCTGGGCACCGGCCTGGAGGGCGAGCCGCGCGCCGCCTGCCGGGCCACCACCGAACTGCACCGCGAGGACTTCGCCTTGAACTGGCAGTCGGTGCTGGCGCACGGCATCGCGGCGATCGGTTCGAGCGTGGAAGTGACGCTGGACGTGCAGATCGTCCACAAGGCCTGAGCCCGGCGGGACTCCTACGGGGCCTCCAGCCAGCCCTCGTACTCGGCGGCGAGGGCGTCCAGTACGGCGGTGTCGAGCCGTTCCCGCGGGTCCTCGACGACCACCAGCCACTGGGCGTCCTCGGCGTCGTCCTCACCGGCCAGGGCGTCGCGCAGCAGCTGGGGTTCCTCCGGGAGGCCGAAGCGGTCGACGGCTTCCTGCGCCACCTCCTCGGCGGCGTCGCGGTCGGGCAGGACGAGTACATGGCGCACGTTCACGCGACCATTCTCACGTATCGGGTCAGGGGGGCCGCGGGGCCGGGGACTGTCAGTACGGCGTGGGATGCTGGAGCCGATGGCCACCAGGAAGAACTCCACCGACGATCCGCTTGCCCCGCTCACCCTCGCGGTGGGGCAGGAGGACCTGCTGCTCGACCGCGCCGTACGGGAGGTGGTCGCGGCCGCCCGCGCCGCCGACGCCGACACGGACGTCCGCGACCTCGCCTCCGAGCAGCTCCAGCCCGGCACGCTGGCCGAGCTGACCAGTCCGTCGCTCTTCTCCGAGCGCAAGGTCCTGATCGTGCGCGGCGCCCAGGACCTGTCCGCCGACACCGTCAAGGAGGTGAAGGCGTACCTCGAGGCGCCCTACGAGGAGATCAGCCTCGTCCTCCTCCACGCGGGCGGGGCCAAGGGCAAGGGCCTGCTGGACGCGGCGCGCAAGGCGGGCGCCCGGGAGGTCGCCTGCCCGAAGATGACGAAGCCGGCGGACCGGCTGGCCTTCGTACGGGGCGAATTCCGCACGCTGGGCCGGTCGGCCACGCCGGAGGCGTGCCAGACCCTGGTCGACGCGATCGGCAGCGACCTGCGGGAGCTGGCGAGTGCGGCGGCGCAGCTGTGCGCGGACGTCGAGGGCACCATCGACGAGGCCGTGGTCGGCCGCTACTACACGGGCCGGGCCGAGGCCTCCAGCTTCACCGTCGCCGACCGGGCGGTCGAAGGGCGTGCGGCGGAGGCTCTCGAAGCCCTGCGCTGGTCCTTGTCCACCGGGGTGGCGCCGGTCCTGATCACCAGCGCCCTGGCCCAGGCCGTGCGGGCGATCGGGAAGCTGGCCTCCGCCCCGCGCGGGGCCCGCCCCGGCGACCTCGCCCGGGACCTGGGAATGCCGCCCTGGAAGATCGACCGGGTCCGCCAGCAGATGCGCGGCTGGTCGGCGGACGGCGTCGCGGACGCCCTGCGCGCCGTGGCCGCCGCCGACGCGGGGGTCAAGGGCGGCGGCGACGATCCCGAGTACGCGCTGGAGAAGGCGGTCGTGGCCGTGGCCCGCGCGGCCCGCCCCCAGCGCCGCTGACAGCCGACACGCGAAGGCCCCGGCCGCCGCCCTGGGGAAGGGCGGAGGCCGGGGCCTTCGGTTACCGCTGTACTGCTTGGGTTGCGCCGCACCCGCGTGGCGAACGCAGGCCGCGTGCGGCGCGGTGTGCCGGTGAAGGAGCGGAAGAGAGGGCCCGCTGGGTCCTTACCGGCGATTTACATCGAGAGCTCAGCCCTGCAGGGAGGCAACCTTGGAGGCCAGCGCCGACTTCTTGTTGGCGGCGGCGTTCTTGTGGATGACACCCTTCGAGACAGCCTTGTCGAGCGCACGCGCGGCGGCGCGAGAAGCCACGGTGGCCTTCTCGACGTCACCGGCGACGACGGCCTCGCGGGCCTTGCGGATCGCGGTCTTGAGCGAGGACTTGACGGCCTTGTTGCGCAGGCGCGCCTTCTCGTTCGTCTTGTTCCGCTTGATCTGGGACTTGATGTTCGCCACGAAAGAGCCTTTTCAGGTTCAGAGTTTTGTTCTTCGGATTGTGCCTCGACAGCTGAGAGGGCATACGAGACACAGCTGCCCAGGCTACCAGGCACGCTCCTGGCGGCCCAAACCGAGCGCACTGCCCCGTCCATGGGACCATGGGAGGACTCAGACTTCGTTCCGAGTTCCGACTGCGACCGAGAATCAGGACACTGCGTGCCCGCGATCCCCAGCCACGTGCCCGAGCCGAGCCGTACCGACCCGGCGCTGATCCGCAATTTCTGCATCATCGCGCACATCGACCACGGCAAGTCGACCCTTGCCGACCGGATGCTCCAGCTCACCGGTGTGGTCGACCAGCGGCAGATGCGCGCCCAGTACCTCGACCGCATGGACATCGAGCGTGAGCGCGGCATCACGATCAAGTCCCAGGCGGTCCGACTGCCCTGGGCGCCCACCACCGGTGAGGGTCAGGGCAGCACCCACATCCTCAACATGATCGACACCCCCGGGCACGTCGACTTCACGTACGAGGTCTCGCGCTCCCTCGCCGCGTGCGAGGGCACGGTCCTGCTGGTGGACGCCGCGCAGGGCATCGAGGCGCAGACCCTCGCCAACCTGTACCTGGCGATGGAGAACGACCTCGCGATCGTCCCGGTGCTGAACAAGATCGACCTGCCGGCCGCCCAGCCGGAGAAGTTCGCGGAGGAGCTCGCGAACCTGGTCGGCTGCCAGCCCGAGGACGTCCTGCGGGTCTCCGCGAAGACCGGTCTGGGCGTGGAAGCGCTGCTCGACAAGGTCGTCGCCACGGTTCCGGCCCCGGTCGGCGTCAAGGACGCCCCGGCCCGCGCCATGATCTTCGACTCGGTCTACGACTCGTACCGCGGCGTGGTCACCTACGTCCGTGTGGTCGACGGCCAGCTCAACAAGCGCGAGCGCATCCGGATGATGTCCACCGGCGCCACCCACGAGCTGCTGGAGATCGGTGTCTCCTCCCCGGAGATGACCCCGGCCGACGGCATCGGCGTCGGCGAGGTGGGCTACATCATCACCGGCGTGAAGGACGTGCGTCAGTCCAAGGTCGGTGACACCATCACCAGCCTGCACCACGGCGCGACCGAGGCCCTCGGCGGCTACAAGGACCCGCGGCCGATGGTCTTCTCGGGTCTGTACCCGCTCGACGGCTCGGACTACCCGGACCTGCGCGAGGCCCTGGACAAGCTGCAGCTCAACGACGCCGCGCTCGTATACGAGCCGGAGACCTCGGCGGCGCTCGGCTTCGGCTTCCGCGTCGGCTTCCTCGGCCTGCTCCACCTGGACGTGGTCCGCGAGCGCCTGGAGCGCGAGTTCGGCCTCGACCTGATCGCCACCGCGCCCAACGTGGTCTACCGGGTGGTCCTGGAGGACGGCAAGGAAGTCACCGTCACCAACCCGAGCGAGTTCCCCGAGGGCAAGATCTCGGACGTGTTCGAGCCGGTCGTGCGGGCCACGATCCTCGCCCCCAGCGAGTTCATCGGCGCGATCATGGAGCTCTGCCAGACCCGCCGCGGCACCCTGCTCGGCATGGACTACCTCTCCGAGGACCGGGTCGAGATCCGCTACACCCTCCCGCTCGCGGAGATCGTCTTCGACTTCTTCGACCAGCTGAAGTCCAAGACGCGGGGTTACGCCTCCCTCGACTACGAGCCCACCGGCGAGCAGTCCGGCAGCCTGGTCAAGGTCGACATCCTGCTGCACGGCGACAAGGTCGACGCCTTCTCCGCCGTCACGCACAAGGACGCCGCCTACGCCTACGGCGTGCGCCTCGTCGCCAAGCTGCGCGAGCTCATCCCGCGGCAGGCCTTCGAGGTGCCGATCCAGGCCGCTATCGGCTCCCGCGTCATCGCCCGCGAGACCATTCGCGCCATCCGCAAGGACGTGCTCGCCAAGTGCTACGGCGGTGACATCTCCCGTAAGCGGAAGCTGCTGGAGAAGCAGAAGGAAGGCAAGAAGCGGATGAAGATGGTCGGCTCCGTGGAGGTCCCGCAGGAGGCCTTCATCGCCGTCCTCTCCAGCGACGAGTCGGGCGGCAAGAAGAAGTAGCGGCGCCCGCGACCGCTGCGGAAGCAGGCCCTCACGCTCCGGCGTGAGGGCCTCTTTCGTTATGAACCGGCCGCTTGCGGGCTCTTACGCAGGCGGCGGACGGCCTCTAGTCTGATCACTGCTCGATGGTTACTCGCCAGTCACCTGCTGGTTACGTCTCAAACCCCGCCTGTCCCGATGCGCCCCCCCAAGCGCCCCACGCCCACGCACTGCCGCGTGGTCCGGTCCGGAGGATGTCGTGAGCGACACACAGACCTTGATCGAGAACCGCCCGCCCTCGGTGGCGGCCCTCTTCCTTGAGCGCGTGGCCGCCACGCCGCATGCGGAGGCGTACCGGTACCCCGTGCCCGCGGCCGGCGGCCAGGGCCCCGACGACTGGAAGTCGCTGAGCTGGGGCCAGGCGGCCGAGCGGGTCTTCGCCATCGCCGCCGGGCTGGTCGACCTCGGCCTGGGGCCGGAGCAGCGGGTCGCGCTCGCCTCCAACACCCGGGTCGAGTGGATCCTCGCCGACCTCGGCGTGATGTGCGCCGGCGGCGCGGTCACCACCATCTACCCCAGCACGAACGCCGAGGAGTCGGCGTACATCCTGGCGGACTCCGAGAGCCGGGTGCTCATCGCCGAGGACGGCAAGCAGCTGGCCAAGGCGCGCGAGCGCCGCGCCGACCTGCCGAACCTCGCCCACGTGGTGGTCGTGGAGACCGCCGACGCGGTCGCCGCCGAGGGAGACCCCGAGGGCTGGGTGCTCTCGCTCGCCGATCTGGAGGCGCGCGGCAAGGAGTACCTCGCCAAGCACCCGGAGGCGGTCAAGGAGCGGATCTCGGCCATCACCGCCGACCAGCTCGCCACCCTCATCTACACCTCCGGCACCACCGGCCGCCCCAAGGGCGTCCGGCTGCTGCACGACAACTGGTCGTACATGGCCAAGGCCACCGTCGCCACCGGCCTGATCACCAAGGACGACGTCCAGTACCTGTGGCTGCCGCTGGCCCACGTCTTCGGCAAGGTGCTGACCTCCGGGCAGATCGAGGTCGGCCACGTGACCGCCGTCGACGGCCGCATCGACAAGATCATCGAGAACCTGCCGGTCGTGCAGCCGACGTACATGGCGGCCGTCCCGCGCATCTTCGAGAAGGTCTACAACGGCGTCGCCGCCAAGGCCCGGGCCGGCGGCGGGGCCAAGTACAAGATCTTCCAGTGGTCGGTCGGCGTGGCCCGCGAGTACGCCAAGGTCACCCAGGACAACTTCCGCCGCACCGGTCAGGCGACCGCCCCCTTCGGCCTCGCCACCAAGCACAAGATCGCCGACACGCTCGTCTTCTCCAAGCTCCGCGAGGCCTTCGGCGGCAACCTGCGCGCCGCCGTCTCCGGCGCCTCCGCCCTCGCGCCCGACATCGGCTACTTCTTCTCCGGCGCCGGCATCCACATCCTCGAGGGCTACGGCCTGACCGAGTCCAGCGCCGCCTCCTTCGTCAACCCGGGCGAGGCCTACCGCACCGGCACCGTCGGCAAGCCGCTCCCCGGCACCGAGGTCCGCATCGCCGACGACGGCGAGGTCCTGCTGCGCGGCCCCGGCATCATGCAGGGCTACCACGGCCAGCCCGAGAAGACGGCCGAGGTGCTGGAGTCCGACGGCTGGCTGCACACGGGCGACATCGGCGAGCTCTCGGCCGACGGCTACCTGCGCATCACCGACCGCAAGAAGGACCTGATCAAGACCTCGGGCGGCAAGTACGTCGCCCCGGCCGAGGTCGAGGGCCAGTTCAAGGCGATCTGCCCGTACGTGTCGACCATCGTCGTGCACGGCGCCGACCGGAACTTCTGCTCCGCCCTGATCGCGCTCGACGAGCCGTCGATCATGGGCTGGGCGGCCGAGAACGGGCTGGAGGGCAAGACGTACGGGCAGGTCCTGGCCGCGCCGGAGACCAACCGCCTGATCGAGACCTACGTCCAGACCCTCAACGAGGGCCTCCAGCGGTGGCAGACGGTCAAGAAGTTCCGGATCCTGCCGCGCGACCTCGACGTCGAGCACGGCGACCTCACGCCCAGCCTCAAGCTGAAGCGCCCGGTCGTCGAGCGTGAGTTCAAGCACCTGATCGACGAGATGTACGAGGGCGCGCGCGAAGCCTGACGCCTGCCGCGGGCGCGGCTGCGCGGGGCGGCCGGGCCGCCCCGCGTACCCCGCCCCTTCCGGGCGGGGCCGGGTTGCCGGCGGGTGCGGGATGATGGGGGTATGCCTTCCGCACTCCCCGACGGTGAACCCATGCCCGAAGACGGCTCGCTGCCGTCGCACGCCCTGGCGGGTGCGGGGGACCGGCCGCTCGGCTTCTACCTGCACGTGCCGTACTGCGCCACGCGGTGCGGGTACTGCGACTTCAACACCTACACGGCCACCGAGCTGCGGGGCACCGGCGGTGTGCTCGCCTCTCGGGAGAACTACGCCGACACCCTGATCGACGAGGTCCGCCTCGCCCGGAAGGTGCTCGGGGACGACCCGCGGGCCGTACGGACGGTGTTCGTGGGCGGCGGTACTCCGACGCTGCTGCCCGCCGGGGACCTCGTGCGGATGCTCGCGGCGATCCGGGACGAGTTCGGCCTGGCCGAGGACGCGGAGATCACCACCGAGGCCAATCCGGAGTCCGTGAACCCGGAGTACCTGGCCGAGCTGCGGGCCGGCGGCTTCAACCGGATCTCCTTCGGCATGCAGAGCGCGAAGCAGCACGTCCTGAAGGTGCTGGACCGTACGCACACCCCCGGGCGCCCGGAGGCCTGCGTCGCCGAGGCGCGGGCGGCGGGCTTCGAGCACGTCAACCTGGACCTGATCTACGGGACGCCGGGGGAGTCGGACGAGGACTGGCGGGCGTCGCTCTCCGCCGCGCTGGGCGCCGGGCCCGACCACATCTCGGCGTACGCGCTGATCGTGGAGGAGGGCACGCAGCTGGCGCGCCGGATCCGCCGGGGCGAGGTCCCGATGACGGACGACGACGTGCACGCCGATCGGTACCTGATCGCGGACGAGGTCATGGCCGGGGCCGGGTACTCCTGGTACGAGGTGTCGAACTGGGCCACCTCGGAGGCCGGGCGCTGCCTGCACAACGAGCTGTACTGGCGCGGCGCCGACTGGTGGGGCGCGGGGCCGGGGGCGCACTCGCACGTGGGCGGGGTGCGGTGGTGGAACGTCAAGCACCCGGGAGCGTATGCCGCCGCCCTGGCGGAGGGGCGGTCTCCCGGGGCCGGCCGCGAGCTCCTGTCCGAGGAGGACCGGAGGGTCGAGCGGATCCTGCTGGAGCTCCGCTTGGTGGACGGGGTGCCGCTGTCGCTGCTCGCGCCGGCCGGGCTGGCGGCGTCGCGCCGGGCGCTGGCGGACGGGCTGCTGGAGGCCGGGCCGTACGAGGGCGGGCGGGCCGTGCTGACCCTGCGGGGGCGGTTGCTGGCCGATGCGGTGGTCCGGGACCTGGTGGACTAGCCGGCGGGCCGGCCGGGGTCAGGCCGTGACGTGGTCGATGAGGTGTTCCACCGAGCCCAGCAGGGTGGGTTCCAGGTCCTTGTAGGACCTCACCCGGGACAGGATGTGCTGCCAGGCGGCGCCGGTGTTGTCCGGCCAGCCCAGGGCGCGGCAGACGCCCGTCTTCCAGTCCTGGCCGCGGGGGATCGCCGGCCACGCCGGGATGCCCAGCGCGGACGGCTTCACCGCCTGCCAGACGTCCACGTACGGGTGGCCCACGATCAGGACGTCCGGGGAGGTCACCGACGCCGCGATACGGGACTCCTTGGAGCCCGGGACGAGGTGGTCCACCAGGATCCCCAGGCGGGCGTCCGGGGCCGGGGCGAAGTCGGCGACGATGGCCGGGAGGCCGTCGATGCCCTCCAGGTACTCCACCACCACGCCCTCGACGCGCAGGTCGTCGCCCCAGACCTTCTCGACCAGCTCCGCGTCGTGGCGGCCCTCCACGTAGATGCGCCCGGCCCGCGCCACCCGCGCCCTGGCCCCCGGGACCGCGATCGAGCCCGAGGCCGTCCGCCGCGGCGCCGACGGCCCCCGCGCGGGCCGGGTGAGGGTGACCACGGCCCCGTCCAGCAGGAAGCCCCGCGGCTCCATCGGGAACACCCGCCGCTTGCCGAAGCGGTCCTCCAGGGTCACCGTGCCCGCCTCGCAGGCCACCACCGCGCCGCAGAAGTCCGTACCGGCCACCTCGACCACCAGATCCGGCTCCGCCGCCACCTCCGGCACGGCCTTGGGGCGCTTCCACTGGGGGGTCAGGTCGGGGGAGTACTCGCGCATCCGGCCGAGCGTAGGAGAGGCGCGGCGATCATGCCTACGACACGCCGAAACGGGCGGCCAGTGTGGCGCGTTGCGCACGGACGAAGCCCGCGCCGACCACCGCTCCGTGACCCGGCACGTACAGAGCGTCGTCCCCGCCCAGCGCCAGCAGCCGGTCCAGGGCCGCGGGCCACTGCCGGGGCACCGCGTCCGGGCCGGCCGAGGGCTCGCCCGACTCCTCGACCAGGTCCCCGCAGAACACCGTCTCGCGCTCGCCCGGCACGAAGAGCGCCAGATCGTGGCGCGTGTGCCCGGGACCCACATTGGCCAGCAGCACCTGTACCCCGCCCAGTTCCAGCGTCCACTCGCCCGACACCAGGTGCTTCGGCGCCGCCATCAGGTCCACGGCCTCCGCGGCCTCCGCCTCCGCCAGGCCGTGCCGCACCGCGTCCCCGCGCAGCTCCTCGCGGCCCGTTTCGAGCAGCGCGTCCAGCCCGACCGCCCCGAACACCTCGGCCCCGGAGAAGGCGGCCCCGCCCAGGACGTGGTCGAAATGGCCGTGCGTGAATGCGATGTGGGTCACGTGCCGGCCGGTCAGCCGCTCCGCCTCCGCCCGCACCCGCGCGCCCTCGCGCAGGCACGAGCCGGGGTCGACGAGGAGGACGGAATCGTCGCCCACCACCAGTCCCACGGTGCAGTCCCACACCGGCAGCCGCCGGCGTCCGGTCCGTCCGGTCAGCCTTTCCCAGCCCGCCTCTTCCCAACGCACGTCCATGCCGCGACGCTACCCTGGCGGGCCTCCCTTGCCAGGGTCTTACTACCCGGCCGTACACTGAGCGGGGGATCTCTGGCACTCGAACGACCAGAGTGCCAGTCAGCAGGCTACGAACAAGGCAACGGACCACAGCTGGAGGTGTGCGCGATGCTCAGCGAACGCAGACTCGAAGTGCTGCGCGCCATCGTCCAGGACTACGTCGGGACGGAGGAGCCGGTCGGCTCCAAGGCGCTCACCGAGCGGCACCGGCTCGGCGTCTCGCCCGCCACCGTGCGCAACGACATGGCCGTGCTGGAGGACGAGGGCTACATCGCCCAGCCCCACACCAGCGCCGGCCGGATCCCCACCGACAAGGGCTACCGCCTGTTCGTCGACAAGCTGGCGGGGGTCAAGCCGCTGTCGACGCCCGAGCGCCGGGCCATCCAGAACTTCCTCGACGGGGCCGTCGACCTCGACGACGTGGTCGGCCGCACCGTGCGGCTGCTCGCGCAGCTGACCCGGCAGGTCGCCGTCGTCCAGTACCCGAGCCTGACCCGCTCGACCGTCCGGCACGTGGAGCTGCTCTCGCTCGCTCCCGCGCGCCTGATGCTCGTACTGATCACGGACACCGGACGCGTCGAGCAGCGGCTGATCGACTGCCCGAGCCCCTTCGGGGAGACCTCGCTGGCCGATCTGCGGGCCCGGCTCAACAGCAGGGTCGTCGGGCGCCGGTTCACCGACGTGCCCCCGCTCGTCCAGGACCTCCCCGAGTCCTTCGACGCGGACGACCGCGGCACGGTGTCCACCGTGCTCGCGACGCTCCTCGAAACCCTGGTCGAGGAAGCCGAAGAGCGGCTGATGATCGGCGGCACCGCCAATCTCACTCGCTTCGGACATGATTTTCCCTTGACGATCAGGCCGGTGCTCGAAGCGCTGGAGGAGCAGGTCGTGCTCCTCAAGCTGCTGGGCGAGGCCAACGAATCGGAAATGGCCGTACGGATCGGGCACGAGAACGCCTACGAGGGGCTGAACTCCACGTCGGTCGTCTCGGTCGGTTACGGTTCGGGCGGCGAAACGGTCGCCAAACTCGGCGTGGTCGGACCGACCCGCATGGACTACCCCGGAACGATGGGAGCGGTACGCGCAGTGGCACGTTACGTCGGACAGATCCTGGCGGAGTCGTAAGTGGCCACGGACTACTACGCCGTTCTCGGCGTGCGCCGCGACGCATCGCAGGACGAGATCAAGAAGGCCTTCCGGCGCCTCGCGCGCGAACTCCACCCGGATGTGAATCCGGACCCGAAGACGCAGGAGCGCTTCAAGGAGATCAACGCGGCCTACGAGGTGCTGTCGGACCCGCAGAAGAAGCAGGTCTACGACCTCGGCGGCGACCCGCTGTCCTCCTCGGGCGGCGGTGGCGGAGCAGGCGGCTTCGGAGCGGGCGGCTTCGGCAACTTCTCCGACATCATGGACGCCTTCTTCGGCCAGGCCTCGCAGCGCGGCCCGCGCTCGCGGACCCGGCGCGGCCAGGACGCCATGATCCGCCTGGACCTGGAGCTGGACGAGGCGGCCTTCGGGACCACCAAGGACATCCAGGTCGACACGGCGGTCGTCTGCACCACCTGCTCCGGAGAGGGCGCCGCCCCCGGCACCTCTGCGCAGACGTGTGACATGTGCCGCGGCCGCGGTGAGGTCTCGCAGGTCACGCGGTCCTTCCTGGGCCAGGTCATGACCTCGCGCCCCTGCCCGCAGTGCCAGGGCTTCGGCACCGTCGTCCCGACCCCGTGCCCCGAGTGCGCGGGCGACGGCCGGGTCCGGTCCCGCCGCAGCCTCACGGTCAAGATCCCGGCCGGTGTCGAGAACGGCACCCGCATCCAGCTCGCGGGCGAGGGCGAGGTCGGCCCCGGCGGCGGCCCCGCCGGCGACCTGTACGTGGAGATCCACGAGCTCCCGCACCAGACGTTCCAGCGGCGCGGTGACGACCTGCACTGCACGGTGACCATCCCGATGACAGCGGCCGCGCTGGGCACCAAGTGCCCGCTGGAGACGCTGGACGGGCTGGAGGAGATCGACATCCGGCCCGGCACCCAGTCCGGCCAGGCGATCCCGCTGCACGGGCGCGGCGTCACCCACCTGCGCGGCGGCGGGCGCGGCGACCTGATCGTCCACGTCGAGGTGACCACCCCGGGCAAGCTGGACACCCAGCAGGAGGAGCTGCTGCGCCAGCTGGCGAAGCTGCGCGGCGAGGAGCGGCCCACCGGCCAGTTCGCGCCGGGCCAGCAGGGGCTGTTCAGCCGCCTGAAGGACGCCTTCAACGGCCGCTGACCGCCTGCGACCTCTCATACGACGAGCCCGGCCGGGGATGCCCCCGGCCGGGCTCGTCGTATGGTTCCGGCCGCGCCGGGAAGCGGACTATGCCAGGCGAATGCCGTGATTCGGCCCCCTGAGCGGGACATGGCACGATGCAGTGCATGTCCTCGGCACCGAACGGTCTCTGCGCTTACCCGATCGTGCAGGCCCCCATGGAGGGCGGCGCCTCCTGTCCGCCGCTGGTCGCCGCCGTGTGCGAGGCGGGCGGACTGGGCTTCCTGGCCGGCGGGTACAAGACCGCCGACGGCATGTACCAGGAGATCAAGCGGGTGCGCGCGCTCACCCGGCGCCCCTTCGGGGTGAACCTCTTCATGCCGCAGACCGGTTACGTGGACCCGGCCGCCGTCGAGGCGTACCGCGGGCAGCTGGCCGGTGAGGCGAGCTGGTACGAGATCTCGCTGGCCGACGAGGACATCATCGGCACCTGCGACGACGGCTACGACGCCAAACTCGCCATTCTCCTGGAGGACCCGGTCCCGGTCGTCTCCTTCACCTTCGGCTGTCCCGCCCCGGCGGTCCTGGCCTCCCTGCGCACGGCCGGTACGTACACCGTCGTCACCGCGACCTCCGTCGAGGAGGCCCGCCGCGCGCAGGAGGCCGGGGCGGACGCCGTGTGCGTCCAGGGGGTGGAGGCCGGCGGCCACCAGGGCACCCACCGGGACGACCCGCAGGCCGACGGCACGGCGTCGGTGGGCCTGCTCGCGCTCGTGGCCCAGGTACGGGAGGCGGTCGCGCTCCCCATCATCGCGGCGGGCGGTCTGATGCGGGGCTCGCAGATCGCCGCGCTGCTCGCGGCGGGCGCGGAGGCGGCCCAGCTCGGCACTGCGTTCCTGGCCTGCCCGGAGTCGGGGGCGGACCCGCTGCACAAGAAGGCGCTGACGGACCCGCTGTTCGTACGGACCGAGCTGACCCGGGCCTTCTCCGGGCGGCCGGGGCGCGGCCTGGTCAACCGGTTCATGCGCGAGCACGGACCGTACGCCCCCGCCGCCTACCCGCAGATCCACCACCTGACCTCGGGACTGCGCAAAGCCGCCGCCGCGGCCGGGGACCCGCAGGGCATGGCCCTGTGGGCGGGCCAGGGGCACCGGCTGGCGCGGGCGCTGCCGGCCGGGGAGCTGATGGAAGTGCTGGCGGCCGAACTGGCCGAGGCGCAGAGCACGTTGAAGGCAATGCAGATGAGGAGTGCGTCATGACCGCCCCGGTGTTCGTGGTCGAAGAGGTTCCGGCGGGACCGGAGTTCGTCCTGGACGGCCCGGAGGGCCGGCACGCGGTGTCCGTGAAGCGGCTGAACCCGGGCGAGGCGGTGGTCCTCACGGACGGCCGGGGCGCCTGGGCCGAAGCGGCCGTGAAGGCGGCGGAGGGCAAGGACCGGCTGGTCGTGACCGTGTCCGAGGTCTTCGAGGAAGCCGAACCGGCCGTCCGGATCACCGTGGTCCAGGCCCTGCCCAAGGGCGACCGGGGCGAGGTGGCCGTGGAGACCATGACCGAGACGGGGGTGGACGCGATCGTGCCGTGGCAGGCCTCGCGGTGCATCACGCAGTGGCGCGGCGACCGCGGGGCCAAGTCGCTGGCCAAGTGGCGGGCCACCGCCCGGGAAGCCGGGAAGCAGTCCCGCCGGGTCCGCTTCCCGGAGGTGGCCGAGGCCATGTCCACCAAGCAGGTGGCGGCCCTGCTGGTCGGCGCCGACCTGGCGATGGTCCTCCACGAGGACCGCGACACCCCCTCCGAGGCCCTGGCCGAGGCCAAGCTTCCGGCGGCCGGGTCCATCGTGCTGGTCGTCGGCCCGGAGGGCGGGGTCTCCCCGGAGGAGCTGGCCGTGTTCGCCGAGGCGGGAGCCCACCCGTACCGCCTGGGCCGCTCCGTCCTGCGCACCTCCACGGCCGGCACCGCGGCGACGGCGGTCCTGCTGGCCCGCACCGGCCGCTGGAGCTGATCGAACTCCGGTCGTGCCCCGGGGATACGATGCCCGGAGCGATCAACGACACGGAGGCGAAGCGATGGCCGGGGAACCGCAGGCCGACTGCCTGTTCTGCAAGATCGTCGCGGGGACCATCCCGGCGACCATGGTCCGGGAGACCGAGACGACCGTCGCCTTCCGGGACATCAACCCGCAGGCGCCGACACACGTCCTCGTCATCCCCAAGGTGCACTACCCCGACGCGGCCTCGCTGGCCGCGGCCGAGCCCGCCATCGCGGCCGACCTCCTCGTCGAGGCCGGGCAGATCGCACTCGACGAGAAGGTCACCGACCACGGCTACCGGATCGTCTTCAACACGGGCGCCGGCGCCGGCCAGACCGTCTTCCACGCCCACGCACACGTCCTCGGCGGCCGCGGCCTCCAGTGGCCCCCCGGATAACCGTGTCCGTACGCGAGTTCGTGGTGCTGGGCACCGCCAGCCAGGTGCCCACCCGCCACCGCAACCACAACGGCTACCTGCTGCGCTGGGACGGCGAGGGCATCCTCTTCGACCCGGGCGAGGGCACCCAGCGGCAGATGCTGCGTGCCGGGGTGGCCGCGCACGACATCAACCGGATCTGCGTCACCCACTTCCACGGTGACCACAGCCTCGGCCTCGCCGGGGTGATCCAGCGGATCAACCTCGACCGGGTCCCGCACCCCGTCACCGCGCACTACCCGGCCTCGGGGCAGAAGTTCTTCGACCGGCTGCGGTACGCCACGGCCTACCGCGAGACGGTGCTGCTGGCCGAGGAACCGGTGGCCGGGGACGGGATGCGGGAGCTGGCGCGCGGGGCCTCGTACGTCCTGGAGGCCAGGCGGCTCGCGCACCCGGTGGAGTCCTTCGGCTACCGGCTCACCGAGCCGGACGGGCGCCGCATGATGCCGGATCTGCTGGCGCGGCACGGGATCACGGGGCCCGACGTGGGCCGGATCCAGCGCGAGGGGCGGCTGGGCGGGGTCACGCTGGAGGAGGTCAGCGAGCCGAAGCCCGGGCAGCGGTTCGCGTTCGTCATGGACACCCGGCTCTGCGAGGGCGTGGACGAGCTGGCCGCCGGCTGCGACATGCTGGTGATCGAGTCGACCTTCCTCGACGAGGACGCGGCGCTGGCCGCCGAGCACGGGCACCTGACGGCCGGGCAGGCGGCGCGGGTGGCGCGGGACGCGGGGGTACGGCACCTCGTGCTGACGCACTTCTCGCAGCGCTACACCGATCCCTCGGAGTTCGAACGGCAGGCCCGTGCGGCTGGTTTCGAGGGCGAGCTGACGGTGGCCGCGGACCTGGTCCGCGTCCCGCTCCCCAAGCGCCGCTGAGGCTCCGCCCCTGCCCCCCGGCGCCTCAAACGCCGGCGGGGCCGGGCGGTGCCCGCCCGGCCCGGAGTCGCTGCCCGTACCGCAGCGGCTACAGCCGGGAGCGCCGGCGGCGCGGCGCCGGGGACGGCAGCAGGATGCGGCGCGGGCGGCGGGGAACCGGGATCTCCGTGACGGAGAGCTCCGCCGCCCCGACACGGGGCACCGCGCCCGACGGCGCACCCGCCCCGGCGGCGAGCACGGCCGCCGGGGCACCACCCCGCCGCCGCACCGACCCGGCGGTCAGCGGCCGCCCGCCCGCACGCAGCGCAACGGCGGACATCGGCCCCGCCACGGCCAGCAGCAGCGCCCCCAGCACCAGCCCCATGCCGGGGAACCCCGCGGCCTCCGCGAGCAGGCTGCCCGTGACGGGCCCGCAGGCCACGCCCAGTGACGACGCCGACCCGGCCAGTACGGCCCAGCGGCCGCGCGGGTCCAGGGCCGCGGCGAGGCCGATGGCGTACGAGAGCACGACGGGGTACAGCGCGTTCCACAGGATCTCCCCGGCGGCGAAGCCCCCCAGGCCCCGGGCGGACGAGGACACCACCACACAGCAGGCGATCACCGCCGTCCCGACGCCGATCGGGACCGCGCGCCCCACGCGGGCGCCGAGCGCCGAGGCGGCCGCGACCCCGAGCAGGCCCGCGCCGAGCGCCGCGGCGAAGACGATGCCGAGGGTGACCTCCGAGAGCCCCGCCTGCTGGGCGCCGATCCGGCCGCTGACCCCCCACAGCGCGTTCTGCGCGAGCGACCACAGCATCAGGGACCCCGCCAGCACCACCCCGGCGCGCGGGTACGGCAGCCGGCCGGGGGCGACCCCGGTCACGGCGGGTGCCGAGGAGCCGCCCAGCCGGCCCGTGGCCGGCCAGGCCGCCGCCGCGACCAGCGCGATCGCGGCGAACGGCAGCCCGTGCCCGCCCCCGAGCCGCGGCAGCGTCAGGTACAGCGCCCCGGCGGTCGCCGACACCGACAAGAGCCCCAGGGCGGAGGCGCGGTGCGGATCGCGCTGCCCGGCGATGCCGGAGGCGGCCACGGCGGTCGCGGTCCCGGAGCCGAAGCCGCCGACCACGGCGCCCGCGACGACCAGCGGCAGCAGCGGGGTCGCGGCGGCCGTGCCGTATCCGGCGACGGCCAGCAGCAGTCCGAGCCGGGCCGGCGGCCGGGGCCCGTGCCGGCCGATGCGTGAGGCCAGGATGAAGCCGGCCGCGGCGGAGCCGAGCAGCAGGGCCGTGCCGATCAGACCGGCCTGCGCGGGGCTCAGCGGCAGACGGGCGTCGAGCCGTCCGACGACGGTCGGCAGGAGGTACGGGGCGAGGTACCCGGCGGTGAAGAGGGCCACCAGGGGCCAGGCGGCGGGCGGCGCGGCGGGCGGCGCGCAGAGCGGCGCGGGAGTGCGGTCGGGCACGGGGGCGTTCCAGATGGTGCGGTGATGCGTGGCGCCGCCGCAGAGTGAGCGGGGCCCTTGTGTATCAAGTGGCCCGATAGCAGGAAAAGAGCACTCCTGTAGTGATCTGCGACACACTGGGTTTGGTTCCGTGCGGGCCGGGCAGGGCTGGCAGCTTTCCACCGAAAACCTCCCGCCGAAAGGCTCGCACCGAACACCCTCGGAAGAAACGACCCTTCAAGCCAACGGGGAGTACACCGTGACCAGTCGGGACAACGTCGACAGCCGTGCGGCAGCGGTGGACCCGCTCGGTCCGCTGCGCAACCCCCGGGAACCGGCCTGCGACGTCTTCCTGACCGGCACGGTCTTCCTCGACATCATCTTCACCGGCCTCGACTCGGCCCCGGTGCGCGGTACGGAGTCCTGGGCGCGCGGCATGGGCTCCAGCCCCGGCGGCGTCGCCAACATGGCCACCGCCCTCGCCCGCCTCGGCCTGCGCACCTCGCTCGCCGCGGCCTTCGGCGACGACCACTACGGCGAGTACTGCTGGGACGCCCTCGAACAGGGCGAGGACATCGACCTCTCCATGTCGCGGACCATCCCCGGCTGGCACAGCCCCGTCACCGTCTCGATGGCCTACGAGGGCGAGCGCACGATGATCTCGCACGGCCACGAGGCGCCCCCGCCGGCCGGCCCCGGGCCCTTCCCGCAGTGCCCGCCGCGCGCCCGCGCGGCCGTGGCCGCCCTGGGGCCCGGCCGGGGCGAGCCGTGGATCGCGGAAGCGGCGCGGCGCGGCGCGCGGGTCTTCGCGGACGTGGGCTGGGACGAGAGCGGGCGGTGGGACCTGGGGGCCCTGGCCGACCTGGCGCACTGCGAGGCCTTCCTGCCGAACGCGGGCGAGGCCATGCGCTACACACGGACCGACTGTCCGCGCGCGGCGGCCCGGGCGCTGGCCGAGCGGGTGCCGATCGCCGTGGTGACGATGGGCCCGGAGGGCTCGTACGCCGTGGACGGGCGGACGGGCGAGACGGCCCAGGTCCCGGGGATCACGGTGGAGGAGCTGGACCCGACCGGGGCGGGCGACGTCTACGTGGCGGGCTTCCTCACCGGCACCCTGGCGGGCTGGCCGCTCGCGGACCGCCTCGCCTTCGCGGGGCTGACGGCGGCCCTGTCGGTCCAGGAGTTCGGCGGCTCCCTCTCCGCCCCCGGCTGGCCAGAGGTGGCCCACTGGTGGCGGACCGCCCCCGCCGAGCTGCGCGGCCGGTACGCGTTCCTGGACGACCTGATCCCGCACGGCCCGACCCCGGCGGCCCGGCGCAGGGCGGTGCCCACGATCGGCTTCCGGCACTCCGCGTAGCCCGGGCTCCGCCCGGCCGGGCCCGGGGGGCGCTCGGATGCTGGTGGAAAACCTCTCGGGGAAGCCCGCGAGGCGACGTAGGCTTGGTATTCCGGAGGTCGTCGATCGGCGCGGCCCCTCAGCGGGAGGTATGCGCAGGCCACAGTGCCGGCCCATGACTCAGACACCGACAGCCCACATCCCGGCGCCGGGGCAGGCGCGAGCCCACTTCACCGTTCCGGCCACGCACCCGATGGTGTCCGTGCTCGGTTCGGGTGACGCCCTGTTGCGCGTGATCGAGAAGGCCTTCCCGAAGGCCGACATCCATGTTCGGGGCAATCAGGTCAGCGCGATCGGGGCGGCGGCGGAAGTCGCTCTGATCCAGCGCCTGTTCGACGAGATGATGCTGGTGCTCCGCACCGGGCAGCCGATGACGGAGGACGCAGTGGAACGCTCGATCGCCATGCTCAAGGCGAGCGGCAACGGCAAGGAGGGCGGCCCGGAGGAGACTCCCGCCGAGGTGCTCACCCAGAACATCCTCTCCAGCCGAGGCCGCACCATCCGGCCCAAGACCCTCAACCAGAAGCGGTACGTCGACGCGATCGACAAGAACACGATCGTGTTCGGCATCGGCCCCGCCGGTACCGGCAAGACCTACCTCGCCATGGCCAAGGCGGTCCAGGCCCTGCAGTCCAAGCAGGTCAGCCGGATCATCCTGACCCGGCCCGCCGTCGAGGCGGGAGAGCGGCTCGGCTTCCTGCCGGGCACGCTCTTCGACAAGATCGACCCGTACCTGCGCCCGCTCTACGACGCGCTGCACGACATGCTGGACCCGGACTCGATCCCGCGGCTCATGGCCGCCGGGACCATCGAGGTGGCCCCGCTGGCGTACATGCGCGGCCGCACCCTCAACGAGGCGTTCGTCGTCCTCGACGAGGCGCAGAACACGAGCCCGGAGCAGATGAAGATGTTCCTGACCCGGCTCGGGTTCGATTCGAAGATCGTCATCACCGGTGACATCACGCAGGTCGACCTGCCGGGCGGCACCAAGAGCGGTCTTCGTCAGGTCCAGTCGATCCTCGAAGGGGTTCCGGACATCCACTTCTCGCGGCTCACGTCCGAGGATGTCGTCCGTCACAAGCTGGTCGGCCGTATCGTCGACGCGTACGAGAAGTACGACGACAGCCAGCAGGCCGGGAACGGCCACCAGCGGAAGTAGAACCCAGCGCACCATGTCGATCGACGTCAACAACGAGTCCGGAACCGAGGTCGACGAGCAGGCGATCCTCGACATCGCCCGCTACGCGCTCACCCGGATGCGGATCCACCCGCTCTCGGAGCTCTCCGTCATCGTCATCGACGAGGACGCGATGGAGCAGCTCCACATCCAGTGGATGGACCTGCCCGGACCCACCGACGTCATGTCGTTCCCGATGGACGAGCTGCGTCCGCCGGCGAAGGACGACGAGGAGCCCCCGCAGGGGCTCCTCGGTGACATCGTGCTCTGCCCCGAGGTCGCCAAGAAGCAGGGCGAGGACGCCGCGACGCAGCACTCCATGGACGAGGAGCTCCAGCTCCTGACCGTCCACGGGGTGCTGCACCTGCTCGGGTACGACCACGAGGAGCCCGACGAGAAGGCCGAGATGTTCGGCCTCCAGGCGGCGATCGTCGACGGCTGGCGCGCCGAGCGCGGCATGACGGGCCCGTCCCCGGCGCCCACCGTCTCGTGAACGCCCCGCAACTGATCACCGGCGCCGTCCTGCTGGTGGTCGTGGCCTGGTTCGCGGCGTGCGCCGAGTCCGGGATCGCCCGCATCTCCAGCTTCCGCGCCGAGCAGGCCGTACGGGATGGCCGGCGCGGCGGCGAGAAGCTCGCCCAGGTGGCCGGCGACCCCACCCGCTACCTGAATGTGGCGCTGCTGGTCCGGGTCACCTGCGAGATGGCGGCCGGCGTCCTCGTCACCTACGTCTGCCTCGACGAGTTCGGCGAGAACTGGACCGCGCTGCTCGTGGCCATCGCGGTCATGGTGCTGGTCTCCTTCGTCGCCGTGGGCGTGTCCCCGCGCACGATCGGCCGCCAGCACCCGATGAACACGGCGACGGCCGCCGCGTACGTCCTCGTACCGCTCGCGCGGGTGATGGGGCCGATCCCGCAGCTGCTGATCCTCATCGGCAACGCGCTCACGCCCGGGAAGGGCTTCGCCAAGGGGCCGTTCGCCTCCGAGGCAGAGCTGCGCGCGATGGTGGACCTCGCGGAGAAGGAATCGCTCATCGAGGACGACGAGCGCCGCATGGTGCACCAGGTCTTCGAGCTCGGCGACACCCTGGTGCGCGAGGTGATGGTGCCGCGCACCGACCTGGTCTGCATCGAGCGGTACAAGACGGTCCGTCAGGCGACCACCCTCGCGCTGCGGTCCGGTTTCTCGCGCATCCCGGTGACCGGGGAGAACGAGGACGACATCGTCGGGATCGTGTACCTGAAGGACCTGGTCCGCAAGACCCACATCAGCCGGGAGGCGGAGTCCGACCTGGTCTCCACGGTGATGCGGTCCGCGGTCTTCGTGCCGGACACCAAGAACGCGGGCGACCTGCTGCGCGAGATGCAGCAGGTGCGCAACCACGTGGCCGTCGTCATCGACGAGTACGGCGGCACGGCGGGGATCGTCACGATCGAGGACATCCTGGAGGAGATCGTCGGGGAGATCACCGACGAGTACGACCGGGAGCTCCCGCCGGTCGAGGACCTGGGCGAGGACCGCTACCGGGTCACGGCGCGGCTGGACATCACCGACCTCGGCGAGCTCTTCAAGGTCGAGGCCTTCGACGACGAGGACGTGGAGACGGTCGGCGGACTGCTCGCGAAGGCCCTGGGCCGGGTGCCCATCGCCGGCGCCTCGGCGGTGGTGGAGCTGCCGGACGGCCGTCCGCTGCGGCTCACGGCCGAGTCCCCGGCCGGACGGCGGAACAAGATCGTGACGGTGCTGGTCGAACCGGTGGCCGCGGCGGACGCCGCGGAGGAGGAGGGCGAATGACCCCGGCGCAGCTGCGGGAGTTCTGCCTGGGTTTCAACGCGGCGGTGGAGGAGTTCCCCTTCACCCCGGACATCTCGGTGTTCAAGGTGCTGGGCAAGGTGTTCGCGCTCACGGCGCTGGACGCGGAGCCGCTGAAGGTCAACCTCAAGTGCGAGCCGGAGCTGGCGGTGCGGCTGCGCGCGGAGCACGAGGCGATCGCGCCGGGCTACCACATGAACAAGCGGCACTGGAACACGGTGACCGCGGGCGGGCCGGGCGCCCTGCCGGACGCGATGGTCCGCGAGCTCGTGGAGGACTCGTACGACCTGGTCGTGGCGGGCCTGCCGAAGGCGGAGCGGCTGCGGCTCGACCGGCCGTGACACGCCCCGAGGGCTCTGGACGGGGCCGTCGTACGGCCCCGCCCGAACGCTCCCTATGCTTCGCCCATGACCGACACCCATGGGATCGACCCCGAGGACAACAAGATCATCACGCTGGCGCGCAGCGCCCGGGCCCGCAACGGAGTCCCGGAGGGGGCGGCGGTGCGCGACGAGACCGGCCGCACGTACGTCGCCGGCACGGTGGAGCTCGACTCCCTGAAGCTCAGCGCGCTGCAGACCGCGGTCGCGATGGCCGTGGCGAGCGGGGCCCGGTCCCTCGAGGCCGCCGCCGTCGTCAGCTCCGCCGACGCCCCGGCCGACGCCGACCGCGCGGCCGTCCGCGACCTGGGCGGCCCGGACACCCCCGTGCTGCTGGCGGGCCCGGACGGCACCCTGAAGTCCACCACCCCCGCGGGCTGACGCGCGAGGTTCTACGCTCCGGGCTTCTGCGCTCCGGCCGGGACGACCGCCCCGGCCGGAGCCGGGCGGCGCCGGATCACCATCGACATCAGCGCCGCCATCGCGCACAGCGCGCCCGAGGCGTACCAGACGACGTCGTACGAGCCGAAGACGTCCCGGGCCAGCCCGCCCAGGAAGGCGACGGCCGCCGCACCCACCTGGTGCGAGGCCAGCACCCAGCCGAAGACGATCGCGCCGTCCTCCCCGTAGTGCTCGCGGCACAGGGCGATGGTCGGCGGGACGGTCGCGACCCAGTCCAGGCCGTAGAAGACGATGAAGAAGATCATCGGCGGGTGCACGGACGGGGCCAGCAGCATCGGCAGGAAGAGCAGCGAGACGCCGCGCAGGGCGTAGTAGACCGCCAGCAGCCGCCGCGCCTCGAAGCGGTCGGTGAACCACCCCGACGCCACGGTGCCGACCACGTCGAAGACCCCGATCACCGCCAGCAGTCCGGCCGCCGCCGTCACCGGCATCCCGTGGTCGTGGGCAGCCGGTACGAAGTGGGTCTTGACCAGGCCGTTCGTGGAGGCCCCGCAGATCGCGAAGGTGCCCGCCAGCAGCCAGAACGGACCGGTACGGGCCGCCTTGGACAGCACGGTGACCGCCCGCCGGGCGGCGCCCGGCACCGGTGCGGGCTTCGGCGCGTACGTGCCCCCGTACGGGGCCAGGCCCACGTCCGCCGGGTGGTCGCGCAGCAGCAGCCACACGAAGGGGACCACGGCCAGGGCGGTCAGGGAGACCGTCACCGCGGCCGGGCGCCAGCCGTGGTGCTCCACCAGCCAGGACAGCAGCGGCAGGAACACCAGCTGACCGGAGGCCCCGGCCGCCGTGAGGATCCCGGTGACCAGGCCGCGCCGGGAGGTGAACCAGCGGTTGGTCACCGTCGCCGCGAAGGCCAGTGCCATCGAACCGCTGCCCAGGCCCACCAGGACGCCCCAGAACAGCACCAGCTGCCAGGCGGCGGTCATCCAGACCGTGGCGACCGAGCCGGCCGCGATGACCAGCAGGGCCAGGGCCACGACCCGGCGGACGCCGAAGCGGTCCATCAGGGCGGCCGCGAACGGCGCGGTGAGCCCGTACAGCGCGAGGTTGACGGAGACGGCGAAGCCGATCGTGCCGCGCGACCAGTCGAACTCCTCGTGCAGCGGCTCGATGAGCAGCCCGGGCAGGGAGGCGAAGGCGGCGGCGCCGATGATCGTCACGAAGGAGACGGCCGCGACGGACCAGGCGCGGTGGACGCGCCGGGGCCGCCGGGGAGTGCGCGGGGTGGCCGTGGAGGCGGGGGCTGTCTGGGTCACGCCGACAGCTTCCGGCCCGCGGGGCCGCGTACGACAGTGGCCTGACTGTCATGCTTCGATATGATCGGGCCATGGAGCCGCAAGCCCGCCCCCACCGCATCGCCGTACTGGCCCTCGCCGGGTTGCTGCCCTTCGAACTCGGCATCCCGCACCGGATCTTCGGCCGTGCCAAGGATTCGGCCGGGCGGCCGCTGTACGAGATCCTGACCTGCGGGCTCGCCCCCGGGCCGGTGCCGACCGACGCCGACTTCGCGATCCACGTCGAGCACGGCCCGGAGCTGCTGGCCACCGCCGACACGGTGGTGGTCCCGGCCTCGTACGAGCTCGGACCGGTCCACGAGCACGGCCGGCTGACCGGGGAGCTCGCCGAGGCCCTCGCGCACATCCGGCCCGGCACCCGGCTCGTCTCCATCTGCACCGGCGGCTACGTGCTCGCCGCCGCGGGATACCTCGACGGCCGCCGGGCCACCACCCACTGGGCCTCCGCCGACCACTTCCAGCGGATGTTCCCGGCCGTCCGGGTCGACCCTGACGTGCTCTACACGGACGACGGGGACGTGCTCACCTCCGCCGGCGTCGCCGCCGGGATCGACCTGTGCCTGCACATCGTGCGCCGCGACCACGGCGCGGCCGTCGCGAACGAGGTGGCCCGGAGGACCGTCGTACCGCCGCACCGCGACGGCGGGCAGGCGCAGTTCATCGAGCGTCCGATGCCGCAGCCGCAGCTCGCCAGCACCACGGCGGCCCGCGCCCGGATGCTGGACCGGCTGCACGAACCGCTGCGCCTGAGCGACCTGGCCCGGCAGGAGGCGGTGTCCGTACGGACCTTCACGCGCCGGTTCCGGGAGGAGTCGGGGGTCAGCCCGGGCCAGTGGATCCTCGGCCAGCGGGTGGAGCGGGCCCGGCGGCTGCTGGAGCGGACGGAACTGCCGATGGAACAGGTGGCGCGGGAAGCGGGCTTCGGGACGGCGCAGTCGCTGCGCAAGCACGTGCAGGCGGCGCTGGGGGTGAGTCCGACGGCCTACCGGCGCACCTTCCGGGAGGCGGCCGACCCGCCGTTGCTGCCAGCTTCTGATGGGCCATCAGTTGATGCCCGGTCCGCGCATTGACTTCTGCCGCCGCCCGCCCGTGAATGGCCCCCTGTCGGGGCGACGGAACCCAGGGGGCGGGCAGTGCGGACAGGGGCGCGCAGCAGCAGATGGCCGGCGGCCGTGGGCATGGCCGTACTCGCGGCCGTGACCGGGGGCGCGCTGAGCGCACCGGCCGCCGCGGAGCGGGAAACGCCCCCGGGGCACGTGGAGTTCCCGACCCACTGCCTGCCGCCCCAGGAGGCCGGACTGCCGCCCGCCGACGGGCCGACGACCGCCCGGCTCACCGTAGACCATCCGGCACCGCAGGTCGGCGACACCGTCACCGTGACCTACCAGGTGGCCGCCACCCCCGCCGTCAACCCGGCCGGCGGCGAACTGCCCGCCGACGCGCTGACGGCGACCGGGCGGATCCTGCTGTCCGGCGCCCAGGCCGGCGAGGTCACCGTGGTCGGCGCACGGCGGGGCGCCCCCGTGCCGGCCGGAGCGCTCCTGCCCGCCGTCACCATGACCGGCACCTTCACCGTCACCGCGCCCGGCGAGACCACCCTGGCCCCCGGTGCCTACACCCTGCACACCAGCCATCCGCTGGACCTCGACACGGTGTGTACGCCGGGTACCGCGGCCCCCGTCTCCGAGCGGCTCACCGCGACCCCGCTGCCCACGGCCAACCTCCGCAGCGTCTTCCTCGCCGCGGCGCACGGGAAGCCCGGCGACAAGGTCAGGGTCACCGCCGCCGGATTCACCCCGGGCGCGACCGTCACGGTGGCCGGGAGGGCCGGCGCCGCCCAGACCGCCGACCGGGTGACCGGCACCGCGGACGAGCTCGGCGCGGTCCTGGCGGAGCTGCCGGTCACCGACGGGGCCACCACCGCCGTCGTCGCCTACGAGGGCGCGGCCTGGTCGTCCGCGCAGGGCTCGGGCCCGGCCGCGTACACGGTCATCGACGCCACGCCGCCCCTGCCCCCGCCTTCGCTGCCGTCCGGCGCCCAGAAGCTCACCGCCACCGTCGAGCCGGGCGCCCTCGGCATGGCCCAGACCGGCGAGGACATCGCCCTGGGCGCCGTCCCGTACGGAGCCGGCGGCGCCGCGCCCGGCCGGATCGGGACCGTCACCGTCACGGACGCCCGCGGCGGCCCGGCGGGCTGGTCCCTGATCGGCAAGGTCACCGACTTCACCGGCCCCGGCGGGGTCCGCATCCCCGGCGCCCCCCTCTCCTGGACCCCCTCGTGCACCGCCGCGGCGGGCAGCCCGAGCGCGTGTACGCCGGGCAGCGCGGGCGCGGTCGGCCCGGAGGGTGCGGTGCTGGCCTCCACCCCGGACGCGCCGCTGGTCGGCGGTACCTTCACCGTCGACGCCTCGGTGACCCTCCAGGTGCCGCCGTACACCCCGCCGGGTGCGTACGCGGCGGTCCTGACGCTGACGTTGTCGTGACCGGCCGGCTCCGCGCAGCGGCGGCGGCCCGGCTCCGACAGGGCCTGGTGCTCGCGGGGGCGGTGCTGGCCGTCGTGGGGCCGGGCTCCGCCGGGACGGCAAGGGCCGCGGACAACGGGCAGTGGTCCGTGCTGCCCGCCGCCAACACCCTCGGGCAGCGGCCCTACTTCTACCTCGCCGCCGCGCCCGGCCAGTCCGTCACCGACTCCGTGACCATCGCCAACCGCACCGACCTCCCCCGCACCTTCCGGCTCTACGCCGCCGACGCGTACAACACCCCCCGGGACGGCGGCTTCGCCCTCCGCGGACCCGAGGAGCCGCGGCTGGCGGCCGCCGCGTGGGCCAGGCTCGACCGGGAGCGGGTCACCGTGCCCGCCCGCGGGTCGGTCAGCGTCGGCTTCACCCTCGCCGTCCCCGACCGGGCGGAACCCGGCGACCACCCGGGAGCCATCGTGGCCCTGGAGGACCGGCCCGCCGCCGGCTCCCGGGGCATCGGCGTGCAGCAGGCCGTAGCCGCCCGCGTGTACCTGCGGGTGAGCGGCCCCACCGCCCCCGCCCTCGCCGTACGGGACGTCTCCGTCCGCCGGCAGGGCTCCGGCGCGCAGGTCGCGTACACGCTCCACAACACCGGCAACGTCACCCTCCGCCCCCGCGCCGCCCTCACCGCCTCCGGAGCCCTCGGCAGACCCCTGCCCGGCCGCGCCCTCACCGGACTGCCCGCCGAACTGCTGCCCGGTCGGGAAATCCGGCTCCACGCCCGCTGGGACGACCCGCCCGCCCTGGAACAGGCCGAGGTGACGGTACGCGCCACGGACGGCGGAACCACAGCTCAGGGCCGTGCCGCCTACGCCGCGCACCCCTTCCTCGGCACCCTCCTGGCGGCCGCCGGCGTCCTCGCCGCCACGACCTGGTCGGCGCTGGGAGTCGCATCGGGGAGAATGGCCCGTATGAGCGATCGTTCCCCCGAGTCCACCAGCCCGCACCGTGCGGGCTTCGCCTGCTTCGTCGGCCGCCCCAACGCGGGGAAGTCGACCCTCACCAACGCACTCGTGGGCACCAAGGTCGCGATCACCTCCAACCGGCCGCAGACCACCCGCCACACCGTCCGCGGCATCGTGCACCGCCCCGACGCCCAGCTCGTCCTCGTCGACACGCCCGGCCTGCACAAGCCGCGCACGCTGCTCGGCGAGCGCCTCAACGACGTCGTGCGCACCACCTGGGCCGAGGTCGACGTCATCGGCTTCTGCCTGCCCGCCGACCAGAAGCTCGGCCCCGGCGACAAGTTCATCGCCAAGGAGCTCGCGGGGATCAAGAAGACCCCCAAGATCGCCATCATCACCAAGACCGACCTGGTCGAGTCCAAGGTGGTGGGCGAGCAGCTCATCGCCGTCCACCAGCTCGCCGAGGAGCTGGGCTTCGAGTGGGCCGAGATCGTTCCCGTCTCGGCCGTCGGCGACAGCCAGGTCAAGCTGCTGGCCGACCTGATCGCGCCGCTGCTGCCGGAGAGCCCGCCGCTGTACCCGGAGGGCGACCTCACCGACGAGCCCGAGATGGTCATGGTCGCCGAGCTGATCCGCGAGGCAGCGCTGGAGGGCGTACGGGACGAGCTCCCGCACTCCATCGCCGTGGTCGTCGAGGAGATGATCCCGCGCGAGAACCGCCCGGCGGACCGGCCGCTGCTCGACATCCACGCCAACGTCTACATCGAGCGGCCCAGCCAGAAGGGCATCATCATCGGCCCGAAGGGCGCCCGCCTGAAGGAGGTCGGGATGAAGTCGCGCAAGCACATCGAGGCGCTGCTCGGGACCCCGGTCTTCCTCGATCTCCACGTGAAGGTCGCCAAGGACTGGCAGCGGGATCCCAAGCAGCTGCGGAAGCTCGGCTTCTGAGCCTTCGGCTGCGCTAGCGCAGCCGGCGGACCTTCAGCGCGTTGTCCGGACGGGTACCGGGCCGGCCGTCGGGGCCGGTCAGGGCCTGTACGTGTGCCTCGGCGAGGAGCACCTCCCAGCCGCCCTCGGGCAGGTCCAGCTGCGCCAGGACCTGCTCCGGGGTCGGGAAGTGGATCTCCGCGAGCTTGTCCGGGTCCCACGAGGGCCCGCCCGCGTGGCCCGCGATCAGCAGGACCCCGCCGGGGGCCACGGCCGCGGCGGCCGTGCGCAGGATCCGCTCACGGGGGAAGTCCCCGTACGAGTGCAGGAAGCACGCGGAGACCAGGTCGAACTCCCCGGCGGGGAAGGACTCCGCGAAGTCGTGCCGCTGCCACTCGACGCGGTCGCCGACCCCGGCCTCCTCGGCGTGCCGCGCAGCCCGTTCCAGGGCCACCCCGGAGATGTCGGCCCCGGTGACGTGCCAGCCCTGCCGGGCCAGCCACACCGCGTCGGCCCCCTCGCCGCAGCCCAGGTCGAGGGCGCGGCCGGGGGCGAGGTCCGCAGCCTCGCGGACCAGGACGTCATTGGCCCTGCCGCTCCAGATACGGTCGCTCTCGCTGTAGCGGGCGTCCCAGAACTCCTGGCCCGCGGCGTGTTCCTGCTGGTGGCTGTGGTGGTGGTCGGACATGGGTGGCCTCTTCCATGGGGGTCCCCGCAGCGGTAGCTGGGGGAGGGTCTGCCGATACGGCCGATGCTGCGCCGGTACCACCCGAGGGGGCAAACATCCTTGCCGTTCCGGCAAGCTCTTGCCGGAACGGCACATCCGCCGGACTCAGGCGGCCGGCTCCGCGATCAGCGCCGTCCCCACGTGCCGGAACCCGATGCGTGCGTAGACGCGGGCCACGTCCTCGTCCCCGGCGGAGAGGAAGACCGTACGGGCGCCGCGCTCCAGCGCCTGCGCGACCAGGGCCGCCGTGACCGCGAGGGCCAGCCCCTGGCGGCGGGCCGACGGCAGGGTGCCGACGCCCACCACCTCGGCCACGTCACCGACCGGGTTGTACTGGCCCGAGCACAGCACCACGCCGTCCCGCACGGCCGCCGCCAGGGCGGTACGGCCCGACGCGAGCATTCCGGACACCCGCGCCCGGCGCGCTTCCGCGCCGGGATCGGCCGTCGCCGCCGCCAGCTCCGCGGGGCCCGCCTCGCCTATCGCCGTACCCGGGGCGGCGAAGGCCAGGGCCGGGACCGTCACCGCCGCCGCCAGCAGCGGGTCACCGGCCTCCAGGAGGCGGACATCCGCATGCGCGGGGACCGGCGCGGCGGACGGGTCGAGCACCATGAGGGGGTGCGCATGGACATGCAGCCCCGCCGCCTCCGCCGCAGCCCGCAGCGAGGGGCTGGTTTCGGCCACCCACTCGAAGGACTCGGGCACCTTCAGCTCCCGCTGCCGGGCCAGCACCCGCTCCACGTCCGCCGCGGTCGCGGCGGGGCCGCCGAGCGCGGGCCGCGCGTAGTACTGCCAACCGTCGCCTTCCTGGACGAACAGGGTCAGCGGCCCGAAGTCCTCGGCCCGTGCCCCGCCCACCCGCGGCACCGTGTCGTAGTAGCGCTCCAGCTCGGAAAGCGTCGAATCGATCATGTGGTCGGTCATCCGGCCATCCAAGCAAAGGCGTGGCGCCCGGACACCTGAGTTTCGGGCGCTCCTCGCTCCTTGCTCCTGCTCAGGCGCCTTCCTTCAGGATCCGCGAGATGAGCGCCCGCTGTGCGTCGGACAGGTTCGGCTCCTGGCAGGACACCGTCCTTCCGTCCACCGTGATCCGGTACGAGAACCCGTCCCGTACCGGTCCGCCCGTGGGGCCGGGCGGCCCGGGCCGCAGCGCCAGCTGGGCCAGGGCCTGCCACTCGGCCTCGTCCGCCCGGCCCGAGGTGTCCATCTCGACCCGGCGCTCGATGCCCGCGAAACCGCCCGTCCTGATCACTTCGATGCGCATGGGAACGGTCTACCCCGCCAGCGGGACGCCCACCGTCGACCACGCCTTCTGCAGGGCCTGGTGCTCCGCGCCCCCGTCCCCGTACCGGCTCACGGCCGCCGCCACCGACAGCCGGGCGAAGTCCGCGAAGTCGGCGTCCGCCGCCAGCTCCCCGCCGGTCAGGGTGTCGTACCAGATCTGCCCCGCCCGCTCCCAGGCCTTGCCGCCCAGCTCGGTCGCCGCCAGGTAGAAGGCGTGGTTGGGGATGCCGGAGTTGATGTGCACCCCGCCGTTGTCGCGGGAGGTCCGCACGTAGTCGTCCATCGTCGCGGGCTGCGGGTCCTTGCCGAGCTCGTCGTCGTCGTACGCGGTCCCCGGAGCCTTCATCGAGCGCAGCGCGACCCCGCTCACCTCGGGCCCCAGCAGCCCGGCCCCGATCAGCCAGTCCGCCTCGTCCGCCGTCTGCTCCAGCGAGTACTGCTTGATCAGCGAGCCGAAGACGTCGGACATCGACTCGTTCAGGGCTCCGGACTGCCCGTAGTACTCGAGGTTCGCCGTGTACTGGGTGACTCCGTGGGTCAGCTCGTGGCCGATGACGTCGAGCGACACCGTGAAGTCGAGGAACAGGTCCCCGTCCCCGTCGCCGAAGACCATCTGCTGCCCGTCCCAGAAGGCGTTGTTGTAGTCCTCGCCGTAGTGGACGGTCGCGTCCAGGGCCAGCCCGGAGTCGTCGATCGAGCGCCTTCCGAACCCCTTGAGGAAGAGCTCGAACGTCGCGCCCAGCCCGGCGTACGCCCGGTTGACCGTGGCGTCCTTGCCCGCGGGGTCGCCCTCCGCGCGCACCTTGGTGCCGGGCAGCCGGGTGCCGTGCTGCGCGTCGTAGACCGTGCGGTTCGGATCGTCGGAGGCGGCAGCGCCCAGGGCCGCGACCCCCTGGACGGTGGTGACCCGGCGCCGCGTGCGCAGGAGGGAGTCGCGTTCCAGGGTGCTCAGGGCGATACGGGCGCGCCGGGCGTCCTCGGACCGGGCGATCCTGTCGAGGAGGTGCGGGGGCACGACGGTGCAGAAGACGGGGTGGCGGGGGGTACGGGAGGCATCCATGCCCGGCAATGTGGCAGTGGGTCATGCCAGTGTCACTAGCTGCGACCATGATTCATTCACTTGTCTGAAAGCGGTGGCGGAGGGTTGACGGATCGAACCGACTTTCGCGGAGGAAAGAGGCCTAGCTCACATTCGGTACAAATCGGACCCTCGGGTCTTGCATACTGAAACAGGTCCTCGCTTTACGGCGCGGCTCGGCTAGGCTCGGCCCATCATGCGTTTCGGGCTGCTTCTCCTTAGCTGCCGCGGCGAGGGTCTGTAGTCGTAGGCCGACCCCCTCCCCGCGGAGTTTGGTGTTGCGGTTTTTACGACCGTCGTCGGCCGTCCCAGCGAACTACACGCGGACACGCGAGGAGCCCAACGCCATGAGTCAGCACGCTTTCGTCGGTCGCCCCACGCCCATCACCAACGCGACCCACACCCAGAAGCCCTCCGGGATGCCGATCCACAAGTACGGCCGGTACGAGCAGGTGGACATCCCGGACCGCACCTGGCCGGACGCCCGCGTCACCAAGGCTCCCCGCTGGCTCTCCACCGACCTGCGCGACGGCAACCAGTCGCTGATCGACCCGATGACCCCCGCCCGCAAGCGCGAGATGTTCGACCTGCTGGTGCGCATGGGCTACAAGGAGATCGAGGTCGGCTTCCCGTCCTCCGGCGAAACCGACTTCGCCTTCGTGCGCTCCATCATCGAAGAGGGCGCGATCCCGGACGACGTCACCATCTCCGTACTGACCCAGGCCCGCGAGGACCTGATCGAGCGGACCGTGGAGTCGCTGGTCGGCGCCAAGCGCGCCACCGTGCACCTGTACAACGCGACCGCCCCGACCTTCCGCCGGGTCGTCTTCCGCGGCTCCAAGGAGCAGATCAAGCAGATCGCCGTCGACGGCACCCGCCTGGTCATGGAGTACGCCGAGAAGCTGCTGGGCCCGGAGACCACCTTCGGCTACCAGTACAGCCCGGAGATCTTCACCGACACCGAGCTGGACTTCGCCCTGGAGGTCTGCGAGGCCGTCTGCGACGTCTGGCAGCCGGCCGAGGGCCGCGAGATCATCCTGAACCTGCCCGCCACCGTGGAGCGTTCGACGCCCTCCACCCACGCGGACCGCTTCGAGTGGATGGCCCGCAACCTGACCCGCCGCGAGCACATCTGCATCTCCGTGCACCCGCACAACGACCGCGGCACCGCCGTCGCCGCCGCCGAGCTGGCCCTGATGGCCGGCGCGGACCGCATCGAGGGCTGCCTGTTCGGGCAGGGCGAGCGCACCGGCAACGTCGACCTGATCACGCTGGGCATGAACCTGTTCTCCCAGGGCATCGACCCGCAGATCGACTTCTCCCAGATCGACGAGATCCGCCGCACCAGCGAGTACTGCAACCAGATGGAGGTCCACCCGCGCCACCCCTACGCGGGCGACCTGGTCTACACCGCCTTCTCCGGCTCCCACCAGGACGCCATCAAGAAGGGCTTCGACGCCATGGAGGCCGACGCGGCCGCCCGGGGCAAGACCGTCGACGACATCGAGTGGGCGGTCCCGTACCTGCCGATCGACCCGAAGGACGTCGGCCGCTCCTACGAGGCCGTCATCCGCGTCAACTCGCAGTCCGGCAAGGGCGGCATCGCGTACGTCCTGAAGAACGACCACAAGCTGGACCTGCCGCGCCGCATGCAGATCGAGTTCTCCCGGATCATCCAGGCCAAGACCGACGCCGAGGGCGGCGAGGTCACGCCGAAGGCGATCTGGGACGTCTTCTCGGACGAGTACCTGCCCAACCCCGAGAACCCGTGGGGCCGGATCCAGCTGCGCTCCGGCTCGACCGCGACCGACAAGGACGGCACGGACACGCTGACCGTCGAGGCGGTCGTGGACGGCGTGGAGACGGTCCTGAACGGCACCGGCAACGGTCCGATCTCGGCCTTCTTCGACGCGCTGGCCGGCATCGGGGTCGACGCCCGCCTGCTGGACTACACCGAGCACACCATGAGCGAGGGCGCCTCCGCCGTCGCCGCCTCGTACATCGAGTGCGCGATCGACGGCCGGGTGCTGTGGGGCATCGGCATCGACGCCAACACCACCCGCGCCTCCCTGAAGGCGGTCATCTCCGCCGTCAACCGCGCGGGCCGCTGACCCTCGTACGCGGACCCCGTCCCTCCCCGGCGGAGGGGCGGGGTTCCGTCGTTCCGGCCCGCCCGGCTCGTCCGTCAGCGCGACGACCCGCTCCGTTCGGATGGCGCCCGGTGCCACCGCGTTGACCCGGATGCCCTCGGGGCCGGCCTCCCGTACGCCGGAAGGGCAGGGGCACAGATCGGCCAAGTCCGCGTCCCGCGACATGTTGTCTTGTCACACGACTGACGCATCCTCATCGATGTGGCTAACATCACGCCAACCGGCGATGCTGCCGGATGGTGACGGAGGTGCGACGTGCTGCCAGTTCGGGGTGGGGACGGCCGGAAGCTGACGGTCTGGGGCATCCGCACCACCTGGAGCACCGTGGGCGACGGGGAGTTCTTCTGCCCCGCCTGCGGTGGGGACCGCAACTACCGCAGGCGGACCGGGCGCCGCCGCTTCACCGTCCTCGGCGTGCCGCTGCTGCCGCGCGGCAGCGCCGGACCGATCGTCGAGTGCCAGGGCTGCCGGGAGCGCTTCGACACCGAGGTCCTGGACCACCTCACCACCACCCGCTTCACCGCCATGCTGCGCGACGCCGTGCACACCGTGGCGCTGGCCGTGCTCACCGCGGGCGGGACCGGCTCGCGCGGTGCGCTGGAGGCCGCCGTGAGCGCCGTACGCGGCGCGGGCTTCCAGGAGTGCACCGAGGAGCAGCTGGAGTCCCTCGTGGAGGCGCTGTCCACCGACGAGGGGCGGCTCGGGCTGTACGACGTCCCGGAATGCTGCGGGGCCGCGCTGTCGATCGAACTGCACGAGGCGCTGGAGCCGCTGGCCCCGCACCTGGCCGCTCCCGGCCGCGAGTCGATCCTGCTCCAGGGCGCGCGCATCGCGCTCGCGGACGGCCCGTACCTGCCGGCCGAGCGCGAGGTGCTCTCCACCGTGGGGGCGGCGCTGCGCATCGACGCGGACGAGGTGGCCCGGCTCCTGTCGGCGGTCCGCGCGCCGTAAACGGCCCGAAACAGGCTCGTCAGACGTAACGATCCGGCCACGCGGGGCCGATTTCAAGATTCTTAGCGCGCCCGGTGAACCGCGGAGCCGATCGCTCCGTGCCCCGACCGTCCACCCCTTGGACCGCCGGAGCGGCCCCTTCTGGTGTACCTGCCCGCATCCGCGTGAGCGTCGTATGCGCAGGTCAACCGGTGTGCGCCGGGCAGGAGCGCAGGAGGAGCCGCGCCCTGCGGGCGGCACTGCGCTTACTCCTCCGCCCCGCTCTCCGCCACTGGAGAAACCGACAGATCTGGTCGTCGGTATCGTCAACAGTTTGTAGAAGTCGACGATATCTGTGAGGCCCTTCACAGGCGTTCAATTCCGGTCACGTGAACGCACTGACAACCCTGGCGGACCAACGGGTTAGCGACCCACTCCGGCCAGGGATAACCAGATCTCCTCTCACTCACCTCACCTCCTGAAGGGCAAGGCAGAGATGGCACGTGTCGCCGCCCGGCTTTCCGAAAACGGACAGCAGAGCACCCACCCGGTCGACGAGGTGCTCCCCCTCCCCAAGCTCGCGCTGTACGGCTTCCAGCACGTACTCGCGTTCTACGCCGGTGCGGTGATCGTCCCGATCATCGTCGGCAACGCGCTGAAGCTGAGCCCCGAGCAGCTGGTCTACCTGATCAACGCGGACCTCTTCACCTGCGGTATCGCCTCGATCATCCAGGCCTGGGGCATAGGCCGGATCGGTGCGCGCCTGCCACTGATCCAGGGCGTGACCTTCACCGCCGTCTCTCCGATGATCGCCATCGGCCTCGGCGCGGGCGGCGGGACCGCCGCCCTGCTGGTCATCTACGGCGCGGTCATCACCGCGGGCATCGCGACCTTCGCGTTCGCCTGGCTCCCGGCGAAGGCGTTCCGGACGGTCATGCGGCTCTTCCCGCCCGTGGTCACCGGCACCGTGATCACCGTACTGGGCATCGTCCTGATCCCGGTCGGCCTCAACGACGCGGCGGGCGGCCTCGGCAGCCCCGACTTCGGCGACCCGAAGAACTTCGCGTACGCCGGCGGCACGATGCTCTTCATCCTCGTCCTGATGAAGCTCGGCAAGCCGTTCCTCTCCAGCATCTCCATCCTCCTCGGCCTGGTCGGCGGCACCGCCGTCGCGTTCCTCCTCGGGGACGCGAAGTTCGGCAACGTCGGCAACTCCGACTGGATCGGCATCACCACGCCCTTCCACTTCGGCGTCCCGAAGTTCGAATGGTTCCCGATCGTCCTCATGCTGATCGTCATGCTGATCACCATGGTCGAGACGACCGGTGACACGTACGCGGTCGGCGACATCGTCGGCAAGGAGGTCGACAGCGAGACCGTGGCCCGCGCCCTGCGTGCCGACGGCGCCGCGACCGCCCTGGGTGGTGCCCTCAACTCCTTCCCGTACGTCGCCTTCGCCGAGAACGTCGGCCTGGTGCGGATGACCAAGGTCAAGAGCCGGTTCGTGGTCGTGGCCGCCGGTGTCTTCATGATCATCCTGGGTCTGCTGCCCAAGGCCGCCGCGATCGTCGCGGCCGTCCCGCACGGAGTCCTCGGCGGCGCCGCGACCGTCATGTTCGGCATGGTCGCCCTCGCCGGTATCCAGACCCTGGCCAAGGTGGACCTGAAGGAGGAGAAGAACGCGCTGATCGTGGGCGTCTCCCTCGCCTTCGCCCTGCTCCCCGCGACCGTCCCGGTGTTCTTCACCAAGTACATGGACGCGGACCTGTCCTCGCTCCTCAACAGTGGTGTCACCCTCGGTGCCACGGCCGCCATCGTCCTCAACCTGATCTTCAACGGTCTGGCCAAGGACGACGTACCGGCCGTCCCCGCGGTCGAGCTGCCCGCCCAGGCCGCAGCCGCGGCCGAGTCCGAGCCGGCACCCGAGGCGGCCGAAACGTCCGCAGGGGCCGAGGCGAAGACCGCCGGCGGCGCGGAGACGGTCGCCGAGGCCGCCGTCGGCGTCGCGGTCGCGGCGACGGACGGCGCCGGCAAGCCGGACGCGGACGGGGCGGCGACGCCCGTCTCCTGACCTCCCAAGGGGTGACGGCCCTCCGTCCGGACCTTCCCCCAGTCCGGCCGGAGGGCCATCGCTGTCCCCGGGGCGGGTGACAATGGGCCCATGAGTCTGTTCCGCGACGACGGCATCGTGCTGCGCACCCAGAAGCTGGGTGAGGCGGACCGCATCATCACGCTGCTGACCCGCGGCCACGGCCGGGTGCGGGCCGTCGCCCGCGGGGTCCGGCGTACGAAGTCCAAGTTCGGCGCCCGGCTGGAACCTTTCTCCCACGCCGACGTCCAGTTCTTCGCCCGCGGCAGCGAGCTGATCGGGCGCAGCCTGCCGCTCTGCACCCAGACCGAGATCATCGCCCCGTACGGCAACGGCATCGTCACCGACTACGCCCGCTACACCGCCGGCACCGCCATGCTCGAGACCGCCGAGCGCTTCACCGAGAACGAGGGCGAGCCCGCGGTACAGCAGTACCTGCTGCTCGTCGGCGCCCTGCGCACCCTCTCGCGCGGCGAACACGAACCCCACCTCATCCTCGACGCCTTCCTGCTGCGCTCCCTCGCCGTCAACGGCTACGCGCCCAGCTTCGAGGACTGCGCGAAGTGCGGGATCCACGGCCCCAACCGGCACTTCTCCGTCGCCGCGGGCGGAGTGATATGCGGGGACTGCCGGGTGCCCGGCAGCGTCGTACCCTCGTCGGAGGCCATCGCCCTGCTCAGCGCCCTGCTGACGGGCGACTGGAACCATGCCGACGCGTGCGAGGCGCGTCACGTGCGGGAGGGCAGCGGGCTGGTCTCCGCCTATCTGCACTGGCATCTGGAGCGCGGGCTACGCTCCCTGCGATACGTCGAGAAATAGGAGCTGGGCACATGGCACGACGCGGGATTCTGGGACGCTCTCGCCGCGAGTACAAGGTTCCCGAGCCGCACCCGTCCGGTGAGCGCCCGCCGAAGATCCCCGGTGAGCTGGTCCCGAACCACGTCGCGGTCGTCATGGACGGCAACGGCCGCTGGGCCAAGGAGCGCGGCCTGCCGCGCACCGAGGGGCACAAGGTCGGCGAGGGCGTCGTGCTCGACGTGCTCAAGGGCTGCCTGGAGATGGGCGTCAAGAACCTCTCGCTGTACGCCTTCTCGACGGAGAACTGGAAGCGCTCGCCCGACGAGGTCCGCTTCCTCATGAACTTCAACCGCGACGTCATCCGCCGCCGCCGCGACGAGATGAACGAGCTGGGCATCCGGATCCGCTGGGTCGGCCGCATGCCGAAGATGTGGAAGTCGGTCGTCCAGGAGCTCCAGGTGGCCCAGGAGCAGACCGTCGACAACGACGCGATGACCCTGTACTTCTGCGTGAACTACGGCGGCCGCGCGGAGATCGCGGACGCGGCGCAGGCCATCGCCCGCGATGTGGCGGCCGGCAAGCTGGACCCGTCGAAGGTCAACGAGAAGACCTTCGCGAAGTACATGTACTACCCGGACATGCCGGACGTGGACCTGTTCCTGCGGCCCAGCGGCGAGCAGCGCACCTCCAACTACCTGCTCTGGCAGAGCGCGTACGCCGAGATGGTCTTCCAGGACGTGCTGTGGCCGGACTTCGACCGCCGCAACCTCTGGGCGGCCTGCCTGGAGTACGCCCAGCGCGACCGCCGCTTCGGCGGCGCCGTCCCCAACCAGCCCGAGGCCCCCACGAGCTGACCCGGGCCGCGGGTCTAGGATCCGCTGTCATGGACATGGGTGGGGAACAGGTGGTGGGCGATGCCGTACGGCTCGTCTACCGGGTGACGCCGGACGACATGGCGGACGCGCTCCGGGCGCGGGACAGGAAGACACCGGCCGGCCGGCGCAGGCAGCGGGGGTACGTGTGGTGCGCCGCCGGCCTCCTGCTGCTGGCCGTGCTGACGGCCCTGGGCCGCGACGGCGTGCGGCCGCTCTCGGTCGGGCTGGTGGCGGGCGGCGCGACGCTGGGCGCGTTCGCGCTGTTCGGTCCCCGGATCCAGGCGCGGGCCTTCGGCGGGCTGCTGGAGAAGGCGGGGGAGGTGCGGACCGTCGTCGACGACAGCGGCGTGCTGGTGACCACCGCCGACACGCAGACGCGGATCGGCTGGACCGCCCAGCCCTCGTACGCGGAGACGGACACGGCGTTCGTCATGCTGACCGCCGACAAGCAGGCGGTCGGCATGACCTGCCTCCCCAAGCGGGGCGCCCAGGACCCGGCCGACATCGAGCGGCTTCGAGCGGTCCTGGACCGGAACCTGAAGCGGCTCTAAGCGGCGGCGGCCGCGCAGTCCGCGCAGGTGCCGAAGATCTCCACCGTGTGGGCCACGTTCACGTAGCCGTGCTCGGCCGCGATGGACTCGGCCCACTTCTCCACGGCCGGGCCCTCCACCTCCACCGCCTTGCCGCACTTGCGGCAGACCAGGTGGTGGTGGTGGTCACCGGTGGAGCAGCGCCGGTAGACGGACTCGCCGTCGCTGGTGCGCAGGACGTCGACCTCGCCGGCGTCCGCGAGCGACTGCAGGGTGCGGTACACCGTGGTCAGGCCCACGGAATCGCCACGGTGCTTGAGCATGTCGTGGAGTTCCTGGGCACTGCGGAACTCGTCCACCTCGTCCAGCGCCGCCGCCACTGCGGCCCGCTGCCGGGTGGATCGTCCTCGTACTGGCGCGGTATTCGTCTCGCCAGGCGCAGTCGCCACCGGTTCCTCCTCGTATCGGCCTGCGGCCCATTGTGCCAGGCGGCAGCTCCGGCTAGACCTTCACGTCGTCGCGCGTACAGACCTCTTCCGCGTCGGCGCGGGCGGCTTTCGCCCGGCGCCTGGCCAGCGGGGCCGAAAGGGCCGCCATCGCGACGAAGATGGCGATGGCGAGCAGCACGATCGTCGCGCCCGAGGGCGCGTCGAGGTAGTACGTGGCGGTCACGCCCGTCAGGGAGACCGCCACGCCGATCACCATGGCCAGCGACAGCGTCGCTGCGAACCCCCGGGTCACGCGCTGGGCGGCCGCGACGGGGATCACCATCATCGCGCTGACCAGCAGCAGGCCCACGATGCGCATGGCCACCGTGACGGTGACGGCGGCCGTGACGGCCATCAGGAGGTTCAGCGCGCGCACCGGCAGGCCGGTGACCCGGGCGAACTCCTCGTCCTGGCTGATGGCGAACAGCTGGCGGCGCAGGCCGATGGTGACGGCGAGGACGAACGCGGTGAGGACCACCGCGGCCGTGACGTCCTCCGGCGCGACGGTCGCGATCCCGCCGAAGAGGTAGCTGCTCAGGTTGGCGGTGGAGCCGCCGGCCATGTTGATGATCAGGACGCCGCCGGCCAGGCCGCCGTAGAAGAGCATGGCGAGCGCGATGTCGCCGCTGGTCTTGCCGCGGGAGCGGATGAGCTCCATGCCGACCGCGCCGATCACCGCGACCAGGGTGGCCATCCACACCGGGCTGGTGTTGAGCAGGAAGCCGAGGGCTACTCCGGTCATGGCCACGTGGCCGATGCCGTCGCCCATGACGGCCTGGCGGCGCTGGACCAGGTACGTACCGATCGCGGGCGCGGTCAGGCCGACGAGGACGGCCGCGATGAGGGCCCGCTGCATGAAGGCGTAGTTCAGGAGGTCCATCAGCTCAGCAGTCCCGTCCGCAGGGGCTCGGCGTCGTGTGCCGCGTGGGGGTGTACGTGGTCGTGGCCGGGCAGGGCGTGCTGGCCCAGGGCCTCCGGGGGCGGCCCGTCGTGGACGACGCAGCCGTCGCGCAGGACGACGGCGCGGTCGATCAGGGGCTCCAGCGGGCCCAGCTCGTGCAGGACGAGGAGGACGGTGGAGCCGAGGGCCTTCTGCTCGCGCAGGGCGTTCGCGAGGACCTCCTGGTTGGCGAGGTCCACGCCCGCCATCGGCTCGTCCATGATCACCAGCTCGGGCTCGATGGCGAGGGCCCGGGCTATGAGCACGCGCTGGTGCTGGCCGCCGGAGAGGGCGTTGACCGAGGCGTCGGCGTGCGCGTCCATGTCGACGAGGGCCAGGGCCCGCTCGACGGCGGCCTTGTCGGCCTTGCGCAGGAAGCCGAAGCGGGTGCGGGCCAGCCGGCCGGCGGAGACGACCTCGCGGACGGTGGCCGGGACGCCGCTGGCGGCCGTGGTGCGCTGCGGGACGTACCCGATGCGCGCCCAGTCGCGGAAGCGCTTGAAGTCCGTGCCGAAGAGCGACAGGGAGCCGTCGGTGAGCGGGACCTGGCCGACGACGGCGCGGACGGCCGTGGACTTGCCGGAGCCGTTGGCGCCGAGCAGGGCGACGACCTCACCGCGGCGGACGGTGAGGTCGACCCCGCGCAGCACGGGGCGCGAGCCGAGCGAGGCCGTGGCCCCGCGCAGGGATATGACGGGCTGGTCGTCCGCCTGTCGGGGCATGGACTGCATGGCTCGCGCCTCCGCAACTGCTGCTGTCATCTACTTGGCTCCGAGCGCCTTCTGGAGGTTCTTCAGGTTGGACCGCATGACCTCGAAGTAGTCAGCGCCCTGGGACTTGTCGGTGATTCCCTCGAGCGGGTCGAGGACGTCGGTCTTCAGACCGGTGTCCGAGGCGAGGGTCTTGGCCGTCTTGTCGCTGGCCAGCGTCTCGAAGAACACCGTGGAGACATTCTCCTTCTTCGCGATCTCCTGGATCTCCTTGACCCGGGCCGGGCTGGGCTCGGACTCGGGGTCGAGGCCGGAGATGCCCTCCTGGTCCAGGCCGTAGCGCTCGGCGAGGTAGCCGAAGGCGGAGTGCGTGGTGATGAAGGTCTTGGTGGCCGTGTTGGCCAGGCCGCCCTTGAACTCGGTGTCGAGCGCGGTCAGCTTGCCGACGAGCTCGTCGGTGTTCTTCTTGTAGTCCGCGGCGTGGTCGGGGTCGGCCTTCTCCAGGGCCGCGCCGACGCCCTTGGCGACCTCCGCGTACTTGGCGGGGTCGAGCCAGACGTGCGGGTCCGCGCCGGCCTCGCCCTCGTGGCCGTGGCCCGCTTCGGCCTCCTTGGCGTGCTCCTCCTCGGAGTGGCCCTCCTCGGAGTGGCCTTCCTCCGCGTGGCCCGCCTCGCCCTCGTGGCCGGAGGCGCCGTGCGATTCCAGCTTGGTGAGGGTGGCGGCGTCGACGACGTTCTTCACGCCGGACTGGGCGACGGCCTTGTCGACGGCGGGCTGGAGGCTCTTGAGGTAGAGGACCACATCGGCTTCGCCGAGCTGCGCGGTCTGCTTGGGGGTGATCTCCAGGTCGTGCGGCTCGACACCGGGCTTGGTCAGGGTGTCGACCTTCACGTGGTCCTTGCCGATCTGCTCGGCGAGGAACTGCATCGGGTAGAACGACGCGGTCACGCCGAGCTTGCCGTCCTTGCTGCCGGACGCGGCGGCGCCGGCTCCGGAGCAGGCGGTGAGAGCCGTGGCGCCGAGGGCGACGGCTCCGGTGAGGGCGGCGGCGGGTATGAGTCGTCGTACGTTCATGACATCCATTTTCATCAAAAATGGAAACGGTTGTCAAAAACCCAGGTGGGAGAGGTGCGGGCGGGCCCGGGGAGGGGGATCCGATTTGAAAGGGGGGGTGCGGGCGCCGGTAACCTAAAGGCTTCGCCGTTCGTCCTCGTAATGAAGAGAGCACCGTGGCCGCCGACAAGATCGAAACCATCGTCAGCCTGAGCAAGCGCCGTGGCTTCGTTTACCCGTGCAGTGAGATCTACGGCGGCTCCAGGGCTGCCTGGGACTACGGCCCGCTCGGTGTCGAGCTCAAGGAGAACATCAAGCGCCAGTGGTGGAAGGCGATGGTCACCGGGCGCGAGGACATCGTCGGAATCGACTCGTCCGTGATCCTGGCCCCCGAGGTCTGGGTGGCCTCCGGCCACGTCGCGACCTTCTCCGACCCGCTGACCGAGTGCACCTCGTGTCACAAGCGTCACCGCGCGGACCACCTGGAAGAGGCGTACGAGGCCAAGCACGGCCGCGTGCCCGCCAACGGTCTCGCCGACATCAACTGCCCCAACTGCGGCGTGAAGGGCCAGTTCACCGAGCCCAAGCAGTTCTCCGGCATGCTGGAGACCCACCTCGGCCCGACCCAGGACACCGGCTCCAAGGCGTTCCTGCGCCCCGAGACCGCCCAGGGCATCTTCACCAACTTCGCCCTCGTGCAGACCTCCTCGCGCAAGAAGCCCCCCTTCGGCATCGCGCAGATGGGCAAGTCCTTCCGCAACGAGATCACCCCCGGCAACTTCATCTTCCGCACGCGCGAGTTCGAGCAGATGGAGATGGAGTTCTTCGTCAAGCCGGGCGAGGACGAGCAGTGGCAGGAGTACTGGATGCAGGAGCGGTGGAACTGGTACCGCGACCTCGGCATCCGCGAGGAGAACATCCGCTGGTACGACCACCCGAAGGAGAAGCTGTCCCACTACTCGAAGCGCACCGCCGACATCGAGTACCGCTTCAACTTCGGCGGCAGCGAGTTCTCCGAGCTCGAAGGCATCGCCAACCGCACCGACTTCGACCTCAAGGCCCACTCCGCCGCCTCCGGCCAGGACCTCACCTACTTCGACCAGGAGGCCGGTGAGCGCTACACCCCGTACGTCATCGAGCCGGCGGCCGGTGTCAACCGCGCCATGCTCGCCTTCATGCTCGACGCGTACATCGAGGACGAGGCCCCGAACGCCAAGGGCGTCATGGAGAAGCGCACCGTGATGCGCCTCGACCCGCGCCTCGCCCCGATCAAGGTCGCCGTGCTCCCGCTGTCCCGCAACGCGCAGCTGTCGCCGAAGGCCAAGGGCCTCGCCGCCGACCTGCGCAAGAACTGGAACATCGAGTTCGACGACGCGGGCGCCATCGGCCGCCGCTACCGCCGCCAGGACGAGATCGGCACGCCGTTCTGCGTCACCGTCGACTTCGACACCCTGGACGACAACGCGGTGACCGTGCGCGAGCGCGACACCATGAAGCAGGAGCGCGTCTCCCTGGACCAGATCCAGAGCTACCTCGGCAGCCGCCTGCTCGGCTGCTAGGTCCGCCTCGGACGTGAAGGACCGTTGGCCCGGTGCGCGAAGTGCGCACCGGGCCACCGGTCTTTCCGCCGGCCTCAGGCCGCCGGCGAGCCTCCGCCCTCGGCCTGCGACCGCTTTCCGTAGCGGGTGGTCCCTCCGGACGGAGGGAACGCTCAGGCGCGCAGGCCCCGGATGATCAGCGTGGTGACCGCCTCGAACTCGGTGAAGATCGTGGGCGAGAGCCAGTCGGCCGCGTACTGCGGATCGTGGAAGCGGCCGGTGGCGTCGAAGACCGCACGGGCGGCGGCCGGCACATCGTCGGCGGCGAGCGTGCCCGCCGCGACTCCCTCGGCGATGATCCGGGCCAACTGGTCGATCAGCTCGGTCAGATGCCGGTCCACGACACCGCTGTTCTCGGCCAGCAGCACGATGTACGTGGCGAACAGCTCAGGGTCGTCGCCGGCCTTGTGGCGCTTGGACTCGAAGAGTGCCTCCAGCCACGCCTCCAGCTTGGAGGGCGCGCTCCCGGCCGGCGCCGAGGCGATCTCCTCGAGGGCGACGACGCTCTTGGCGAGCCAGCGGTCCGTGACGGCCTCGCGCAGCGCCGCCTTCGACGGGAAGTGCCGGTAGACGCTGCCGTGGCTGACGCCCAGCGCACGGGCCACGTCCACCACCGTCGCCTTGGTGGGCCCGAAGCGGCGCAGCACGTCCTCGGTGGTTTCGAGGATGCGCTCGGGTGTCAGGGGCTCGGCAGCAGCGGGGGGCATGGGTACGACCGTACCGCCAGCTCAGTGTTCGCTGTCGAGGTGGGCCATCTGGGCCGCCGGATACCGCTCGCCCGCCGCGGCGCCGGCGGGCACGGCCTCCTCGATGGCGGCCAGATCGGCGGTGCTCAGCGTGATGTCGATGGCACCCAGTGCCTCGGCCAGCCGGTCCCGGCGCCGCGCGCCGACCAGCGGCACGATGTCCTCGCCGCGCGACAGCACCCAGGCGATGGCGGTCTGCGCCACGCTCACACCCTTGCCCTCCGCCACCTTGCGCAGGGCCTCGACCAGATCGAGGTTGCGGTCGAGGTTGCCCTCCTGGAAGCGGGGGCTCATCCCGCGGAAGTCGCCCGGGGCCAGTGCGCGGTCGCGGGTGAAGTGGCCGCTGATCAGGCCGCGGGACAGGACCCCGTACGCCGTGACACCTATCCCGAGCTCCCGGGCAGCCGGAAGGATCTCGTCCTCGATGCCGCGGGAGATGAGCGAGTACTCGATCTGCAGATCGGCGATGGGGGCGACGGCCGCGGCCCGGCGCAGGGTGTCCGCGCCGACTTCGGAGAGGCCGATGTGGCGCACGTGCCCGGCCTCGACCGCCTCGGCGATGGCTCCGACGGTCTCCTCGATCGGGACGTCCGGGTCCACACGCGCGATGCGGTAGATGTCGATGTGGTCCCGGCCGAGCCGCTGGAGCGAGTAGGCCAGGAAGTTCCTGACGGCCTCGGGCCGCCCGTCGTAGCCGGTGAAGCCGCCCTCGACCGTGCGCAGGGCGCCGAACTTGACGCTGGTCAGCGCCCGCTCGCGAGCCGCGGCGGGCGCGGTGCGCAGGGCCTCGTTGATCAGCAGTTCGTTGTGCCCCATGCCGTAGAAGTCGCCGGTGTCGAGCAGCGTGACGCCTGCGTCCAGGGCGGCGTGCAGGGTGGCGATGGACTCGGCGCGGTCGGCCTCCCCGTAGAGGGCGGACATCCCCATGCAGCCGAGCCCGAGCGGAAAGACGGACGGTCCGGTGGTGCCGAGCCGGCGGCGGGCGGGGTTCTCGTGGGTGCTCTCGTTCTTCGTCATGAAACGAGAATGACATGACGAGTGACAGATTTCAATATCTGTCACTCGTCAGTGGGTGAGGGCTACGACAGCACCCGCAGGACCAGGGCGGCGGCCCCGATCACGGCGAGCGCGGCGGCCGGCGCGAGCTCGTAGTCCTTGACCCGCAGGTGGCTGATGACCGCGCCGATGAAGTAGAGGGTCACGCCGGTGGCGGCCGCGATGCCGAGCGGCGTGAACCACAGGCCCGCGACCAGGCCGATCGCGCCCGCGGCCTTGAGGGTGGCCAGTCGTGGCAGCCACGAGTCCGGGACCTGGACCTTCCGCATGCCGGCGACGATCTGGTCGTTGCGCTGGAGCGTGAAGGTGGCGGACGCGGTCAGGACCAGGGCCAGCAGGCCGCCGACGACGGCATAGGCGATGAACATGGATTACTCCAACAGTCGGGGATGCTCAATCATTGAATAGCATCAACGATATGCCCCACGCAATCATTTCCGGATTGCTACGATGTGGACCATGACGGCAGATCAGGACGGATCGCACCCTCCGCAGCGGCTGGGCCTGCTGCTGGCCTGGCACGGGTCGGTCACCCAGACCCGGATGAAGAAGGCGCTCAGCACGGCCGGACTCACCCCGCGCCACGCGATGACGCTGATGCACCTGGAGGACGGCCCCATCAGCCAGCGGGCGCTCGCCGAGCGCCTGGAGGTGGACCCGAGCGTGCTCGTCGGGATCCTGAACGACCTGGAAGGCGACGGCCTGGCCGAACGCCGCCGGGACCCGGCCGACCGGCGCCGCCACAACGTGGCCATCACGACCGCCGGATCCACCGCCCTGGGCAAGACGAACGCGGCGCTCGACGAGGTCGAGCAGGGCCTCTTCGCGGACCTCTCGGCTGCCGATCAGGAGACCCTGCGCGCCCTGCTGGCACGCATCGACACCCACGGGACGGACGTCACCTGCGACGAGTAGCGGCGAGCAGCCCGCCGCCCGGGTCGCTCAGCGGCCGGGCTCCGGCTCCCGCGGCCCCGCGGGAGCGGCGGAGGCCGCCGGGTCCAGGGTGCGGGCCGTGCGGTCCGCCGTCGCGCGGGCCCACTGGCCGTTCGTCGCCGCGCCCACCAACAGCACCAGCAGCCCGCAGGCCGTGATGATCCACCAGGCCGGGGCGGCCGCCCCGGAGAAGTCGGAACCACGCGCCAGACCTGCAGCCAGGACCGCGCCCACGACGGCGACACCGAGGGTGCTCCCGGTCTGCCGGCTGGTGGAGGCGATGGCCGCGGCGACCCCCGCCTGGGAGCGCGGCATCCCGGAGACCGCCGTATTGGTGATCGGCGCGTTCACCATGCCGAAGCCGAGCCCGAACAGCACGTACCCGGTGAACATCAGCGCGGTGGACGTCTCGCCGCGGAAGGCGGCGAAGACCAGTCCGCTCGCCGCCATCGCGACGCCGGCGATCAGCAGCGGCAGCCGCGGCCCCCGGCTGCCCACCAGCCGGCCCGACAGCGGCGCGACGAGCATGGTCAGCGCGGCCATCGGCAGCATGTAGAGCCCGGCGTGCAGCGCGTCCAGCCCCCGCACGTCCTGCAGGTACAGGGTGTTCAGGAAGAGGAACCCGGCCATCCCGGCGAAGGCGCTCACGGCGATCACCGTGGCCCCGCTGAAGGGCGCGCTCCGGAAGAACCGGAAATCGATCAGGGGCTCCTCGCGCCGGGGCTCGTAACGCAGCAGCCCCATCAGCGAGGCGACGGCCACCAGGGCGCAGCCCAAGATCAGCGGGGAGCGCCAGCCCGCGGCCGGCGCCTCGATGATCCCGTACGTCAGACTGCCCAGCAGGGCCATGACCAGGAGCTGCCCGACCGGGTCCACGCGGCGCGGCCGGGCGGCACGGGACTCGGGGACGTGGCGCAGGGTCAGGGCGAGGGCGACCAGGCCGACCGGCAGGTTCACCCAGAAGATGGAGCGCCAGCCCACCGAGTCCACCAGCAGGCCGCCGATCAGCGGGCCCGCGGCCATGGAGATGCCCGCGACCGCGCCCCACACCCCGATGGCCCGCGCGCGCTCGGCGGGATCGGTGAAGGTGTTGGTGATGATCGACATGGCCACCGGGTTGAGCATCGCCCCGCCGACCGCCTGCACCATCCGGTAGGCGATGAGCCAGTCGAGGGTGGGGGCGAGCGAGCACAGCAGCGAGCCGACGGTGAAGAGCACCAGGCCTGCGACGAACACCTTGCGGCGGCCGATCCGGTCCGCCGTGGAGCCCGCCAGCATCAGCAGCGAGGCCAGGACGAGCGTGTAGGCGTCGATCGTCCACTGCATCCCCGCGACCGACGCGTCCAGATCCTTGCGCATCGACGGCAGCGCGACGTTGAGGACGGTGTTGTCGAGGCTCACGATCAGGAGGCTCGTGCAACAGATCGCCAGGACGAGCGTGCGCTGCCGGCGGCTCGGCTGACTCGGCTCGATCATGCGCCCGATGGTACGTCGGCCCCACCGCCCCGGCATGCGGGACAATAGGCGGATGACCACGCTCCCTCAGCCTCTCGCGATCGGCCCGTACACCGTGCAGCCGCCGGTGGTGCTCGCGCCGATGGCCGGCATCACCAATGCCCCGTTCCGTACCCTCTGCCGGGAGTTCTCGGGCGGCAAGGGGCTGTTCGTGAGCGAGATGATCACGACCCGCGCCCTGGTCGAGCGCAACGAGAAGACCATGCAGCTGATCCACTTCGACGAGACCGAGAAGCCCCGCTCGATCCAGCTGTACGGAGTCGACCCGGTGACCGTCGGCAAGGCGGTCCGCATGATCGTCGAGGAGGACCGCGCCGACCACATCGACCTCAACTTCGGCTGCCCGGTCCCCAAGGTGACCCGCAAGGGCGGCGGCTCCGCGCTCCCGTACAAGCGGAACCTGCTGCGCGCCATCCTGCGCGAGGCCGTGGGCGGCGCCGGCGACCTCCCGGTGACGATGAAGATGCGCAAGGGCATCGACGACGACCACCTCACCTACCTCGACGCCGGCCGGATCGCCGTCGAGGAGGGGGTCACGGCCATAGCCCTGCACGGGCGCACCACCGCCCAGCACTACGGCGGGACCGCCGACTGGGAGGCCATCGCGCGGCTCAAGGAGCACGTGCCGGAGATCCCGGTCCTCGGCAACGGCGACATCTGGTGCGCCGAGGACGCGCTGCGGATGGTCCGCGAGACAGGCTGCGACGGCGTGGTCGTCGGCCGGGGCTGCCTGGGGCGGCCGTGGCTGTTCAACGACCTGGTGGCGGCCTTCGAGGGCCGCCCCGAGGACTTCCACAAGCCGACGCTGCGCGAGGTCGCGGGGACCATGCACCGGCACGCGCAGCTGCTGGGGGAGTGGATCGGCGACGAGACGCGCGGGGTGATCGACTTCCGTAAGCACGTGGCCTGGTACCTCAAGGGCTTCTCGGTGGGTTCCGAGATGCGCAAGAAGCTGGCGGTCACCTCGTCCCTGGCGGAACTGGATGCTCATCTGAGCGAGCTGGACCTGGACCAGGCGTGGCCGGAGAGCGCGGACGGCCCGCGGGGCCGGACGTCCGGAAACAACCGGGTTGTCCTGCCGGAGGGCTGGCTGAAGGACCCGTACGACTGCGCGGGCGTCAGTGAGGAAGCGGAACTGGACACCTCCGGAGGCTGACATATCGCCCTCCGTGGTGCGTGATATACGCCACGCATGGGAAGGGTTTCGCTCAGATGAGCACTGAAGTCACGGATAAGACTTTCAAAGGGTGGCACTGGGTGCCACCCTTTGTGCGTTCAAGAGTTGAATGCAAATGGATCGATGATCGCTCATCGGAGCGGCCTCAGGCCTCAAGAGCCCCTCCTGTCTTCGGGAGGTGAAGGCTCTTCGTACTTTCTGATTACCCATGAGTTACTTTCGATCTGCTGGCGCACGGGTGGTTACAGCCTCATGACGACCAAGTGGACGTACCCAGAAGCCTTCGATCTGGGTATGTTCCTGGCCGTCAGGGCAGCCACCGAGCCTCGAGGAGTCGAGACCCGTGTCGGAAAACAAAGATCAGAAGTTCGTCTACGACTTCACCGAGGGAAACCGCGACCTCAAGGACCTTCTCGGCGGCAAGGGAGCCAACCTCGCCGAGATGACCAACCTGGGTCTCCCGGTCCCTCCCGGCTTCACCATCACCACCGAGGCCTGCAAGGTCTACCTCGACAGCGGCACGGCCCCGGCCGAGCTCCGCGACGAGGTCAGCGCCCACCTTGCCGCCCTCGAGACGAAGATGGGCAAGAAGCTCGGTCAGTCGGACGACCCGCTGCTGGTCTCCGTCCGCTCCGGCGCCAAGTTCTCCATGCCGGGCATGATGGACACGGTCCTCAACATCGGCCTCTCCGACGAGTCCGTGACCGGCCTCGCCACCCAGGCCGGCAACGAGCGCTTCGCGTGGGACTCGTACCGCCGCCTCATCCAGATGTTCGGCAAGACCGTCCTCGGCGTCGAGGGCGAGCTCTTCGAGGACGCCCTCGACGAGGCCAAGGCCGCCAAGAAGGTCACCGTCGACACCGACCTCGACGCCGCCGACCTCAAGAAGCTGGTCAAGGTCTTCAAGAAGATCGTGGCGAAGGAGGCCGGCCGCGAGTTCCCGCAGGACGCCCGCGAGCAGCTCGACCTCGCCGTCGAGGCGGTCTTCAACTCCTGGAACACCGACCGCGCCAAGCTCTACCGCCGCCAGGAGCGCATCCCCGGCGACCTGGGCACCGCCGTCAACATCTGCTCCATGGTCTTCGGCAACCTCGGCCCCGACTCGGGCACCGGCGTCGCCTTCACCCGCGACCCGGCCAGCGGCCACGCGGGCGTCTACGGCGACTACCTCCAGAACGCCCAGGGCGAGGACGTGGTCGCGGGCATCCGCAACACCGTGCCGCTCGCGGACCTGGAGGCCATCGACAAGGCCTCGTACGACCAGCTCATGACGATCATGGAGACGCTGGAGACCCACTACAAGGATCTCTGCGACATCGAGTTCACCATCGAGCGCGGCCAGCTGTGGATGCTCCAGACCCGCGTCGGCAAGCGCACCGCCGGTGCCGCCTTCCGGATCGCCACCCAGCTCGTGGACCAGGGTCTGATCGACGAGGCCGAGGCCCTCCAGCGCGTCAACGGCGCGCAGCTGGCGCAGCTGATGTTCCCGCGCTTCGACGAGGACGCGAAGACGACGCTGCTCGGCCGCGGCATCGCCGCCTCCCCGGGCGCGGCCGTCGGCAAGGCCGTCTTCGACTCGTACACGGCCGTCAAGTGGTCCCGCTCCGGCGAGAAGGTCATCCTGATCCGCCGCGAGACCAACCCGGACGACCTCGACGGCATGATCGCCTCAGAGGGCATCCTGACCTCGCGCGGCGGCAAGACCTCGCACGCCGCCGTCGTCGCCCGCGGCATGGGCAAGACCTGTGTCTGCGGCGCCGAGGAGCTCGACGTCGACACCAAGCGCCGCCGCATGACGGTCGGCGAGACGGTGATCGAGGAGGGCGACGTCGTCTCCATCGACGGCTCCACCGGCAAGGTCTACCTCGGCGAGGTACCCGTCGTACCGTCCCCGGTCGTCGAGTACTTCGAGGGCCGCATGCACGCCGGCGCCGACGACGCCGACGAGCTCGTCGCCGCCGTGCACCGCATCATGGCCTACGCGGACCGCGTCCGCCGCCTGCGGGTGCGCGCCAACGCCGACAACGCCGAGGACGCCTCGCGCGCCCGCCGCTTCGGCGCCCAGGGCATCGGCCTGTGCCGCACCGAGCACATGTTCCTCGGCGAGCGCCGTGAACTGGTGGAGCGACTGATCCTCGCGGACACCGACGGCGAGCGCGAGGAGGCACTCAGTGCCCTCCTGCCGCTGCAGAAGAAGGACTTCGTCGAGCTGTTCGAGGCGATGGACGGCCTGCCCGTCACCGTCCGCCTGCTCGACCCGCCGCTGCACGAGTTCCTGCCCGACATCACCGAGCTGTCGGTGCGCGTCGCCCTCGCCGAGTCCCGCAAGGACCACAACGAGAACGACCTGCGCCTGCTCCAGGCCGTCCACAAGCTGCACGAGCAGAACCCGATGCTGGGCCTGCGCGGTGTCCGCCTCGGCCTGGTCATCCCCGGCCTGTTCAAGATGCAGGTCCGGGCGATCGCCGAGGCGGCAGCCGAGCGCAAGAACGCCAAGGGCGACCCGCGCGCCGAGATCATGGTCCCGCTCGTGGGCACCGTCCAGGAGCTGGAGATCGTCCGCGACGAGGCCGACCAGGTCATCGCCGAGGTCGAGGCCGCCACCGGCACGAACCTCAAGCTGACCATCGGCACGATGATCGAGCTGCCGCGCGCCGCCCTGACGGCCGGGCAGATCGCCGAGGCCGCGCAGTTCTTCTCCTTCGGTACGAACGACCTGACCCAGACGGTGTGGGGCTTCTCCCGCGACGACGTCGAGGCCAGCTTCTTCACCGCGTACCTGGAGAAGGGCATCTTCGGGGTCTCGCCCTTCGAGACCATCGACAAGGACGGCGTCGGCTCGCTGGTCCGCTACGCCGTCGAGCAGGGCCGGGCCACCCGCCCCGACCTCAAGCTCGGCGTCTGCGGCGAGCACGGCGGTGACCCCGAGTCCGTCCACTTCTTCCACGAGGTCGGCCTCGACTACGTCTCCTGCTCGCCCTTCCGGATTCCGGTGGCGCGCCTGGAGGCCGGTCGCGCGGCCGCCGAGGCGAAGGGCAGCGACAGCCGCTGATCCCCGGCCCCGAGTAGGGCCCCCATAGACCGCGCCTGCCCCCGGGTTCCCTGACTGCCCGCGGGCGGGCGCGCCTATTTTTTTCTGTTCAACAAACCTTTACGCCAGCAGGCGGTGGACGGATCCCCACCCGTCCACCGCCGCTGTCATTCTGCCGGGCACGTCGGCGCTTCCCGGTGCGACCGACCGCCAGGCCCCGCAAAGCCCCCCACGGCCTTCGCGGAGCGTTTCGGTCGCATCGGAGTGTGCCCGGCGGAGTACAGGATTTCGGTTGTCACGCCCCTGCCGAAAGGGGTTTCAACTGTGGCCGAAAGGGCGTGGTGACCACGTGTGACGGCATGCATACTCATGGGGCGGGGGGATTGCGGTTGCACAGGTGGGGGTTCGGTGCTGCGTATCCATTTCACTGGAGTGGACCTGGCACGCGTACGGATGGCAGGGCGTCCCGATGCGTTGTGGGAAACGATTCTCAGCTTTCACCGCTTAAGGGACCGGCGTGATGCCCGGTTCTTCGGTGAATGGCGCACGGAAACTCGGAGCAGGTTGAATGGTGAAACACGCATGCTCGGCATGCTCATACCGGGACGCGGCTATTTCCCCGATTTCCTGACCCCCGTGGAGGGGCAGTACGGGTGGGACGTGGCGCTCGACGCACTGCGCGGGATCCGTCCCGAGCGGATGCGCCGCGAGCTCACACTGCTCGGCGCCGGGTCCGCAGCGGGCGCGGGGCCCGGGGCGGGTGCGGGAGCGTCGATGGCGCCGCGGCTGCGGGAGTTCATGGACGGCGGCACCAAGCACCTGCCCAGGCTCCTGGGCGAGCTGCGCGCCTACCACCGGGCGGCCGTGGAGCCGTACTGGACGCACATCCAGGCCCAGATAGAGGCCGAGCGGGCCGCACGCGGCCGGGCCCTGCTGGACGGGGGCGCGGACGAACTGCTGGCCTCGCTGCCGCCGATGCTGCGCTGGCGGGCCCCGGTGCTGGAGTGCGACTACCCGGTCGACCGGGACGTACGGCTGCGCGGGCGCGGGCTGCTGCTCCAGCCGTCCTTCTTCTGCCGGCGCACCGCGGTGACCCTGCACGATCCGGAGCTGCCGCCGGTGCTGGTCTATCCCGCCGCCTCCCACCTGGCCTCGGCCCCCACGGGCGGCGAGGCCGCGCGCACCGTCCACGTCGAGGAGCAGCGCCAGCGCACGCTGGGCAAGCTGGTGGGGCACACCCGCTCGGTGGTGCTGCGGGCCATCGGCGACGGCGCCACCACCAGCGAACTGGCCCGCCGGGCCGGGGTCTCGCTGGCCTCGGCGAGCCAGCACGCCTGCGTGATGCGGGAGGCCGGCCTGGTGACGACGCTGAGGCACGGCAACGCGGTGCTGCACACCGTGACCCCGCTCGGAGCGGCGCTGCTCAAGGGCGGCGCCGTGGCCTCGTGAGACACCGCGGCCCCCGGCGGTTCGCCGGGGGCCGCGGTGCTGCGGGGCCGGGGCTCAGGTGCGGAACGGGCCCGTCACCTCGTAGGTGATGCCCGCCGACGAGCTGCCGCTCGTACCGCGCTGGCTGGAGAAGTAGAGCCGGTTGCCGGCCGGGGAGAAGGCCGGGCCGGTGACCTCCGACGAGGACTGGCCGGTGATCCTCAGGAACGGCGCCACCACGTCGTCCGGGGTGATCACGCAGATCTCCATGCTGCCGCCGTCCTCGGCGACGTACAGGTCGCCGTACGAGGACCCGGTGACGTTGTCGACACCCGTCAGCGGGGCCGCGCCGCCCGGCACGAGGGAGTCGTCGTACGCCAGCTCGTACGTGTTGCTCGCGAGGTTGAGCTGCCAGACCCGGTTGTCGCCCTTGGTGGTGAACCAGACCGTGTCGTTGGCGTAGTGGCAGCCCTCGCCGCCGTTGAACTTCTTCGCGCCCGAGACCTGGCTGCGGGTCGCGGTCGGGGAACCGTCCGGGTCCGGCACGTTGGCCCACGTGAAGGAGCCGGAGGTGGCCGTGCCCGCCTTGAGGACCTGGAGGGTGCCCGTGGAGAGGTTGCCCCAGGTGGTGGGGACGAAGCGGTAGAAGCAGCCGCTGGAGTCGTCTTCGGTGAGGTAGATGACCTTGCGGACCGGGTCGGCGGCCGCCGCCTCGTGGTTGAAGCGGCCCATCGCGGAGCGGCGGACGGCGGCGTTCACGCCCCACGGGTCGGTCTCGTACACGTAGCCGAGGCTGACCTCCTCACAGGACAGCCAGGTGTTCCAGGGGGTCGCGCCGCCCGCGCAGTTCCGGTTGGTGTTGGACAGGATCCGGTAGGCGGAGGTGATCGAGCCCGACGAGTCGAACTTCACCGCGCTCGCGCCGCCGGTGGAGGAGATCTCCGAGTTGGAGACGTAGATCCAGCCCGTGCCGTCGGCGAAGCAGGCGCCGCCGTCGGGGGCGCTGTGCCACTTGTAGGTGGTGGAGCCGACGTTCTGCCCGGAGCGGGCGATCACGCGGCTGCTGAACCCGGCGGGCAGCTGGATGCCGTTCGCGTCCGCCGCGCCGAGCGCTCCGTACGGTCCGGCGCCGGGCTGGGCGGGCGCCGCGTAGGCGGCGCCGTGCATCAACGTGCCGCCGAAGGCGGCGGCCGACGAACCGATCACTGCGCCGCGCAGGAAGGTACGACGTTCCACGGTCACTCCTGTGGGAGGAAGGCCCCGCGGCCGGTCGGACGCGGGGTCGCACGCGTCGAGGAACCTAGGAGGCGCCAGTTGACGTGGCGCCAACTCCTCATTACGTACGAGCGACCGGTCAGGTTCAATCCTCCGGCAGGGATTTTCGGGGCGCCGGGGAGCTCTCCCTCCGTGTGACGTACCGCGGGACTTTCGCCCCTGCGAGGGCCCGCCATGAGGCAGGATGGTGGAACGATGAACCATTTCGCCGCCGCCGACGACATCTCGGGCCGCGCCGACCTCGACGTCGTGCTGCGCCGCTTCTACACGGCGGCCTTCGCGGATCCCAGGATCGGGCCCTTCTTCACCGAGATCGCCGGTACGGACCTTGAGGTCCACCTGCTCCGGATCACCGACTTCTGGGAGCGTGCCCTCTTCCGCACCGCCGAGTACGGGCGCGACGCCTTCGCCCCGCACGCCGCCCTGCACTCGGCGCGGGCGCTGACCGCCGCCGACTTCGGGCGCTGGGTCCAGCTGTGGCGCGCGACCGTCGACGGCCTGCACCGGGGACCGAACGCCGAGCGGGCCAAGGCGCAGGGCGAGCGGATCGCGCTGGCCCTGCACAAGCGGCTCGCGGGCCCTGGGGCGTCCATGGAGGGCGAGGACGGCCCGGGCTTCGTCCCGCTGGCGGCACTCGAGCTGCGCTCGCTGGCCTGACCTGCGGTTTCGTGCCGCCGGGCAGGCCTGGAAAGAAATCTCGAAAAAATCTCGCGGGGAGCGATGAGTTTCCCTGCGGCCCCCGGTCTACCCCTCGAAAGCAGCGACCACCGCGCGAGAGAAGAGAGACCGAGATGTCCCAGCCCCAGATGATCTTCGTCAACCTGCCGGTCAAGGACCTGGACGCCGCCAAGGCCTTCTGGGAGAAGCTCGGCTACTCCTTCAACCCGCAGTTCACCGACGAGACCGCCGCCTCCCTGGTGATCAGCGACACCATCTTCGCGATGCTGCTGACCGAGGAGAAGTTCAAGGAGTTCGCCACCAAGCCGGTCGCCGACGCCGCCAAGACCACCGAGGTGATGGTCGCCCTGAGCGCGGACAGCCGCGCCAAGGTCGACGAGGTCGTCGACGCCGCTCTCGCGGCGGGCGCCACCGAGCCGCGACCGGCCGTGGACATGGGCTTCATGTACGGCCGCGCCTTCGAGGACCTGGACCACCACGTGTGGGAGTACGTCTGGATGGACCCGGCCGCCATCCAGGGCTGATGCCGGCTACGAGGTCGCGGCGGTCCGCACCGGGTAGGTCCGGACCGCCACCTCCTCGTCGTCCAGGCAGCGCCCCGACTCCAGGTCGAAGCGCTGCTTGAGCAGCGGCGAGGCCACGAAGGGCCGGCCCGCCGCACTCCCCAGCAGCCCCCGCGACAGCACGTGCGCGCCCGTGAAGGGGTCCTGGTTGCCGATGGCGTACGGGCGCCCCGCGCGGTCGACGAACACCGCGGCCTGACTCCCGTCGGGCAGCAGGGCCGCGACCCCGCGCCCGGGAATGAGGGCGGACAGCTCGCACACCGTCAGCCAGCCTTCGGCCACCCGCAGTTCGACAGTCATCGGACGGCTCCTCCTATGGTCAGGACGGCCAGGTCGGGCTTGACCTGGTCGCGCTCGGGGACGAACTTCACGGTCGGGTCGGGGGCGCCGGGCGCGTTGACGAAGGACACGAACCGGCGCAGCCGCTCCGGGTCCTCGAGCGTCTCCGCCCATTCGTCGCGGTAGTGCGCCACGTGGTCGGCCATCAGGGCCTCCAGCTCCGCGCACAGCCCCAGCGAGTCGTGCACGACCACGTCCCGCAGATGGGCCAGGCCGCCCTCGAGCCGCTCCAGCCAGGTCGAGGTCCGCTCCAGCCGGTCGGCGGTGCGGATGTAGAACATCAGGAACCGGTCGATCAGCCGGACCAGTTCCGCATCGGACAGGTCCTGGGCGAGGAGGTCGGCGTGGCGCGGGGTGGCCCCGCCGTTGCCGCCCACGTAGAGGTTCCAGCCGCTCGCCGTCGCGATGACCCCGAAGTCCTTGCTCTGCGCCTCCGCACACTCGCGGGTGCAGCCGGAGACCGCCGACTTGAGCTTGTGCGGGGCGCGCAGCCCCCGGTAGCGCAGCTCCAGGTCGATGGCCATCCGTACGCTGTCCTGCACGCCGTAGCGGCACCAGGTCTGCCCCACGCAGGACTTCACCGTCCGCAGGGCCTTGCCGTACGCGTGCCCGGACTCGAACCCGGCGTCGACGAGCCGCGCCCAGATCCGCGGGAGCTGGTCCACGCTCGCGCCGAAGAGGTCGATCCGCTGGCCGCCGGTGATCTTCGTGTAGAGGCCGAAGTCGCGGGCCACCTCGCCGATCACGATCAGCTTGTCCGGGGTGATCTCACCGCCGGGGATGCGCGGGACCACCGAGTACGAGCCGTTGCGCTGCATGTTCGCGAGGAAGTGGTCGTTGGTGTCCTGGAGGGCGGCCTGCTCCCCCTCCAGCACGTAGCCGCTGGCGCCGACGGTCGGGGCGAGCGAGGCGATGATCGAGCCGACGGTGGGCTTGCACACCTCGCAGCCGTCGCCGCCGCGGGCCTCGGGGCGGCCGTGGCCGTCCAGGAGCTCCTGGTACGAGGCCAGCCGCAGGGTGCGGACGATCTCGTACAGCTCGGCGCGGGTGAAGGGGAAGCAGCCGCACAGTCCCTTGTCGGCGGAGGCCGGCAGCAACTGCCCGATCACCTTGAGGCAACCACCGCAGCCGGTGCCCGCCTTGGTGCACTTCTTGACCTCGGGCAGGGTGGAGAAGGCGGTGATGGCCTTCTTGGTGACGTTGTGGCAGGAGCAGATCACCGCGTGGTCGGGGAGCGAGGCCGGGCCGAGTGCGACGGGCGCGCCGAGACCGGCGGGCAGGACCAGCTGCTCGGGGGCGACGGGCGGCACGCTGCCGGTGAGCGGGCGCAGCAGGCCGTACGCGTCCGCGTCGCCGACCAGCACCCCGCCGAGCAGGACTCCGTCCGGGGAGACCACCAGCTTCTTGTAGACACCGGAGCGGGAGTCGGACCAGACCACGTCGAGGCTGCCGGGGGCGCTGCCGTGGGCGTCGCCGAACGAGGCCACGTCCACACCGAGCAGCTTGAGCTTGGTGGAGAGGTCGGCCCCGGTGAACTCCTTCTCCCTGCCCAGCAGATCGTCGGCGGCCGTCTCGGCCATCTCGTAGCCGGGGGCGACCAGGCCGTAGACGCGGCCGTCGGAGGCCAGTGCGCACTCGCCGATGGCGTAGACGTGCGGGTCGGAGGTGCGGCAGCGGGAGTCGACCGCGATGCCGCCGCGGGCGCCGACGTCCAGGCCGCAGTCACGGGCCAGCTGGTCGCGGGGGCGGACACCGGCGGAGAACACGACGAGGTCGGTCTCGACGGATGAACCGTCGGAGAGCAGCATCCCGTTGACGTGGCCGTCCTCGCCGGTCAGCACCTCCTGGGTGCCGACACCGGTGTGGACGGTGAGCCCCATGTTCTCGATGGTGCGCAGCAGGGCGGCGCCGCCGCCCTCGTCGACCTGGACGGGCATCAGGCGGGGGGCGAACTCCACGACGCGGGTGGCGAGCCCGAGCCCCTGCAGGGCGCCGGCGGCTTCGAGCCCGAGGAGACCGCCGCCGACGACCGCGCCGCTGGTGCGGTCCTTGGCGTACTCCTCGATGGCGAGGAGGTCCTCGATCGTGCGGTAGACGAAGCAGCCGGGGGCGTCCTTGCCGGGGACGGGCGGCACGAAGGGGAAGCTGCCGGTGGCCAGGACCAGGACGTCGTACGGGAACACCTGCCCGGAGCGGGAGGTGACGGTACGGGCGGCCCGGTCGACGGCCTCGGCCGGATCGCCGAGGTGGAGGGCGATGCCGTGCTCCTCCATGAACCCGGGCGGTGTCATGGACAGGTCCTCGGCGGTGCTGCCGGAGAAGTACGAGGTCAGGTGGACGCGGTCGTAGGCGGGCCGGGGCTCCTCGCAGAGCACGGTGATCCGGTGGGACCGGGTCGCACCGCGCTCGGCGAGCGCCTCCAGGTAGCGCTGGCCGACCATGCCGTGCCCGATGAGCACGATCGCGGGCAGGGGCTCGGTCATGTCAGTGGCCTCCGTCGTCGGTGAGCAGGTGGAACAGGTCGAGGGGTGCCTCGTCGCCCTCCCAGGTGCGGGCGACGGCGCCCACGGTGGAGAGCTCGCCGAGCAGGACTCCGCCGACGAGGCGGTCGTCGCGGAGGACGACCGTCCGGTAGGTCCGCCGGGTGGCGTCGGCGAAGCGGACCACGTCGTCGCCGGGGCGGGGGGTCGTCTCGCCGAAGCAGGCGAGGTCGAAGGGGCCGGTACCGGCGCCTCCGGCGGTGGTGGTGAGGGTGAGGCGGGTGAGGGCGCGGGTGCCGGTGTATGCGGCGTCCGCGCCGCTCAAGACCTCCGCGAGGACCTCGGCCTGCTCCAGTGCGGCTCCGGCCAGGCCGTACACCTGGCCGGCGTGCTCGGCGCAGTCGCCGATGGCGTGGATCCGGGGATCGCTGGTGCGCAGCCGGTCGTCGACCACGACGCCCTTGCGGACGTCGAGGCCGGCGGCCTGGGCGAGCCCGGTGCGGGGCCGGACGCCGCAGGCGAGCACGACGAGATCGGCGTCGAGGCGGTAGCCGTCGGCGAGCTCGACGCCGGTGACCTTGCGCCGTGCCGTCGGGCGCGGCGCCGCAGCCGAAACCGACAGGCCGCGGACTCGGCATTCCGTGTGGATCTCGATCCCGAGGTCGGTCAGGTGCGTGGCCAGCAAGGCGGAGGCGTCCGCGTTCAGCTGGCGTTCCATCAGCCGCTCGGACTGCTGCGCCAGGACCACCTGCGCACCCCGTGCGGCCAGCGCCCTGGCCGCCGAGACGCCCAGCAGGCCCCCGCCGATCACCACCGCCCGCACGCCGGGGCGTACGGCCTCCGAGAGGGCCAGGCAGTCGTCCATCGTGCGGAACGCGTGCACGCCGTCGGGCAGTTCCCGCCCCTCGGGCTCGAAAAGCCCCCGCAGCGGCGGCAGCACCGGGTTGGATCCGGTGGCCAGCACCAGCGTGTCGTACGCCAGGGCCGCGCCGTCGTCGCAGTGGACCGTGCGGTCGGCCCGGTCGATGCGGACCGCGCGGACGCCCCGCCGCAGTGCCGGACCGGCCTCCGGGAGCGCCGCCACCTCCGGCGCGTACCGGCCGGCCAGCACCTCGGCGAGCAGCACCCGGTTGTACGGAACGTGCTGTTCCTCGCCGAGTACGGTCACCGCCGCACCGCCGGCCAGCCGCGCAGCGAGCCGCAGGCCCGCTAGGCCGCCGCCGATCACCACCACACGCTGCTTCGAGGTCATGCCCCGAGCGTGCGGGTTCGCTGTTTCCCCGCCGCATCGCCGTTGTTACCCGGACGGAACGCCGCCCTCAGCGCACGGGTCGGGCGTCCGTGAGGCGCCGGCGTGCCGGCGGCGGTCGTGAACCCGGCGGCGCCGGTGGCGCCGGACCGGGCGCCGGCCAGGCGAAGCTCAACCTTTGCGCAAGTTTCCGGGTATTGAATGGATCCGGCACCCGACAGGACCATAGGGTCAGGTTGTGCCTGACATATCGCTGACCATGATCATCATGCTGTGCGTGGCCGCGGCGGCGGCCGGCTGGATCGACGCGGTGGTGGGCGGCGGCGGTCTGCTGCTCCTTCCCGCCCTGCTGCTCGGCCTGCCGAACGCCCACCCGGCCACCGTGCTCGGCACCAACAAGGCCGTCGCCATCGTCGGTACGACGGGCGCGGCCGTGACCTATCTCCGCAAGGCCCCGGTGGACGTGAAGCTCGCCGTCCGCATCGGCCTCGCCGCGCTCGCCGGATCGATGGGCGGGGCCGCGCTGGCCGGCGGCATCAGCAAGGACGCGCTCCGGCCGCTGATCATGGTGGTGCTGGTGGTCGTCGCCGCCTTCGTGCTCTTCCGGCCCGCCTTCGGCACCGCCCCGAGCGCCTCGCCCGTCAGCCGGCAGCGGGTGCTGCTCGCCATCGGTCTCGCCGGGCTCGGCATCGGCTTCTACGACGGGCTCATCGGGCCGGGCACCGGCACCTTCCTGGTGCTCGCGCTGACCGCCCTGCTCCACCTCGACCTGGTCACCGCCTCCGCGACCGCCAAGATCGTCAACGTCTGCACGAACGCCGGGGCGCTCGTGATGTTCGCCTACCAGGGCATGGTGCTGTGGCAGCTGGCCGCGCTCATGGCGGCGTTCAACCTGGCCGGCGGCATGATCGGCGCAGGCATGGCCCTCAAGAAGGGCAGCGGCTTCGTCCGCGGCGTGCTGCTGACGGTGGTGGGTGCGCTGGTGATCAAGCTCGGCCTCGAGCAGTGGGGATAGGGATCCCGGCCTAGTACGTGCCGGTGAGGTGGGCGAAGACGACCACGTTGCCGCGGTAGCCCGTACGCGGCGAGAAGCCCCCGCCGCAGGTGATCACCCGCAGCTCGGCGCGCGCCGAAGGACCGTACACGCGGGTGTCGGGAAAGGACTCGGCGTCGTAGACCTCGACCGCGTGGACCGTGAACACGGCGGTACGGCCGTCCGCGCGCGGGACCTCGACGGTGGCCCCGCGGCGCAGGGCGCCCAGGTGGTAGAAGACCCCCGGCCCGGCGGCGTCGTCCACGTGCCCCGCGACGACGGCCGTGCCGGTGGCGCCCGGGGTGGTGCCGTCGCGGTACCAGCCGGCCAGGTCCCGCCGGTCGGGCGGGGGCACTTCGAGGCTGCCGCCCGGCTGCAGGCCGAGGCCGGTCAGCGGGGCGTCGACGCGGATGGAGGGGATCCGGATCCGCGTGGGCGGTGAGCCGGTGAGCGGCGCGATACCGGGACCCGTGGTCCCGCCGGCGGTCAGGGCCTCGGCGGGGGAGGGCAGCGGCGGCCCGACGGGCTCGCGGGAGCCGCTGGTCACGAGCCAGATGCCGACACACGCGGCGAGGGCCACGAGGCCTCCGTGGCGGGTCCCGCGGAAATCGCCACCCATGCGTGCCCCCTCGGCTTTTCGTTTCGGCTTTCCGGTTGGGGTGACTGGCCGTCGCCCGGCCCCGCGAACGGGGGGACCTCGCGGGGCGGGCGACGGGGGACGGTACCGGTCGGACCGCGGCCGGAGCCGCGGTGGGCGTCCGTCAGCTCTGCGTGCCGCTCGCCCGGCGACGCAGGAGCCAGGTACCGCCGACGGCGGTCGCGGCCAGCACGGCCGCTCCCGCCGCGATCTTGGCGGGGTCGGTGGTGGTGGTCGTGCCACCGCCCACCCCGGTCTGGACGTGGCCCTGCGGGCCGCGTTCGGTGACGACCAGGTCGCCGGTGGCGAACTTGCCGTTCGAGCAGGTCGCCCCGATGTCGTAGGTGCCGGCGCGGGTGCCGCGGGCGACCTGGAACTGCCCCACGACCACCTCCTTGTGGGTGCCCGGGACCAGCCTGAACCGGCCGCCACCCACCGTGGTGGCATCACCCTCGGCATGGCTGCCGGGCCCGCAGGCGGTGGTGTTCACCGTGACGGTGGCGCCCGGGGCGGCGGATTTCGGCCACACCTCCAGCGCGGCGAAGTCGCCGGGCGCGAAGCTCACCATGCCGAGATCCGCGGCGGCCACCGCACCGGCGACCGGGCCGGCGAAAGCGGCGCAGGTCATCGCGGCGGCAGTCAGCGCGTGGGCTGTACGTCGACGCATGGGAACTCCCTGGAGACACGGGGTCGTGCTTCCGAGGTAACCCGGCCCGCCCGCCTCGCGCCTGCTGATGTGCCGTCAGGTTCCCTGGCGAGCGCCCGGCCGCACGGAGGTTTGCGCAGGTCAAAGCCGCTGATGCGGCCATCCGGGCCGCCTTCGCCGTCCGGGTGACCGGCAGCGGGAGCGGTCAGGCCGGCGGGAGCACCACCGAGGCCGCCGGGTGCGGCGCAGCCGCCGGCGGCGAGTGCGCAGGCGCACAGGGCGGCGGCGAACAGGCGGCGGGGCAAAGGCTTCATGGGGCGGAACCGTGGGGTGGGGGAGACGGGGAACCGACGCTGGACGGCACGGGTCACGGGCACCGGGAGGTCGTGTGGCAGCGGTGCGTACGGTGGTGGGGCGCAGGCAAGGCGGGACCTTGGTCCCGGTCTGCGGAGTGTTCCGCCGTACCCCAGGGAGGGCTCCCGTGACATCGGTCGTTCGGCCACAAGATCCGACCGCTCCGCTCCCGTTCTTCGTCTACGGGACGCTGCGCCCGGGCGAGGTCAACCACGACCTGTTCCTGCGCGGCCGCACCGTCGCGGAGGAGCCCGCGAGCCTCCCGGACGCGGCGCTGTACGAGGGCCCCGGCTATCCCTACGCGGTCCACAGCCCGGGCTCGCTCGTGGTCGGGGAGCTGATCACCGCGGCGCCGGGGGAGTACGGGGAACTGGTGGCGGCCCTGGACGTGCTGGAGGAGTACGGGGGTCCGGACCGCCCGGGGAACATCTACGACCGGATCGCCCGCGAGGCCCTGCGCGCCGACGGCAGCCCGGTACGGGCCTGGGTCTACCTGGCATCACTGCTGCTCGCCCGCGACCTGCGGGAGTCGGGCACCGAGATACCGGGCGGCGACTGGCTGAAAAAGACCTAGAGCCCTAGAGCCCTAGAGCCCCTCGGCGCCGCGGTTGCGCAGCCGCTGGCCGTACTGCTGGAGCACCCACAGCTCCTCCTGGACCGCGGCCAGTTGCTCCGGCGGCGCCTGCGGGCCGAGCCGGGACAGCGTGCCCTGGATCTCGTGGACCCGGCGGTCGACGGCGCGCAGCCGCACCTGGACCAGCTGGACCCCCGCGTACATCTCGTCCACCGTCTTGGCGTGGATGGCCTCGACCGCCAGCTCCGTGACGAGCGCGCGGACGGTGTCGTTCGGGGCCGCGTCCCGCACGCGGGCCAGATAGTCCTCGGTGCCGAGCGAGGTGCCGCCCGCGTCCAGGATCGCCTGGCGCACCGCCGCGTAGGGCGGGGCGGTGAACTCGTCCATCCCGTACGCGTCGAACGCCGGGGAGACCAGGGCCGGGCGCTGGAGGGCCAGCTTCAGCAGCTCCCGCTCGGTGCGGTGGGCCGGGCTGCGCAGGTTCAGCGCGGGTCCGCCGGCCGGCTGGGCGGCGGGCGCGGGCGCGGCCTCGTAGGACGGGCGGCCCCGGCCCTGCTGCTGGGGCTGGTTGCCGCGCTCGCGGGCCCAGCGGGCCAGCTGCGCGACGCGCTTGACCACGAACTGTTCGTCGCGGATGCCGAGCATGCCCGCGAGCTGGACGGCGGACTCGTGCTGGATCGCGATGTTCTTGATGTTCGCGACGACCGGAGCCGCCTCGTCCAGCGCCGCCGCCCGGCCCGCCGGGTTCTCCAGGTTGTGCCGGGCGACGATGTGCCGCAGCGCGAACTCGAAGAGGGGGGTCCGGGATTCCACGAGGCCGGCGACGGCCGCGTCCCCCTGGGCGAGGCGCAGGTCGCAGGGGTCCATGCCGCCCGGGGTGACCGCGATCGAGGTCTCGGCGGCGAACTTCTGGTCGTCCTCGAAGGCCCGCAGCGCCGCCTTCTGGCCGGCCGCGTCACCGTCGAAGGTGAAGATCACCTCGGCGGTGGCGTTGTCCATCAGCAGCCGCCGCAGGATCTTGATGTGGTCCCCGCCGAAGGACGTGCCACAGGTGGCGATCGCGGTGGTCACCCCGGCCATGTGGCAGGCCATCACGTCCGTGTAGCCCTCGACCACCACGGCCCGCGAGGTCTTCGCGATCTCCTTCTTCGCCAGGTCGATGCCGTACAGCACCTGGGACTTCTTGTAGATCGCGGTCTCGGGCGTGTTCAGGTACTTGGGGCCGTTGTCGTCGTCGCGCAGCTTGCGCGCGCCGAAGCCGACCACCTCGCCGCTGATGTCGCGGATCGGCCACATCAGCCGGCCGCGGAAGCGGTCGATCGGCTTGCCGCTGCGGCTGTCCTGGGCGAGCCCGGAGGTGATCAGCTCCTTGTCGGTGAAACCCTTGCCGCGCAGGAAGCGGGTCAGGTGGTCCCAGCCGGCCGGGCTGTAGCCCACGCTGAAGTGCGCGGCGGCCGCCTGGTCGAAGCCGCGCCCGGCCAGGAACGTGCGGCCGATCTCCGCCTCGGGGCTGTCCAGCTGGTCGACGTAGAACTGGGCGGCCGCCTTGTGCGCCTCGACCAGGCGGATCCGCTCGCCGCGGCCGCTGGTGCCGGCGGTGTAGCCGCCCTCCTCGTACCGCAGGGTGATGCCGGCCTGGCCGGCGAGGCGCTCGACCGCCTCCGAGAAGGAGAGGTGGTCGATCTTCATGATGAAGTCGAGGGTGTCCCCGCCCGCCTGGCAGCCGAAGCAGTGGTAGAGACCCTTGCTGGGGCTGACCTGGAAGGACGGGGACTTCTCGTCGTGGAAGGGGCACAGGCCCTTGAGGTTGCCGCCGCCCGCGTTGCGCAGCTGGAGGTAGTCGGAGACCACGGCGTCGATCGGGACCGCGTCCCGTACCGCCTTCACGTCGTCGTCGTTGATCCGTCCTGCCACGCGTGAAGTCTACGGCCGCACGCCGGCAAACCCGTCAGCAGCCCTATGCCGTGAGCAGCGACGCGAGCGGAACCGAGGGGTCGGCCAGCCTCTCGCGGTCCACGGGCTCCTTCGACCTGATCAGGGCCTGGACGTGCTCGGTGACGTCCCACACGTTCACGTTCATTCCGGCGAGCACCCGCCCCTCCGAGAGCCAGAAGGCGATGAACTCCCGCTTGCCCGCGTCCCCGCGGATCAGCACCTGGTCGTAGCCGCCGGGCGGAGCGTAGCCCGAGTACTCCAGACCCACGTCGTACTGGTCGGAGAAGAAGTACGGCACCCTGTCGTACGAGACCTCCTGCCCCAGCATCGCCCGCGCGGCGGCCGGGCCCCCGTTGAGGGCGTTGGCCCAGTGCTCGACCCGCAGCCGGGTCCCGAGCACCGGATGGTGGGCGGCGGCCACGTCCCCGACCGCGAAGATCTCCGGGTCGGAGGTGCGCAGGGAGGCGTCCACCGCGATCCCGCCCCCGTGCTCCCGGTCGACGAGCGCCAGTCCGGAGGTCTCCGCGAGCGCGGTGCGCGGCGCGGCCCCGATCGCGGCGAGCACCGCGTGTGCCGGGTGCTCGTCCCCGTCGTCCGTACGGGCGGCCAGCACCATGCCGTCGTGGCCGACGATCTCGGTGAGCCGGGCCCCGAAGTGGAACCGGACCCCGTGTTCGGCGTGCAGGTCCGCGAAGAGCCGGCCGATCTCCGGACCGAGCACCGCGTGCAGCGGGGTGGGCTCGGGCTCGATGACGGTGACCTCCGCGCCGTACCCGCGGGCCGCCGCGGCGACCTCCAGGCCGATCCATCCGGCGCCCGCGATCAGCAGGTGGCCGTTGTCCCGGCCGAGCCCGGCCAGGACGCCCTTGAGCCGCTCGGCGTGCGCGAGGCGCCGCAGGTGGTGCACCCCGGCCAGGCCCGTGCCGGGGATGTCCAGGCGGCGCGGTTCGGCGCCGGTGGCCAGCAGCAGCTTGTCGTAGTGCAGGGCGGTGCCGTCGCCGAGGACCACCTTCTTCGCGTCCCGGTCCAGGTGGACGGCGGGCTGGCCGAGGTGCAGCTCGATGTCGGAGGCCGCGTACCAGGACGGCTCGTGGACGAAGACGCTGTCGCGGTCGTCCTTGCCCATCAGGTACCCCTTGGACAGCGGGGGCCGTTCGTAGGGGTGGTCGCGCTCGTCGCCGATCAGGATCACCCGCCCCGTGAACCCCTCGGACCTCAGCGTTTCGGCCGCTTTTGCCCCGGCCAGCCCCGCGCCCACGATGACGAATGTCCGGTGTGCGTCGACCACCTGATGCCTCCTCATAACCTCTCCGCCACATGCGACCACATGCGAGCGTCCCGCAATGAGCCTGCCGCGTGAAGGGGGAGTGGCCCGATCAGCTCACCCCTCGGCGCGTCGCGTGCGCCGGGTGAGGCGTGCGTGCAGGGAACGGGCGGCCGCGTCGGTGAGGGACGCGATCTGGTCGATGACCGCCCGTTTCCTGGCCCTGTCGTCCGGCGCCGCGTCGAAGATGGCCCGGAACTGCGGGTCCAGGCCCTCGGGAGCGCGGGCGCTGAGCGCCTCCGCGAGTTCGGCCAGGACGATGCGCTGGTCGGCGCGGATCCGCTCCTGTTCGTCGCGCTGCATGACGTACAGGTCGGCGACCGCTTTGAGGACGGCGCACTCGTTGCGCGCCTCGCGGGGGACCACGAGTTCGGCGGCGTACCGGGTGAGGCGGCCGGATCCGTGGGCCTCGCGGGTGGCGCCCTCGGCGGCCAGGCAGAAACGGCCGATGAGCTGGCTGGTCGCGTCCTTCAGGCGGGCCTGGGCCACGGCCGAGCCGTCGTACCCGTGCGGCCACCACTCCTGCTCCATCAGCCGGTCGAGGGCGGCCCGCAGTTCCTCGGGCTCGGTGTCGGCCGGCACGTAGCGGCCGATGGCGACCCGCCAGATCGCGGCGCGCTCCGGTTCGGCGAAGAGGAGGTTGGGGTCGAGGTGGCCCGCGTGCAGCCCGTCCTCGAAGTCGTGGACGGAGTACGCGACGTCGTCCGCCCAGTCCATGACCTGGGCCTCGAAGCACTTGCGGTCCGCGGGCGCGCCGAGGCGCAGCCACGCGAAGACCGGCAGGTCGTCCTCGTAGGCGCCGAACTTGACCGAGCCGGGGTCGGTGGGGTGGTTTCCGCGGGCCCACGGGTACTTGGTGGCGGCGTCCAGGCAGGCACGGGTGAGGTTGAGGCCGACGCTGACGAGTTCGCCGCTCGCCGGGTCGGGCACGAACCGCTTGGGCTCGAGGCGGGTCAGCAGGCGCAGCGACTGGGCGTTGCCCTCGAATCCGCCGCAGTCCTTGGCGAACTCGTTGAGCGCCTCCTCGCCGTTGTGGCCGAAAGGCGGGTGCCCCATGTCGTGGGAGAGGCAGGCCGCCTCGACGAGGTCGGGGTCGCAGCCGAGCGCGGCGCCGAGCTCCCGGCCGACCTGGGCGCACTCCAGGGAGTGCGTGAGCCGGGTACGGGGGCTCGCGTCCCAGTCGTAGGAGCGGGTGCCCGGGGTGACCACCTGGGTCTTTCCGGCGAGGCGGCGCAGGGCGGCGGAGTGCAGTACGCGGGCGCGGTCGCGCTGGAAGGCGGTCCGCCCGGGCCGCTTGTCCGGTTCGGCGGCCCAGCGCTCGGTGGCGGTGGGGTCGTACAAGTCGTCTGCCGGGACGTGCGCGGTGCCTTCCATGAAGAGACGGTAACCGGAACCTCTGACAAACCGGGATCAGGCGGAGAGAAGTTCCGGCCGTTCGACGCTGCGGGGCAGGGCGCGCGCCCGGTCGTAGCGGTGGAGCAGGAGGCGGGCCAGCGCCGGGTGGTCGCCCAGGGGTGCGGCGGCGACGGCGGGCGCGGCCGCGGCGGCCTGGGCGGCGAACCGGCCGGGCGCGGCGAAGTACGAGGCCACGGCCGGCCGGTGGTGGCCGCGGGCGGCCAGGGTCCGGACGGCCTCGGGGACGGTGGGGGAGGCGGCGGAGGCGTAGGCGGGGAGCACCGGGACGCCGCCGAGGCGCTCGCCGAGCAGGGCGGCGGTGTGGCGGGTGTCGGCGGCGGACTCGGGATCGCGGGAACCGGCGGCGGCGAGCACGACGGCCGTACTCGTGTCGCGGGCGGAGCCCCAGCCCGCCTCCAGCAGGCGCTCGTACAGGGCCTCGACGAGCAGCGGGTGCGGGCCGAGCGGCGCGGCGACGGCGACCCGCAGGTGCGGGGAGGCGGCTGCCGCAGCCGGGAGATCGCGTTTGACGTGGTAGCCGCGGCCGAGGAGCAGCGGGACGAGGACCGCCTCGCCGTCGAGCTCCCCCAGGGTGTCGCCGAGGAGCGGGCTGTTCAGCTCGATGTGCCCGAGCCGGACGTCGAGGCGGGGGCGGAGCTCGCGGACCCGTTCGAGGAGGGCGAGGGCGGTGTGCAGGGCGCGCGGGTCGCGACTGCCGTGTGCCACGGCGACGAGGGTGGGCTGCTGCATGGGTGGGCTCCGTGGGGCCGGGCGCGCGGCGGGCGCACTCCGCTGAGCTGCGTGCCGAGTTGGGCGGTGATCCGGGACAGCAGTTCGGCGGCGCTGCCGAAGGGGAGGGGCAGGGTGTCGGGAGGGTGCACCGGCTCCGTCATGAACCGATCCTGCGCGCCGGAGATTGCCACCGCGTTGCGCCGCGGTGACGGGTGTTTTCCGGGTGCTCACCCCCGCGCCCGGTCATTCGTGCGGGTGAAAGGAGGGGAGGACGGAACTGTGGGCCGGGGCCCACTCGTCAATCCGTGCGAACGAGGTGTGATGCGTGGGGTGCAAGGGGGCGGTCATGAAGAAGGACAGCTGGGCTAGGGCGGCGGCCCGGTCAGCGGCACGGACGGTGTCGGGGGCTCGGACGGCGGCTCGGACGGCGGCACGGTCAGCGGCACGGGCCGTGGCGGGCCGGCGGCCGGGGCTGCCGCGCGGTGTGCGGGCGCGGCGGCGGGCCGCGCAGGTCGTGATGGCGGGCTGCGCGCTGGCGCTGCTGCCCGCGGCGTGGACGCACGCGGCGGCCGCGGACCGGCTGCGGACCACCGCCGACGCGCCGTCCGCCGAGGTGGCCGTGGTGTTCGGGGCGGGGCTGTGGAACGGGCAGCCGACCCCCTACCTGGCCACCCGGCTCGATGCCGCCGCCGAGCTGTACCGCGCGGGCAAGGTGAAGGTCGTCCTGGTCACCGGGGACAACAGCCGCAGGGAGTACGACGAGCCGGACGCGATGCGCAGGTACCTGACCGGGCACGGGGTGCCGGACGGGCGGATCGTCAGCGACTTCGCGGGCTTCGACACATGGGACTCCTGCGCCCGGGCCAAGCGGATATTCGGGGTCGACCGGGCCGTGCTGATCAGCCAGGGCTTCCACATACGCAGGGCCGTCGCCCTGTGCCAGGCGGCGGGCGTGGACTCGTACGGGGTCGGAGTGCCCGATGAGCACGACGCCACCTGGTACTACGGCGGGACCCGCGAGGTCTTCGCGGCCGGCAAGGCGGCACTGGACGCGGCCTTCAAGCCCGAACCGCACTTCCTGGGACCGAAGGAGCACGGGGTGTCGCGGGCTCTGGGGGCTCTGTCAGACTGACGCGGCGTCGGCTATGCCGATTAGTCATATGCCGGGTCGGTCCGTACGAGCGTCAGAGGTGGGGAACGTGGCTGTGGTGGATCTCAGCGGCAAGGTCGTCGTCATCACCGGCGGAGCCCGGGGTCTGGGCGCCGCGGCGGCGCAGGCCGTGGTGGACGGCGGCGGCCGGGTGCTGGTCACCGATGTGCTGGAGGCGGAGGGCGCGAAGACGGCCGCGAAGCTCGGCGGCTCGGCCCGCTTCCTGCGGCACGACGTGACGAGCGAAACCGACTGGCAGGCGGCACTGGAGTACGCGGTCGCCGAGTTCGGCCGCATCGACGGACTGGTGAACAACGCCGGGATAGCCACCGGCCAGTTCCTGGAGCACGAGAGCGTCGAGCACTTCCGGCAGGTCGTGGAGATCAACCTGGTCGGCGTGTTCATCGGCATCAAGACCGCGATCCCGCTGCTCCGGGCGAACGGCGGCGGCTCCATCGTCAACATCTCCTCCGCCGCGGGCCTGACCGGCCTCGCGCTCACCGCCGGGTACGGCGCGTCCAAGTGGGGCGTGCGCGGCCTGTCGAAGATCGGCGCGGTCGAGCTCGCCGAGGCCCGGATCCGCGTGAACTCCGTCCACCCCGGCATGACGCTGACCCCGATGACCGCCCCCGTCGGCATCCAGGCCGGCGAGGGCAACTACCCCGGCGCCCCGATGGGCCGCGTCGGAGTCCCCGAGGAGATCGCCGCCGCCGTCGCGTTCCTGCTCTCGGACGCCGCCGGATACATGACGGGCGCCGAGCTCGCGGTCGACGGCGGCTGGACGGCCGGCCCGACCGTGAAGCACCTGACGGGCCGCTGACCCTCGGACCGCCGTGCGGCGAGCCGGGCCTCACAGGCGCAGTCGGGCGCTGCTGAGCCGGAGCTGGCCGACTTGTAACGCGGGGCGGCGGCCCGTGTAACACCGCCGTCGCAGGCTGGGCCGTATGCACACCCCGGAAGCAGCCGCCACCGCCACGCACTGTCCGTACTGCGCGCTGCAGTGCGGTATGAACCTCCGCCCTGAACCGGGCGGCGAAGGCGTCGCGGTGGAGGAGCGGGCGGACTTCCCCGTCAACCGGGGCGCGCTGTGCGGCAAGGGCCGTACCGCCCCCGCCGTGCTCTCCTCCCGGGTACGCCTGACCGGACCGCTCGTCCGCACCCACGCCGGGCGGCTCGAACCGGCCACCTGGGAGGAGGCCCTCGACAAGGTCGCCGAGGGCCTCGCCCGCACGGGCCGCGCGTACGGGCCGGACGCCGTCGGAGTCTTCGGCGGCGGCGGGCTCACCAACGAAAAGGCGTACGCGCTCGGCAAGTTCGCCCGGGTGGCCCTGCGCACCTCGCAGATCGACTACAACGGCCGCTTCTGCATGTCCTCGGCCGCCGCCGCGCACCAGCGGGCCTTCGGGCTCGACCGGGGGCTGCCCTTCCCGCTGGAGGACATCCCCCGCACCGGCTGCGTGATCCTCGTCGGCTCGAACCTCGCCGAGACCATGCCGCCCGCCCTGCGCTACCTCACCGAGCTGAAGGCGAACGGCGGCACCCTGATCGTCATCGATCCCCGCCGCACCCGCACCGCGGAGCAGGCCGACCTGCACCTCGCCCCGCGGCCCGGCACCGACCTCGCGCTCGCCCTCGGCATGCTGCACCTCGTCGTCGCGGAGGGGCACACGGACGAGGAGTTCATCGCGGACCGGACCACCGGCTGGGAGGCGGCCCGGGCCGCCGCCATGGCCCACTGGCCCGAGCTCGTGGAACGCATCACCGGCGTGCCCGTGCCCAAGCTCCGCGAGGCGGTCGAGATGTTCTGCGCGCCCTCCTCCGCGATGGTCCTCACCGCCCGGGGCCCGGAGCAGCAGTCCAAGGGCACCGACACCGTCGGCGCCTGGATCAACCTGTGCCTGGCCACCGGCCGGGCCGGCCGCCCGCTCTCCGGCTACGGCTGCCTCACCGGCCAGGGCAACGGCCAGGGCGGCCGCGAGCACGGCCAGAAGGCCGACCAGCTCCCCGGCTACCGCAAGCTGACCGATCCGGCGGCCCGGGCGCACGTGGCCGGGGTCTGGGGCGTCGACCCCGACGCCCTTCCCGGCCCCGGCCGCAGCGCGTACGAACTCCTCGACGCCCTGGGCACCGACGTCCGCGCCCTCCTCCTCATGGGCTCCAACCCGGTGGTCTCGGCCCCCCGAGCCGCCCACATCGAGGAGCGCATCCGCTCCCTGGACTTCCTCGCCGTGGCCGACGTGGTCCTCTCCGAGACCGCCGCCCTCGCGGACGTGGTCCTCCCGGTCACCCAGTGGGCGGAGGAGACCGGCACCACCACCAACCTGGAGGGCCGCGTCCTGCTCCGCCGCCGCGCCCTCACCCCGCCGGCCGGGGTCCGCACCGACCTGGAAGTGCTGCACGGCCTCGCCGCCCGCCTCGGCGTCGAGAAGGGCTTCCCCACCGCCCCGGAGGAGGTCTTCGACGAACTGCGCCGCGCCTCCGCCGGCGGCCCGGCCGACTACTCGGGCATCAGCTACGCCCGTATCGAGGCCGAACAGGGCGTCTTCTGGCCCTGCCCGGACGGCTCCCCCGGCACGCGCCGCCTCTTCCTGGACCGCTTCGCGACCGACGACGGCCTGGCCCGCTTCGTCCCCGTCTCCCACCGGGACGCCGCCGAGGTCCCCGACGCCGACTACCCGCTGCTCCTCACCACCGGCCGCGTGGTCGCCCAGTACCAGTCCGGCGCCCAGACCCGCCGCGTCGAGGAGCTCAACGCGGCCGCCCCCGGCCCCTTCGTGGAACTCCACCCCCGCCTCGCCGCCCGCCTCGGCGCCGTCGACGGGAGCCCGCTGGCGGTCACCTCCCGCCGCGGCCGCGCGGTGGCCCCGGCCCGCATCACGGACACCATCCGCGCCGACACCGTCTTCATGCCCTTCCACTGGCCGGGCGAGGGCCGCGCCAACACCCTGACCAACCCCGCCCTGGACCCGGTCTCCCGCATGCCGGAGTTCAAGGTCTGCGCGGTCCGCGTCGAGCCGGCCTAGCCGGCCTCGCCGCCCTGGCCGCCCTCGCCGCCCTGGCCGTCGGGATCAGGACGCGAAGCGGGTCACTTTCGTCACCTTGCACGTGACCCGTTCCCGAACCTGCTCGAGGGCGCCGGCGGTCGCCTCCGCCCGCTGCCCCGGGGCGAGGTCGTTGCTGAGGGCCGCGCCCTCGGCGAGCCGGACGCCCGACGGGCCGATGAACTCGACGCCGACGATGTACGTGCTGGTCTCACCGCTGCGGTTCGTGATCAACAGCTTCGCCGACGGCCACTGAGTGACCCGGTCCACCCCGCACGAGGTGATCCGCACGTCGCCGACCGGTCCCGGATCTCCCGCCGGTGACGCCCGTGACGCCGGCGCCCGGGGCAGGGAGCTCCTGACGGAGGGTGTCGCCGGCGGCGCGCTCTCCCCGTCCTTCGTGCCGCCGCCACCGCCGTCCGGGACGATGGTGACCAGCGCCCCGGCGACGACCACCAGCACCACCGCGCCCAGGAGGCCGAGGACGACGCCCAGGACGATGCGCCGCCTTCTCCGGGCCGGCGGCGGGCCGTGCGTGAGGGGTCCGGCCGGGGGGCCGCTGTCCCGGCGCTGCCATCCAGGGGGCGGATTCGGGTTCGACACGGGACACCCCCGCGGTTCGGGCCGGTGGCCTGCCTGCGGCTCCTACGTCAGCCGTGCGTTTCAGCATCGCACCGGTCCGGCTCCGCCACCCGTCGACGGCGCACCGCCCCGCCGCGGCGGCGGGCCGGACAGGGACCGGCCACCGGACCGGGCACCGGACCGGGCACGGGATCGGACATGGGTGCGGACCGCTTCGGCAGGGCCCCCGGCGGGTAACCATCCGGTCACGCACCGGCTGCAGAAAGTGCTCGCACGCCCCTCGTGGCAGCGATGTGTCGTACCCCACACTGAGTTGCGGTGCCTGAGTCCTCGGACCCCTGGAGGTCGCCCCCGTGCAGACCCAGACGCAGCCCCCGACCGTCACCCTGACCGTGACCGATCAGCCCGAACCCGAGGCCGAGGCCATGGACGACGAGCCAGAGCCCCTCGACCTGGTCGAGCAGATCGAACACATCGAGAAGGTGCCGGCCCCGCGCAAGCGCGTGGACAGCGGGGGCGGAGCGGCGGGTCCGTCCGCCGACCTGTTCCGGCAGTACCTGCGCGAGATAGGCAGGATCCCGCTGCTCACCGCCGCCGAGGAGGTCGACCTCGCACGGCGCGTCGAAGCCGGCCTGTTCGCCGAGGAGAAGCTCGCCGGCACCCCGGACCTCGACTCCCAGCTCGCCTTCGACCTCGACAAACTCGTCGTCATGGGGCGGATGGCCAAACGCCGTCTCATCGAGTCGAACCTGCGCCTCGTCGTCTCCGTCGCGAAGCGCTACGTGGGCCGCGGGCTCACCATGCTCGACCTCGTGCAGGAGGGGAACCTCGGGCTCATCCGTGCCGTCGAGAAGTTCGACTACGCCCGAGGGTTCAAGTTCTCCACCTACGCCACCTGGTGGATCCGGCAGGCGATGTCCCGGGCCCTCGCCGACCAGGCCCGGACCATCCGCGTCCCGGTCCACGTCGTGGAGCTGATCAACCGCGTCGTGCGCGTACAGCGCCGCATGCTCCAGGAGCGCGGGTACGAGCCCACCGCCGAAGAGGTCGCCGCCCACCTGGAACTGACCCCCGAGCGGGTCCTCGAGGTGCTCCGCCTCGCCCAGGAGCCGGTCTCCCTGCACGCCCCGGTCGGCGAGGAGGACGACGTCGCGCTCGGCGACCTCATCGAGGACGGCGACGCCGCCTCCCCCGTGGAATCCGCCGCGTTCTTCCTGCTGCGCGAACACCTGGAAGCCGTGCTGTCGACCCTCGGCGAGCGCGAGCGCAAGGTCGTCCAGCTGCGCTACGGGCTCGACGACGGGCGCCCGCGCACCCTGGAGGAGATCGGCCGGATCTTCGGCGTGACGCGCGAGCGGATCCGCCAGATCGAGTCCAAAACCCTCAACAAGCTGCGCGACCACGCCTTCGCCGACCAGCTGCGGGGCTATCTGGACTGAGGAGGGAACCGGAAGGGGCGCCCCGAAGGACGCCCCCACCCCACCGTCCGGCCGCCGCCGGCTAGTCGACCTCGGCCACCGCCTGCGCGAACTGCGCCGCGTACAGCCGCGCGTACGCGCCGCCCGACGCCAACAGCTCCTCGTGCGTGCCCTGTTCCACGATCGAACCGCTCTCCATCACCAGGATCACGTCCGCGTCGCGGATCGTGGACAGCCGGTGCGCGATCACGAAGGACGTACGGCCGTGCGCCAGGCGCGCCATCGCCTTCTGGATCAGCACCTCGGTACGGGTGTCCACGGAGCTCGTCGCCTCGTCGAGCACCAGGATCACCGGGTCCGAGAGGAACGCCCGGGCGATGGTGATCAGCTGCTTCTCACCCGCGCTGACCCCCGCGCCCTCGTCGTCCAGGACGGTGTCGTAGCCGTCCGGCAGGGTGCGGATGAAGCGGTCCGCATGGGCCGCCCGCGCAGCCTCCTCGACCTCGGCGCGCGTGACCTCGCGCGAGGCACCGTAGGCGATGTTCTCCGCGATGGTGCCGCCGAACAGCCAGGTGTCCTGGAGCACCATGCCGATGGAGCCGCGCAGTTCCTCTCGCGTCATCTTCGCGACGTCCACCCCGTCCAGGGCGATCTCCCCGCCCGTGACCTCGTAGAACCGCATCAGCAGGTTGACCAGCGTGGTCTTGCCCGCACCCGTCGGGCCGACGATCGCGACCGTGTGCCCGGGCTCGACGGTCAGCGAGAGGTTCTCGATGAGCGGCTTGTCCGGCTCGTAGCGGAAGGCCACCTTGTCGAGGGTGACCTGGCCGCGCACGGTCTCCGGCCGCTCCGGAACCTCGGCGTCCGGCTCCTGTTCCGCCGCGTCCAGCAGCTCGTAGACCCGCTCCGCCGAGGCGACGCCGGACTGGATGAGGTTCGCCATCGTGGCGACCTGCGTCAGCGGCATCGAGAACTGCCGCGAGTACTGGATGAAGGCCTGCACATCACCGATCGACAGGCTGCCCGAGGCGACCCGGAGCCCGCCGACGACGGCGATCAGCACGTAGTTGATGTTCGATATGAAGAACATCACCGGCTGCATGATGCCGCTGACCAGCTGCGCCTTGAAGGAGGCGCGGTACAGCGCCTCGTTCTGCTCGGCGAAGACGGCCGCGGACTCCTTCTGCCGGCCGAAGACCTTGACCAGCGCGTGGCCCGAATACATCTCCTCGATGTGCGCGTTGAGCACACCGGTGGTCTTCCACTGCGCCACGAACTGCGGCTGCGACCTCTTGCCGATCTTCGCCGCGGCGAAGACCGAGATCGGCACGGTCACCAGCGCGACCAGCGCCAGCAGCGGCGAGATCCAGAACATCATCGCGAGCACGCCCACGATGGTCAGCAGCGAGTTCAGCAGCTGCCCCATCGTCTGCTGGAGCGTCTGGCCGATGTTGTCGATGTCGTTGGTGGCCCGGCTGAGCACTTCGCCGCGCTTCTGCTGGTCGAAGTACGACAGCGGCAGCCGCGACAGCTTGCCCTGGAGCTCCTCGCGCATCCGGTACAGGGTGCCGTTCATGACGTGGTTCGACATCCTGGTGGCGACCAGCATCAGCAGTCCGGCGAGGGTGAACACCACCAGCGCCCAGATCGCCACGACTCCGACCGCGCCGAAATCGATGCCCTGGCCCGGCGTGAAGTCGGTGCCGGAGAGCATGTCCGCCATGCCGTCCCGGCCCTCGGCGCGCAGCCCCTCAAGCGCCTGCTGCTTGGTCAGCCCGTCCGGCATCTGCCGCCCGACGATCCCCGCGAAGACCAGGTCGGTGGCCTCGCCCAGGATCTTGGGGCCGACGACCGCGCAGCCGACACTGCCGACGACGGCCACGACCATGCCCCACAGCCTGGCCCGGTCCTGCGCGAGCTGGCCGAGCAGCCGCTTGCCCGACCCCTTGAAATCCATGGACCGTTGGACCGGTCCCGCCATCATCCGTCCTCCGGGCCCGCTCATGCGGCCTCCGCCTCCGTCAGCTGGGAGAGCACGATCTCCCGGTAGGTCTCGTTGCCGGCCATCAGCTCGTGGTGTCGCCCTTCGCCCACGACCTGCCCCTCGTCCAGGACGATGATCCGGTCGGCGTCGCGGATCGTGGAGACCCGCTGGGCGACGATCACCACGGTCGCGTCCTCGGTCTCGCGGGCGAGCGCCGCGCGCAGCGCCGCGTCCGTCGCGTAGTCCAGGGCCGAGAAGGAGTCGTCGAAGAGATAGATCTCCGGGCGCTGCACCAGGGTGCGGGCGATGGCCAGACGCTGGCGCTGCCCGCCGGAGACATTGGTTCCGCCCTGCGTGACGGCCGCTTCCAGACCGCCTTGCAGCGCGGACACGAACTCCTTGGCCTGGGCCACCTCCAGCGCCTGCCACAGCTCTTCGTCGGTCGCGTCCGGGCGCCCGTAGCGCAGGTTGGAGGCGACGGTCCCGGAGAACAGGTACGGCTTCTGCGGGACCAGGCCGACCGTCTTGGCGAGCAGGGCCGGATCGAGCCGCCGTACGTCCTCCCCGTCGACCAGCACCTCGCCGCCGGTCGCGTCGAACAGCCGCGGGACCAGGCCCAGCAGCGTGGACTTGCCGCTTCCGGTGGAGCCGATGACGGCCGTGGTCTCGCCGGGGCGTGCCAGCAGGTCGATCCCGCGCAGCACCGGGGCCTCGGCGCCGGGGTAGCGGAAGTCGGCGCCGCGCAGCTCCAGGCGCCCGCTCCGGGTGAGTTCGCGCACCGGGTCGGCGGGCGGGACCACGCTGGAATCGGTGTCCAGGACCTCCTGGATGCGCTCGGCGCAGACCTCGGCGCGCGGCACCATCATGAACATGAAGGTGGCCATCATCACGGACATGACGATCTGCATCAGGTAGGCGAGGAAGGCCGTCAGCTGGCCGACCTCCATGCCGCCGCTGTCGACGCGCATCGCACCGAACCAGATGACGGCGACGCTGGAGACGTTCACGACCACGATGACGGTCGGGAACATGTAGGCCAGCAGCTTGCCGGTGGCCAGCGAGACGCCGGTCAGGTCGGCGTTGGCGTCCCGGAAACGATCCTTCTCGTAGTCGTCGCGGACGAAGGCGCGGATCACCCGGTTGCCGGTGATCTGCTCGCGCAGCACCCGGTTCACGGTGTCCAGGCGCTCCTGCATCGTGCGGAACAGCGGCCGCGTCCGGAAGACGATCGCGCCGACCGACAGGCCGAGCACGGGAACCACGGCGAGCAGGACGCCCGACAGCCTCACGTCCAGCGACAGCGCCATGGCGATGCCGCCGACGCACATGATCGGCGCCGAGACCATCAGGGTGAAGGTCATCAGCACCAGCATCTGGACCTGCTGGACGTCGTTCGTCGTACGGGTGATCAGCGACGGCGCGCCGAACTGGCCGAGCTCCCGCGCCGAGAAGCTCTGCACGCGGTCGAAGACGGCGGCGCGCACGTCCCGGCCGAAGGCCGCCGCCGTGCGGGCGCCGTAGTAGATGGCCCCGACGTTGCAGACCAGCTGGACCAGCGAGACGCCGAGCATCAGTGCGCCGAAGCGCAGGATGTAGCCGGTGTCACCGTTGATGACACCGTTGTCAATGATGTCCGCGTTGAGGGTGGGCAGGTAGAGGCTCGCACTGGTCTGGAGCAGCTGCAGCAGCACCAGCAGGGCGATGGGTTTGCGGTACGGACCCAGATGGGTCCGCAGAAGTCGTATGAGCACGCGCAGGCTCCGGTCGGCATGATCGAGGGGGTTCACCCCATCTTCTGCCAACCGGGGGCCCGATCCCCAGCAGTTTTCGCAAAGGCCGGTCAAAAGGAGTAGACCGCCCTGCGACGCCGGACCTAGAACGCGCCGGGGTGGATCTGCTCCCGCGTCGCGACGTACTGCTGGCGCACGGCCTGCCAGGCGGGGAACTCCTCGCCCGGCTCGAACACCTGTGCCGCCGCGGCGGGCCAGACCGGCGGGGTGTGCGGGGCCAGCGTGCCCTGCGCCACTCCGAGCGCCCACGCCGCCTGGCGCGCCGCGCCGAGCGCCGCGTAGTCGGCCGGCGCGGGGACGACGACCTGCGTCCCGAACAGCCCCGGGGCCGCGGCCTGCACGGCGGGCAGCTCGGCCGCCGCGCCCAGCAGGAACACCCGGCGGATCTCGACCCCGCGCGAGCGCAGCACGTCGAGCGCGTCCACCAGCCCGCACAGCATGCCCTCGAAGGCGGCCCGGGCCAGGTGCTCCGGCTTCATCGAGTCCCGGCGCAGCCCGGACAGGGTCCCGGCGGTGTGCGGCAGGTTCGGCGTCCGCTCGCCCTCCAGGTACGGCAGGAGGACGAGGCCGTGCGCGCCCGGCGTCGACTTCAGCGCGAGCTCGGACAGCCCCTCCAGGTCGGTGCCCAGCAGCTCGGCGGTGCCGCGCAGGGCCCGTACGGCATTGGAGGTGTTCACGACCGGCAGGTGCATGCCGCTGGCGTCGGCCAGCGAGGTGATCAGGCCGCCCGGCTCCGACAGCGCCTCGTGGTGCACCGCCATCACCGACCCGGAGGCACCCAGCGAGACCACCGCGTCGCCGGGGCCGAGACCCAGCCCGAGCGCGGCGGCCATCGTCTCGCCGGTGCCGGCGGATATCAGCAGCCCCTCGGGCGTGGTCCCGGCGGCATCGGCCGGGCCGAGCACCTCGGGCAGCAGCGCCATGTGGCCCAGCGCCAGCTCGACCAGGTCGGGCCGCCAGGAACCGGTGGCCGCCGACCAGTACCCGGTACCGGAGGCACCGCCCCGGTCGGTGGTACGGCGGGCCGGCCGGCCCAGCAGCTGCCACACCAGCCAGTCGTGCGGGGACATCACCACGGCCACCCGGCGGGCGGCCTCGGGCTCGGTACGGGCCAGCCAGGCCAGCTTCGCGAGCGGCTGCGCGGCGTGCGGGACCGAGCCCACCGCCTCGGCCCACGCCTGCCGGCCGCCGAAGGCGTCGACGAGGTCGGCCGCGGCGACCTGCCCGCGCTTGTCGTTGCCGACCAGGGCAGGGCGCACGAGCCCGCCCTGCGTGTCGAGCGGCAGCAGGCCGTGCTGCTGCGCGGAGACCCCGATGGCCTGGACCCCTTCGAGGAGCCCGCCGCCGGCGGCCTCGCCGAGCGAGAGCAGCCAGGCCTGCGGATCGGTCTCGTAGGGGCTCGAGCCGTCGGGTTCCCCGGTGGGCTGTGGATGGGGTGCGTACCCCTGGCGCAGCACGGCACCGGTGTCGGTGTCACAGACGACGATGCGAGTGAAGGCGGAAGAGCTGTCCAGCCCGGCGACTATCCCCATGCGGAGAATTCTGCCGCACGCCGGGCCGGTCTCCGCCGCCTCCGTCGCCTCGGATGTCTCAGGTGCCTCAGGTGTTGCTGGTGCCCCAGTCGTCCTCGCCGCCGCCGCCGACCCGGTCGCGCAGTCCCCGCACCCGTCCGGCCAGGGATGCGGGTACCGCGTCGCCCACCTTGTCGCTCACCGCGGCGAAGGCCTTCCCCGCGAATTCGCGCCCGGTGTGCCCGGCGCTCTCCGCGGCGTTGCGCACCGCGGGGTTCTGCGCGATCTCCCGCGCGGACTTCTTCAGGGACTCGTAGCGCTCGCGCCCGGCCCGGGTTCCGAGCACGTACCCGAGGGCCAGTCCGACCACGAACGTGACCTTGTACCGCATGCCTGCCACCCTTCGTCGTGTGGTGCCCGGCCTGCTGTCGATACCGATTGGCGGAGCACCCCCCTGCTTGCGCTAATCTATGACTCGCAACGGGCACTCGCCCTCCGGCAAGGCCGGAGGTGGGCCGTTCGATGCACCGCAGCAATCCCCTGTAGCTCAATTGGCAGAGCAGCCGGCTGTTAACCGGCAGGTTACTGGTTCGAGTCCAGTCGGGGGAGCGCGATCCCCTGTAGCTCAATTGGCAGAGCATTCGGCTGTTAACCGGAGGGTTGCTGGTTCGAGTCCAGCCGGGGGAGCAACGAGAAGAAGAGGGCCCTGGTGGGTCCTCTTCTTTTCTTTTTGTCGCCCCCGTCCGGGAACCGGGCAGCCCTCAGCGCGGTCTCTCTGAGCAGGCGAAGCCGATCATGCGGGGCATCCGAGGCAGGAGATCGTATGAGCGGCTATGCTGCGGCAGACGGCGCGCACACATGTACGCGCCACGCCGTGAAGGGGCGGTAGCTCAGCCGGTTAGAGCAGCGGACTCATAATCCGTCGGCCGTGGGTTCGAGTCCCACCCGCCCCACCGCGAGCCGCAGGTGCAGAAACGATCGCACCTGCGGCTTTGGCGTATTCCGGGAGTTCGGGGATTCGGGGCTAGAAGTTCTCCGTTTCGTCCGCGAGGTGGCGCAGTACGTCCGTCAGATCCTGGCGGCGGGCGAATGCGACGCGTTGGCGGTGGGCGCCCGAGCCGTCGCGGAGCAGGCCCGCCAGGGTCTTGGCCGCGTGATCGAGGTCGCCCGAGGCGGCCAGGGCCGGGGCGACCAGGTCCAGCAGGGCCTCCGCGAGATCGGCCGCCGGAAGTTCGGCGCCGGTGTACGGGTCGAGGCCGAAGCCCTCCAGGCCGTCGTGGGCCGCCCGCCAGCGCGCCAGGCGCAGTACGTCGTCCCGTACGGGTGGATCTGGGCGCTGCTCCGCGATCTCCCCCAATGCCGTGGACACCAGCGCGCGGACCAGCTCGGCCTGGAGGACGGCCGTGTCGAGGTACGGGGACATGTCGGGCGCCCGGATCTCGAGCGTCGGCCAGTGCCCCGAGGGGCGCAGGTCCCAATAGACCATCTTCGTGTCCAGCGCCGCGCCCGAGCCGAGCAGCGTCTGCACCGAGCGCCGGAAGTCCGCCGTGGACGTGAAGTGCGGGGGCAGCCCCGCCGAGGGCCAGCCCGACCAGGCCATCGCCCGCCAGCTGGCGTGGCCGGTGTCACGGCCGCCCCAGAACGGCGAGTTGGCGGCCAGCGCGATCAGCGTCGGCAGCCAGGGTCTGACCCGGTTGGACACCGCGACCGCCGTGTCCACGTCGAGGGTGCCGACGTGGATGTGCCGGCCGCAGCTCACCAGGGTGTCGGTGAGCGCGCCGAAGCGGCGGTGCTGCTCGCGCTGGCGCGGCTCGTCGTCGGTCAGGTGCAGCGGCTGCTCCACGGCCACGACCGGCGAGGGGGCGGCCAGCAGGCGGCAGCCGTGGGCACGGGCGGCCCGGCCGAGGGTGCGCCGCAGGCCGGCGAGCTCCTCGCGCAGCGTGTCCGCCGAATGGGCGATCGGGGTGGAGATCTCCACCTGGTAGCGGGTGCCCTCGGGGTGCAGCTCGCCCGGCAGCCCGCCGGCCGTGGCGAGGACGAGCGGGGCGGCGGGGACCACCCGGAAGGTGCGGGCGTCGACGAGGAGGAACTCCTCCTCGACGCCGACGGTGAGGGGAACGGCGGGGCGCACCGTCTTCTGCCCGGTGCCGGTGCTCGTGGTGCTGTTGCCAGGTTCGATCACTACGCCTCCCTGGACATACGAGTCTTTTCATCATGAGCTGAACACCAGGCGAGGAGCGCACGTCGATTCGGTCAAAAACCAGGTGATAGTGGCGAGTTAGCGGCAAGGACCGGTCCGGTGTGGGGCCGGGGATCCGGGTGGGGTGCCTGGTGCCGGTGCGTGCACACGGAAAAAGCCCAGGAGGTGGCCGCCGGTCGCCGGTTATCATCCGCTGTGCCCCCTATCGCCGCTCCCCAACGCCCGCAGCGGCGCATGTTCGCCGACCTCACCCCGCTGCGCACGTCCCGCGACTACCGGCGGCTGTGGGTCGGCGGCACCATCTCCTGGGTCGGCCAGGCGATGACGGCCCTCGCGATCTCGCTCCAGGTCTACGACATCACCCGGTCCAGCTTCTCCGTCGGGCTCGTCGGACTCTTCGCGCTCGTCCCGCTCGTCGTCTTCGGGCTCTACGGCGGGGCCATCGCCGACACCGTCGACCGCCGCAAGCTCGGCCTCTACAGCTCGCTGGGCGCCGCCGCCCTGTCGGTCGCGCTCGCCGCCGCCGCGCTGCTCGGCTACCACCGCGTGTGGTTCCTGTACGCCGTCGTCGCGCTCCAGGCGGTGTGCGGGGCGCTCTCCGGGCCGGCCAGGTCCGCCATGATCCCGCGGCTGCTGCCGGCCGCTCAGCTCCCCGCCGCCAACGCGCTGAACTCCGTGACGATGACCTCCGGGACGATGGCGGGCCCGATGCTGGGCGGGCTGATCGTCGGCTGGTGGGGGTACCAGGCGGCGTACCTGATCGACTCGCTCACCTTCCTCGCCGCCCTCTACGCGATGTGGCGGCTGCCGTCGATGAAGCCCGACCGTGCCGAGGGGGCGCGGGGGAGGGCCTCGGTCGTCGACGGCCTGCGCTTCCTCGGGACCCGGCCCAACATCCGGATGACCTTCTTCACCGACATGGCCGCCATGGTGCTGGCGCACCCCAGGGCGCTGTTCCCGGCCGTCGCGGTGCTCTGGTACGGCGGCGACGCCAAGACGGTCGGCCTGCTGGTGGCCGCGCCCGCCGTCGGAGCGCTGCTCGGCGGGCTGTTCTCCGGCTGGCAGGGCCGCATCCGCCGGCACGGGCTGGCGATCCTGTGCGCCGTCGGCGCGTGGGGGCTGGCCATCGCGGTCTTCGGGCTCACCCGGAACCTGTGGCTCGGGCTGTTCTTCCTGGCCCTGGCCGGATGCGCGGACACCGTCTCGATGGTGTTCCGGACCACCATGCTCCAGGCCGCCACCCCGGACGACATGCGCGGCCGCCTCCAGGGCGTCTTCATCGTGGTCGTCGCGGGCGGTCCCCGGCTCGGGGACTTCCTGGCCGGGACCGCCGCGGACCTGACCTCCCCGGCCGTGGCGATCACGGGCGGCGGCCTCGGCTGCGTGCTCGTGCTGGGCCTGCTCGCACTGCGGTGGCGGGGCTTCGCCCGCTACGACGCGCGCTCGCCACAGGCCTGACGCCCGGGCCCTACGCTTCCACCGGCTCCCTGGTGCGGGCGCCGCCCGCGTTCCCGGTGTTGGCCGTGCCGGACGGCTCGAACATCAGGATCGCGGCCTCTTCGTCCGCGGCCGGGCAGTGTTCCACCCCGCGCGGGACCACGTACATCTCGCCGGGGCCGAGGACCACGTCGCCGTCGCGCAGATGGATCGTCAGCGTGCCGCCGACCACGAGGAACAGCTCGTCGGTGTCCTCGTGGGCGTGCCAGACGAACTCGCCCCGCACCTTGGCGACCTTCACCTCGTAGTCGTTGACGCGCGCGATGCGGCGCGGCGCCCACTGCTCGGTGAAACCGGCCAGCTTCTCGGTGATGTTGACCTTCGATGTCGTCATGTGGACAGCCTGCGGGGGCGGGTGGCGGCGGTCTTGTACGTTCCTGACATGGCCGCGATACGTCCGCGCAGCACCGTTTCCGCCTGGCAGCCGGCGGTGCCGGGCATCGCCGAGGTCTTCCACGCGCGGTTCACCGACCACGCGTACCCGGCCCACGTGCACGACACCTGGGCGCTGATGATCCTGGACGGCGGCCGGGTCGACTTCGCGCTGGACCGCGAGCGGCACGGCGTCGGCGTCGGCGAGGCGGTGGCCCTGCTGCCGCCCGGGGTGCCCCACGACGGGCGGACGGTGACCGAGGCCGGCTTCCGCAAGCGGGTGCTGTACCTGGACACCTCCGTGCTGCCGGAGGCGCTGGCCGGGGCCGCCGTCGACGCCCCGCTGCTGCTCGACCCGGCGTTGCGCGAGCGCGTGCACCGGCTGCACCGGGCGCTGGGAGAGCGGGACCCCTTCGAAGCCGAGTCGCGGCTGGCCTTCGTACGGGAGAGGCTGCACCGGTGGCTGTCGGGGCGCGGGGCGGCGGCGTACGGGGCCCCGGGCGCGGGGGTCGCCGTACGGCTGCGCGAGCTGCTCGACGCCCGGGTGGCCGAGGGGATCACCCTGGAGGAGGCGTCGGCGGAGCTGGGACACGTGCACCCCACGCACCTGATCCGCAGCTTCCGGAAGGCGTACGGGCTGCCGCCGCACGCGTACCTCACCGGGCGGCGGGTCGCGGTGGCGCGGCGGCTGCTGCTGGCCGGGATGCGGCCGGCCGAGGCGGCCGCGGCCGCGGGCTTCTACGACCAGGCGCACCTGACGCGGCACTTCGGGCGGCACGTGGGGACCAGCCCGGCGCGATTCGCCCGGTCCGGGCGGATCACGCGCCTGGACACGGTGGACGTGAAGCCGCCGAAGAGACGGCCTGGTCCCGGGGAGTGACGATTCCGCGGGCCACCCCCAGGGCCACCAGGTCCTGGGGGCGGATGCGGAGCTGGTCAGCGGTGGCGGGGGCGTCCGCCGGGGGGCGCTTGAGGATGGCCGCCGCCAGTTCCGGGGCGATGACCGAGAAGTAGCTGTCCGGGGTGACCCAGGTGTTCCCGGGCGCGGCCAGGGCGAGGGCGCCGCCCGAACCGCCCTCGCCGATCAGCAGGGTGGTGACGGGGACGGTGGCCGCGGCCAGCGCGGCGAAGGCGTCCGCGATGGCCGCGCCCGCGCCCGCGTGTTCGGCGGCGGCGTCGTTGGCCGCGCCCGGGGTGTCCACCAGGGTGAGCACGGGGACGCCGAGCCGGTCCGCGAGGCGGATCACGCGGGCGGCCGTACGGTATCCAGCCGGGCGGGTGGCCGTGCCGCACTGGGCGGCGTACGCCACGGCCCGGCCCTCCCGCAGCCCGAATCCGCAGAGCATCCCGGGGTCGGTTCCGCCCGCCCGGTCCCCGGAGAGGGGCAGCCGGAGGGTGAAGTACGCGTCCAGGTACGCCTCGGCGCGCGGCCGGTCCGGATGGCGTGCCTGGAGCACCGCGTCCCAGCCCGTGGCGGGCGGCGTCACTTCTGCCAGCGCGGCCGGGGGCTCGACGGGACCGTCGGCCCCGGGCGCGGCCAGCACGCGGAGCCAGTCGGACAGGGTCCCGGGGAGCTCCGCAGGATCGACGACGGCGTCCACGTGGCCCGCCGCGTACTGGCCCTCGGCGCAGTACGCCGCCGGGTCCGCGTCCGCCGGCCGCACCCGGGAGCCTGCGAAGCCGACCTGGGCTCCGGGCAGCGCGAGGACGACGTCGGCCCCGGCACCGAGGGTGGCCCAGCCGCCGCCGGTGGTCGGATCGCGCAGCACGGCGATCTGGGGGAGCCCGGCGGCGCGGGTCAGGACGCACTGGCGGGCCACGCGCTGGAGCTGGGTCAGCGCGAGCATCCCCTCCTGCATGCGGGAGCCGCCGGTGGCGATCAGGGAGACGAGCGGGAGGCCGTGTTCGCGCGCGTGGGCGTACGCGGCTTCGAGCCGGTCCCCGGTGCGCTCGCCCAGCGAACCGCCGAGGAAGCCGAACTCGAAGGAGATCAGGGCGGCTTCGCGGCCGCCGATGCGGGCGGTGCCGGTGACGACGGACTCCCGCTCGCCGGTGCGCGCTCGGGCGCGGGCCAGGGAGTCGTCGTAGCCGGTCCAGGCCAGGGGCCCGTCGGCCGTCGATGTGCTTGCGGGCGGGGGGAGTTCGGTGAAGCTGCCGGGGTCGGTCACGGAGGCGATGGCCGCGCGGGCCGAGAGGCGGGTCGTCACGGGGCCACCCTAGGCGTTGTTCAGGGGAGCGGAAGGGCGATCTTGATCGCGTACGCGGCGACCAGGCCGTAGCCGAGCCGGAAGGTCCAGGCGCGGGCGGTCGGTGAGATGCGGCTTCCCGCGAGTGCGCCGAGCGCGACGAGGGCCTGCTGCCACAGGAGGGAGGAGGCGCCGACGCCGACGAGGAAGGCGGCTGCGGCCGGGCCGGTGCCGAGGGCTGCGCCCTGCGCGGTGGTGAGGGCGGCGAAGTAGAGGGCGGTGGTGGGGTTGATCGCGGTCAGGCCGGCGTACCGCGCGAAGGCCTTGGCCGGCCGGGGGCGCGGTGCGTCTGCCGCCCCCTGGCCGGTCGCGGTTCCCGGCCTGGGGCTCGGCCCCGGACCCCGCGCCCCGAACGCCGGCGGGGCCGGACCGGTCCGGCGGGACCTCGTGAAGCCGTGGGCGGCGATGGCCAGGAGGATCAGCGCCGAGGCCAGCCGGACCCACGCCTCGACCGGGGAGACACGGGAGGCCACCCAGGGGCCCAGCGCCGTGGCGAGCGCCGCGTAGCCGAGGTCGACCACCGCGATGCCCGCGGCAGCCGCCACGGCCGTCCGGCGGTCGCGCATCGCCTCCTGGAGCAGCAGCACGCTCATCGCACCCATCGGCATCGCCACGCCCAGGCCCGCGGCCGTGCCCGCCAGGGCCGGTGTCATCAGTTCGCTCATGGGGGGAGGTTCCGACCCGGGGGCCGCCGGACGGGCGCGCATATCGGCCCCGACTGCGAGAATCGCGGTATGGACCGCCTCGACAGGGAAATCCTCGGCATTCTGCAGCAGGATGCGCGGATCTCGTACCGCGACCTCGGCGTCCGTGTCGGCCTCAGCGCCAACGCCACTGCCGACCGGGTGCGCCGGATGCGCCGGGAGGGGGTGATCCGCGCCTTCACGGTCGTGGTGGATCCGGCCGCCGACACCGCCGGCGGGCTCGTGGTGTTCATCGACGTCACCTTGCGCCAGGACACCACCAACGAGGAGTTCGAACGGCAGGTCTCCAAGCTCGCCGGGATCACCGAGGTGGTCCACGTGACGGGCGAGCACGACTACCTCGTACGCGCCCGCGCCGCCGACCCCGCCGCCCTCGACACCCTGCTGCGCCGCCTGAAACGGGAGGCGGGGGTGGCCCAGTCCAACACCCGGATCGCCCTCCGCGCCGCCACACGGCCGCCCCACTCGTAGCCCCGGCCCAACCCCGCACAGCGCAGCCCGGAACGGCTACAGCGCCGACTCCCACGTCATCGTCGTGCCCCGCGTCCCCGACTCCGTACGCCCGTCGTCCGCCACGGTCAGGCGCACCCCGGTGGGGCTCGCGTCCACCTCCACGTCGATTGAGGTCACGTCGCTGCGCCGGTGCGCCCCGGCCAGGGCCGCGCGCAGCGCGGACAGCAGGTCGCCCGCCACCGGCTCCGGAAGCAGCGCGTCCACGGCTCCCGCGAACCTCACCGACGGCTGGAAGCCGAACAGCACCGCCGCGCCGCCCGTCTCGCGCAGGACCCGGCCGCGGAACGTCGTCGGGGCGTCGGTCGGCGGCTGCTGCAGGGCGAAGATGGCCGTCCGGACCTCCTGGATGGTGGAGTCCAGCTCATCGACGGCGAGGCTCAGCTCGTCGCCCACCAGGTCCCCGGAAGGGGCGTTCGAGGAGCGGCGCAGGGTGCTCTCCAGCATCATCTCCGTCGCGAACAGCCGCTGTACGACCAGGTCGTGCAGGTCCCGGGCGATCCGGTCGCGGTCCTCGTACACCGCGAGCTGCTCCCGGTCGTGCTGCGCGTCCGCCAGGACGAGGGCCAGCGCCGCCTGGGAGGCGAACTGCGAGGCCAGCAGCCGGTCCACGGCGTCGTACGGGCGACCGCCCCGGTCCCGCGGCAGGGCGAGGGTGCCGATCAGCTGGCCGCCGCTCTGGAGCGGCAGCATCATGCTGGGCCCGAACCGCTCCCGGACGTGCGTGGTCATCCGGGGGTCCGTGGCCGAGTCCTCTATGAAGACCGGCTCGCCGCCCAGCAACTGCTCGAGCACGGGCGAACCGGGGGCGATCGCCGTCCCCACCAGGTCCCCGGGATCCCCCTGGGTGGAGGCCGCCACGATCTCCATGCCGCCCTCCGGGGTCGGCTGGAGCACCACCCCGGCCGCCGCGTCCGCGAGCAGCCGGGCGCGTTCGGCCACGCACATCAGCGCGTCCGCCGCGGGGCGCCCGGTCAGCAGGGCAGTCGTCACGGCGGCGGCGCCCTCGATCCAGCGCTCCCGGCGGCGCGCGGTCTCGTACAGCCGGGAATTGCCGATCGCTATGCCGGCCTGCGAGGCCAGGACGCGCAGCAGGGAGAGGTCGGTGTCGGTGAAGGGGCCGCCGCCGCGCTTCTCGGTGAGGTAGAGGTTGCCGAAGACCTCCGTGTGCACCCGGATCGGCACGCCGAGGAAGCTGCGCATGGGAGGGTGGCCCGGCGGGAGGCCGGCCGCCCGGGGGTCTTGCGCGAGGTCGTCCAGCAGGAGCGGGCGCGGGTCCCTGGTCAGGGCTCCGAGCAGGCCGGAGCGCCCGTCCGGCAGGCGGGGGATCGCGGCCCGCTCCGCATCGGTCATCCCGGTGGTGAACAGCCCGGTCAGCCGGGAGCGCTCGGGGTCGACGACCCCGAGCGCTCCGTAGCGCGCCGCGCAGAGCTCGGCAGCGGATTCCACGATGTGCTGGAGGGTCGAGTGCAGCTCCAGCTCGGAGCCGACGCTGAGCACCGCCTCCAGCAGTACGGGGAGGCTCGCCTGCTGCGGCTCGGGATGGGTCATTCGGCCAGCGGGTTGAGGACCATAGGGGCGATCTTCCCTTCCAGCATGGCGCCGAGACCGAGCACGGCGCACACGTCCGGCCGTTCGGCGATGGCGACGGGCATCCCGGTGGCGTCGCGGAGCATCTGGTCCAGGCCGGGCAGCAGGGCGCTGCCGCCCACCATCATGATCCCCTTGTCCGTCAGGTCCGCGACCAGGTCGGGCGGGCAGTCCCGCAGCACCTTGCCGATGCCGTCGAGGACGGCGGTCAGCGGGGTGTGGATCGCGTCCCGCACCGCCGCCGTGTCCACCTGGACGGAACGGGCCAGTCCGGTGGCCACGTCGCGGCCGTGGATGAGGGTGGAGGCCGGTCCCTCGGCGGTGATGCCGTTGCCGTGCAGGGCCAGCTGGAGCGGCCGGACCGCCTGGCTGGGCAGCATCAGCTCGTGCGCGTGGCGCAGGTGCTGGACCACCGCGTGGTCGATGGCCTCGCCGCCGACGGGGATCCGCTCGGCGGTGACGATCGAGCCCAGGGACAGGACGGCCACTTGGGTCGCCGCGGCCCCGCACACCATGATCATCGTCGCGGTCGGCTGCTCCACGGGCAGTCCGCAGCCGACGGCCGCCGCGATCAGGGTGTCGACCAGTTCGACGCGGCGCGCGCCGAGTCCGACGAGGGTCTCCACCGCCGCCCGCTGGGCCAGCGGGTCGGCGTCGTGCGGGGTGCAGGCGGCGGCCCGCAGCCGCGGCTTGCGGCGCAGGGCGCGCCGCAGCTTCTCGCCGAGCAGGTGGCGCAGCATCCGCTGGGCCATCTCGATGTCGACGACGGTGCCGCCGGAAACGGGGCGTACGACCCGGATGTAGTCGGGCGTCCGCCCGGTCATCCGCTCGGCGAACGTCCCGACGGCGATGAGCGCGCCGGTCCGGGTGTTCACCGCGGCGACGCTGGGCTCGTCGACGACGAGGCCGGCGCCCTTGACGTACACGCGGGTCCGGGCCGCCCCCAGGTCGACGGCGACGTGGCAGCGGCGCAACTGCTCAAGACTGACGGTCACGGCAGATCCTCCCGAGAGCGCTGACGCAAGAGGACCGGCGGGGTGCCGGTCACATTCCATATCATCGCGGGCTTTCCGGACTTACCGCCTGTTGGGCTGCTCCGGCCGGGGGTGTCGTGGGGCCGTTTCGCGCCTGCATGGGGGTGGATTTCTGTACCGACAGGCAGCAGCATGCGCGCACCGCACGCGCTACTCGCCCGTAACAAGGTAAAGGGGACCCGATGCTGACGGCCCGCCAGGGAATGCCTGCCCTCCTGACACTCTGCCTGGCGCTGCCGGCGCCCCTCTCCGCCCATGCCGCCGACCGGGGGACGGGCCCTGGCCCTGACCAGGCGTCATCGCGCACTCCCGTGGTCTTCGTGCACGGCTACAACGCCGACCCGGGGGTCTGGGGAAGCCTGCGCGAGGACCTGCGGGCCGGCGGGTACGCCGACTCGGAACTCTTCTCCTGGGGCTACGACACCCACCAGTCGGTCAACGAGGTCCTCGCCGGGCGGCTCGGCGCGTACGTCGACGAGGTCCGCCGGCAGACCGGCGCCGCCAAGGTCGACGTCGTCGCGCACTCCTTCGGCTCGCTGGTGAGCCGCTGGTACGTGAAGTTCGGCGGCGGCACGGCGACCGTGGACCACTGGGTCTCCCTGGCCGGGCCCAACCGCGGCACCTCCACCGCCTGGGCCTGCGCCCTGTGGGACCAGGCGTGCAGGGACATGACCCCCGGCTCGTACGTGGTCAAGAACCTGAACGGCGGCGACGAGACCCCGGGCGCGGTCCGGTACGCCACCCTCTGGTCGAACTGCGACGAGGTCGTCAACCCGGACGACAGCGTCCCGCTGACCGGAGCCGTCAACACGCCGGTGGGCTGCCTGAAGCACAACGACCTGCTCGGCGACGACGGAACCTCGGCGGGCGTACGGGCCTTCCTCGCCTCGTAGTGCCGTACCGGTCAGTCGTCGACCACGGCGACCCGCTGGAGCAGGCCGTACGTGAACTCCGCCACGCAGGGCCTGCCCCGGTCGGTGAACGCGAGGCGCCAGCGGGTCGGCGCGGTCCCCTCCATCGGCCGCACCGGGGCGAACGCCCGGGCCACCTCGTCCACCGTCGCCGACCAGGGCCGCAGATCGTCCGCCGACTCCAGTACGGGTCCCCCCGCGCCGGGGGCCCGTACCAGCCACTCGTTCCACACCGCCCCGTCCGGCGCGGCCAGCACCTCGAAGCGCAGGTCCGGCCAGAGCGGCAGCGGCCACAGCAGCGCCTCGCACTCCAGGTCCCCGATCCGGCGGGGCCCGGCGGACTCCGGCGGGCCGAGCACCGAGCGGTAGCGGGCCAGGGCCCCGCGGGAGCGGGGGGAGCGGACCATGGCCTGCCAGCGCTTGTTCGCCTCCCGCTGCTCCGCGAGCGAGGCGCCCAGCCGCCGCCGGGCCTCGTCGGCCAGGTCCGGCTGGAAGTCCGCCATCCGGCGCAGCAGCACCAGTTGGAAGGCCGCCGGCCCGAAGGGTCCCCGGGCCGGCCGAGGGGGGTTCACTGTCACGGACTCCACGATTCCACACAGGATCCTTACGTTCCCGGGATCCGGATGTTGCCGCGGACCGCGTAGCCTGCGGGCGCTATGAACTACTGCCCCGCTTGTCGGAGGCACCTCAACGGCGCACTGGCGTGCGCCGGGTGCGGAACCCCGGCCGAATACCTGATGCCCGCGCCGCCCGTCGCGCCCGCGGCGCCTTCTGCCGTGGTGGCCGAGCCCGCGCCGCAGGCCACCTTGGCCGATGTGTACGCGGACTCGCTCGTCGTGCTGTCCGCGCCGAACGAGCGGCGGGCCGGGGCGCGCCGCCGCGCCACCCACCGCAGGCGCCGCCGGACCGTGCTGACCACCGGGCTCGGACTGCTGCTCGCGACCGCCGGCACGCTGGCGGTGGGGAACATGGCCGCCGACGGGCAGCGCAGCGACCGGGCCGCCACGGTGGTGCTGACCGACGACGGTCCCCAGCAGCCCGCGCCGCTGCCGGACGCCTCGACTCCGCGCGCCCCCGCGCCCGCCGCGACGGGGAAGGCCCCCGGAGCCGGGAAGGCCACCGGGACCGCTTCGAAGACGGGCGGGCCAGCGGCGGGTTCCGCGGACGTCACGCAGCCGGGACCGGCGTCTTCCGCCCCCGCCCCCGCGCCGGCGACGTCGGGGCCGGCGTCCGGTACTCCCGGTCCGGGGGGTTCCGCAAAGCCGAGTGGTTCGGCGAAGCCGACGCCGAGCGGTTCCGTGACGTCGACGCCGCCTGCGTCCCCGGCGCCGCCGCCCCCGCCCCCGCCGAAGGACGACTGCTGGTTGTTCTGCGGCTGGTTCTGAGCCGACGGATCAGGCCAGCATCCGCCTGAGCAGGTCCCGCAGGGCCGTCCGCTCCTCCGCCGACAGGCCGGCCAGCGGTTCGCGCGCGAAGTCCAGCGACTCGCGCAGCCGGTCCGCGGTCTGCACGCCCTCCTCGGTGGGGGCCGCCAGCTTGACCCGCCGGTCGGCGGGGTCCGGCCGGCGTTCGACGAGGCCGCGGGTCTCCAGCCGGTCCACGATGCCGGTCACGTTCGAGGGCTCGCACCTGAGCTTCTGCGCGATCCGGCGCATCGGCAGCGGCTCGAGCGCCAGCAGGTTCAGTACCCGGGCCTGGGCGCCGGTGAGCTGGTGGCTGGCGGCCGCGTGCTCGTACTCCATGTGATAGCGGGCCACGACGTCGCCGATGAGTTCGACGACCTCGACGGTCACTGGGTCTGCGCGACGACTGGGCATGGATCCAGCGTACCCATTTACTTGACAACATGAAATATCCAGGCGCATGGTTGTTTCACCTAGTGAAGCATTTTCGTTCTTACCAGGAGCGCCGCATGTCCCAGATCCCTGCCGTCAGCCGTGAGTGGCACCTCGTCCGTCGCCCGCAGGGCTGGCCCGTCGCCGAGGACTTCGCCCTGCGCGAGGTCCCCGTATCCGCCGAGCCCGCCCCCGGCCGGATCCTCGTGCGCAACCTCCACATGTCCGTGGACCCCTACATGCGCGGCCGGATGAACGACGTGAAGTCGTACATACCGCCCTTCCAGATCGACCGGCCGATGGACGGCGGCGCGGTCGGCGAGGTCGTCGCCTCCGCCGCCGAGGGCTTCGCGGTCGGCGACCACGTCCTGCACGGCCTCGGCTGGCGCGAGTACGCGGAGCTCGACGCGAAGCACGCCACCAAGGTGGACGGCTCGCTCGCCCCGCTCTCCGCCTACCTCGGCGTGCTCGGCATGCCGGGCCTGACCGCCTACGCCGGCCTCTTCGAGGTCGCCTCCTTCAAGGAGGGCGACGCCGTCTTCGTCTCCGGCGCGGCGGGCGCGGTCGGCAGCCTCGTCGGCCAGTTCGCGAAGATCAAGGGTGCCTCCCGGGTGATCGGCTCCGCCGGCTCGGACGAGAAGGTGACGCTCCTCACGGAGAAGTACGGCTTCGACGCCGCCTTCAACTACAAGAACGGCCCCGTCGCCGAGCAGCTGCGCGGCTCCGCCCCCGAGGGCATCGACGTCTACTTCGACAACGTCGGCGGGGACCACCTGGAGGCCGCGATCTCCTCCCTGAACGTGAACGGCCGCGCCACCCTGTGCGGGGCGATCGCCCACTACAACGACACCGAGGCCGCCCCCGGCCCGCGCAACCTGATGCAGGTCATCGGCAAGCGCCTGCGCCTCCAGGGCATCCTGGTCAACGACCACGCCGGCCTCCAGCCGCGGTTCGTCCAGGACGTGGCCGGATGGCTCCGTTCCGGCGAACTCCGGTACGACGAGACGGTCGTCGAAGGGGTCGAGAACGCGGCCTCCGCCTTCCTCGGCATGCTGCGCGGCGAGAACACCGGAAAGATGATCGTTTCTTTCACCGGTTAGGCTCACTCCACACCGCTGTGGTCGTGGGCGCGAGTCACGGCGATTCACCTGGAGGATTTTCTTCATGTCCATCACGCAGTCCGACGTCGCGTACACCGCTGTCGCCACCGCCGAGAACGGCCGTGACGGCCGCGTCGCCACCCACGACGGCTCGCTCGACGTCGTCGTGAACCCGCCGAAGGAGCTCGGCGGCAGCGGCGCCGGCACCAACCCGGAGCAGCTGTTCGCCGCCGGCTACAGCGCCTGCTTCCAGGGCGCCCTGGGTGTCGTCGCGAAGAACGTGAACGCCGACATCTCCGGCTCCACGGTCACCGCCGAGGTCGGCATCGGCAAGAACGACGAGGGCTTCGGCCTGATCGTCAAGATCTCCGCCGTGATCCCGAACGTGGACGCCGCCACCGCCAAGGAGCTCATCGAGAAGGCCCACGAGGTCTGCCCGTACTCCAAGGCCACCCGCGGCAACATCACCGTCGAGCTCGCCGTCTGATCCGGCACCCGCTCGCTGAAGGCCGCACCCCGACGGGGTGCGGCCTTCGCCGTGGGGGCGCCCTAAACTGGGCCCATGCGTGATCTTGCGGGGGGATTCCGGTATCTGCTGGCCGGGCAGCGATGGGTGCTGCGGCACGGACGGTGGCTGGGCTTCGGGCTGCTGCCCGGGCTGGTGTCCCTCGTCCTGTACGCGGGCGCGCTGATCGGGCTCGGCCACGGCGCCGACGACCTCGCCGCCTGGGCCACCCCCTTCGCCGACGGCTGGTCCTCGCCGTGGCTCGGGCTCTTCCGGAACTTCCTGACCGCGCTGGTCTTCTGCCTCGGCCTCTTCCTCTCCGTCATCACCTTCACGGCCGTGACCCTGCTGATCGGCCAGCCCTTCTACGAGTCCCTCTCCGAGCAGGTCGACCGCACCGAGGGCGGCGAGGTCCCCGAGTCCGGGCTCCCGCTGTGGCTGGAGCTGTGGGTCTCGGCCCGCGACAGCGTGAAGGCGCTCGGCCGGCTGCTCCTGTACGGGATCGTGCTCTTCGCCCTCGGTTTCATCCCGCTGATCGGGCAGACCGTGGTCCCGGTCCTCGGGTTCTGCGTCTCCGGGTACTTCCTGAGCCAGGAGCTCACCGCCGTCGCCCTGCAGCGGCGCAAGATGGAGCTGCCCGAGCGGCTGGTGCTGCTGCGGTCGCGGCGGACGCTGGTGCTGGGCTTCGGGGTGCCGCTGGTGCTGGCGTTCCTGGTCCCGCTGGCCGCGGTGTTCCTGATGCCGGGCGCGGTGGCCGGCGCCACCCTGATGGCACGCGACCTGACGGGGGCCGACGAAGCCCCGTCGGCGCAGACCGGGGCCGGGGCCGGGCCGGGGATCACGGCCGGAGGTTTCGGACCGCCGCCGCCCGCGTACTCGTGATCACCGCGTCCTCGTGATCAGGGGCGCTTGAGCAGAGTGATCGCCCCGGCCGTGTCCTCGGCCCCGTGGGCGGCCGGGTCGGCGGCCAGCCGGCGGCGCATCAGCTCCAGGTACGGGGAGATCAGCTCGGTGCTGACACCCTGCTGCTCGGCGGTGCGCAGGAGGGTGCCGGTGGCCGCGACCTGCATGGCCAGGCCGGACACCACCCCGGTGGTGAAGTCCCGCGAGCTCAGCCGCTCGGCGGCGTTGCCCACGAAGAAGCCCATCGCGCCGAGCCACTCGGACAGCAGCGGGGCCAGGTCCTCCGGGGAGACGTCCTCGCCCTCGATCAGCGCGTAGGCGTGCGAGACGCCCGCGAACATCCCGTACATAGCGCTGAGCAGCGCCACGTCGTGCAGCGCGGCATGGCCCGGGTCCTCGCCGACGAAGCGGGCGCCGGCCGGGACCTCCAGTACCGCGCGGTGGGCGTCGAAGAGCCCGCGCGAGCCGCTGTAGAAGACGTAGCCGCCGGCCTCCGGGACCCCGATCATCGTCGGCGTGGCCATGATGCCGCCGTCGACGAACCGGGCCCCGCGCTCCTCGGCCCAGGCGGCCCGCGCGCGGGCCTCGGCCGGGGTGCCGGTGGTGAGGTCGACCAGGTCCTTGCCGGTCAGATCGATGCCGTCCAGGGCGGAGCCGACGCTGGCGTCGTCCAGCAGGCACACGACGACGAGCCGGTTCGCGGCCACCGCCTCGGCGGCGGTCCCGGCGACGACGGCGCCCCGGGCGGCCAGCGGCCCGGCCTTGGCGGGGGTGCGGTTCCAGACGGTGAGGTGGTGCCCGGCGGCGAGCCAGGTGCGGGCCAGGGCGGTGCCCATGTCGCCGAGGCCGAGCAGGGTGAGCGCGTTTCGAGGCGTGGTGTCGGTCATGGCGTTTAGCCTGGTGGCAGGCCGGAAGGCGCTCAAGTACGCACCTTGGAGTGGGTGGTTACCCCGGGGTGAGCGAGCAGGTGGGAGGGGTGCGCGATGGCGGTGACACGGAGGCCCGGTGCGGATCACTGCGGCATCGCCGCGGCGATGTCCGTGATCGACGGCAAGTGGAAGGTCTCGCTCCTGTGGGAGCTGGAGCAGTGTCCGCGCCGCTTCGGCGAACTGCGCCGGCTCGTCCCGGGCGTCTCGGAGAAGGTGCTCACCGCGCAGCTGCGCGAGCTGGAGACGGACGGCATCGTGCACCGCGAGGTCTTCGACGAGGTCCCGCCGCGGGTCGAGTACTCCCTGACCCCGCTGGGCCAGGAGCTGAACACGGCCCTGGAGTCCCTGGGGCAATGGGGTGCGAAGCACCTGCTTCCGGATTCCGCGTAGGCCCCGGTCCTCGGTTCCGGGCCCCCTTTTACCCCCAGGGGGCCCGTAGTATGCATGGCAGCAACTGCCAAGGCTGTCTCTCACTGCCCTTGAGTTCGCCCTGGCCCGGAGCTTCGGCGCGGGGCCCGGGGCCGGGCAGCGGCTTGCCGAGCAACGACCGGCCGTCGGGCCGAGGACCAGACCAGCAGTAGGGACACCGAGCAGTGACAGTCAGTACCGAGGGCACGGCGACCGTGCTGCCCCCGGGCGGGCCGGCCGCGTCCGCCCGCCCGATACCGGCCGTCCGGCGCGGACCCGGCTCCCGCGGCACGGTCCTGCTGCTCGAAGCCGTCGTCGCGTTCGCCGCGGCGCTCCTGCTCCCGCTGCTGGCGCGCGGCTTCAAGCTCGACCCCCTGGACCGGATCGCCCAGGTCAGCGGCCTCGCCGCGCTCCAGCTGCGGTTCGCGCTCGTCGGACTGCTGTTCATCGCCGCGGTGGCGCTGGCCCTGCGGCTGCGCAAGGGCCGGCACTTCGACCTGGCCGCCCGGATCGCCTCCGCCGCCATCGCCGGACTGGCCAGCGGCTTCGTCGCCGCCGGCGCGGTCGTCGCCCTGCACGGCACGCCCTGGCCGATGTTCGGCCTCAACGGCGACAGCGGCCGCATCGTCGAATGGGCCCACGCGGTGGCCAACGGCCGCCCCTCGGGCTCGCCGGTCTACCCGCCGGCCCCCCTCTACACACTCGGCTACTACGCCGAATGGTTCCGCGGCGGCAACACCGCGTACGCCTTCAAGGACCTCCAGATCCTGGGGGCGGCCGCCTTCGGGCCGCTGGTCTACCTCAGCTGGCGCATGCTGCTCAGCCCGGTCAGGGCCCTCGCCTTCGGCGTGGCCCCGGCCTTCGCGCTGATCGACGCGTACAAGCCGTACAGCCAGACCGTTCTCGTGCTGCTGGTGCCCGTCCTGGTGGCGCTGGTGGTGTCGCTGAGCCGCAGCGCCGCGCAGGGCTGGCGGCCGCTCCTGGCCAAGGGCGCCGGATTCGGCGCGCTGCTCGGGGTGCTGTTCCTCACGTACTCGGGCTGGTTCCTGTGGAGCGCGGCGGGCGTGTTCTTCGCCGCGCTGCTGTACTTCCCGTGGCGGGCCGGCCGGCTCGGCCGGCTCAAGGGCGCGGCCTTCCTCGGCGCGAGCCTGGCGGCCTTCCTCGTGGTCGCCGGGCGCTACCTGATGGTCATGCTGACCGAGGGCCAGACCACCAAGGACTACAACTTCCGGTTCGACAACTTCACCGACCCGGCGTACTACCTCATGTGGCGCACCGACATGCCCGGCAAGGTGGGGGAGTGGCCGCCGCCCGGCGAGTACGGCGGGGTCGGGCTGTTCGCGCTGGTCACCTTCGTCTGCCTGGGCGCCGCGATCTGGCTGGGCATCCGCAAGCCGATGGTGGTCACCATCGCGGCCATGTTCATCAGCGCGTGGGTGATGCGCATGTACATCGCCTCGCACATGTACGAGACGCAGACCGTCCAGCTGTACACCCGCACCAACAACCAGCTGCTCTACTGCGGGCTGCTGCTGTGCGCGCTCGTCGCCCACCTCGTCTCGCAGCGGATGGCCGCGCGCAAGGCCGAGGCCGGGGCCGGGCCCGCGGCGGGTACGGCGGGCACCGGCTTCCCGGCCCGCGAAGGGGCGGTGATCGGAGCGCTGTGCGCCCTGCTGCTGCTCCTCGGCACCGTGTCCTCCTCGATGGCCGACCGCTACATGCCGGCCAAGGAGAACACCTACCGCATCCTGCCCTGGGTGTCGCACACCATCACGGAGCAGGACGGCAGCTGCCCGAAGTACGCACCCGGCGGCACGTGCTCCAAGGACGGCGACCAGAGCTGGCTGAGCTTCATCCGATGACTCGAGGGAACCGATGATCTCCGCACTGACGCGGCTGGCCGACTGGTCGGCCAGAACACCCAAGCGGCTCTGGCTGGTCGCGTTCGCGCTGTTCTTCGCGCTCGCGGGCTCCTGGTCCGCGGCCAGCCCCCTCGGCAGCTCCCCCGACGAGCACGCGCACTTCATCCGTGCCGCGGCCGTCGCCCGGGGCCAGATCGGCGGGACCCAGGTCATGGTCCCGCACACGGTGGCGGGCATCGAGGGGCAGTTCGCGGAGGCCGGGGTGCAGCTTCCGGAGTGGTACCGGAACCTGCCCGCACACCACGAGTGCTACTCCTGGCACCAGTCGCGGCCCGCGTCCTGCGCGCCCCCGCTCGGGAACTCCGAGAAGATCGTGCAGGCCACCACGGCGGCCGGCCGCTACCACCCGGCCTACTACCTGGCGACCGGCTGGCCCAGCCTGCTGATCGACGGCCCCAAGGGGCTGTACCTCATGCGCTTCGTCTCGGCGCTGCTCTGCTCGGCCCTGCTGGCCAGCGCGGTCGTCACCGCCGCCGAATGGCGGCGGCGCTCGCTGGCGATGCTCGGCGTGCTCGCCGCGGCCACGCCGATGACCCTCTACATGGCCGGCATGGTCAACCCCAGCGGCGGTGAGATCGCCGCCGGGATCCTGGTGTGGACGGCCCTGCTGGCCATCGTGCTGGCGCCCGACCCGAGGCTGCTGAACCGCCGGCTCGCCCGGCTGGGCATCGGCGGACTGGTACTGATCAACATCCGGCCGCTCGGACTGATCTGGTTCGCCGGGGCGGTGGTCTTCTGCCTGCTGCTGACGCAGCGGCGAGGCGTGCTGGGATCGGTGCTGCGCCGCAAGGCCCTGTGGATGTGGACGGCCCTGCTGGGCCTGGCCACGGCCGGTGCGCTGTTCTGGGCGGCGCGGCACCCCGACAACTCGAAGATAAGCATCCCCGACTCGCTGACCGCGGGCGTGGCGGCGAAGCGCACCATGGGCAACACCGAGTGGTACATCAAGCAGATGCTCGGGTACTTCGGCTGGCTGGACACCCCGGGCCCGGCCTTCATGTACGTGGTGTGGATGGCCGTGCTCGCGACGCTCACCGTGCTGGCGCTGGTCTACGGCCGCAAGCGCGACGTGGTGGCGGTCCTGGGCATGCTCGCGGCCATCGTGCTGGTCCCGGTGGCCGCCCAGGCCTCGGAAGCGGAGCGGATCGGCATGGTGTGGCAGGGCCGCTACCTGCTGCCCTTCGCCGTCGGCCTGCCGCTGATGGCCGTGCTGATCTGCGCCACGCGCGCGCCCGAACGGGGCCTGCCGTGGCGGCGGCTCGTCGGCTTCGCCGTCGCCGGCCTCGCGCTGGCCAACGCGGCCTCGTTCTACTGGACGCTGCGCCGCTTCACCGTCGGCACCAGGGGTTCGTGGCTGGCGACCCACGCGCACTGGGCCCCGCCCGGCGGCTGGGTCCTGTGGACCGGCGTGTACACGGCGGCGGCCCTCGCCATCGTCGTGGCGGCCCTGATGTCGGACCGCGCGCCCGCGGCGCCGCGGCCCCCGGACCTGGACACCGCGAGCCCGGGCCGCCACTCGCGCGTGCCCGAGCCCGCCTGACGCCCGACGCACCCGTCAGGTGGTGGCGCCGATCTCGGCGCACACCACCGACGGCGTACGGTCGTCCGCCTCGGCCAGCAGTGCGCCGCCCGGGGCCCACACGGCCGCGCCGCCGCAGCCGGTCCACGGCCCCGCCGGGCCGACGTGGTTGGCGAGGACGACGTACAGGCCGTGCTCCTTCGCGATCCCCGGATGGACGCCTGCGCGCTCGCGGACGCCCTCGCCCGTCCCGTACAGGGACGACGCGAGGTGCACCCGGCAGCCGTCGGCGGCGCCCCGGCCGGACAGCTCCGGGAAGTGGTTGTCGTAGCAGATGCCCAACGAGAAGCGGATCCCGCCGAGTTCGAACCGCCCGTCGCGGTCCCCGGGCCGGAACACGTCCTGCTCGTGCCGGTAGAGGTGCTGCTTCACGTACGTGGTCAGGTGCGCCCCGTCCGCGTCGTGGACCAGCGTCGCGATGGCGGGCCGCCCGTCGCCGGCCGGCAGTGCGACGTTGACGGCGGTGGCGATGCCGGCTGAGCGCAGCGGATCCAGCCGGGGGTCGTCCGCGGGCGTCATCAGCCCGGGGTCGGCGGCCAGCGCGTCCAGCTCGTAGCCGGTGAGCGCGAGCTCGGGGAACACCACGAGCCCGGCGCCCAGTTCGCGGGCCCGGACGGCTAGGGCGGCGGCCTGTGCGGCATTGGCGTGGACATCGGCGGGTACGCAGGCCAGCTGCGCTGCGGCGATCTTCATCCGGCTCAGCCTAGGCCACGCCGTCAGCGCTCCGCGGGGCCCCGCAGCAGGGTCAGGAAGGAGCGGAACGCCGCGGGCATGTCCACGGATTCGGGGGCGAGGAGCCACTGGTACTGGAGGCCGTCCATGACCGCCGTCAGGAGCGGGGCGGCCTGTTCCGGGGTGAGGCCCGAGGGGAGGCGCTCGCCGAACTCGGCGCGCAGGACCGCCGCCATCTCGCCGCGCACCTGCGCGTAGCGCTCGGTGAAGAACTCCCGGGCCGGGTGCCCGTCGGTGACGCTCTCGCCGAGCAGCGCCGAGAAGGTCTGCACGATGCCCGGGCGCATGGCGTTGTACTCCACCAGCGAGGCCAGCAGGTCCAGGCGCCAGGTGTCCGCCGAGGCGCGCGAGCCGCCGCCCGTGTCCCAGCGGTCGCGTTCCCGCAGCACCGCGACGAGCAGGGCCTCCTTGGTCGGGAAGTAGTGCAGCAGTCCCTGCTGCGTCAGGCCGACGCGCTCGGCGACCGCGCCCAGCGACGCGCCCCGGTAGCCGCGCTCCGCGATCACCTCGACGGCCGCGCGGACGATGTCCTCGCGCCGCTCCTCGCTCCTCGCCCTGGCCATCGCCCCGGCACCCCTTTCGTTCACGCCTGTCCGCAGCACCGTAGGCACCGTACGACATTCGAATATCACGAAAACATTACGAGACCTACCGCTCTACAGGCAACAGGTCCACGATGGGGGCACCGCACCGCACTCCCACCGCACCGCACTCGCACCGCACTCAACGAGGAGGCACGGCCGTGACCGATGCCGATCAGGTCCGCAACAGCGTCGTAGAAGAGGCGCTCGGCAAGCTGGATCTCGACACCAAGACCCGCCTGCTGGCCGGCCAGGACATGTGGTCGCTGCCCGCCGTCCCGGAGATCGGGCTGAAGTCCCTGGTCATGTCCGACGGCCCCATCGGCGTGCGCGGCGTGCGCTGGACCGCCGACGACCCGTCCATCGCGCTGCCCTCCCCCACCGCGCTCGCCGCCGCCTGGGACCCCGCCCTCGCCCGCCGCGCCGGCCGGCTCCTCGCCCAGGAGGCCCGCCGCAAGGGCGTCCACGTCCTCCTCGCACCCACCGTCAACCTGCACCGCTCCCCGCTCGGAGGCCGCCACTTCGAGTGCTACTCCGAGGACCCGTACCTGACCGGCGCCGTCGGAGCCGGGTACGTCGAGGGCGTCCAGGACGGCGGGGTCGGCACCACGGTCAAGCACTTCGTCGGCAACGACGCCGAGACCGAGCGGTTCACCGTCGACAGCGTCATCGCCCCGCGCCCGCTGCGCGAGCTGTACCTGGCACCCTTCGAGGCCATCGTCGCGGGCGCCCGCCCCTGGGGCGTCATGACCGCCTACAACCAGGTCAACGGCACGACGATGACCGAGCACCGGTACCTGGTCAACGAGGTCCTGCGCGGCGAGTGGGGCTTCGACGGCTGCAACGTCTCCGACTGGATGGCCGCGCGCTCCACCACCGGCGACATCGACGGCGGCCTCGACGTGGCCATGCCCGGCCCGCAGACCGTCTACGGACCCGCCCTCGCCGAGGCCGTCCGCGCGGGCGAGGTCCCCGAGTCCGTCGTGGACGACGCCGTACGCAACGTGCTGCGCCTCGCCGCCCGCGTCGGCATCCTGGAGGGCGCCCCCGCCGCCGTCGCCGAGGTCCCCGCCCCGGTCGACGGGGAGGCGCTGGCCCGCGAGCTCGCCGCCCGCGGCTTCGTCCTCGTCCGCAACGAGAACGGCACCCTGCCCCTCGAGGCCGGCGGCGGCCGCACCGTCGCCCTCATGGGCGCCGCCGCCCGCGACGCCCGCGTCCTCGGCGGCGGGTCCGCCACCGTCTTTCCCGAGCGGATCGTCTCCCCGCTCGACGGCCTCACCGCCGCGCTCCCGGACGGCGCGCTGACCTACTGCCTCGGCGCCGACCCCTCCGACGAACTCGCCCCCGCCGACAAGGGCTTCGAGCTCCGCGCCGTCTGCCGCGACGCCTCCGGCGCCGTCCTCGGCGAGGGCAGCCTGCCGTCCGGCCAGGTCCAGTGGATCGGCGGCGACCTGCCCGCGGGCGCCACGTACGAGACGATGGCGACCATCGAGGTCACCGGCACCTTCCTGCCGCGCGAGAGCGGCGAGCACGCCTTCGGGACCCGGGGGCTGGGCGCCTTCACCCTCGCCGTGGGGGGACGGACCCTCTGGGAGGGCGTCCAGCAGATGGGCAACGAGGCCGACCCCTTCGAGGCCTTCTTCGGCGCCCCCAGCGAACGCGCCCGGATCGACCTCGCCGAGGGCGAGCCCGTCGAGGTCTCGCTGACGTTCCACGTCCCCGACATGACCGCGCTGCCGCTCAAGGCGATCATGTTCTCGCTGCTCCACCTCGGCCCGCGGCGCGACGCCGAGGAGCTCATCGCCGAGGCCGTGGCGGCCGCCCGTGCCGCCGACACCGCCGTCGTGGTCGTCGCCACCACCGACCGCGTGGAGTCCGAGGGCTTCGACCGCAAGGACCTCACCCTGCCGGGCCGTCAGGACGACCTGGTGCGCGCCGTCGCCGCCGCCAACCCGAACACCGTGGTCGTCGTCAACGCCGGCTCCCCGGTCGAGCTGCCGTGGCGCGAGGACGTCGCCGCCGTGCTGCTGACCTGGTTCCCCGGGCAGGAGGGCGGGGCCGCGCTGGCCGACGTACTCCTCGGGGACGCGGAGCCGGGCGGGCGGCTGCCCACCACCTGGCCGGCGCGGTTCGCCGACGCCCCCGTCACCGAGGTCGTGCCCGCCGAGGGCCGCCTCGAGTACCGCGAGGGGCTCTTCATCGGCTACCGGGCGTACGAGAAGCACGGCGTCGCGCCCGCCTTCCCCTTAGGGCACGGGCTCGGCTACACCGACTGGGCCTACGAGTCCCTCGAGGTCACCGCCACCACGGCCCGGGTCCGCGTCACCAACACCGGCACCCGGCCCGGCCGCGAGGTCGTGCAGGTCTACCTGGCCCCCGTCGGGGACACCGCGGAGCGCCCGGCCAGCTGGCTGGCCGCCTTCGCGGGCGTCGAGGCGGGACCCGGCGAGAGCGTCGAGGCCGAGATCGCCCTGCCCGCCCGGGCCTTCGAGATCTGGGACGAGGAGGCCGGCGGCTGGCGGCGGATCGGCGGCAGCTACGAGGTCCGCGCGAGCCACTCGCACGGTGACACGCGGCTGACGGCCACGCTCGACGTCTCGTGACGCAGCGTCACGACACGCCGTAAGGGCGAAATGGCCGGAAATAACCCCTGCCGCGCCCCCTGAGACTGGACCGGAGGCGGGCCCTGACACCCGCCTCCGGTCCGCTGCGTCAACGTGGCGGCTGCGCCGCCGTCACCTGTCGGTGCGCCAGTTCCGCCAGCATCGCCTGCCCGTCCTTGCCCGGATGGAACCAGTCCCAGCGGCTCAACTGCTCCGCCGAGAAGGGGTACTGGAAGACGGCGCCGCCGTCGTAGCGGCACAGCGCGTCCTTCGCGCACACCTCGCGGAGCACCTCGTTGTACTCGACCACCCGCGCCCGCACCTGCTCGCGCCGGGACTTCGCCCCCGAGCCCGCCGCCAGCGGATCGGCCAGCATCGACTGGCAGATGCCGAGGCTCCAGACCCTGCGCACCATCGGGTCGTCCTTGCCCTGCTCCCACAGCCGCTGGAGGTCCGGGACGCTGGAGACGTACACCTGGGTGGTGGGGGAAGCGGCCCGCAGCCCGGCGAGGGCCGCCTCGAAACCGGAGCGGAACTCCGCCACCGGAGTCATCGACGAAGCCGTGGGCCGGCAGGCGTCGTTCGAGCCCACCATGACCGTGACCAGGTCAGGCTTGTACACGGCCGCCTGGGACAGCTGCCCCGGCAGGTCCGCCATCCGCGATCCGGTCGCCGCGAGGTTCCAGCTGCGGGCAGGCGCCTCGGCGTCACCCAGCAACCGTGCGGCCAGCGAGCGGACCTGCGGATCGTTCCCGGTGGCCCACGAGACCTCCGGGCAGTCGGCGAGGACCGAACAGGCGTCGAAACCGCGGGTGATGGAGTCGCCGACGGCGGCGATCGAGGCGGGCGCCGTGTTCCAGCGCGGCGCGGCCTGCGCCCCGCGCTCGCCCTCGTCGCCCGAATCGCCCGGCCCGCACCCCGTCAGCGCCCCGGCCAGCAGGGCGGCCGCCGCTCCCGCGCCCGCGAGGGTCCGGCGCGCGCGGGGGCGCGGAGCGGTGGTGCGCATCGGATGGTCCCCTCCTTGACACCCCTGCGTCGTCCGGGGGGTCCTGCTGAGTGAAAGCTCTGTGTTTACCGGCCTCGGAGCGACCGTACGTCACACCATGAGCCCTGACGCACGGTAGCTTTTTCCCGTGGCGTTTCGGCCGCAGGTCCCGTAGCGCAATGTCAAATAATTTCCGTTACATTACATCACGTCACATACTGTCCGTTTTCTGGAGTTTATTCCCGACCTCGTCCCACACTGGAGGTCCCGGTGACGACACGTGGAGTTCTGTACGTGCATTCCGCACCGCGCGCGCTCTGCCCGCACGTGGAATGGGCTGTTGCGGGCGTGCTCGGGGTGCGGGTGAACCTCGACTGGATCAGGCAGCCCGCCTCCCCGGGCACCTGGAGAGCCGAGTTCTCCTGGCAGGCCGAGGCGGGCACCGCCTCGAAGCTCGCCTCCGCGCTGCGCGGCTGGCACCTGCTGCGCTTCGAAGTGACCGCGGAACCCTGTCCGACCGCCGAGGGCGAGCGCTACAGCTCCACCCCGGAGCTCGGCATCTTCCACGCCGTCACCGGCATGCACGGCGACATCCTGATCCCCGAGGACCGGCTGCGCGCCGCCCTCGCCCGGTCCGGCCGCGGCGAGACGGACCTGGAGGCGGAGATCGCCAAGCTGCTCGGCAAACCCTGGGACGACGAACTGGAGCCCTTCCGCTACGCGGGCGAGGGCGCCCCGGTGCGCTGGCTCCACCAGGTGGTCTGAGCCCCGCTGACGCAGAAGGCCCACCCGAATCCACCGGGTGGGCCTTTCGCGTCAGGGGGGTCAGACGGTCCGGAACGCCAGGGTGACGTTGTGGCCGCCGAAGCCGAAGGAGTTGTTGATCGCGGAGATCGGGCCGTCGGCCGGCAGCTTGCGCGGCTCGCCGCGCACGATGTCCGCGTCGACGTCGTCGTCGAGCTCGTCGACGTTGATCGTCGGCGGGGCCAGCCGGTTGTACAGCGCCAGCACGGTGGCGACGGTCTCGATGCCGCCCGCACCGCCCAGCAGGTGACCGGTCATCGACTTGGTCGCGGAGATCGCGATGTGGTCGAGGTCGTCGCCCAGCACCTTGCGCAGGGCCTTCAGCTCGGCCGTGTCACCCTGCGGGGTGGACGTGGCGTGCGCGTTGACGTGGACCAGCTCGGCCGTGTCGAGTCCGGTGTTGTCGAGCAGGTTCTGCACCGCGGCCGCGACACCGCGGCCGGTCGGCTCCGGCTGCGCGATGTGGTGGCTGTCCGCGGACAGACCCTGGCCCAGCACCTCGCAGTAGACCCGGGCACCGCGCGCGGCGGCGTGCTCGGCGGACTCCAGGACGACGACGCCCGCACCCTCGCCCAGGACGAAGCCGTCACGGGCCTTGTCGTACGGGCGGGAAGCCTGCTCGGGGTTCTCGTTGTTCTTGGACATCGCCATCATGTTGGCGAACGCGGCGATCGGCAGCGGGTGGATCGCCGCCTCGGTGCCGCCCGCGACGACCACGTCGGCACGGCCGGTGCGGATCATCTCGACGGCGTAGCCGATGGCCTCGGCGCCGGACGCGCAGGCGCTGACCGGAGTGTGCACGCCCGCCCGGGCGTTGACCTCCAGGCCGACGTTGGCGGACGGGCCGTTCGGCATGAGCATCGGGACGGTGTGCGGGGAGACCCGGCGCACACCCTTCTCCTTCAGCACGTCGTACTGGTCGAGCAGGGTCGTCACGCCGCCGATGCCGGAGGCGATCACGGTGCCCAGACGCTCGGGCGCGATGGAAGCGCCCGTGGTCCCTTCCGCGCCGGCCGGGTCGGTGTAGCCGGCGTCGGCCCACGCCTCCCGGGCGGCGATGACGGCGAACTGCGCCGAGCGGTCGAGCTTGCGGGCCAGCGGCCGGGGCAGGACCTCGCTCGGGTCCACGGCGGCCGGTGCGGCGATGCGGACCGGGAGCTCGGCGAAGCGCTCGCCCTCCAGGGGCTTTACGCCGGAACGGCCGGCGAGCAGACCTTCCCAGGTCGAAGCGCTGTCGCCACCCAGCGGAGTGGTTGCGCCGATACCGGTGACGACCACGGTGCGATTGGTCGGGCTCACAGGAATTCTTTCTCCACGTCTCAGGGGGTGCTGAATTGTCACGGCGCCACCGCCAGGTGGCGACAAACGCTCGTCAGGCTCAGGCCTGGTTTTCCAGGATGTACTTCGCGGCGTCGCCGACCGTCTTGAGGTTCTTGACGTCCTCGTCCGGGATCTTGACGTCGAAGCGCTCTTCGGCGGCGACGACGACCTCGACCATGGACAGCGAGTCGACGTCCAGGTCGTCGGTGAAGGACTTGTCGAACTCGACGTCCTCGACCGGGATGCCCGCGATCTCGTTGACGATCTCCGCGAGACCGGCGACGATCTCTTCCTGCGTGGCGGCCATGTGGCGCTCCTTCTATAGCTACTGAGGTGGAACAGGGCTGGGATCGGATCCCGGCCCTAGGGGAGGGTAACGACCGTCGCGGCGTAGACGAGTCCCGCCCCGAAGCCGATGACGAGCGCGGTGTCGCCGCTCTTCGCCGCTCCGGTCGCCAGGAGCCGCTCCATAGCGAGCGGGATCGAGGCGGCCGAGGTGTTGCCGGTGGTCTCCACGTCACGGGCGACCGTGACGTGCTCCGGCAGCTTCAGAGTCTTCACCATCGAGTCGATGATCCGCATGTTTGCCTGGTGCGGAATGAAGACGTCCAGGTCGTCCGCGGTGATCCCGGCGGCGTCGAGCGCCTGCTGGGCCACCTTGGCCATCTCGAAGACGGCCCAGCGGAAGACCGCCTGACCCTCCTGCGTGATGGCCGGGAACTTCTCGGTGCTGTCCTTGCTGCGGAACTCGTCCCACGGCACGGTCTGCTTGATGGTCTCGGACTTGTCGCCCTCCGAACCCCACACCGTGGGGCCGATGGCCGGCTCGTCCGACGGGCCGACGACCACGGCGCCGGCGCCGTCACCGAACAGGAAGGCCGTCGCGCGGTCCTCCAGGTCGGTCAGGTCCGAGAGCCGCTCGACGCCGATGACGAGCACGTACTCTGCCGAGCCCTCGACGACCATGCCCTTGGCCAGGGTCAGGCCGTAGCCGAAACCGGCACAGCCCGCGGAGATGTCGAAGGCGGCGGGCTTGACCGCGCCGATCCGGTGCGCGATCTCCGTCGCGACGGCCGGGGTCTGCTTGAAGTGCGAGACCGTCGAGACGATCACGGCACCGATCTGCTCGGCGGAGACACCGGCGTCCGCCAGCGCCTTGCCGGAGGCCTCCACCGACATCGCGGCGACGGTCTCCTGGGGCGAGGCCCAGTGCCGGGTCGCGATGCCCGAACGGGACCGGATCCACTCGTCGGACGAGTCGATCGTCTCGAGGATGACCTCGTTGGGCACCACACGGGTCGGGCGGTAGCCGCCGACCCCGAGGATGCGGGCGTAGGGGGAGCCCTTGGCCGGCTTGATCTTGGACATGCTGTGTGGGCTCCTTCTCTCAGGCCGTCTGCTCGGCGATGAGCGCCGCGGCCTTGTCGAGATCGTCCGGGGTCTTCAGGGCCACGTTCGGTACGCCCTTCAGCGCACGCTTGGCCAGACCCGTCAGGGTGCCGCCGGGGCAGAGCTCGATGATCCCCGTGACGCCCAGCTCGGCGAACGTCTCCATGCACAGGTCCCAGCGGACCGGGTTCGCGACCTGGCCGACCAGGCGGGCGACGACGTCGGCGCCCGTGGTGACGACAAGACCGTCCTTGTTCGAGACGTACTTCAGCGCCGGGTCAGCCGGGGAGAGGGCCGAGGCGGCCTTCGCCAGCGTGTCGACCGCGGGGGCCATGTGGTGCGTGTGGAAGGCGCCCGCGACCTTGAGGGCGACGACCTTCGTGGAACCCTCGGGCTTCTCGGCCACCAGGGCGGCGATCTGCTCCGTGGTGCCGGCGGCCACGATCTGGCCCGCCCCGTTGATGTTGGCCGGGGTCAGACCCAGCGCCTCCAGGTGCGCGACGACGACGTCGCGGTCACCGCCGAGCACCGCGGCCATGCCGGTCTCCGTGACGCCGGCGGCCTCGGCCATGGCCAGACCGCGCGTACGGACGAGCGACAGCGCGTCGGCGTCGGACAGGACGCCGGCGTACGCGGCGGCGGTGAACTCGCCGACGCTGTGGCCCGCGACGGCACCGAAGGCCGCAGCCGGCCCGAGCGCGTCGGCGGACAGCAGACCCGCCGCGACCAGCAGCGGCTGGGCCACGGCCGTGTCGCGGATCTCGTCCGCATCGGCCTTGGTGCCGTAGTGGACGAGGTCGAGCCCGATGGCGTCAGACCAGGCGGCGACGCGGTCAGCGGCACCGGGAAGGTCGAGCCAGGGAGTCAGGAAGCCGGGCGTCTGAGCGCCTTGGCCGGGAGCGACGAGTACGAGCACCCTCACACTCTCTCTTGTGGATGGTCCCTGCCGCCCGTGGGGACAGGGACCAAGAACCGTCGGGGTAATTGTTGATGTCCGACAAAAGTCTAGGACTGGCTGTCGCCGTCGGCCAGACGCCCCAGAATCAGGGCGATCCGCAGAGTGAACGCGGAGCGGACATCAGAAGGTGACCAGCCGGTGACGTCGGTCACACGTCGCAGCCGGTAGCGCACCGTGTTCGGGTGCACGAACAGCATGCGGGCCGCCCCTTCGAGGCTGCTCGCCTGCTCCAGGTAGACACTCAGCGTCTCCAGCAGCGCCGAGCCCGCCTCTTCCAGCGGTCTGTAGATCTCCTCCACCAACTGCTCCCGGGCAGCGGGATCCGAGGCGATCGCCCGCTCCGGCAGCAGATCGTCCGCCAGCACCGGGCGCGGGGCGTCCTGCCAGGCCGTGCAGGCCTTCAGCCCGGCCGCCGCGGCCTGCGCCGACTTCGTCGCGTTCAACAGGTCGGCCACCACCGGGCCGGCCACCACCGGGCCGGCCGCGAACGGCCCGATCAGCGACTTCGCCACCTGCATCGGGTTGTCGCTGCCGCCCGCGATGACGACCAGCCGGTCGCCGAGCACGCCCGTCAGGACCTGGAGCTTGTGGTGCCGGGCCGCGCGCCGGATCGCCTCGACCGTCAGCTCGCTGTCCCCCTCCGGCGCGGTGCCCAGGACCACGCACACGTACTCCGGGGAGTTCCAGCCCAGCGCCGCCGCACGTGAGAGCGCGCCCTCGTCGGCCTCACCGGACAGCACCGCGTTGACGACCAGCGACTCCAGCCGCGCGTCCCACGCCCCGCGCGCCTCGGCGGCCTGCGCGTACACCTGCGCCGTCGCGAAGGCGATCTCCCGGGCGTACACGAGCAGCGCCTCGCGCAGGATCTGCTCGTCGCCCGGTGCCGCCACCTCCTCGATCGCGGTCTCCATGACCTCGATCGTGGTGCGGACCATCTCGACGGTCTGGCGCAGGGTGATCGCCCGGGTCAGCTCCCGCGGAGCCGTCCCGAACACGTCGGTGGAGATCGCCTGCGGGGTCTCCGGGTGCCGGAACCACTCGGTGAACGCGGCGATGCCGGCCTGGGCGACCAGGCCGATCCAGGACCGGTTCTCCGGGGGCATCGCCCGGTACCACGGCAGGGTCTCGTCCATCCGCGCGATCGCGTTGGCGGCGAGCCGGCCGGAGGACTTCTCCAGTCGGCGCAGCGTCGCGGTGTGCGGATGGGCGGGAGCGGGATGCGCGGCGTGTGTGGCGGGGGAATGCTCACGTTCGGGTTGGGGCACGTGACAAGACTGCCTTATCGGGACGGCTGCGCGGAGTCCGGTCCCCTGCCCGCCCCCGGCCCGGCGGCTACGGTGGCCCCCATGATTGATGTACGCCGCGGCGCCGGCCGGTACGAGGGCGGGGATCCGGCCGCCGGGATCACCACTCGGCACGCCTTCTCCTTCGGGTCCTTCTACGACCCGGACAACCTGCGCTTCGGCCCGGTCCTGGCCTGCAACGAGGAGACCCTCTCCCCGGGCGCCGGATTCGACGAGCATCCGCACAGCCACACCGAGATCGTCACCTGGGTCGTCGAGGGCGAGCTCACCCACCGCGACGACACCGGCGAGGAGGGCGTGGTCCGGCCCGGCGACGTACAGCGGCTCAGCGCCGGATCGGGCGCCCGGCACGTGGAGCGCAACGACGGCGACGGGCGGCTGCGCTTCGTGCAGATGTGGCTCGCCCCGCTCACCCCGGGCGGCGAGCCCTCGTACGAGGTGGTCAGGGGCATCGCCGACGCCGCGCCCTACGCGGTCCCCGCGGCGGGCGCCGTGCTGCACGTGCGGCGGCCGGGCGCGGGCGAGCGGGTCCCCGTACCGGCAGCCGAGCGGGTGTACCTGCACGTGGTGCGCGGGGACCTGCGCCTGGACGGGGAGGAGCTCGGCCCCGGGGACGCGGTCCGGATCACCGGTGAGAAGGACCTGGAGGTCGTCGCCGGGTCCCCGGGCGAACTGCTGATCTGGGAACTGCCCGCCTAGCGGGCGCTGAGCTCGGCGAGGACCGCGTCGGTGAACGGGGTCCACGCCTCCACCGCCCACGGGCCGAACGCGCGGTCCGTCAGGGCCACGCACGCGGCGCGGGCGTCCGGGTCCACCCACAGGAAGGTGCCGGACTGGCCGAAGTGGCCGAAGGTGCGCGGGGAGGAGGACGTGCCCGTCCAGTGCGGGGACTTGCCGTCGCGGATCTCCATGCCCAGACCCCAGTCGTTGGGCGACTGGTGCCCGTAGCCCGGCAGGACGCCCTTGAGGCCGGGGTGCACGACGGAGGTGGCCGCCGCGACCGTGCGGACGTCGAGCAGCCGGGGCGCCTGGAGTTCGGCGGCGAACCGTACGAGGTCGGAGACGGTCGAGACGCCGTCCTTGGCGGGCGAACCCTCCAGGGTGGTCGACGTCATGCCCAGCGGCTCGCACACCGCCTGGTGCAGGTACTGCGCGAACGGGATGCCGGTGGCCTTGGTGATGTGGTCGCCGAGCACCTCGAAGCCGGCGTTCGAGTACAGCCGGCGCTGCCCGGGCGGGGCGCTCACCCGGTGCTCGTCGAAGGCCAGCCCGCTGGTGTGCGCGAGCAGGTGACGGACCGTCGCCCCCTCGGGCCCGGCCGGCTCGTCCAGCTCGATCGCCCCCTCCTCGTACGCGACGAGGGCCGCGTACGCGGCGAGCGGCTTGGTGACCGAGGCCAGCGCGAAGCGGTGGCCGACGGGTCCGTGGGAGCCGGCCAGGCCGCCGTCGGCGCGTACGACGGCCGCCGCGGCCGTCTGCACCGGCCAGTTCTCGATGATCCGCAAGCTCTCCATGGCGTCGAGCCTACTTGCTTGGAGTGCACTCGAAGGTTTTAGCGTGTGGCCATGAGCCTGACGCAGACGCGGTACACGATCAGCGAGGTCGAGGCCCTGACCGGTCTGACCCAGCACACGCTGCGCTGGTACGAGCGGATCGGCCTGATGCCGCACGTGGACCGGTCCCACTCGGGGCAGCGGCGCTTCAGCGACAAGGACCTCGACTGGCTGGCGTTCGTGGGCAAGCTGCGCGCCACCGGGATGTCGGTGGCGGACATGGTCCGCTACGCCGAGCTGGTCCGCGAGGGCCACCACACCCTCGACGAACGCCGCGAGCTGCTGGAGGCGACGCGGCGCGACGTACGGGCGCGGCTCTCGGAGCTGACGGACGCGCTCGCCGTACTGGACTACAAGATCGATTTCTATGCGATGAACGCGGTCGCGGGGAAGGCGCATTCATGACAGTCATGTGGGAGCACGACGGCACCACCATCGAGCAGGTCGAACTCGGCAAGGGCGGACCGCTGGTCGGCGTCCAGGGCCTGGGCTGCATGGGCATGAGCGAGTTCTACGGGGACACCGACGAGGCGGCGGCCCGCGAGACGCTGGAGGCGGCGCTGGCGGCGGGGGTCACCCTCTTCGACACCGCGGACGCCTACGGGCTGGGGCGCAACGAGGAGTTCCTCGCCCCCTTCGCCGGCGCGCACCGCGAGGAGATCACCCTGGCGACGAAGTTCGCCATAGAGCGCACCGGGGACCCGCACTACCGCGGCATCCGCAACGACCCGGCCTACGTCCGGCAGGCGGTGGAGGGCAGCCTGCGCAGGCTCGGCGTGGACGTCATCGACCTGTACTACATGCACCGGCGCGACCCGGCGGTGCCGCTCGCCGAGTCGGTGGGCGCCATGGCCGAGCTGGTGCGCGAGGGCAAGGTGCGCCACCTGGGGCTCAGCGAGGTCACCGGCGCGGAACTGCGCGAGGCGCACGCCGTGCACCCCATCGCGGCGCTCCAGTCGGAGTGGTCGCTGTTCAGCCGGGACGTGGAGCGCAGCGCGGCGGGCGCGGCGGCCGAGCTGGGCGTGGCCTTCGTGCCGTACTCCCCGCTGGGCCGGGGTTTCCTGACGGGGGCCTTCGCCGACGCGTCGACGGACCTGGCGGCCGGCGACTTCCGCCGCCACCAGCCGCGGTTCACCGGCGAGAACGCGAGGGCGAACACGGCGCTGCTGGCCCCGGTCCGGGAGGTCGCCGCGGCGCACGGGGCGAGCCCGGCGCAGATCGCCCTGGCCTGGGTGCAGCAGCGGGCGCGGGTGCACGGGCTGACCGTGGTCCCGATCCCGGGCACCCGCAAGGCGGCGCGGCTGCGGGAGAACGTGGCGGCGACCCGGATCACGCTGACGGCGGCGGAGCTGGCGCTGCTGGAGCCGATCGCCTCCCGGGTCGCGGGGGACCGCTACCCGGACATGACCTTCACCTCGGCGTCCCGCGAGGCCTGAGGAGCGGGAGGGGAGCTGGGGGTCAGGGCCGCTCGGCGGTGAACCGGTCCCGCAGGGTCACGTACTCCGCGTCCGTCAGCAGGCCGGCGGAGTGCAGTTCGCTCAGGTGCTCGAGCCGGTCGTCGGACGGCCGGGGCGAGGGGAAGGCGGCGACCGGCGTGCGCCCGTGCACGGCGGCGAGGACGGCCGCGGCGAACGGCAGCGACTCGTGCACCGCCCCGTACCCCATGCCGAAGACGGCCGCGGCGAGGTCGTGGCTCGGCCGGGGGTCGGCCCCGGTGAGCCGGGGCTCCCGCAGCAGCAGCCGCAGGTGGCCGCCGGGGCCGTCCGGGGAGCTCCACTGCACGCCGGTGAGCGCGGCCAGGGGGTAACGCTGGTCGCCCGCCTTCCATTTGGTGCTGGTCGCGCCCGTACGGGACCAGTGGAAGGTGAGCGCCGAGCCGTCGAAGGCCACGCGTGCGTCGTACGCCTTCAGCTGGAGCGGCGGCTGCGGGACGTCGACCAGGAAGTGGGGGGCGGGCTCGGCGGCCTCCGGGCCGAGCCGGGAGCGCAGCGAGTCGGCGAAGGCGGCCGCGTACGGGGCCCGTTGGCCCGGCAGCACCAGCCGGTAGGGGTCGCAGGCCTCTCTCAACTGCCCGGCGGCGGCCTCCATCAGCGGATCGGCGCCCGGCCGCGGGACGGCGCGCAGAACCACCGTGTCCCGCTTCCCGGCGGTCACGGTCACCCCGGACACCGCTTCCAGGGGGATCCGGCGCGTGCCGAGGGCATGAAAGAGCCTCGGCTGCCTCGGCGTGCGTATCCCCCGTGCGAAGCGGATGAGCACCGAGTCCGAGTCGAACTCCCAGACGGCATGGTTTCCGGCCAGTACGTCACCCATGCGCCACATGGTAAAGGGAGGGGCCCTCGCGCGTCCCCCTCGGTGCGAGGCCCGATTTCCGGACCTCTACGCGCGTCAGTCGGTCTCCGCGCCGGAAATACCGTCCCGGCAGGCGTCGTCCCCGGTCGCGCACACGACGGAACCGAATGCGCCGGTTCCGATTTTGGCGAAGTTGTCCACCGAGTCGGTCCCTGGCTCGAAATAGCCGGTGTGCGCCTTGGCCGTGGCCGAGGACAGCAGCCGCGCGCCGAACTCCGCAGAGACCGGGTCGGCCCCGTGGCCCAGCCCGCCGACCTCCAGGTGCGGCACGTCGGCGATCCAGTCGCCCTCGTCCCGCGTGGCCCAGACCCGGGCCGAGGTGTGCAGTCCGGCCACGTTCTCCGCGCGCATCCCCGGGCTGCCCGCCACCACCACGTCCGTCACCCGGCCCGGCAGCTCGTGCGCGGCGACCCCGCACACCACCGATCCGTAGCTGTGGCAGAACAGCGCCACGCTGGAGTTCCCGGGCAGGGCGGTGGTCAGCGCCTTCAGCCGGACGGCGCCGTCGAAGGCCATGCGGCCGGTCGCGGCGTCCACGCCGACCCCGGCCGGCGCGTTGTACCCGGCCCAGGCGATGACCGCGGTCCGGCCGTCCGGGGCGGCCGCGCGCTGGGCGTCGTACAGGGACTGGGCCATGCCGACCGGGGCGGTGAACTTGCGCTGCGTGCGCTCGAAGGTGACGGCGTCGGTGTCCACGCCGGGCACGACCACCGAGACCCGGCGGGCCCGGTCGAGGTCCCCGAAGACCTCGGCGACCAGGCCGCCGCCGGTGGGGTCGAAGGCGAGGATCTGCCGGCCGGGGTCGGCGAGCGAGGCGAAGCGGTGGGAGCGCCGGGTGGCCGTGACCCGGTCGGCCGGGGCCAGGGCCACGTCGTGGCTGCGGGCCTCCTCGACCTGCCCGGCCTGCTCCAGGCCGCGCCGGTTGGCCCGGTAGCGGGTGGCGGCGGGGGCCCCGTCGAGATTGCCCACGACCAGCGGGTAGCCGTCGGCGAGCCGGGCCCGCTGGGCGCCGTCGAGCCCGTCGAAGAAGCGGGCCACCGTCCGTGCGGGGGCGTCCGCGGGCGGAACGGGCCGTCCGTCGATGCGGGCCTGGGCCCAGGCGGCGAGGGCGGCGGCGCGCAGCGGGGTGCCGCCCTCGGGGCGGTGCACGGCCGTCCAACCGGTGGTCGCCAGCATGACGAAGACCACCGCCAGCGCGAGCAGGGTGCGCAGGGCGGCGGGGCGCGGGTCGGCGCCGTGTGCGGTGGGGAGGGCATGGCCGGACAGGTTCACTGGGACCAGCGTAGGAGACCGCTTCGGGCCGGGGCGTGCAGGGTGACGGGTGTCACGGCCGTCCGGGTGCGGCCGCACCGACGGTTGCTGATCACCGGTCAGCCGGCCCGGCCCCGGCCTTCGGCGGGCGCGCGGCGCCAGTCTCCGGCCAGGGCAGGGCCGATCTGGTCGAGGTACGCCTCGGTCATCCGCCGGATCGCGGCCACGCTGGTGTCCTCGCCCCGCCCCCACAGCCGCCCCGTGACCCGCATCACGCCGCAGAACGCGGCGGCGGCCACGCGCGGGCGCGGGTCGGCGTCCGCGTCCAGGCCCTCGCGGACGGCGATCAGCCGGGAGATCCGTTCCTCCAGGCCGGTGGAGCGGCGCAGGTGCACGGCGAGCAGGGCCGGCGTGGACTCGATCAACTGGTAGCTGCGCATGTAGAGGTCGACGGGGACCACGTCGCAGAGGGCCTGCTCGAGCGTGTCCCAGGTGGCGAGCACCGCGCCGCGCATCGCCTCGAGGGGGCCCTCGGCGGCCGGCCGGGCCTGCAGCTCGGCGAAGAAGTGCGACTCGACCAGGTCCTGGACGGCGAACGCGACCTCTTCCTTGTTCGCGAAGTAGCGGAAGAAGGTCCGCTGCGAGACGTGCACGGTGTCGGTGATCTCGTCGACGGTGGTGGCGTCGTACCCCTGGGAGACGAAGAGCAGCAGGGCGGCGCGCAGCAGCGCGTCCCGGGTGCGCCGCTTCTTGCGCTCGCGCAGTCCGGCCACCGCCGGTGCGGCCGGTGCCGTCCGCTCGTCGGTCTTCACCGCCGGGCTCCTTTCTGACGCCGAGTGGGCGGTCAGGCTACCTGTGACCTCACTGACACCGGCCGTCCCGTTAAGCCGTTGGTGAAGGGACGGCAACTCGTTCGGGGACACGTCATCGGCCGGGAACAGGTCCGCCAGGCCTTGCCGGAGGCGTCAACTCCGTACGTACGACAGCCCCGCCGGACGGTTCCGGCGGGGCTGTCGCCTATCAGGGTGGACCCGGCCGGGCCCCCTTCCGCCCTCCCGTATCCGCAGGTCAGCGTGGTGTCAGCGGAGCCCCGGAAACGGTCCGGGTGCCGCCCGTCCACAAGGAGTTGACCCGTCATGCGTACGTGGAGCACCGCTTTCGCCGTCGTCGCCCTGGCCCTGACCGCCCTCATCCCGAGCACGGGCGGCTCCGCGCACGCCGCGGCCCCGGCGACCCTCGGGCCATGCGCCACCGGGCAGTTGTGCCTGTGGGCGAAACCGGAGTTCAAGGGCACCCGGCACACCCACGAACTGAGCACCCTGGAGATCAACAGCTGCACCGCGCTGCCCGCCGGAACCAGCGCGCAGTCGCTCGCCAACCGCACCGGGCGCCCGGTGACCACCTACCAGTCGGCCGTGTGCGCGGAGACCGGCGAGTTCCAGACCTACTCGGGCGACGGGGTCTGGCTGCCCCAGTCCCCCTACCAGGTAAGGGCGTTCAAGGTGTGGGAGAACTAGGAGAACCAGGCCCTACGGCCGGTCCGGGGTCCCTGCCACCGCCTCGCGCGGCGCCGGGGCCCCCGGGTGCCCGGCCGGCGGGCCGCCCAGCCGGGCCACCTCGGCGCGCAGCGCCCGTACCTCGGCGTGGAGCTCCTGGATGGCCGCCAGCTGGAGCCGCTCCGCCCGGTCGTCCCGCTCGAAGCGGGCGATGAACCAGGCGGCGATGTTCGCGGTCACCACACCGAGCAGGGCGATCCCGGACAGCATCAGCCCGACGGCCAGGACCCGGCCGAGGCCGGTGGTGGGGGAGTGGTCGCCGTACCCGACCGTCGTCATGGTGGTGAAGGACCACCACACCGCGTCGCCCAGGTTCCTGATGTTCCCGTCCGGGGCGTCCCGCTCCACGCTCAGCACCGCGAGGGAGCCGAACATCATCAGCCCCACGACGGCTCCGGCCACATAGGTCGTCAGCCGGATCTGCGGCGCCATCCGGGCCCGCCGGCCCACCAGCAGCAGCGTCGACACCAGCCGCAGCAGCCGCAGGGGCTGCACCAGCGGCAGCACCACGGCGCACAGGTCCAGCCAGTGCGTCCGTACGAAGTGCCGGCGGTCGTGGGCGAGACCCAGCCGGACCAGGTAGTCGAGGGCGAAGGCCCCCCACACCACCCACTCGGCGTGCGTGCACGCCCGGTGCACCTGCGCACTCGCGTCGGGGAGGACGATCGGAACGGCGTACGCGACGGCGAAGCACACGGCGAGGACGAGCAGCGGGGTCTGGCTCCGCCGCTCCCAGAGCAGCTGGCGGGAGGGTTCCTTCATGCGGAGCATCGTAAGGAACGCCTAAAGCGCAGGTGCCCCCGGCAGAGCCGGAGGCACCTCGCTCACTCGTGGACGGGCCGGCCGGCCCCGCGGCAGGCGTCAGGCGTCGCCGCCGGCCGCGCCCGGGTCCGCCGCCGTGACGTCCAGCAGCTGGTACCGGTCCACGGCCTGCTTCAGCACCGACCGGTCGATCTGCCCCGCCTTGGCCAGCTCGGTGAGCGTGGCCAGCACCACCGACTGGGCGTCGATGTGGAAGAAGCGGCGGGCCGCACCACGGGTGTCCGCGAAGCCGAAGCCGTCCGCGCCCAGCGAGGTGTACGGGCCGGGCACCCAGCGCGAGATCTGGTCCGGCACCGCCCGCATCCAGTCGGAGACCGCCACGAACGGCCCCTCCCCGCCCGACAGCTTCCGCGTCACGTACGGGACGCGCTGCTCCTCCTCCGGGTGCAGCAGGTTGTGCTCCTCGACCTCGACGGCCTCGCGGCGCAGCTCGTTCCAGGAGGTCGCCGACCAGACGTCCGCCCGGACGTTCCAGTCGGCCGCGAGGATCCGCTGCGCCTCCAGCGCCCACGGCACCGCCACGCCCGAGGCCATGATCTGCGCCCCGATGGCGCCCGAGGTGCCCGCCGACACCCGGTGGATGCCCTTGAGGATCCCGTCCACGTCCACGTCCGCCGGCTCGGCCGGGTGCTGGATCGGCTCGTTGTAGACGGTCAGGTAGTAGAAGACGTCCTCGGAATCGGGGCCGTACATCCGTCGCAGACCGTCCTTGACGATGTGCGCGATCTCGTAGCCGTACGCCGGGTCGTACGCGACGCAGCCCGGGTTCGTCGACGCCAGCAGCTGCGAGTGGCCGTCGGCGTGCTGGAGTCCCTCACCCGTCAGGGTGGTCCGGCCCGCGGTCGCACCCAGCACGAAACCGCGCGCCAGCTGGTCGGCCATCTGCCAGAACTGGTCACCCGTGCGCTGGAAACCGAACATCGAGTAGAAGACGTAGACCGGGATCAGCGGCTCGCCGTGCGTGGCGTACGCCGAACCCGCCGCGATCAGCGAGGCCGTGCAGCCCGCCTCCGAGATGCCGTCGTGCAGCATCTGGCCGGTCGGCGACTCCTTGTACGCGAGCAGCAGGTCGCGGTCGACCGCCTCGTACTGCTGCCCCAGCGGGTTGTAGATCTTGGCGCTCGGGAAGAACGCGTCCATGCCGAAGGTGCGGTACTCGTCCGGCGCGATCAGCACGAAGCGCTTGCCGATCTCCTTGTCCCGCATCAGGTCCTTCAGGATGCGGACGAAGGCCATCGTCGTGGCGATCGACTGCTGGCCCGAGCCCTTCTTGGCGGCCGCGTAGGTCGCGTCGTCCGGCAGCTGCAGCGGCTTGGCGCGCACCACGCGGGTCGGCACGTAGCCGCCCAGGGAGCTGCGCTGGTCGTGCATGTACTGGATCTCGGGCGACTTCGGGCCCGGGTGGTAGTACGGCGGCGCGCCGCTCTCCAGCTGCTGGTCCGTGATCGGGATGTGCAGGCGGTCGCGGAAGCGCTTGAGGTCGTCGACCGTCAGCTTCTTCATCTGGTGCGTCGCGTTGCGGCCCTCGAAGTTCGGGCCCAGCGTCCAGCCCTTGACCGTCTGGGCCAGGATCACCGTCGGCTGGCCCTTGTGGGCCTTGGCCGCCGCGTACGCCGCGTAGACCTTCTTGTGGTCGTGCCCGCCGCGGCCCAGGTGCTGGATCTGGTAGTCGGTCATGTTCTCGACCATCGCCCGCAGCCGCTGGTCGTCCCCGAAGAAGTGCTCACGGATGTACGCGCCCGATTCGGTGGCGTACGTCTGGAACTGCCCGTCGGGGGTGGTGTTCATCTTGTTGACCAGGATGCCGTCGCGGTCCTGGGCCAGCAGCGGGTCCCAGGAGCGGTCCCAGATCAGCTTGATGACGTTCCAGCCGGCGCCGCGGAACTGCGACTCCAGCTCCTGGATGATCTTGCCGTTGCCGCGCACCGGGCCGTCGAGGCGCTGCAGGTTGCAGTTGACGACGAAGGTCAGGTTGTCCAGGCCCTCGCGGGCGGCGATCGACAGCTGGCCGAGCGACTCCGGCTCGTCCATCTCGCCGTCGCCGAGATACGCCCAAACGTGGGACTTGGAGGTGTCCGCGATCCCGCGCGCCTCCATGTACCGGTTCATCCGGGCCTGGTAGATCGCGCTGATGGGGCCGAGGCCCATCGAGACGGTCGGGAACTCCCAGAAGCCCGGCATCAGCCGCGGGTGCGGGTAGCTCGAAAGGCCGTACGGCGCCTTCGACTTCTCCTGCCGGAACGCGTCGAGCTGCTGCTCGGAGAGCCGGTCCAGGAGGTAGGCGCGCGCGTAGATACCGGGGGAGGCGTGGCCCTGGAAGAAGATCTGGTCGCCGCCGTCGCCCTCGTCCTTGCCCCGGAAGAAGTGGTTGAAGCCCACGTCGTAGAGGGACGCGGAGGAGGCGAACGTCGCGATGTGGCCGCCGACCCCGATGCCCGGGCGCTGGGCGCGCGAGACCATGACGGCCGCGTTCCACCGGGTCGCGTTGAGTACCTTGCGCTCGATCTCCTCATTGCCGGGGAAGAACGGCTCGTCCTTGGTGGCGATCGTGTTGACGTAGTCCGTGCTGCGCATCTCGGGCACGGCCACGCGCTTCTCGCGGGCCCGCTCGATCAGCCGCAGCATCAGATAACGGGCACGCTCACGGCCCCGCTCGTCGACCGCCGCGTCCAGGGAGTCGAGCCACTCCTGCGTCTCCTCCGGATCGAAGTCCGGGACCTGACTGGGCAGGCCGCCAATGATGATCGGATTGCGATCGGATGCGGAAACCACGCTGTTCCTTCGCTGTCGGGGGAGTCGTGCCTTGGGTTCGCCGCCTCCCATGGTCTTACGCTCGGCCGAAATCGTCATCTTTACCGCTGGGTAATCCCTGGAGACGGCAGGAAGTCAGGGGTGGGCGATCCGAGGGCGTCCCGGCCAAATCGCAACCTTACGCCCAGGTCGGTCACGCCCCGCCGAGAAACTCGTAAGGACGTTCGTCCCTCAAACAGGTAGGAAAGTCCCAAGGCGTTGCCGATGATGCCGAATGAGCCGCAATGGTGTGGGATGAATCACCAGAGCCCCGCACGGGGAGGCTGAAAGTTGCGGCGAGACGGCCGCAATCGTCACCGTTTCGACGGTCTCGGCGGCCGGGTACTTGCGCGATCCGCCGCGCCCGTGTGGACTACGTCCAATGCTGCGCGTACGCGCGCCGCCGAAGACATTCACCGAACATGAGCAGGAGGCACCCCGTGAGCGCGACCGCGGACCACGCGGAGAACCTGGCCGCCCGGCTGGGTTTCCAGTCCGAACAGGTGGTCCAGGAGATCGGCTACGACGACGACGTCGATCAGGAATTCCGCGATGTCGTTGATGAGCTCGTCGGCGACCTCGTCGACGAGGACTACGACGACGTCGCGGACGCCGTATTGCTGTGGTTCCGCGAGGACGACGGCGATCTGGCGGACGCACTGGTCGATGCCACCGAGCTGATCGAGGACGGCGCACTGATCCTGCTGCTGACCCCCAAGACGGGCCGCCCCGGCTACGTCGAGGCCAGCGACATCAAGGAAGCCGCAGAGACCGCCGGCCTCTCGCTGGCCAAGGGGCTTCCCGTGGGCAAGGAGTGGGCCGCCACCAAGCTGGTGACGCCCAAGACGGCCGTCAAGTCCAAGCGCTAAGCCGCGCCCCCCGCTTCCGAGCGGACACCACGCACACCCCGTCGACCCCGGTCGGCGGGGTGTGTGCGTTCCCGGCCCCGCCCCGCCTAGGCTGTGCCTCACCCGAACGGCCCACTGCGGGCGATCCAGGATTGCGGGAACGAAGGGATGCGAGAGATGGCGATCGAGGTCGGCGACAAGGCCCCGGACTTCGAGCTCAAGGACAACCACGGCGCCACCGTGCGGCTGTCCGACTTCCGGGGGGAGAAGGCCGTGGTGCTGCTCTTCTACCCGTTCGCCTTCACCGGCGTCTGCACCGGCGAGCTGTGCGAGCTGCGCGACCAGCTGCCGCGCTTCCAGAACGACGAGGTCCAGCTCCTCGCCGTCTCCAACGACTCCGTGCCGACCCTGCGCGTCTTCGGCGAGCAGGAGGGCCTGGACTACCCGCTGCTGTCCGACTTCTGGCCGCACGGGGAGACCTCCCGCGCGTACGGGGTGTTCGACGAGGAGAAGGGCTGCGCGGTCCGCGGCACCTTCATCATCGACAAGGACGGCGTCGTGCGCTGGACTGTCGTCAACGGGCTGCCCGACGCGCGTGACCTGAACGAGTACATCAGGGCGCTGGACAGCCTCTGAAAACCCCCTGTGGGACGGGAACCCGTCACTAGGATCGAAACGTTGATCCGATAGCAACCGCACGACGGGGCACCGCCCCACACAGAACCCAATGGAGGACCCGTGGGAGTCAGCCTCAGCAAGGGCGGCAACGTCTCGCTGACCAAGGCCGCGCCTAACCTGACGGCGGTCATCGTCGGTCTGGGCTGGGATGCTCGCACCACCACCGGTGTCGACTTCGACCTCGACGCCAGCGCGATCCTGACCAACGACCAGGGCAAGGTCGCCAGCGACGCGAACTTCGTCTTCTTCAACAACCTGAAGAGCCCCGACGGCTCGGTCGAGCACACCGGTGACAACACCACCGGTGAGGGCGAGGGCGACGACGAGGCGATCAAGGTGAACCTCGCCGGTGTCCCGGCCGATGTCGCCAAGATCGTCTTCCCGGTCTCGATCTACGAGGCCGAGAGCCGCCAGCAGAGCTTCGGCCAGGTCCGCAACGCGTACATCCGCGTGGTGAACCAGGCGGACAACACCGAGCTCGCCCGCTACGACCTCTCCGAGGACGCCTCGACCGAGACCGCGATGGTCTTCGGCGAGCTGTACCGCAACGGCGCGGAGTGGAAGTTCCGCGCCATCGGCCAGGGTTACGCCTCGGGCCTGCGCGGCATCGCGCAGGACTTCGGCGTCAACGTCTGAGCCCAGAGCAGTTCACCGTCCGGCGCCGTGCACTGTGTGTACGGCGCCGGACCGGCTTTGCGGCCCGTACGGACCGGTCCCACGGCCGGTCCGCTCCGGGACGCGCACACGGCACACCGTCACGCAGGTACACCGTCACGCAGGTACACCGTCGTCCGGGGAGGACCACAACATGGGCGTCACACTCGCCAAGGGGGGCAATGTCTCCCTCTCCAAGGCCGCACCGAACCTGACCCGGGTTCTCATCGGCCTCGGCTGGGACGCGCGCTCGACCACGGGCGCGGACTTCGACCTCGACGCCAGCGCGCTGCTGTGCAACAGCGGCCGGGTGCTGGGGGACGAGTACTTCGTCTTCTACAACAACCTGAAGAGCCCCGAGGGCTCCGTCGAACACACGGGTGACAATCTCACCGGCGAGGGTGACGGCGACGACGAGTCGATCATCATCGACCTCAGCAAGGTGCCGGACCGCGTCGACAAGATCGTCTTCCCGGTCTCGATCCACGAGGCGGACAGCCGTCGGCAGAGCTTCGGCCAGGTCAGCAACGCCTTCATCCGCGTGGTGAACCAGGCGGACGGCCAGGAGCTGGCCCGCTACGACCTGTCCGAGGACGCCTCCAGCGAGACCGCGATGATCTTCGGCGAGGTCTACCGGTACGGGGGCGAATGGAAGTTCCGCGCCGTGGGGCAGGGGTACGCGTCGGGGCTCAGGGGCATCGCTCTAGACTTCGGGGTCAACGTTTCGTAAAGCCGTACAAGACGATGGGGTGCCAGTGGTTCTCAAAACCTTCGGCTGGTCGTTCGCAGTCACTGCGCTCGGTCTGGTCGCAGCGGTGTTCTACGGGGGGTGGACCGGATTTGGGATCGTCGCGATCCTCTCCATCCTGGAGATCTCGCTGTCCTTCGACAACGCGGTGGTCAACGCCGGAATCCTGAAGAAGATGAATGCCTTCTGGCAGAAGATCTTCCTCACGATCGGCGTGCTCATCGCCGTCTTCGGCATGCGGCTGGTCTTCCCCGTCGCGATCGTCGCGATCAGCGCCAAGATCGGGCCCATCGAGGCCGTCGACCTGGCCTTGACCGACAAGGACATGTACCAGCAGCTCGTCACGGACGCCCACCCGGCCATCGCGGCCTTTGGCGGCATGTTCCTCTTGATGATCTTCCTCGACTTCATCTTCGAGGACCGTGACATCAAGTGGCTCGCCTGGCTGGAGCGTCCGCTCGCCAAGCTCGGCAAGATCGACATGCTGTCGGCGTGCATCGCGCTGATCGTCCTGCTCGTCAGCTCGATGACCTTCGCCGTCAACGCTCACCAGCACGGCGGCCTGCACATCGACAAGGCGCAGACCGTCCTGATCTCCGGCGTCGCCGGCCTGATCACTTACATGATCGTCGGTGGCCTCTCCGGCTACTTCGAGAACAAGCTGGAGGAAGAGGAGGAGGCCGAGCACGAGGCCGAGGAAGAGGCGAAGAAGAAGGGCAAGCCGGTCTCGGCCGTCGCCATGGCCGGCAAGGCCGCCTTCTTCATGTTCCTCTACCTCGAAGTCCTCGACGCCTCGTTCTCCTTCGACGGGGTCATCGGCGCCTTCGCCATCACCAACGACATCGTGCTCATGGCCCTCGGCCTCGGCATCGGTGCCATGTACGTCCGTTCGCTGACGGTCTACCTGGTCCGCCAGGGCACCCTCGACGACTACGTCTACCTGGAGCACGGCGCGCACTACGCCATCGGCGCGCTCGCCGTGATCCTGCTCATCACCATCCAGTACGAGATCCACGAGGTCATCACCGGCCTCGTCGGCGTGCTGCTGATCGCGTGGTCCTTCTGGTCCTCGGTCCGCCGCAACAAGCGCCTGGAACTGGAGGGTTCCGCCGCCGAGGCATGACCGCGGCGGTAATGCGGAACGCTCCATGGCGGGGGGGGGGGGGGGGGGGGCCCGCCCCGCGCCCCCCCCCCCCCCCCCGCCGGCGGCGGCAGGGGGGGGGGGGGG
>NZ_JBIXJQ010000002.1:519701-542772 GCF_052871255.1 Streptomyces sp. LARHCF249
CGGCGCCCGCGGCCCCGCCCCCCCCCCGGGGGGGGGGGCGCCCCCCCGCCCCCCCCCCCCCCCCCCCCCCCCCCCCCCGCTTCCGTAGGCGAACAGGGGGGTAGGGGAATGGGCTTCTTCGACGGGATCATGGGCAGCCGCGCCGTGCAGTTCCAGTCGGGCAGCGCCTCGTCGAACGCGATCGAGCTGACCAAGCGGCACCCGACGGTGTCGCTCACCAAACAGGGGGCGGTCCACGGCAATCTGCGCGTCAACCTGTCCTGGCGCATGCGCACCTCGGACATAGGCGGCAGCAGTTACGGGCAGGGCGGCCGGCTCCTGCGGCATCCGTTCAAGCTGTTCAAGCCCGACATGGTGCAGGCGCACACCCAGGGCATGGTCAACGTCGACCTCGACATGGGCTGCCTGTACGAGCTGACCGACGGCACCCGGGGCGCCGTCCAGCCGCTCGGCAACCTGCTGGGCGACATCAACGACCCGCCGTACGTGAAGCTCAGCGGGGACGACCGGTTCGGCTCGGCGTCCGGGGAGACGCTCTACGTCAACCTCGACCACGCCGAGGAGATCAAGCGGATGCTGGTCTTCGTCTACATCTACGACCAGACCCCGGCCTTCGACCGCACCCACGCCATGGTCACGCTGTTCCCGGTCACCGGGCCGCGGATCGAGATCCCCCTGGAGGAGCGGCACCCGCAGGCCCGCTCCTGCGCGGTGGTCTCCCTCGAGCACGTCAAGGGCGAGTTCGTCGTACGGCGCGAGGTGAAGTTCGTGTACGGCTTCCAGGCCGAGCTGGACCGGCTGTACGGCTGGGGGCTCCAGTGGGGGCGGGGCTACAAGAGCACCAAGGCCTGACCGGAGCCCCGCGCGGGGGCCCGGTACGTCCGCGCCCTCAGCGGCGGATGAACTGCGGGCCCTGCACCGGCAGCCGGAAGGTCGGGTCCGCGCCCGGGCCCGGCAGCGGGGCCGGGGACACCGGCTGCGGGTACCCGTAGGCGGGCTGGACGGGCGGCGGGGCCTGCGTGGGCGGGGCCATGGCGGCCGTCTGCTCGGAGGTGGGTCCGGCGGCCGGGCTTCCGGCCGCCGGGCTCCCGGCGGGCTCGGGGGCGTTCTCGTCCACCGAGATCCCGTGGTCGGTGGCGAGCCCCACCAGCCCGTCGGAGTAGCCCTCGCCGAGGGCGCGGAACTTCCACCCCTCGCCCCGGCGGTACAGCTCCCCGCAGATCAGAGCCGTCTCGGCGCCGGTCTCGGGCCGCACGTCGAAGTAGGCCAGCGGCTCGGAGCCGCCGGCCGCGGTGGCGTCGTACAGGAGGATCCGCAGGTCGCGGACCCGCTGGAAGGGGACGTCCTCGGCGGAGGCGACGACCAGGATCCGGTCCACCGCCGGGGTCACCGACCGCAGGTCCGCCTGGACGGCGTCGGTGACGGCCTCGCCGAGCTGCTTCTTGCCCAGCCGCCAGACGGCCCCCGAGGGGTGCCGGGGCTGGTTGTAGAAGACGAAGTCCTCGTCCGAACGCACCCGGCCGTCGGAGCCCACGAGCAGTGCCGAGGCGTCCACGTCGGGCACCTCCGGGCCGGTGGACCAGCGCAGCACCGCCCGGACCGCTGCGGCGGCCACCGGGATGTTCGAGCCCTTCTGCATCGCGTGCGTCATGCACGTCATCCTGCCCTCCCCGGGTGGACCGGGACAATGCGGCCCCCCGTAGGGCCTTGTCTCGAACGCGAGAGCTGGGCATGGTGCAAGAGGGTTACCTGAACTTCATGTGCTTGAGGAACTCTTGACTCACGTTCGTACGTACTATTACCGGCCACGCCAGTTGGGCCGCCGAGGCAGTACGGGGGAAGCACATGCGTCACTTTGGGCACGTATCGCCCACCGTCCGTAAGGACCTCTTCCACCAGGAACCGGCCGAATTCACCGGTGCCTCGCCCGCCCGCACCCTCGCCGCGGCCCTCGGGGCCACGCTGTACAGCCCCGCCACCCGCCCCCAGCTCGCCCGGGACATCCGCAAGCAGGCCGGCCGCGGAGTCGTCTCCATGGTCCTCTGCCTGGAGGATTCCATCAGCGACGGCGACGTCGCCGGGGCCGAGGAGAACCTCGTCCGGCAGTTCGCCGACCTCGACGCCGACGCCGCCGAGCTCCCGCTGCTGTTCATCCGCGTCCGCACGCCCGAGCAGATACCCGACCTGGTGCGCCGGCTCGGCGGCTCCGCGCGCCGACTGTCCGGATTCGTACTTCCCAAATTCAACGAGAGCAGTGGCAGCGCCTTCCTCGACGCCGTGGCCCAGGCGGAGGCCGTCGGCGGCCACTCCCGTCTGTATGCCATGCCCGTCCTGGAGACCCCGGACCTGCTCCACCTCGAAACCCGCGTCGAAACGCTCGCCGGCATCTCCCGCACCGTCAACAGCCACCGCGAGCGGGTGCTGGCCCTGCGGCTCGGCGTCACCGACTTCTGCTCCGCCTACGGCCTGCGCCGCACCCCCGACATGACCGCCTACGACGTCCAGATCGTGGCCGGTGTGATCGCCGACGTGGTCAACGTCCTCAGCCGCGCCGACGGCACCGGCTTCACCGTCACCGGACCCGTCTGGGAGTACTTCCGCAGCCAGCAGCGCCTCTTCAAGCCCCAGCTGCGCCGCAGCCCCTTCCTCGCGGAGGGCGTGGAGGAACTGCGCACCGCCCTGATCGAACACGACCTGGACGGGCTGCTGCGCGAGATCGAACTCGACCGGGCCAACGGGCTGCTCGGCAAGACCTGCATCCACCCCGCCCACGTCACGCCCGTCCACGCGCTGTCCGTGGTCTCCCACGAGGAGTTCTGCGACGCCGAGGACATCCTGCGCCCCGAGCGCGGCGGCGGCGGTGTCATGCGGTCCGCCTATACGAACAAAATGAACGAGGTGAAGCCCCACCGGGCCTGGGCCGAGCGCACCATGCAGCGCGCCGAGGCCTTCGGTGTGGCGAAGGAGGAGGTCGGCTTCGTCGACCTCCTCACGGCCGGACTCCAGGTGTGAACCCCCTGGTGACGGCGTCGACGACGAGGAAAGGCAAGACGATCGAAGCGGTGTGGTCGGGAACCTGGGTCGCGGACCGGCTGGGCGTCAGCCTGGAGGAGGCCGGTACGCCGGGCTCGCCTCCGCTGGCGGAGCTGCTCGGGCTCGCCCTGCGGCGCAACCCCAAGCGGGCGCACCTGCTGGTCTCGCAGGTGCTGGGCAAACACGTCCCGCAGTCCCCGGCGACCGTCTACGCCGCCGGCTACGGGCTCGGCGAGCGGGTCCGGGCGCTGCTGGGCGCGGACGGCGCCGCCTCGGCGGTGGTCCTGGGCTACGCCGAGACGGCCACCGGGCTCGGCCACTGCGTCGCCGACGGCCTGGGCGCCGCCCCCTACCTGCACTCCACCCGCCGGCCCGTACCGGGAGTGCGTCCCGCCGGCGGCTTCGAGGAGGCGCACTCGCACGCCACCTCGCACCTGCTGCTGCCCGAGGACCCCGAGCTGCTGGCGGGCAGCGGGCCGCTGGTCCTGGTCGACGACGAGTTCTCCACCGGCAACACGGTCCTGAACACCATCCGCGACCTGCACGCCCGCCACCCCCGCGCGCACTACGTGGTCGTCGCCCTCGTCGACATGCGCTCCCCGGCCGACCGCGACCGCCTCACCGCGTTCGCCGCGGAGCTCGGCGCCCGCGTCGACCTCATGGCCCTGGCCTCCGGCACGGTCACCCTCCCGGAGGGAGTCCTCGCCAAGGGCCAGGCCCTGGTCGAGGAGTACGAGGCGCAGGCCCAAGCCGACGGCCTCCAGCCGGACGTCGACGGCGGCTGGGAACGGGTTGCGCTCGACTGGCCCGCCGGGGTCCCGGACGGCGGCCGCCACGGTTTCACGGCGGCCCACCGCGCAGCCCTGGAGGCGGCCCTGCCAGACCTGGCCGCCCAGCTCACGGCCGCGCTCGGCGAGGCCCCCGGCCGCGTCCTCGTACTCGGCAACGAAGAGCTGATGTACGCCCCCCTGCGCCTCGCGAAGGCCCTGGAGGAGACGGGCGCGGCGCGCGAGGTCCGCTTCTCCACCACCACCCGCTCGCCCGTGCTCGCCGTCGACGACCCCGGCTACGCCATCCGGACCCGCCTCGTCTTCCCCGCCCACGACGTTCCCCCGGCTGCCGCTGGGGATACCCCGACGGCCGACGCCTCCGGAGACCGGTACGCCTACAACGTCGCGGGCGCCGGTTTCGACGCCGTCGTCGCCGTCGTCGACTCGGCCGGCGACACCCCCGAGCTGCACGCCGGACTGCTAGCGCGCCTCGCCCCGCACACCGGCCGTGTCCTGCTGGCCGCCGTACCGTCCTACGCACCCGACCGGCAGGAGCAGAAGCCGATCATGACCGAGCCGACCACGCGCGAGCCCTCGAGCCGGACCGCGCTCGAGCCCTTGCGCGGGCCCGCCTTCTCCTCGTACGCAGCCGAGGACGTCGGCTGGCTGCTCCAGGACTTCTCCGACGTCGAGCTGGAGGCCCCGACCGAGGAGCGCGAGGAGGCGATCCAGGCGGGCGGCGCGCACTACGCCGAGTCCCTGCCCGTCGAGTACCAGCCATCGCCCCAGTACCAGGAGCTGTACCAGAACGCCCTGACCGCCTCGGCGGCCCGCATGGCCCGCGCCGTCGGCACCGTCACCGAGACCGTCCTCGCCGAGCGCTCGCCCTCGCCCGTGCTGGTCTCCCTGGCCCGCGCCGGCACCCCCGTCGGCGTACTGATGCGCCGCTGGGCACAGGCCCGGCACGGCCTGAACCTCCCGCACTACGCCGTCTCCATCGTGCGCGGCCGCGGCATCGACGCCAACGCCGTGCGCTGGCTCGCCGCCCGGCACGACCCCGCCGACGTCGTCTTCGTCGACGGCTGGACCGGCAAGGGAGCCATCACGCGCGAGCTGACGGCCGCCCTCGCCGAGTACCCCGGCTTCAACCCGGAGATCGTCGTCCTCGCAGACCCCGGCTCGTGCGTGGAGACCTACGGAACCCGCGAGGACTTCCTGATCCCCTCCGCCTGCCTCAACTCCACCGTGTCCGGCCTCATATCGCGTACGGTCCTGAGGTCCGACCTGGTCGGGCCCGCCGACTTCCACGGCGCGAAGTTCTACCGCGAGCTCGCCGGCGCGGACGTCTCCACGGCGTTCGTCGACACGGTCGCCGCCCACTTCGACGAGGTGGCCGACGCCGTCGACGAGGAGGTCAAGGAACTCCTCGCCGCGGACCGCACCCCGACCTGGGAGGGCTGGGCGGCCGTCGAGCGGATCAGCGAGGAGTACGGCATCCACGACGTGAACCTGGTCAAGCCCGGAGTCGGCGAGACCACCCGCGTGCTGCTGCGCCGGGTGCCGTGGAAGATCCTCGCCCAGCGCGGCGCGGGCGCCGACCTGGACCACGTACGGCTGCTCGCCGAGCAGCGCGGGGTCCCCGTGGAGGAGGTCGACGGGCTGCCCTACACCTGCGTCGGACTCATCCACCCCCGATTCACGCGCGGCGCCACCGGCGCCGACGGAAAGGCTGTGGCCTCGAAGTGACTGTCCTGGTAGCCAGTGATCTCGACCGTACGCTCATCTACTCGACGGCGGCCCTCGCACTGACCATGCCCGACCCGGTGGCCCCGCGGCTGCTGTGCGTCGAGGTCCACGAGAGCAAGCCGCTGTCCTACATGACGGAGACGGCGGCGGGACTGCTGGCGGAACTGACGGCCGACCCCTCGGTCGTCTTCGTCCCGACGACCACGCGGACCCGCAAGCAGTACCAGCGCATCCGCTTCCCAGGCCGCCCGGCCCCGTACGCGATCTGCGCGAACGGCGGCCAGCTGCTGGTCGACGGGGTGCCCGACCGGGACTGGCGGCGGCAGGTCGCCGCCCGCCTGGCGCAGGAGTGCGCCCCGCTGGAAGAGGTCCACGCCCACCTGCTGGCGACGGCCGACCCGGCGTGGCTGCGCAAGGCGCGGGTGGCCGAGGAGCTGTTCGCGTACCTCGTCGTGGAACGCGCCCTCGTCCCCGACGAATGGCTCAAGCTCCTTGCGGAGTGGGCGGAGGCGCGCGGCTGGACGGTGTCCCTCCAGGGCCGCAAGATCTACGCCGTTCCGCGCCCGCTGACCAAGAGCGCGGCGATGCGCGAGGTGGCCCGCCGTACGGGCGCCACCAGGACCCTGGCCGCCGGTGACTCGCTCCTGGACGCCGACCTGCTGCTCGCGGCGGACGCGGCGTGGCGCCCGGGCCACGGCGAACTGGCCGACGCGCAGTGGCACGCGCCGAACGTGACGGCCCTGTCCACGGCGGGCGTGCTGGCGGGCGAGGAAATCGTCCGCGAATTCGGCCGAGCGACCGGACGGACGGACGTACCGTTGCGAGACTGACCCCATGACCAAGGGCAACAGCACCAAGATCACTGACGAGCTCTACCGGTACATGCTCGCCCACAACCCCCCGCTGGACGCGGTCCAGCGGGGGCTGGTGGAGACGACCTACACGAAGTTCCCGGACGTCGCCGGGATGCAGTCGGCGGAGGAGCAGGGGCCGCTGCTGGCCTTCCTCGTCCGGCTGACCGGCGCCCGCCACATCGTGGAGGTGGGCACCTTCACCGGCTTCTCGGCCCTGTCGATGGCCCAGGCGCTGCCCGCCGGCGGCCGCATCATCACCTGCGACGTCTCCGAGGAGTGGACGGCGTACGGCAGGGAGGCCTGGGAGGCGGCCGACGTCGCGGACCGCATCGAGCTGCGGATCGCCCCGGCGCTGGACACCCTGCGCGCCATGTCGGCGGAGCCGCACATCGACATGGCCTACGTGGACGCCGACAAGGAGAGCCAGATCTCCTACTGGGAGGAGCTCGTGCCGAGGATGCGCCCGGGCGGCCTGATCGTCACGGACAACACGCTCTTCCACGGATCGGTCCTCGACGAGTCGGCCACCGGCTCGGCGGCCGGTGTCCGCGCGTTCAACGACCACGTCTCCGCGGACCCGCGCATGGAGTCCGTACTGCTGGCGATCTCGGACGGCCTGACGCTGTCCCGGAAGCGGTAGCGCCGCCTGGCCGCGGCCGGGGACCCGTCCCCGGATCGGGCCCTAGCCGCAACCGCCTCCGCCGCAGCAGCCCCCGCCGCCCCCGCCGCCCATGGCGCGAGCGGGCGCGGGGGCACTGCTGCTCCCGCCGACGGCGACGGCCGACAGCAGCTTGACGGTGTCGGCGTGACCGGCGGGGCAGTCGGCGGGCGCGGACGACTCGGCCATCGGCCGGCTCAGCTCGAAGGTGTCGTCGCAGGTCCGGCAGCGGTACTCGTATCGAGGCATGCGGCCAGGTTAACGGCGCAAACCCGTACGACGGGAGGGCGCAGGCCTAGAAACGCCCTCTGGCCTGCGCCCGCGCCCGCTGTTCCCGGGCGGCTTGCTCGGGGTGGCGGGCCTGCCAGTACGGATTGTCGTGCGGCAGCGCGCTGCCCACCCGCCCGTACATCCCGAACCACATCAGCATCACGCCGACGACGAAGCTGAACAGCACGTTGGGGATCTTGAAGGCCAGGAAGTTGAGCTCGCTGTCGAGCAGCGCCAGATTCACGAACCCGCTCGCGATGAACAGCAGGCCGAGCACGATGTTCAGGGTGGAGGCGAAGGTCCCGCCGATCACCATCCCGACGAACAGCAGCGCCCCGATGCAGATCGACAGGACACTCAGCGCGCCGTTGGTGTTCAGGGCGAGCACCGTGTCCCCGCCGGTGTCGAAGAACCCGATCCGGTCGATGAGCCCCAGGATGCCGAAGACGACCAGCAGCAGTCCGGTCAGGCCGGCGCCGACCCGGTAGACCTTGCTGAGCTTGTGATCCGAGGGCAGATGCTCGTCGAGCCGGGCGTTGACGGGATGCAGGACGCGCTGCAGCCTCCCGTGGGGCGCCGGCGGCGCGTGGGACGCATACGGCTCATGCGGCACGTACGGCGCATAGGACTCATGGGGCTCGGTGCACCCGTAGAGCGCATGAGGCGCATAGGACTCATGCGGTACGGAGGTTTCCTGGGGCCTGCGGGGCATGCGGGACCTGCGAGGCCTATGGGGCGCGTGGGCAGCCATACCGCCCTCCTCTGCTCCGTTCCGGGCACCTCCCAGCATCCGCCGATGCCCACCCCCGGACAACCCCGGCCCGTCCCGGCTCCGGCTCAGCCCTGGCCGCGCTCGCCCCGGATCCCGTTGACCACGCGGTTCACGGCCTCCCGTACGTCCTGCATCTCCAGCAGGAACGCCCAGTAATCCGGATGCCGCCCCTCCAGCCCCGCCAGCGCCCGGGCCACCCGGGCCACCGACTCGTCCAGCGGCCGCGCGTGCCGCGGATCGGGCACACTGCGGCCCGCCATCGCCAGCCGCTGCGCGTCCCGGATCGCGAACCGGGTCCGGTCCACCTCGGCCTGCGGGTTCCGCGCCACATCCTCCAGCCGCGTCAGCCGGTCCTGCGCCGCCGACACCGCCTCGTCGGTGGCCTCCAGCGAAGCCCGCACCGCGTCGATCAGCACCCCTACGTCGGCCCAGCGCTGCTCGTCCCGGGCCCGCGCGGCCTCCTTGAGCTGCTCCTCGGCCTGCGCCACATCCCGTATCGCCTGGTCCGGAACGTGCTGGAGGTCCTGCCAGCACGCCGCGCTGAACCGCCGGCGCAGCTCGCTGAGCACCGGATCCACCCGGTCCGCCCGGTTGCGCAGCGCCTGGGCCCGCGTCCGCAGGCTCACCAGCCGCCGGTCGATCTCCGCAGCCCGCTCCGGCAGCCGCGCCGCCTCCGCCCGCACGCCCTCCGCGTCCCGCAGGATCCGGTCGGCGCGCTGCACGGTCTCCTGCACTCCGTGCCGGCCCGCGCCCTCGTTCAGTTTGGTCAGCTCCGGACCCAGCGCCGCCAGCCGCGCGGCCAGGTCATCGGCCCGCATCCCCTTGGCCCGTACGGCATCCAGCGCATCGCTCGCCGCCAGCAGCGCGGCCTTCGCCCGCTCCCGCGCCGGCGCGACCCGGGCGAGCTGCGTCTCGGCCTTGTCCAGCAGCGGCTGCAACCCCTGCGCGAACCGGTCCAGCTCCGCCTTGACCCGTACCAGCTCGTCCCGCGCCCGGGTCAGCTCCTCGCGCGCCCGCGAGGCGGCCGACGCCTCCAGATCGACCCGGTCCAGGTCGTACGCGTCCACGGCCGCGATGTACACATGGCTGACCTGGTCGATCCGCTGCCCGAGCGCGGCGAACCCCTCGCTCGCCTGCCGCCCGGCCGGAGACCCGTCGGCCGCGGCAATGGTCTCGATCGAGATCCGCAGATCCCGCTGCGCGCTGTCCAGCTCGTAGAACGCCGCGGCGGCAGCGTCCTTCGCCGCCTGCGCATCGGCCCGCCGACTCTCGTCCCGCCCACCGAACCACCGCCGGGATGCCGTTGTCACAATCCCTCTCCCGTGCCGCGTCCGCCATGCCCCCGGACCATTCTCCCCCACAGGAACGGGTTTGCGTGGGGGGTGTGCCCGCCATGTAGGCTGTCCACTCATCCACGGGTGCGTAGCTCAGGGGTAGAGCGCTGCTCTTACAAAGCAGATGTCGGCGGTTCGAAACCGTCCGCGCCCACCGGCAAAAAGGCCCCCCGCCGATCATGGCGGGGGGCCTTCTGCATCCAGATATGACATCAACGGGAGCGGATCGGCAGCGCTGCCCGCCTGGCGAGCACCCGGCCCAGGTACCCGATCACTTCGCACTGCACGCCCTGGCCACCGGCCGCGCATCCGTTCATGGTCACTGCCATCTGCGAGGACCCGTGATCTCCATGCGATCCGGGGCGGGCCCGCCTGCGACGGTCAGCACAGTGCCCGTACTCCGGCGCGCGCCATGGAGCGCCGAACCACCCTGAGCTCGGCATCCTCGACGTCCGCCAACTGCTCACGCTGCGGCGCAAGTTCGCACTTCGTCAAGGGCCCCAACGCGGCGGGTCAATCGGACCGTCAGCTCAGGGCTCTGGAGGTCCCTGGCGGCAGCGACTCGCGGCGCGGGCCGAGGTCCCATGCGATCAGCACTTCTGTTTCCCGGTCAAGCGGGTTGGCTGTGGGGCGATTTCGGTGAAACCCGGCGGAGTCGGAAAGGTGTTCGTAGGATGTGGCTTCTGTTTGAACCGTGAACCGTTTGTGGGTGGGGGTAGCTATGGACAGCGGCACGGGTGAGGGACGCAGAGGGCGCAGACGGGTCGGGGGTGCCGTTCGGCGGGCGGTGGTTGCGTTTGTGGTGGCCGGTGTTGCCGTTGCGTGTGGGCCTGCCGGGGGTGGGGGGTCCGTTGTGTCGGCGCCGCCCTCGGTCACCTCGGCGGCGCCCACCAGCGCCTCGCCGACTCCGACCCCGACTCCGACGCTGTCCCCGACGCCGACGGCCGCACCCACTCCCACCGTCGACCAGAAGGCGCCCAGCGCTGCCCCGGTGACCCCGGCCGCTACCAGGCCCGCGCCGAAGCCCACCACCAAGGCCCCGACGCAAGCGCCGACCCAGTCTGCGTCCGCCGAGTGCGAGATCGTCTCCAACGCCGGGAACTGCTACAACGCGGGCCAGTTCTGCCGCAAGGCCGACGTCGGGCGGTCCACGCACGCCGCCAACGGGCGCATCATCCACTGCCGCGACGACGGCGGTCAGCCTCGCTGGGGCTACTAGGCGTGCTGGTTCGCCGCGGCAGCCGTGGACGTCGTGATCGGCTCGGACGGGCTGATCACGGAACTTTCGGGGCCGAGGCGGCCCGCTAGCGGGATAGTGGGAGTATGTGCCGCTCCATTAAGACCCTGCGCCCGCCCGCCATCCCCGAGAAGGCCACCGAGGAGGAGATCCGCGCCGCAGCGCTGCAGTACGTACGCAAGGTGTCCGGCTTCCGGGCGCCCGCCGCGCACAACCGCGAGGTGTTCGAGGCGGCCGTGGACGCCGTCGCCGAGGCAACCGCCCAGCTCCTCGACGGGATGCACGTACGGGGCCAGGCCGCCCCCGCGTGACCCGGGCGGGGGCCGCCTCGCTCGGGTGAGGGCTCAGGCGGCCGCGCGACGCCGCAGGACCCACACCCCGGCGCCGAGCGCACCCACGACGAGGGCACTGCCCACGGCGATCTGACCCGGGCTCATCGAGTCGATGCTGCCGCCCGTACCGCCGCGCGCGCCGCCCGGCGCAACGTTCAGGGACACGGTGACGCGCTCGCCGCCCGGAGCGCACTCGAAAGTGACCCGATGGGTGCCCTGGCCGGCGTTGCCGTAGACGGTGGCGCTGCCGAAGAGGCTGCTGGCCGCCAGGCTCCCGGGGGTCAGGCGTACCTCTCCGAATGCGCTGGATGTGGCCCGGCCGACCTTGGTGCCGCAGCCCTCGAGGCTGAGGGCCACCCGGCCGCCCGGGGCGACGGTGGTGGGCGAGACGGAGGCGGTGGGAGCGGCGTACGCGATCGCGGCGGGAGTGGCGGCGATGACGGCGAGGGTCGCGGCCGCGAAGGCCAGCAGGCGGCGCGGCGCGGCGGACGGCAGGACACGGGGTGTGGCGGGCGCTTTGGCGGACATGGAGAGAACTCCTCGGCTCCTCGAAACGGCGCGGCCAGGGCACGGATGTGACGCGGATTCGGTTGCGCACCGTGCTGTGGACGCTAGGAGCCCAACGCGGAGGCGGCGAACGGGGCCGGGTGAACGGGTGAGCCACTGCTCCGCCCGGGGGAGTGGCCGGGCTGGTTCCCTACGCCGCCGGTGCCGCCGTCGGCGCGGCCGGACGGCGCACCAGGAAGGCCGCCAGCGCGCCCGCGGCGAACAGGGCGACGACGGAGACCGCGGTCCCCAGCCACTGCGTGCCGAGCCACTGGGTACCGAAATAGCCCAGGGCCACGCTGTAGCCCGCCCAGGCCATACCCGCCAGCATCGACCAGGGCAGGAACTCCTTCACCTTGCGGTGCGTCTTGCCCGCGCCCAGCGACACCACCGAGCGCCCCGCCGGGGCGAAGCGGGCGATCACCACCAGGGCGCCGCCGCCCCGGGCCAGGGCCGTGCCGAGGCGCTCGTGCGCCCGGGTCAGCCGGCGGGAACGGGCGATGGCCCGGTCCAGCCGGGCACCGCCGCGCCGGCCCAGCCGGTACGCGGCCATGTCACCCAGTACCGAAGCGGTCGTGGCGATCACGAGCAGGGCCAGGATGTCCGGGACCTGCTCGGGCACGGCCACCGGCCCCGCCGCCCCGGCAGCCGCCGCCGCGGCCGCAGCAGTGATCACCAGAACCCCGCTCGGCAGCACCGGGAGGAAGACGTCGAGCACGACGGACACCGCCACCACGGCGTAGATCCATGGGCTCGCGGTCAGCGACCCCAGAGTCTCAAACAAAGCGGGACTCCCCAGTCCGGTTGACGTGCAGCGGCATGAAGCGCCGCGACGTCGCGGGGGAGCGGCAGGAGCGGCTTGACAGCCATACAGCGTACGCCCGGCGTTCGCACACCGGATGCCCGGGGCGCCCCCGCACCCCCCGGCACGTCAGACCCCCCTGTCACACCCGATGTCGCACCCGTGCCACACCCGAGGCCAGGCCCGCACCCTACTCCGCCCCGGCGAGCTCCCGGTCCAACACCGTCACCAGCCGGGCGCCGTCCCGCCCTCTGCCACCCTTGTGCGCCTGGTCCAGCCGCAGCCGCGCCGTCCGACCCGCCAGCGCAAGCGTCATCAACTGGTTCCCGAACCACGGCCCGCCCGTACGCCGCCAGCTCAACGGCGGCCGCCCCGTGCGCCCGTGCCGGGAGAAACCCCGCCCCAGCCACCGCCCCACCCGCGACCAGCCCAGCCGGAAGCCCAGCTTCACCACCGTGTGGATGGAGTTGTGCACCGGCGAGCACGTCAACTGGAACACCCGCGCCGTACTGGGTATCCGCGGCTCCGCCACATACGCGTGGTGCACGTCCCCCGACAGCACGCACACCGTCGCCGGCGCCCGCGGCCCCGTCCCCACCTCCTCGATCAGATCGGTCAGCGCCGCGAACGAGGCCGGGAACGCCGCCCAATGCTCCAGATCGCTGCGCCGGCGCAGGTTCTCACCGATCCGCGCCCACCGCGGCCCCCGCTGGCCGCGGCACACCGCGGCGTTCCACGTCTCCGCGTCATGGATCAACGGCGGCATCAGCCACGGCAGCGAGGACCCGATCAGCAGATGGTCGTACCCTCCGTGCCCCGCGAGCGCGTTCTCCCGCAGCCACCCCTGCTCCGCCGGGTCGAGCATCGCCCGCCCGTCCTCGGCCAGCACCCGGGCGGCCCGGGTGTCCACCATCAGCAGCCGGGTCCGGCCGAAGTCGCGCCGGTAGCTCCAGCGCACCGTCGCCGGATCGGCGTCGGCCGCCGACGCGAAGGAGCGCAGCAGATCCGTACCGTCAGGGGCCTGCCGTATCGCCCCGTACAGCCCGTCGGCCGCCAGCTCGGCGGGCGAGAGATTGCCCAGGTGCTGGTACACCCAGTACGACATCAGCCCGCTGACCACCCGCTCCTGCCACCACGGGGTCGCCCGCATCTCCGCCAGCCACGCCGCGCTCGTGTTCCAGTCGTCGATGACGTCGTGGTCGTCGAATATGTGCAGGCTCGGCACGGTCGACAGCAGCCAGCGGATCTCCGGATCGAGCCAGGACTCGTAATACAGCCGCGTGTACTCCTCGTAGTCCGCGACCTGCGCGCCGGGCGGGTCCCGCAGGTCCCGCCGGGCCGCCAGCCACTGCCTGGTCTCCCGCGACAGCGCGTCCGCGTACACCTGGTCCCCGAGCAGCAGCAGGACGTCCGGCCGCACCGCCTCCGGGTCGGCGGCCAGCCGCGCCGCGAGGGTGTCGAGCGCGTCCGCCCCGTGCGGCCCGTGCTTCCCGGCGGGCGGTGCGGCCTGCCGGCAGGAGCCGAAGGTGATGCGCAGCCCGGAATCGCGCCCCGCCCCGGCCGGGGCGGTGATCGTGCTCGGCGGGAAGCCGCTGTCCGGCAGCGGCCACACGCGTATCCCGTCGAGCAGCACTTCGTACGCCGTCGCGGTCCCCGGGGTCAGCCCGGTCACCGGCACCAGCGCGTAGTGGTGCCCGGCGATCTGGAAGGTGCGCACACTGCCGCCGGCCCCGTCGGCGCACCGCACCTCGGCCGTGCACGGGCGGTCCGCCTCGACCCATATGGTGGCGGACCCGCCCGTGTCCCAGTCGACGTGGCGCAGCAGCGGCCCCAGACGCAGTCCGGCCATGTAACTCCCCCTCCTCCGTAGCCCCTTTGATCACGGTACGACGGGGAGGGGGAGCCTCGCCTCCCCCTGGCGGGGGAAAAGACCGGCCGCTCGGATCAGCAGCCGGCCAGGACGTTCACCAGGGCGGTCTTCTCCGCGGAGTCCATGCTCAGGCCCCAGTACTGCTTCACGTGGACCCACATCCGCGCGTACGTGCAGCGGTAGGAGGTGCGCGACGGCAGCCACTCGGCCGGGTCGAGGTCGCCCTTGGCCTGGTTGACGTTGTCGGTGACCGCGATGAGCTGCGGGCGGGTGAGGTCGTTGGCGAACTGCTGGCGCTTGGAGGTGGTCCAGGAGCTGGCGCCGGAGCGCCAGGCCTCGGAGAGCGCCACGACGTGGTCGATGTCGAGGTCGGAGGCGGCGGTCCAGGTGGCGCCGTCGTACTCGGAGTACCAGCTGCCGCTCACGGCGGCGCAGGAGGAGTCCTGGACGACGTTCACGCCGTCCCGCTTGAGGACGGTCTCGCGGGTGTTGCAGGTGCCGGAGACGGTGCTCCAGTGCGGGAAGAGGTCGCGGCTGTAGCCGGTGCTGGAGCCTTCCGCCCGCGGGGTGACCGTCGCCAGGTACGAGCGGGCGGCGGAGGCGCTGATGGGAGTGGGCGGGGCGGCCTGGGCGGCGGGGGCGTTGATGAGGGAGGTGAGGGAAGCAAGGGCGACGGCTGATGCGAACACGCCAATTCGACGCGCGTAGACGGTGGATATGAGTGCCATGAGGGGCTCCCTGAGTGCGGGGGGTGTGACCGTGCGGCCCCGGCGGGGCGCGGCCATGCTTGCGGCGCCAGGTTTCGCGGGGATGGGCGCCGGGTGACAGCGTGGCGACATGAGCACGTCAGATCAAGTCGCGCAACGCCCTTCATTCAAGCGGAAGTTGAGATTCCGCTGCGGTGGGGCGCCAGGCGCCGGATGGATCAGGACCAAGGGCCCATTCCGGGCACTCGCCGACGTCGCGTACCCTGGGTGGAGCAGAAGGGGAGTAGCTCTTCGCCGGACCGTCGACATACTGCTGGGTCACCCCAGCCGGCGCCCGGAGGCAGGCCGCTGACAGCGGCCGGCCAGCGAGACCTTCGGCCGCAGTGTCCTGTTCACGCGTGCGCGCGCACTTCTGTGCGCATACGCAAGCCAGGGCGCCGCCGAGCCGAAGCGACCCCTGACACACGCATTCCAGGTCTCTCGGTACCGACGGCGCCCTGCCCGACCGATTGAGGTTCCACCCCCGTGTTCAGCTTCAGCGTCACGGCGATCGCCTTCGGCGTCGTCTTCCTCGCCGAACTCCCCGACAAGACGGCCCTCGCCGGCCTGATGCTCGGCACCCGCTACCGCGCCTCGTACGTCTTCGCGGGCGTCGCCGCCGCCTTCGCCGTGCACGTCGCCCTCGCCATCGCCGCGGGAAGCGTGCTCACCTTGCTCCCGCACCGGCTCGTGCAGGCCGTCGTCGGTGTCCTCTTCCTCGCCGGCGCCGCCATGCTGCTCTGGAAGAAGGACGAGGGGGAGGAGGAGGTCAAGCCGCCCGCCGACCAGTCCTTCTGGAAGGTCTCCGGGGCCGGCTTCATGCTCATCCTGGTGGCGGAGTTCGGCGACCTGACCCAGATCATGACCGCCAACCTGGCCGCACGGTACGACAACCCGGTCTCCGTCGGCATCGGCGCCGTACTCGCCCTGTGGGCGGTCGCGGCCATCGGCATCCTGGGCGGCCGCACTCTGATGAAGTACGTACCGCTCCGCCTGATCACCAAGATCGCTGCCGCCGTGATGGCAGCCCTGGCGGCGTTCTCCCTGTACGAGGCGATCGCGGGCTGACGGGGGTGGGGGGCTGACGGCTGGTCGGGGGCTTCGGGGGGCCTGATTCCGCACACTGCTCATCAGGGAGGGTTTGGGGGTTTCCCGCCAGTCCCACTGTCTCTCCGGGTCGGGCCGCCCTGTCAAGGGCGCTCCTCCTTCGTCGTCGCGTCGCTTCGCGATGGCCTTCGGCCACCCTTGACAGACCGCCCCGCCCCGGAAAGACAAGGACCGACGGGAAGCCCCCAAAAGAACGGTCCACTGGTTCACGATTACGGTCAGAGGGGCATCAGGGACCGGATCCTTGGTTCCCGCAGCCATGCCCCCGCCCGGGCCCGTATGAGAAGTGATCCAGGGTCGGTGGGGGCGCGCCAGATCGCTACGCGCACCTCACGTCTCAGCGTCCACCGGCCGTCTAGGGCTGGACATAAGCCGCCCACGATCGCTACAGACGTCTCCATCACGCGACAGCGGGTCGTTCGTTCCTGCTCGGCGGCGAGTTGAGGGGCGCGGGCCTCGCGGATGGGATGTCAGTGGCGGCGCGTACGGTCGGAGCATGACTGAGCACCGGCGGGTGGGTGCGGGTCAGCCGGTGGGCGCGACGGGCGGCGAGCACTCGGGCAGCAACGCGCCGGACCTGCAGTCGCGGGCGGAACCCCCCGAGTGGGAGCTGATACGCGCCTGGGCGGGCGAAAACGGCTACCTGGTCAACCATCGCGGCCGCGTCCTGTGGTCCATCAGGGAAGCGTACGAGCAGGCCGAGCACCGCGACCGGTGACATGGATCCGCGTCTCCCAGATCCGACCACCGAGAGCGCCCAAGTGACCGATTGGGTCGCTTGTTTCCGCCTGCTGCTGGGCGGCCTCTTCCCAGCCCAGACGCCGTCGGACGCCGAGGTGTGAGGAGCGCGTAGCGATCGGCTGCGCCTACCGGCCCCCGAGGCGCTTCTCAACGCTGTCTAGTGGCGGGTCGGGCCCGGACGGCCGCCGGACGCTGAGACGTGAGGAGCGCGTAGCGATCTGACGCGCCCGCCGATCAGCCAGGGGCTTCTCATCGCTGCCTGGGGTGCGGGTTGTGCCCCGGACGGCCGGTGGACGCTGAGACGTGAGGAGCGCGTAGCGATCTGGCGCGCACCCGCCGACCCCCGGATGCCTCGCTACGGGCCCGGGCGGGGCATGGCTGCGGGAACCAAGGATCCGGTCCCTGATGCCCCTCTGACCGTAATCGTGAACCAGTGGACCGTTCTTTTGGGGGGTTCCCGCCGGTCCTTGTCTTTCCGGGGCGGGTCGGTCTGTCAAGGGTGGCCGAAGGCCATCGCGAAGCGACGCGACGAAGGAGCGCCCTTGACAGGGCGGCCCGACCCGGAAAGACAGTGGGACTGGCGGGAAACCCCCAAACCCTCTCTGATGAGCAGTGTGGGGATCAGGCCCCTCACACCGCCGCTTCGACCGTGATCCGGATAGAGCCGTCTGCAGTCGTCGTCACGCTGAGGGACGTGAGGTCCGGGGCGTGGGTCGTCGGGGCGTGGGTGGCCGCCCGCGGGCCGATGCCGATCACGCGCATCCCCGCAGCCTGGCCGGCGGCGATGCCGGCAGCGGAGTCCTCGAACACGATGCAGTCGGCCGGGTCCACTCCCAGCGCGGCGGCGCCCTTGAGGAACCCCTCGGGGTGGGGCTTGCTGGCCTGCACGGACTCGGCGGTGACCCGTACCGCAGGCATCGGCAGGGCCGCGGCGGTCATCCTGGCCGTGGCCAGGGCCGCGTCGGCGGAAGTGACCAGCGCGTGCGGCAGCCCGGCGATCGCCGCCATGAACTCAGGGGCACCCGCGACGGGGACCACGCCGTCCGTGTCGGCGGTCTCACGGGCCAGCATCACGGCGTTCTCCGCGTGATTGACCTCCATCGGGCGGTCCGGCAGCAGGACGGCCATGGTCGCGTAGCCCTGGCGCCCGTGGACCACCTTGAGGGCCTCCTCCGGGTCCAGCCCGTGCGACACCGCCCACTCGCGCCAGCATCGCTCGACCACCGCGTCGGAATTGACGATGGTGCCGTCCATGTCCAGGAGCAGGGCCTTGGCGGTGAGGACGACAGGTGTGGTGGAGGTGGTGCTGGCCGGCATCGGCGGGCTCCAGACGGGGCGGGAGAAAGAGAACAAGTGGTTCCGTCCACCGGTCAGGGAGTGAGGACGGAACCACTTTGTTCCTCCACGATACAAAATGTGGGCGCTCCGCGCCACCGCAGAAGGTGTGACCCCTGTCCCTTGCCCCCGGGAGGGCTCGCGCGGATGGCGCGGAGGCATCGGCGCAAGCGCATGTGGGGACGGGGTGCGGATGGTTCGCCGGGGCGGGTGGCGCGAAGGCGCGGGCGCACAGCCGGCGCCGCAGGCGTCGGCTCCGGGCCCTCCAGGAGCGACACCCCTGGTGAAGAGGGGCAGCTCGGACAGCCGGCGCAAGGACGACAGCGGCGGCAACGCGGATGCCTGGCGGCCGACCCTGGGCGGCACGGCGGCAGGCGACACGGCCGCCAGCGTCGAGGCGCGGCGGGGCCGGGGGAACACGGCAGCTCGAACGGCGGCGCGGGTTGCGACGGGGTAGTGGGGGCGGACGGAGGCAACGGAGGCGGCGGTAACGGAAGCAGCACCGACCAGGTCACGGCGACCAGGCCGTCGCCCCTCCGCCCGTACCTCCTCCGCCCCTACCCCGTACCCCTTAGCCCTCCAGCGCCTTGCGCGTGATCGGGCCGTAGACGCCCCACTCCTCGTCGTCGATGCCGTTCTCGTACTGGAACGTCGACACGGCGTTCTCCACCCGCCAGTCGAACTTTCCGTTGATCTTGTACGTGTACAGCCCTCTGGCGGCCAGCAGCCGCTGAAGCTTCTCCACCTCCGCGCCCGAGTCGCCGTACCGCAGGGTCGGTGCCGCCGCCGGCGGCGTGGGGCTGGGGGTGCGGCTCGTGCTCGGTGAGGCGCTGGGGGAAGGGGGTGCCGACGAGCGGGACGCGCTCGGGGACGGCGAAGGCGACTTGGACGCGCTCGGTGAGGGGGACGGCGAGGCCGAGGGTGAAGGGCTGGCCGTTTCGGTGGCGGCCGGGGTCGGGCTGGCCGGGGCCAGGCTCGTCACGGGCGCCGATGCCTTCGTGTCCATCAGGGCGGTGTCGTTCCCCGCGGAACTCGGGAGCACCCACAGGGCCACGGCGGTCCCCCCGAGGGCCACCACTGCGGCGGCGCCGATCAGGACCGGGAGCAGGCGACGGAAGGCAGGGCTGGTGCGCTTCTCGGGGCCCCCTCCCCCTCCCCTCCCCCCGCCTCCGGCTGTGCCGGCGATGGCCCCGGCCTCCGGGGTGGCGTGGAGCTGTACCGTCTCGGCCGCTTGCGGCGCATACCCCGGGCCGCCTGCGTGACCCCGGCCGGCCGGGTCATCGCGCAGGCCGCCCGGCCCGCCCTGTCCGCCCGGGACCTCCGGCCACGGCTGCTGGTCCGGGGGCACGGGTATTCCGTACGCCGGGGTGTCGTGCTGCGGTGACGGCGGGGTCACCACGCGCGCTATCGGCGGCGAAGGCGGCAGCGGAGGCAGTGGAGCGTCGTCGTCCGGTTCGCCCGGGTCGGGCAGCGAGACGTACGGGCGGACGCGCAAGGGGTCGTATCCCGCACCCGGCGCGCACCGGCAGGCGGCACCGAGGGCGCCGCAATCTGGACAGTGCTCACCGTTCACTGGAATCCCTCCCTGGACCTGCCAGGCATTATGCAGACCCGTCGGGCGGCGCCCAACCCTTTCCCTGTCGCGCCGACAGGCCATAACCGGACACACCGCGCAGGATGGAGATGTTGATCCGCCCTGAGGAGGAATCGATGGCTCAGGATGTGACCACGGATGCCGTGGACCCCGGCCCCGGCCCGCAGAGCTCCGGACCCGCCGCCGAACACGCCTCCCGCGAGGTCCTCGTCTCCATCGGTGCCCTGCTCCTGGGCCTGCTGATCGCCGCCCTCGACCAGACCATCGTCTCCACCGCCCTGCCGACCATCGTCAGCGACCTCGGCGGCATGGCGCACCTGTCCTGGGTCGTCACCGCCTACATGCTCGCCTCCACCGCCGCCACCCCCCTGTGGGGCAAGCTCGGCGACCAGTACGGACGCAAGAAGCTGTTCCAGTACGCCATCGTCCTCTTCCTCATCGGCTCCGCCCTGTGCGGCGTCGCCCAGGACATGGCCCAGCTCATCGGCTTCCGCGCCCTCCAGGGCCTCGGCGGCGGCGGGCTGATCGTGCTGTCCATGGCTATCGTCGGCGACATCGTCCCGCCGCGCGAACGCGGCAAGTACCAGGGCCTGTTCGGCGGGGTCTTCGGTGCGACCAGCGTGCTGGGACCGCTGCTGGGCGGCCTGTTCGTCGACCACCTGTCCTGGCGCTGGGTCTTCTACATCAACCTCCCCATCGGTCTCGTCGCGCTCGCCGTCATCGCCGCCGCGCTGCACATCCCGGTGCGCTCCTCGAAGCACACCATCGACTACCTCGGCACCCTCCTCATCGCCTCCGTCGCCACCTGCCTCGTCCTGGTCGCCTCGCTCGGCGGCACCACGTGGGCCTGGGGGTCGGCCCAGATCATCGGACTCGCCGTCCTCGGCGCGGTGCTGCTCGTCGCCTTCCTCTTCGTGGAGCGCAGGGCCGCGGAACCCGTCCTGCCGCTGAAACTGTTCCGCATCCGCACCTTCACCCTCTGCTCGGTGATCAGCTTCGTCGTGGGTTTCGCCATGTTCGGCGCGATGGTCTACCTGCCGACCTTCCTCCAGGTCGTCCAGGGCGTCTCGCCGACGATGTCCGGAGTCCACATGCTGCCGATGGTGCTCGGCATGCTGATCTCCTCCACCGCCTCCGGCCAGATCGTCAGCCGCACCGGCCGGTGGAAGGTCTTCCCCATCGCCGGAACCGCCGTCACCGCCGTCGGCCTGCTCCTCCTGCACCAGCTGCACCGCACCAGCTCCACCTGGGAGATGAGCGCCTACTTCTTCGTCTTCGGCGCGGGACTCGGCCTGGTCATGCAGGTGCTCGTGCTGGTGGTGCAGAACTCCGTCGGCTACGCGGATCTCGGCGTCGCCACCTCCGGTGCGACCTTCTTCCGTTCCATCGGTGCCTCCTTCGGCGTCGCGATCTTCGGCACGATCTTCACCAACCGTCTCGACGACAAGCTGGCCACCGCCCTCGCGGGCGTTCCGCTGCCGCCGGGCGCGGGCGCCGCGCAGCTGGAGGCCGACCCTCGGGCCATCGGCGCACTTCCCGCCGAGCTGCGACCCCGCGTGCTCGACGCCTACGCCACCTCCATCACGGACGTCTTCCTCTACGCCGTGCCCGTCGTCCTCGTCGCGTTCGTGATCGCCTGGTTCCTCAAGGAGGACAAGCTCCGCGGCTCGGTCACCGCGCCGGATGTGACCGAGACCCTCGCCTCCAACCCCGTCGAGCGGTCTTCCCGCGACGAGGTCGCCCGCGCGCTGTCGGTGCTCGGCACCAAGGAGGGCCGCCGGCACGTCTACGAGAAGATCACCGAGAAGGCGGGTTACGACCTGCTGCCCGCAGCGAGCTGGCTGCTGCTGCGGATCAACAAGTACGGGTCGGCGGAGCCGGCCGTGCTGGCCGAGCGCACCATCGTGCCGTTGAAGGCCATCACGGACGCCGCCCGCCAGGTCGAGGAGCGACACCTCGCCGTACGGGACGGGCTGGCGCTGGTCCTGACCGACCAGGGGCGGGCTGCGGCGGCCAAGCTCTCCGCCGCGCGCGAGGAGTCCCTCGCCGAGCTCCTCGGCGACTGGTGGGGCCCGGACCGCCCGACCGACCTGGTCAAGCTGGTCCAGGAGATCAACGCGGAGCTGTGCGGGTCCGACGCCGAGGAGCCCTACGACACCGCGCCCCGCCGCGACCACGCCGCGCGCTAGAGCCGGGGGTTCAGACCAGGCGCTTCTCGAACCAGTGCTCCGCATACGGGCCCGAGTTGTACGCCGGTATCTCCGCATACCCGTGCCGCGCGTACAACGCCCGGGCCTCCACGAGATCCGACCTGGTGTCCAGTTGGACCCGCTCGGCGCCCAGCGCGCGGGCCTGCGCCTCCAGGACTTCGAGCAGCGCCGCCCCGCCGCCGGTACCGCGGGCGCGCTGGTCGACGTACACCCTGGTGAGCTCGGCGGTGACGGGGTCGAGCAGGCGTATCCCGCCGCACGCCAGGGGCTCTCCGGCGAGCCGGCCGACGACGAACTGGCCCGTCGGCGGGGCGAGGCCGTCGTCGGGGAAGTCCAGGAGGCCCTGGTCGATCTCGGCCTCCGTGACGGACCGTTTCCAGTAACGGCCCGCGACCTCGGCGTAGTAGGCGCGGCGCAGGACGGTGGCGTCGGGCGTGGTGAACGGCTCGGGGGCCACGGTCCAGGTGTGTGTGCGGTGTTCGCTGTGAGTGGTCATGACGTCATTGTGGAGTCCGCCGCGGATCCCTGGCGTGCAATATCCACAGGGACGGGCTGATGATAGGAAAAAGGGCAAACCGTGCGTCCTGGAGGGTGTGAAACACCATGTCCGAGCATCCCGACTGTGCACTGGTCCGCCGCGGCTACGAGGCCTTCGCCAAGGGCGACATGGAGGCGCTGAGCGCGCTGATGACCGCCGACGTCATCCACCACGTGCCCGGCAGCAACCCGCTCTCCGGTCACCACAAGGGGCGGGAGAACGTCATGGACCTCTACCGCCGGCTCGGGGAGGAGACCAACGGCACCTTCCAGGTCCACCTGGAATCGGTCCTCGCCGACGGCCGCGGCCACGTCATGAGTTTCCACACGGCACGCGGCGACCGCGGTGACCGCGGCATCGAGATCCGCGAGGGCCTCTTCTTCACCATCGTCGGCCACAAGATCACCGACATCGACCAGTGCACCGCCGACATCGACGAGGAAGACGCCTTCTGGAGCTGAGCGCATCCGCAGGGGCAGGCAGAGGCGGGGCGGGGGCCCCCCCCCCCGCCCCCCCCCGCCGCCCCCCCCCCACCCCCGCCCCCCCCCCGGGCCCCCCCCCACCCCCCCCACCCAC
>NZ_JBIXJQ010000002.1:542782-794330 GCF_052871255.1 Streptomyces sp. LARHCF249
CTTACTGGGCGGTTTATGAGTCTTTTGGGGGGGGGCGGGGGGGGTGGGGGAGGGGGGGGGGGGGGGGGGCCCCCCCCCCCCCCCCGCCCCCTGCGGCCTCACGCCTTCTTCGGCGCCGCCTGCTGCACGACCTCGAACGACCACACCGACGAACCCGTGGCCGCCGGCTTCGGGCGCTCGCCGGCCTCGCCGCCGGCCGCGCCGCCACCCTGGTGAGCGGCCTTCATCGGCCCCTCCATCCACGCCTGGAAGTCCTCCTCGGACCGCCACCGCGTGTACACGAGGTACTGGTCGGTGCCCTCCACCGGGCGCAGCAGCTCGAACCACTCGAACCCGTCCGAGCTCTCCACCGCCCCCGCCCGCGAGGCGAACCGCTGCTCCAGAACCTCCCGCTGCTCGGCCGGCACGGTCAGCGCGTTGATCTTCACGATGCTCATGCAGGCCATCCTAGGTATCCCGCGCGGGATATCGTCGTCCAGGTAATGGAACGGGGCACGAAACGCGGCAGCCAGGCAAAGTCAGGGTTGCGGTCAACAGGGCGGGAGGCCGGCGAGGCGTGGCTAACGCGGCAGAGCACAGCGGTGCGAACGGGCATGCCGGAGTCATAGGCGATAGCGGCAGCAGGCTCGGGGCGGCACGCCTCCTCCTGTGGGCGCTGGCGGGCGCACTGGCCGTCAGACAGGCCGCCGTCGTGCTGAGCGTCCCACCGGGCCAGTGGCTGAGCGGCTTCCACCTCCCCGGCAGCCTGCCCGGCTCGCTCTACGACACCGGCCAGTTCACCGGCACGCCGTTCGCCGGGCTCGTCCTCAAACCGCTCGTCGGCCTCGCCGCGCCGTCACTGGAGGTCGCCTGGATCTCCCTGACGCTGCTGTTCGTCGCCGCCGTCGGACTCGTCGCCGCGCGCGCCCTGCCCGACCCCGTGCCGAGCCGCACCGCGCTGCTGGCCGCGCCCGTGCTGACCGCCCTGATGATGGTCTCGCTGCCCGTCCGCGAGGCCTCCTCACCCGGCCAGACCGCCGTGCTGCCCGTGCTCCTGGTGCTCCTCGCCGTCTTCCGCGTCCCCGGCGAGCGCCCGGCCGGCTTCCTCATCGGCCTCGCCGCGGCCCTCCAGCCCGCCCTGCTGCTCTTCGCGCCCTTCCTGTGGCTCACCGGCCGCCGCCCCACCGCCGGGGCCGCCGCGGCCACCTTCGCCGGAGCCACCGCGCTGACCTGGGCGGCCATGCCGCGCGACGCGTGGACGTACTGGGTCCACCACCTGGCCGGCACCGGCCTCGGCGGGGCCCCCGACAGCCTCGCCAACCAGTCCGTGCACGGCGCCCTGCTGCGCATCGGCCTGACCGGACCCGTCGAGATCCTGCTCTACCTGGCCGTCGCGGCCGGCATCGCCTTCATCGGCCTGCGCCGCGCCGTCCGCTACGCCCGGGACGGGCAGCTGCTGCTCGCCGTCGCCATCACCGGCTGCGTGGCCATCGCCGTGTCCCCGACTGGCTGGCGCCACCAGCTGCTGTGGGTGCTGCTCGCGGTCGCGGGCAAGGTCGGCAGGCGCGCCGCCGACCGGCCCGTGTGGCCCGTCGCCGTCGTCCTGACCATGACCCTGCCCAGTGCCGTGCTGCTGCCGAACCTGGCCGCGCTGGCCCCCGTACGCGACAACGTGCTGCTCCTCGCCGCGCTGGCCGCCGCCTGCGCCGTACCGTTCCTGCCGCGCTCCTCGCCGTACTGGCGCGAGCCCGTCCCCACGGCCTACGGGAAGCCCGCGGCCGCCCGGTGGCAGCGGGTGCCGCTGCTGCCGTTCTGGCGGCGCGTGCTGTCCCGCCCCAACCTGCTGCTGGAACTCCTGCTGATACGGGTCGGGTACTCGCTCTACTCGCACATCAGGGCCGCGGCCCCCACCAGCCGCGACCTCGCCGAGGGCAACGGCAGTCAGATCCTCGGGATCGAACGGGCCCTGGGCTTCGACATCGAGCACGCCGTGAACCACGCCGTCGTCAACACCCCCTGGCTGGAGGCGTTCTTCAACTTCTACTACACCTCCTTCCACTTCGTGGTGCCGCTGACGATCCTGGCCGTCCTGTACTGGCGCCGCCCGGGCGACTACCGCTGGGCGCGCGCCTCCCTGGGGCTGGCGACCGTACTGGCGCTCATAGGCTTCTGGCTGTACCCGCTCGCGCCGCCGCGCCTGATGCCCGGTCTCGGCTTCATCGACACCGTGCACGGCCCGCAGGACCTGGCCAACCCGTCGTACGGTGCCATGACCGCGATCTCCAACCAGTACGCGGCGATGCCCTCGCTGCACTTCGGCTGGTCGCTGTGGTGCGGGATCGTGATCGTGGTGCTGGCGCCGAAGGGCTGGCAGAAGCTGCTCGGCGCGCTCCACCCGCTGATCACGGTGTGCGCGATCGTCGCCACCGCGAACCACTGGATCCTCGACGCGGTGGGCGGCGCGGTCGTCGTGGGCGCCGGATTCGGGCTCGTGTACGTGCTCTCCGGGCCGCGCCGGCTGCGGGCGAGCCTGCCCGCGCAGCGCACGGGCGGTGAGGGGCAGCAGCCGGAGGTCAGGACACCGGCGGGGGCGCGGGTGTCGTAGCCGGCGCGGATGCCGCAGCGGGAGTGGCCGGCGTGGCCGGCCTGGCCGGGGCGGCGGGCGGGATGTTCTGGTTGAGATGGAAGAGGTTCCCGGGGTCGTAGCGGCGCTTCAGCTCCTGCAGGCGCCGGTACTTCTGCGTCCCGTAGGCCTGCTCGACCCGCTCCTCGCCCTCCTCCATCAGGAAGTTCGCGTAGACGCCGACCTGGTGGGGCGCGAGTGCCGACCACAGGCCGCGCGCCCACGTCCGCTCCGCGTCGAAGCCCTCGGAGTCCAACGTGGTCCCGTTGATGTTGAAGGTGTGCCCGGCGCCGCGCCCGCCGAAGGCCGTCTCGTCCTCACCGACGCGGGCGATGGCCCCGCCCAGCTGGAAGATCGGGAAGGCGGTGAACGGTGAGACGATCCGGGCCGCGTGCTCGGCCGTGCGGTCGATGATCTCGTCGGTGAGCCGTGCGACGTCACAGGACTTGAAGTAGTACCAGCGGCCGTGCGGGAAGGACGGGTCGAACATCGCCTGGTGCTCGGTGAACGGCTTGGGCGCGCACAGGTCGAGTACGGGCGCCGGCCCGGCGGCCTCGCGCAGCGGCCGCAGCACCTCCTGCCCCTCCTCGACCGGGCCCGCGTAGCAGCAGACCACCATCACGACCGGCTGCCCCTGCAGCTCGGGCGGGATGTACGGGGCCACCGGCGCCTTGCGGTGGACGACCGCAGTCGTCAGCTCGTCCGGTACGTCGGTGATCCACTCGCGGTAGAAGCGCAGGAGCCGCGCCGACTCGGCCATCGGCCAGACGATCGGGCCGGCCAGCACGATCGGTCCGAGCGGGTTGAGCCGGAACGTGAACTCCGTGACGATCCCGAAGTTCCCGCCTCCGCCGCGGACACCCCAGAACAGGTCGGGGTTCTCGTCCTCGCTCGCCTTCACGAAGGACCCGTCGGCGGTGACCAGGTCCACCGAGAGCAGCTGGTCGACGGTGAGCCCGTACTTGCGCATCAGCCAGCCGATGCCGCCGCCGAGCGTGAGCCCCGCCAGCCCGGTGTGCGTGACGATCCCGGCCGGTACGGCCAGCCCGAACGCCTGCGTCTCGTGGTCCAGCTCGCCCAGCAGCACCCCGGCCTGCGCCCTGACGGTCCGGGCCTCGGGGTCCACCCGGATGCCGCGCAGGGGCGAGAGGTCGATGACGATGCCGCCGTCGCACACGGACTGTCCGGGGAAGCTGTGCCCGCCGCCCCGTACGGCGACCGGCAGCCCGGCCGCGGGGCCGACAGCGAACCGCACGGCGTCGATGACGTCCGCGACGCCCGTGCAGTGGGCGATGAGGGCGGGGGAGCGGTCGATGGAGCCGTTCCAGACCCGCCGGTCCTCGTCGTACGTGGGGTCCCCGGGCTGCACGAGCCGTCCCCGGAAGGACTGACCGAGCGTGGCCATGCCTTCAGTCTGGCACCGGGGAGTGTCGGCTGCACGCGGCGGGACGGCGCCCGGGTACGTCGCCCCCGGATACTCCCGGATACCCCCGGATACCCCCGGATGCCTGCGCAGGCCGAAGGGGCGCCGGGGCGCAGTGGCCCCGGCGCCCCTTCGGCTGGATCGCCGCTCTCTGCAAGGGTCGCCCCGTTCGGGCGGTGCCGCCACTCGAACGGCTGCTGAGGCTGCTGCCAGCGGACGGCAGGGGCCGGGCGTGGGAGGAAGGGGCCCCTGCCGTCCTGGGTCGCGGGTCAGCCGTGGCTGACCCGGAGTTCCTTGATGCCGTTGAGCCAGGCCGCGCGCAGGCGGCGCGGGTCCTCGCCCGTCAGGCGGAGGTCGGGCAGGGTGTCGGCCAGGGCGTTGAAGATCAGGTCGATCTCCATGACGGCCAGGGACTTGCCGAGGCAGAAGTGCGGGCCGCCGCCGCCGAAGCCCAGGTGGGGGTTGGGGTCGCGGGTGATGTCGAAGGCGCCGGGATCGGTGAAGACCTCCGGGTCGTGGTTGGCGGAGGAGTAGAACAGGCCGACCCGGTCGCCCGCCTTGATCTTCTGGCCGCCCAGTTCGGTGTCCTGGGTGGCGGTCCGCTGGAAGGACACGATCGGACTGGCCCAGCGCACGATCTCCTCCGCGGCGGTGGACGGCCGGGTCGCCTTGTACAGCTCCCACTGGTCGGGGTGGGTCAGGAAGGCGTGCATGCCGTGGCTGATGGCGTTGCGCGTGGTCTCGTTGCCCGCGACCGCCAGGAGGAGGACGAAGAAGCCGAATTCGTCGGAGCCGAGGTTGCCCTCGCCCTCCGCCGCCACCAGCTGGGTGACGATGTCCTTGGCCGGGCACTCCTTGCGCGCGGCGGACAGGTTCATCGCGTAGCCGATGAGCTCCATCGCCGCCTCTGCGCCGACCTCCTCGGTGATCGCGTACTCCGGGTCGTCGTAGGCGATCATCTTGTTCGACCAGTCGAAGATCTTGGCGCGGTCCTTCTGCGGGACGCCGATCAGCTCCGCGATGGCCTGGAGCGGGAGCTCGCAGGCCACCTGCGTGACGAAGTCGAAGCTGCCGTCGCCCGCGCCGGCCACCGCCTCCTCGACGATCTTCCGGGCCCGGTCGCGCAGGGCCTCCTCCAGTCCGCGGATCGCCCGCGGGGTGAAGCCGCGCTGCACGATCTGGCGTACGCGCGTGTGCTCCGGCGGATCCATGTTCAGCATGATCAGGCGCTGGGCATCTATCTGGTCGCGCTGGATGTGCTCGTTGAAGCGGATGATCGCCGTGTTGGTGGTGGAGGAGAAGAGTTCGGGGTGCGTGGAGACGTACTTGACGTCCGCGTGCCGGGTCACGACCCAGTAGCCCTCGTCGTCGAAACCGGTGATGCCGCGCCGCTGCGGACACCACCACACGGGGGCGGTCTGCCGCAGCTGCGCGAACTCCGGGAGCGGGACCCGGCTTTGGAGCAGGTCGGGGTCGGTGGCGTCGAAGCCTTCGGGCAGCGCGGGGCAAGACATCGGGCGACTCCAAAGTCTGACGGCCCATCAGAAGTTGGCTTGAAGGTAGTAACGAGTTCTAGAAGTGACAAGGGTCGGCGCACCAACTGTTGCGTGTGGAATCCGTGCAGGCCGCGTGCAAGACCCTTGCGTGCGGGGGCTTCAGGTCATAAGACTGCGGGGAGAACTAGAACGCGTACTAGTTCAGGGCGGGGCCGCCGGGACGGCCCGCCGCGCTGTCGCAGTGCAGGAGAGGACGAGCTCATGGCCGCGGAACCCGTCATCGTCGAAGCCGTACGCACCCCCATCGGCAAGCGCGGGGGCGCGCTCGCCAACCTCCATCCCGCCTACCTGCTCGGCGAGACGTACCGCGAGCTCCTCGCCCGTACCGGAATCCAGCCCGACTGCGTCGAGCAGATCGTCGGCGGCACCGTCACCCACGCCGGCGAACAGTCGATGAACCCCGCCCGCAACGCATGGCTCGCCATGGGGCTCCCGTACGAGACCGCGGCGACGACGGTGGACTGCCAGTGCGGCAGCTCCCAGCAGGCCAACCACATGGTCGCCAACATGATCTCCGGCGGGGTCATGGACATCGGCATCGCCTGCGGGGTCGAGGCCATGAGCCGCGTACCGCTGGGGTCGGGGTCGAAGCACGGGCCCGGCAAGCCGTTCCCGGACGAGTGGAACGTGGACCTGCCCAACCAGTTCGAGGCCGCCGAGCGGATCGCCCGCCACCGGGGTCTGACCCGCGAGGACGTCGACAAGCTGGGGCTGCTCTCGCAGGAGCGGGCCGCGGCCGCCTGGGCCGAGGAGCGCTTCAAGCGCGAGACCTTCGCCGTGCAGGTGCCGACGACGGAGGAGGAGCAGGCCGCCGGGCAGGGCATGTGGCGCCTGGTCGACCGGGACGAGGGCCTGCGCGACACGTCGATGGAGGCGCTGGCCCGGCTCAAGCCGGTCATGCCGACCGCCGTGCACACCGCCGGGAACTCCTCGCAGATCTCGGACGGGGCCGCCGCCGTGATGTGGGCCTCGCGCAAGATGGCCCGCGCGCTCAAGCTGCGCCCGCGCGCCCGGATCGTCGCCCAGACGCTGGTCGGCGCCGACCCGCACTACCACCTGGACGGGCCGATCGACGCGACGCGGGCCGTGCTGGGCAAGGCCGGCATGTCCCTCAAGGACATCGACCTCGTCGAGATCAACGAGGCCTTCGCCTCCGTCGTCCTCAGCTGGGCCCAGGTCTTCGACCAGGACCTGGAGAAGGTCAACGTCAACGGCGGGGGCATCGCGCTCGGCCACCCCGTCGGCGCCACCGGCGCCCGGCTGATCACCACCGCGCTGCACGAGCTGGAGCGCCGCGACAAGGAATTCGCGCTGATCACCATGTGCGCGGGCGGCGCGCTGGCCACCGGCACGATCATCCAGCGCCTGTAGGCGCCGCGGTGCCGCGGTGCCGCGCGGTGCTGGCGGGCGCCGCAACACAGACCCCGTGGGATGGGATGCAGAAGGCCCCGGTGGCCGGACCTGGGGAGGTCGGCCGCCGGGGCCTTCGTATGTCTGCTGCTGCTGCTGTCTGCTGCTCCGCGCTGGCGGCTTAGTACCAGTGGTTGGCCGACCAGAAGTTCCAGGCCTCGACCGGGCTGCCGTAGCGCTCGTTCATGTAGTCCAGGCCCCACTTGATCTGGGTGGCCGGGTTGGTCTTCCAGTCCGCGCCCGCCGAGGCCATCTTCGAGGCCGGCAGGGCCTGGACCAGGCCGTACGCGCCGGAAGAGGCGTTCGTGGCGGTGTAGTCCCAGCCGCTCTCACGCGTGATGATCTTGTCGAAGGCGGCGAACTGGGCCGGGTCCTTGATCATCTGCTGGGCGATCGCCTTGGCGCTCATCGGGGCGGCCTGCGCGGGAACCGCGGCCAGCATGGAACCGGCGACGCCCAGGGCGACGACGGTACCCGCGAGGGTCTTCTTGGAAGCGGCGATGCGGCGGATGACTGCGTTGGACACGGATTGACCTTCCGAAGGGGACAAGGGCGGTCGCGGGCATGCCGATGACATGCGTGAGCCACTCACGCGGAGGAGAGGGGTTCGTCGGCGGCGGGTGAAGTACCCCTGCCGCCCTGCGACTCATCCAGTTCTACAGACCGCCCGGGGCCCTGGCAACGACCCCACTTACTAGCGGGACTCGCAGTGGGGGAGGAACGGCCCTCCCGTGACGCGACCGGCGTCCTCGCAGGTGAGCGCCGGTGCAAGGGGGGCGTATAGGGGTCGCTGAGGCCTACTATCGCGCTTCGTGTGTGACCTGGGTCCTATGGGGCGGGTCACCGTCAAGGGGTCGGAATCTCACCTTCCGTGCACGTTCGGTCCCTTTTGCGGGTGTGGTCCGGGCCACTTTCCACACCCGAATCGAAGGTGGCGGGCGCGTCGAAGGCAGCTTTGCGAGTCGCCCGGCGCAGCGCCCTCAGCAGCGTGCCGCCGAGCGTGAGCGTCAGGACGACCGTCAGCGCCGCCCGGCCCAGGTCCCAGCCCAGCGAGGTCGCCAGGCAGTACGCGAGGAAGCGCGCCAGGTTCGCCGCGACCGGCTCGCCCGGGTGGAAGGAGATCCCCTGTCCCATGCCCTGCAGGATCACCCAGCCCTGGAGGTTCATGACCGTGCCGTACGCGAACGAGCCCGCGAAGCCGTACGCCGCCAGCATCAGCAGCTCCGCCCGGCCCCGGATCCGCTCCGGGCCCGGCAGCAGCCCGGCGCCCAGCGCGAACCAGCCCATGGCCAGCATCTGGAACGGCATCCACGGCCCGACCCCGCCGGTCAGCAGGGCGGACGCGAACATGGTCACCGAGCCGAGCACGAAGCCGAAGCCGGGACCGAGGACGCGGCCGCTGAGCACCATCAGGAAGAACATGGGCTCCAGGCCGGCCGTGCCGGCGCCCAGCGGTCTCAGCGCCGCCCCGACCGCGGCCAGGACGCCGAGCATCGCGACCGCCTTGGCGTCCATGCCGTCGTCGGCGATGGTCGCGACGACGACGGCGACGAGGAGGGGAAGCAGCGCGGCGAACAGCCACGGGGCGTCCTGGGAGTGGGCGAGGCCCGACTGCCGGTCGGCGAGGAGCGGCCAGCCGAAGGCCGCGATGCCGATGAGGGTGACGAGGACCAGGGCGGCGGCGGCGCGGGGGCCGATGCGGATGGGGCGGCTCGCTGCGCTGGTCATGCGGGGCCCGTCCCGGAGGCGGTGCCAGAGGCCGTCCCGGAGGCGGTCCCGGGAGCCCGGGCCGCGAGGGCCTCGGCGACCTGGCTCACCGTGAGCCAGTGGCCCGGGGCGAGGATCTTCGCCACCTGGGGCGCGAAGGCGGGGGAGGAGACCACGACCTCGGCCGTCGGCCCGTCCGCGACGACCTCCCCGCCGGCCAGGATCACCACGCGGTGGGCCAGCTCGGCGGCCAGCTCCACGTCGTGCGTGGCCAGGACGATGGCGTGGCCCTCGGCGGCGAGCGCCCGCAGGATCTCGATCAGCCGGACCTTGGCGGCGTAGTCCAGGCCGCGGGTCGGCTCGTCGAGGAGCAGCAGCGCGGGCCGGCCGGTGAGGACCAGGGCCAGGGCCAGGGCCAGGCGCTGGCCCTCGGAGAGGTCCCGGGGATGGGTGTCGTCGGGGACGTCCGGGAGCAGCGCGCGGACCAGGTCCCGGCAGGTGCCGGGGGCTGCGGCGGCGTCGGAGTCGGCGGCGGCGCACTCGGCCGCGACCGTGTCGGCGTAGAGGAGGTCGCGGGGTTCCTGCGGAACGAGGCCGACGCGGCGGACCATCTGCGCGGGCGCGGTCCTGTGCGGGGTCGCACCGGCGACCGTGACGGAGCCGGTGGCGGGCTCGACCATGCCGGTCAGCGCGGCGAGGAGGGTGGACTTGCCGGCGCCGTTGCGGCCCATGAGGGCGACGGTCTCGCCGGGCGCCACCGCGAAGTCGATGTTGCGGAGCACTTCGGCGCGGCCGCGGCGGACGCCGAGGCCTCGGGCTGTGGCGATGGTGCCGGACTGCGGCTCCGCCGCGGAGGCGGACGCCGCCGCCGTGCCGCGGCGCAGCCTGGCCAGCAGGCCGGCGCGGGGGCCCTGCGGGCGGCCTGCCCCACCCCGCCCCTTCCCGAAACCGGGCTCCGCCCGGACCCGCGGCTCAAGCGCCGGCGGGGCCGGATGCGGCTGCTGCCGTCCGCCCGGCGCGGCTGTACCGGCAGGGGCGGCGGCCGACAGACGGGCACGCAGCGGCGCGGCCGAACGGCGGGCGTCGCGGATCGACAGGGGGAGCGGGGACCAGCCCGCCAGGCGGCCCAGAGCCACCACCGGGGGGTGGACCGGGGAGACGGACATGATCCCCGACGGGGTGCCGAGCACCGGCGCCGCGCCCGGGGAGGGCAGGAGGAGGACCTGGTCGGCGTACTGGACCACCCGTTCCAGCCGGTGCTCCGCCATCAGCACGGTCGTGCCCAGGTCGTGCACCAGCCGCTGGAGCACCGCCAGGACCTCCTCCGCCGCCGCCGGGTCCAGGGCGGACGTCGGCTCGTCCAGTACCAGGACCTTCGGGTGAGGGGTCAGGACCGAGCCGATCGCGACCCGCTGCTGCTGGCCGCCGGACAGGGTGGCGATGGGGCGGTCGCGCAGCTCGTTCAGGCCGAGCAGGTCCAGGGTCTCCTCCACCCGGCGGCGCATCACGGCGGGAGCCAGGCCCAACGACTCCATTCCGTACGCCAGCTCGTCCTCCACCACGTCCGTCACGAAGTGCGCGAGCGGATCCTGGCCGACCGTACCGACCACGTCCGCGAGCTCCCGCGGCTTGTGCGTGCGCGTGTCACGGCCCGCGACCGTGACCCGGCCCCGCAGCGTGCCCCCGGTGAAATGGGGGACCAGGCCGGACACGGCCCCGAGCAGAGTCGACTTGCCGACACCCGACGGGCCGATGAGGAGGGTCAGCTCCCCCTCCGGGATCACCAGGTCGACGCCCTGGAGCGAGGACCGGGCCGCGCCCTCGTAGGTGACCGAGACCTGTTCGAACCGGATCACGGGGACGCCTCCTTGGGCGGTACGGGTGCCACGAAGGCGGGCAGCAGGCCGATCAGGATCGCCGCCGCCGGCCAGAGCGGCAGCGCGGGCGCGACCAGCGGGACCACACCCGGATGCAGGGACCCGGGGTCGACGGAGCCCGCGTGGACGAGGAGCGCGGCGACGGCCGCCCCCGAACCGGCGACCAGCCAGGCGCGCGGCCCCCAGCGGTCGGGCCGGTAGCGGGTCCGGACCGACCGGCGCCCGCCGAGGCGCAGCCCCGCCAGGGCCAGGACCAGGCCGATGAGGAGGACGGGCAGGCCGTACGCCGCGCCCTCGGCGGCGAGCAGCCCGTACGTGCCGGCGCACATGCCGAGCAGGCCGCCGAGGGTGAGGACGTTGGTGGTGTGCCGGACGGCGGGCGGGACCTGCGCGGTGCGGCCGTACCCGCGGGCGTCCATCGAGGCGGCGGTGGCCACGGACCGCTCGAGGGCGCCCTCCAGGACCGGCAGGCCGATCTGGAGGATGGCCTTGATGCCGCCGGTGGGGCGGCCGCGCAGCCGGCGGGCGGTCCGCAGGCGGACCACGTCGGCAACCATGTTCGGCGCGAAGGTCATCGCGACGACGACGGCGACCCCGGCCTCGTACAGGGCGGCCGGGAGGGATTTCAGGAGCCGGGCCGGGTTGGCGAGGGCGTTCGCGGCGCCCACGCAGACGAGGAGGGCGGCCAGCTTCGCGCCGTCGTAGAAGGCGAAGACCAGCTGCTCGGCGGTCACCCTGCCGCCGAAGCGGATGCCCTGCGCCCAGGCGGGCAGGGGGACCTCCGGGAGGGTGAACAGGGTGTGCGAGCCGGGGATGGGGGAGCCGAGGAGCATCGAGAAGAGCAGGCGCAGGCCGATGACGAAGAGGCCGAGCTTGAGGAAGGCCCCGTAGGAACGGGCCCAGGGGGCGCTGGTGCGGCGGGCCGCGACGACGTAGCCGGCCACGCCGGTGATCAGGCCGAGGAGGAGGGGGTTGGTCGTCCGCGAGGCGGCGGTGGCCAGGCCGAGCGCCCACAGCCACCAGGCCCCTGCGTGCAGGGCCGTGGCCCGGCCGGCGAGCGGGGGCCGCCATTTCTTGTACGTCGGCCCGTACGCGAGATCCAACGCCGCGGGCCGGCTTCGCCCGGTCGGGGTCACGTCGCCGGGTGCGGCTCCGGTGGGGGCGCGCCCGGCCTCCGGCCGGGCGGGGTACCCGCCCGCACCACCCGTGCGGGTCGTACCCCGGGTGCGGGGGGCCCCGATGGGCGGCTGAGCGCCGTCGGAGTGCGCCGCGCCGTGGGCAGCCGGCTCCGTCATCGGGTGCGGCGGCGGGACTGCCAGAGGGCTGCCGCGGCGAGGGCGGCCACCGCGGCGATGCCTGCCAGGAGGCCTGCGGACGGGCCGCCGGTGTCGCTCTCCTGCTGCTTCGGCGGAGCCTGGGCCGCCGTGGCGGCCGGGGCGTCCGGGAGCGGCTCGCCGCAGCCCTGTTCCGGGTAGCCCGAGACCCCGCACAGCAGCGCCGCACTGTTGTAGCGCAGCGGCTTCGCGACCGACGCCAGCGCCTCGGCCGCCGTGGCCTCCGGGGCGACCTGCGCGCAGACCGTGCGCGGCTCGGCCTGCGGCGGGGTCTCGCCCTGCGGGGCGTCCGCCGGCTCGCCGAAGTCGATGACCAGCGCCACCCGCTTGCGGCCCTCGGCCGCCGGCGTCGCGGCGCAGATCGCCGCGAAGTCCGCCGCCGCCCGCGGCCGGGCCGACTCGGCCGCCGCGTCCTTGCTCACCGCGAAGCGGAAGCCCTGCACGGAGCCGTCCGCCGGGCGGGCCGTCGAGGGCCCGACGGAGGCGTACGCCCACGTACCGCCGGCGCCGTCCCAGAACGACCAGTAGCGGTAGCTCGAGGCCAGGGCCGGACCGGCGGCCAGCACGGCCAGGACGACGCCGAAGGCCAGGGCCAGGGGGATGGAGGACCGGCGGTGGCGCATCAGCGCCGGCTCTTCTTGCGGCGGCCGCTCAGCAGGATGCCGATGCCCACGCCGGCCGCGGCGCCCGCGCCGATGATCCACCACACGCTCTGGCCGCCGGACGGCCTGTCCTTCTCACCGTCCACGGTGGTCGCGGAGGTGTCCGCGCCCTGCGGGGCCGGGCCCGTCGCGTTCAGCGCAGCGACCAGGTCGGTGCCGCCGAAGGACTTCGGGTCGGTGCCCGTCGCGTGCGCGGCCAGCACCAGCGTGCCGAGGGCCGCCGGGCTGCCCTTCGACCACTGCGCCGAATGCGTCTTGAGCCACTCCAGCGCGCCCGCCGCCGACTGCTTGTGCCCGGCCGCGGCCAGGGCGATCACCGCGTCGGCGGTGTTGCCGGTGTCCGGGGTCGGCTGGTCCGAGCCCGGGGTCAGGGCCGTGAGGTGGCCGTCCTTCTTGAGGGCCTCGGCCAGGTACCCGGCCGCGCCCTGGGCCGCGGCCACCGGGTCCGCGGCGTCCGCCGCCGGGCAGACCAGCGCGGCCGCCGGGGTGTCCGAGGTGGACGGCACGACGGCCGAGCCCTTGCCGAGGCCGGCCAGGGTCGCGGCGGCCGTGGCGTCGGCGTTCGCGACCAGCTTGCCGTTGACGGGCTGGAAGGCGAAGGCGCCCCGGTCGGCGGCCGGCTCGGCGGAGCAGCCCAGCCGGAAGGGGAGCAGCCCCTCGTAGGCCGACTTGCCCGCCTTCGACCTGACCTCGGCCGGCTTCTCCCCGGCCGCCGCCAGGGCGCTGATCACGATGCCGGTCGAGTTGGCGTCCGTACCGCTGTCCATGGCTCCGCCGGGGTTGCTGCTCCAGCCGCCGTCCTCGTTCTGTACGGACTTCAGCCAGCCGACGGCCTTCTTCACCGTCTCGTCGTGGCCGCCGAGCGCGGCCAGCGCCTGCACGGCGGCCGCGGTGGCGTTGGAGTCGATGTACGTCGATGCGTCGCACGCCTTGGCGGTGTCCGCGCGGAAGGAGGGGAAGGAGCCGTCCGCGCACTGCTGGCCGGTCAGCCAGTCCACGGCCTGCGCGGCGGGCCTGACGCCGACGGTGTCCTGCGCGAGCAGCGCGAAGGACTGCCGCCACACGCCGTCGTACGTCGGATCGGCTGTGCCGTAGAGCCCGGAGGGAATCACCGGCGGTGCGGAGGGCGAGGCGGGCGGCGCGGTGTCGGCGAGGGCTGCGGGGGCGGCGCCCACACAGAGCACGGCGGAGGCGGCGAGCGCGGCGGCGCTGCGGCGGACGATCATGGGGCGGGTGCCTCTCCTGCTGGGGAACGGGAGGCAGGCACGCTCAGGCACCCGGCTCCGGCTCCGTATACCTCGACGGTGCCGGCCGCCGGAGGCCCCGGCGGCGCGAGCCGCGCACCTCCGGTACGGGGCATTCCGACTCCCCTCCGCCGGACGGTGCCGGGGCGGGTCACGGTTGCGGGTCAGTGCCGGAATCGCACCGGCTTTCCCCCGTACGGAAGTGTGGACGACGCGTTCACTCTACCGGCCCGTAGGGTGCGGGCCCCGGACACCGGCGCGGCCCGGCAGCGCCCGGCAGGTGCCCTACAGCGCCCGGTAGGTCACCGGGTCGCTGCCCGGGACCGGCTCCGCGCGGCCCTGTTTCACCAACCGCCGCAGGTGGGCCTCGGCTTCGGAGACGGCGATGTTGCGGGAGCCGTACGGGATCTGCTCCCAGGGCCGGTTCCATTCCATGCGCTCCGCCAGTGCCCACGGGGTCAGCGGCTCGGCGAGCAGCGTCCACAGGCCGGTCAGCCGTTCCTCGTGGTGCTCGAGGAGTTCCCGTACGCGGCCGGGGGCGTCGGTGAAGGCGTGCTGGTGGGCCGGGAGCACCTCGGCCGGTCCGAGGCGCCCGATGCGTTCGAGGGAGTCGAGGTAGTCGCCGAGGGGGTCGGTGGCGCGGGTGACGCCGTTCTCGTCCGGGGCCTCGTACAGGCCGATGTGCGGGGAGATCCCGGGCAGCAGGTGGTCGCCGGAGAAGAGGCGGCCGTTGCCGGGCAGGTTCGCCGGATGGGCTTCTTCCAAGTGCAGGCAGACGTGGCCGGGGGTGTGGCCGGGGGTCCAGATCGCACGCAGCCGGCGTCCGGCGAGGGGGAGCAGCTCGGCAGGGACGATCTCCCGGTCGGGGACGGCGGCGCGCAGGCCGGGCAGCGTGCGCAGGCGGCCGCCCGCCCGGGCGGCGCGCAGCGGGGCGATGTGCTCCTCGGGGGCTCCGGCGGCCGCGAGCTTCTCGCTCATGTAGTCGAACCAGACCCCGGGCTCGGCGGCCCGGGTCTGTACGACGACCTCGGTATCGGCGGCGTGCATGGCGATCCAGGCGCCGGAGGCCGCGCGCACCCGGCCGGACAGGCCGTGGTGGTCGGGGTGGTGGTGGGTGATGACGACGCCGTGGACGTCGGCGACGGCGATGCCGAGCGCGGCGAGGCCGGCGACGAGGGTGTCCCAGGAGGCGGGGTCGTCCCAGCCGGTGTCGACGAGGACCGGGCCGCGGTCGGTGTCGAGGACGTGGACGAGGGTGTGGCCGAGCGGGTTGTCGGGGATGGGCACCTTGATCCCCCACACCCCTCCGCCGTGATCGGTGACCTGTGGCGTGTCCTGCGGCATGAGCCCTCCCCCTGTCGCCGCCCTCTGATGAGAACGTGTTCCAGTAGTAGCCCAAGTCGACCATCTTTACGGGTTTCTGACTAGGCGTTGGATCTTCTCCGTTGTTCCGTCCTGGCCGTGGACTCCTCTAACTAGAACTGGTATCAGTTCTGCAACGCCAAGCCGCAGGAGGCCTCAGCCATGACCGAGCTCGTGGAACACGGACAACTGTTCATCGGCGGGGAGTGGACGGATCCGCTGGGCACCGACACGATCCGGATCGTCTCCCCCCACACCGAGCAGGTCATCGGCTCCGTCCCGCACGCCTCCCGGGGGGACGTGGACCGCGCGGTGGCCGCCGCCCGCCGGGCCTTCGACGAGGGGCCCTGGCCGCGGATGACGCTCGAGGAGCGCATCGCCGTCGTCACCCGGATCAAGGACGCCATAGCCGTCCGGCACGAGGAGATCGCCCGCTCGATCAGCTCCCAGAACGGATCCCCGTACTCCTGGAGCGTCCTGGCCCAGGCGCTCGGCCCGATGATGGTCTACGACGCCGCGATCACCGTCGCCCGCGCCTACCCGTACGAGGAGCACCGCCAGGGCGTCCTCGGCCCGATCCTGGTGCGCCGCGAGCCGGTCGGGGTCGTCGCGGCCGTCATCCCGTGGAACGTGCCGCAGTTCGTGGCGGCGGCCAAGCTCGCCCCCGCGCTGCTCAGCGGCTCCACCGTCATCCTGAAGCCCTCCCCGGAGGCCCCCCTCGACTCCTACATCCTCGCCGACATCGCGCGCGAGGCCGGGGTGCCGGAGGGCGTGCTGTCGATCCTGCCCGCCGACCGGGAGGTCAGCGAGTACCTGGTCGGCCACCCCGGCATCGACAAGGTCGCCTTCACCGGCTCGGTCGGCGCGGGCAGGCGGGTGATGGAGGTCGCCGCGCGCAACCTCACCCGGGTCACCCTCGAACTCGGCGGCAAGTCGGCCGCCGTGATCCTGCCGGACGCCGACCTGGAGACCACGGTGGCCGGGATCGTCCCCGCGGCCTGGATGAACAACGGCCAGGCCTGCGTGGCCCAGACCCGGATCCTCGTCCCGCGCAGCCGGTACGAGGAGGCGGCCGAGGCCCTCGCGGCGGCGGCCGGCGCGCTGGTCGTCGGCGACCCGCTGGACCCGGCGACGCAGCTCGGCCCCCTCGTCGCCCAGCGCCAGCAGCAGCGGTCCCTGGACTACATCCGGATCGGCCAGGAGGAGGGCGCGAAGATCCTGTCGGGCGGCAGCCGTCCGGCGGGCCTGGACCGCGGCTGGTACGTGGAGCCCACCCTCTTCGGAGACGTCGACAACTCCATGCGGATCGCCCGCGAGGAGATCTTCGGCCCGGTCGTCTGCCTGATCCCGTACGGGGACGAGACGGAGGCGGTACGGGTGGCCAACGACTCGGAGTTCGGCCTGAGCGGCAGCGTCTGGACGGCCGACGTGGACCACGGCATCGACTTCGCCCGGCAGATCCGCACCGGCACCTTCAACGTGAACACCTTCAGCCTCGACATGCTGGGCCCGTTCGGCGGCTACAAGAACAGCGGCCTGGGCCGCGAGTTCGGCCCGGAGGGCCTGAGCGAGTACCTGGAGCACAAGATGATCCACCTGCCGGCGGGCTACGAGGCGGGCGCCTGATGGGCGACCGCTGGCAGGTCGAGGTGGACCGGGGCGTCTGCATCGGCTCGGGCATGTGCGTCAACCACGCGCCGGACGGCTTCGTCCTCGACGCGGCCCGCCAGTCCCACCCCCGCACCCCGGAGTCGGACGCGAACGAGCCGATCCTGACGGCGGCGGAGGGCTGCCCGGTCGAAGCCATCCTGATCACCCTGGCCGCAACGGGCGAACCGGTCTTCCCGCCGGAGGAGTAGCCCCGGCTCCACGGGACGGATCCGGGCCCCGCAGCGGGGCCCGGCTCCGTCCCGCGGCCCGGCGGGCGCGGGGGCGGGTCCTGTACGTGCATGCGGCACCGGTACGATCGCGGGGCTTTATGCCCCCTATACATGCCGGTGTCGCGGACACCCCAGGAATGCCAGAGGTGTCATGTCCGACAGGCTCGTCCTCGCCGGGGACCGTGTCCCGGCGCCCGCCGAGGCGCCGCAGGCAGCCCCCGACGCTGCCCGTCGCCGTAAGGCGCTGCTGAGGGTCGGCGGGTCCGGGCGGACTGCCGGTGCGAAGGGGGCCGTGCGGGCGCCGCGGATCGCGGTGCTGGACGGTCTGCGGTTGCTCGCGGCCGTGTCGGTGGTCCTGTTCCACTACCTGGCCGGCACGGGGACGATCCCCTGGCAGCGGACGGCGGTCGAGCTCTTTCCCACGCTGCACCGGGTCGCCGGGTTCGGCTGGCTGGGCGTGGTCTTCTTCTTCATGATCAGCGGGTTCGTCATCTGCATGTCCGCCTGGGGCAAGTCGCTCCAGCAGTTCTGGCGGGGCCGGATCCTGCGACTGTTCCCGCTCTACTGGGCGGCGGTCGTGCTCGCCTCGGCGGCCGCCCGCCTGGGCCCGCGGACTCCGGGCGAGCAGAGGGTCACGTTCGGCCAGATGCTGACCAACCTGACGATGCTGCACGAACCCCTCGGCGTGTACCACGTGGACAACGTCTACTGGACGCTCTGGGCCGAGCTGCGCTTCTACCTGCTCTTCTCGCTGGTCGTGCTGCTGGGCACGAGCTACCGCCGGATCGCGACCTTCTGCTGGGTCTGGGCCCTGGGCTCGGTCCTGGCGCCGAAGTCGGGCATTCCGCTGCTGGACCAGCTCCTGCTGCCCGCGTGGGCGCCCTTCTTCATCGCCGGGATCGCCTTCTACCTGGTCCGCCGGGCGGGCCGGATCGAGGGCGAGACCCTGGGCATCCTGGCGCTGTCCTGGCTGCTGATGCAGCACCACCTTCCCGCGATCATGAGGGCCGAGGGGCACGGCATCAACTGGAAGGTCTGCCTGACCGCGATCACCGTCATGTACCTGCTGATGGGCCTGATCGCGCTCGGGAAGCTGGACTGGATCCAGTGGCGCTGGCTTCCGGTCGCGGGCGCGATCTCGTACCCGCTGTACCTCGTGCACCAGTCGCTGGGCGTGCGGGTGATCTGGCGGTGGAACGAGCAGTGGGGCGCCTGGCCGACCCTGCTCGGGGTGACCGCGGCGATGGTGCTGATCGCCTGGCTGCTGCACCGCGTGGTGGAGCGGCCGCTCACCCGGCTGCTGCGCCGCCTGATGGCCCCGCAGGCCGGGCGGCCGCCGAAGCCCGCCGCATAGGCGTCCGACGGACCCGCCCGCACGGGCGGGTTCAGGCCTTTTCCGGGGCCGTCAGGGTGATCAGGCGGCAGACCGTTTCGATGTCGATCTTGACTTGGGCGATCGAGGCGCGGCCCGAGAGCCAGGTGATCAGGGCTGAGTGCCACGTGTGCTCGATGACGCGGACCGCCGAGAGCTGCTCGGCCGTCGGCGGGGCGTCCAGGCCCATCGCGTCCAGGATGATCGCCGTGGTCAGCCGGGACACCGTGTCCACCTCGGGGCTCACGCTGCGGTCCGCGAAGGTGAGGGCCCTGACCATGGCGTCCGCGAGGTGCGGTTCGCGCTGGAGGGCGCGGAAGGCCCGCATCAGGGTCTCCGCGACCCGCGCCGCCGGATCGTCGCCGGCCGGCGGGCGCTTGCGCAGCGTGGTGTGCATGTGCTGGAGCTGGTCCTGCATGGTGGCGACCAGCAGGTGCACCTTGGACGGGAAGTAGCGGTAGAGGGTGCCCAGCGCCACGCCGGCCGCCTCCGCGACCTCGCGCATCTGGACCGCGTCGAAGCCGCCCCGGCTGGCCAGCTGGGCGCTGGCGTGCAGGATCCGGCGGCGGCGCGCCTCCTGGCGCTCCGTCAGGGGAGGCGACGCCGGTGTGGTGACGGCCTTCACTTCCGCTGTCATGTGTCCCGTTGTCCCGTTCCGTGTCGTTGCGCGAGCTGATTCCGGGCTGATCGGGAGTCAGCATGGCAGGCGCCGCAGCCGTGGCGCGAATCACCTGCTCCGCCTCTTACGGTGTAGTTTCCGGCCGGTAGATTCAATGGTCTTCAACGGATCAAGTCTGAAACTTGTTCTACATTATCCGAGCGGTTACGCTCCGGCGAAAGTTGCAGGGAGAAGGGGGCCGAGAGTGACCGCTGAGGCCATGGTGACGAGCCCTTTCGCGGGTTCCGCCACCGACGGCGACCGCCCGTTGCGCATCGCACTCCTCACCTATAAGGGGAACCCGTTCTGCGGCGGCCAGGGCGTCTACGTCCGCCACCTCTCGCGCGAGCTCGTACGCCTGGGACACTCCGTCGAGGTCATCGGCGCGCAGCCCTACCCGGTGCTCGACACGGGCGCCACCCTCACCGAACTCCCGAGCCTGGACCTCTACCGGCAGCCCGACCCCTTCCGGACCCCCAAGCGGGACGAGTACCGGGACTGGATCGACGCCCTCGAGGTGGCGACCATGTGGACCGGCGGCTTCCCCGAGCCGCTGACCTTCTCCCTGCGGGCCCGGCGCCACCTCGCCGCCCGCGCCGGCGAGTTCGACGTCGTCCACGACAACCAGACCCTGGGCTACGGGCTCCTGGGCGACCTCGGCGCGCCGCTGGTCACCACCATCCACCACCCCATCACCGTGGACCGGCAGCTCGACCTCGACGCCGCGAAGGACCGCAAGAAGCGGGCCTCCGTACGCCGCTGGTACGCCTTCACCCGCATGCAGGGCCGCGTCGCCCGCCGGCTGCCCTCCGTCCTCACCGTCTCCGGATCCTCCAAGCAGGAGATCGCCCAGCACCTGGGCGTGCAGGACGAGCGCATCCACGTCGTGCACATCGGGGCCGACACCGACCTGTGGTCGCCGGACGCCTCCGTGGCCGAGGTACCCGGCCGCATCGTCACCACCTCCAGCGCCGACGTGCCGCTCAAGGGCCTCGTCCACCTCGTCGAGGCGCTCGCGAAGCTGCGTACCGAGCAGCCCGACGCCCACCTCGTCGTCGTCGGCAAGCGCGCCGAGCAGGGGCCGGTCGCCCGCGCCATCGAGACGTACGGGCTCGAGCACGCCGTCCGCTTCGTCAAGGGCGTCACCGACGCCGAGCTCGTCGACCTCGTCCGCAGCGCCCAGGTCGCCTGCGTGCCCTCCCTCTACGAGGGCTTCTCGCTCCCCGCGGCCGAGGCCATGGCCACCGGCACCCCCCTCGTCGCCACCACCGGCGGTGCGATCCCCGAGGTCGCCGGCCCCGACGGCGAGACCTGCCTCGCCGTGCCCCCCGGTGACGCCGGAGCCCTGGCCGCCGCCCTCGGCCGGATGCTGGGCGACCCCCAGCTGCGCGCCCGCCTCGGCGCCGCCGGACGCGAACGGGTCCTGGCCCGCTTCACCTGGGCCAAGGCCGCCGAGGGCACCGCCGCGCACTACCGCACCGCCATCGCGCAGGCAGCCGCCCGTACCCGCCGCCCGCGGTGACGCACCACCGGACTCCGCTTCACCCCTTTCTCCCGCTTCCTCCCCTTCCTCCTCACCACCCCCGCGACCGCGAAGGCAGGACCCCGTGCTGACCGTCGATTTCTCCCGGTTCCCGCTCGCCGCAGGCGACCGCGTACTCGACCTGGGCTGCGGCGCAGGCCGGCACGCCTTCGAGTGCTACCGGCGAGGCGCCCAGGTGGTCGCCGTCGACCGCAACGGCGAGGAGATCCGCGAGGTCGCCAAGTGGTTCGCCGCGATGAAGGAGGCCGGCGAGGCCCCGGCCGGCGCCACCGCCACCGCCATGGAGGGCGACGCGCTCGCGCTGCCCTTCCCCGACGAGTCCTTCGACGTCGTCATCATCTCCGAGGTGATGGAGCACATTCCCGACGACAAGGGCGTGCTCGCCGAGATGGTCCGCGTCCTCAAGCCCGGCGGCCGCATCGCCATCACCGTGCCGCGCTACGGCCCCGAGAAGATCTGCTGGGCCCTCTCCGACGCCTACCACGAGGTCGAGGGCGGCCACATCCGCATCTACAAGGCGGACGAACTGCTCGGCAAGATGGAGGCCGCGGGCCTCAAGCCGTACGGCACCCACCACGCGCACGGCCTGCACTCCCCGTACTGGTGGCTCAAGTGCGCCTTCGGCGTCGACAACGACAAGGCGCTGCCCGTCAAGGCGTACCACAAGCTCCTGGTCTGGGACATCATGAAGAAGCCCGCGCTCACCCGCCTCGCGGAGCAGGCCCTCAACCCGGTCATCGGCAAGAGCTTCGTGGCGTACGCGACCAAGCCGCACCTTCCGGTCCTCGCCGACGGCGACGCGAAGTGAGCTCGCCCGGGCGCACCGAACACCTCGTCCTGGACGGGGTGCTGACCGCCGAGCAGGCCGCCGAGACCGTGGCGGGGATCCTCGCCGCGCAGCGGGCCGACGGAGCGATCCCGTGGTTCCGCGGCCACCACCTCGACCCGTGGGACCACACCGAGGCCGCGATGGCCCTGGACGCGGCCGGCGAACACGAGGCCGCCGAGCGGGCGTACGCCTGGCTGGCCCGGCACCAGAACCAGGACGGCTCCTGGTACGCGGCCTACGCCGACCGGCCGGACGGCGTGGACACCGCCGAGCCGCAGGACGCGAGCCGGGAGAGCAACTTCACCGCGTACATAGCCGTCGGCGTGTGGCACCACTACCTGTCCACCGGCGACGACGCCTTCCTGGACCGGATGTGGCCCGCCGTCTGCGCGGCCGTGGAGTGCGTGCTCGCCCTCCAGCAGCCCGGCGGCGAAATCGGCTGGAAGCGGGAGGCCGACGGCACGCCCGTCACCGACGCCCTGCTGACCGGCTCCTCCTCCATCCACCAGGCCCTGCGCTGCGCGCTGGCCATCGCCGAGCACCGCGAGGAGCCCCAGCCCGGCTGGGAACTCGCGGCGGGCGCCCTGCGCCACGCCATCCGCCGGCACCCCGAGCGGTTCCTCGACAAGAACCACTACTCGATGGACTGGTACTACCCGGTCCTCGGCGGGGCCCTGACCGGCGCCGAGGCCAGGGCGCGCATCGAGGAGCGCTGGGACGAGTTCGTCGTCGCCGACCTGGGCGTGCGCTGCGTCCTGCCGAACCCGTGGGTCACCGGCGGCGAGTCCTGCGAGCTGGCGCTCGCGCTGTGGGCGACGGGCGAGTCGGACCGGGCGCTGGAGATCCTGCGCTCGATCACGCACCTGCGCGCCGACAACGGCATGTACTGGACGGGGTACGTGTTCCAGGACAAGGCGGTGTGGCCCGTCGAGCAGACCACCTGGACCGCCGGGTCGCTGCTGCTCGCCGTCGCGGCGCTGGGCGGGGACGAGGCCACCACCCAGGTGTTCGGCGGGACCTCGCTCCCGGCCGGACTGGAGCCCGACTGCTGCGGTCTGCGGGAGACTCCCTAGAAGCGGTGGAGCGCGCGGGCGAGGGCGTGGCCGACGAGGAGGTAGACCACGGCCGCCACGCCGTAGCCGACGACCACTTGGACCCACTCGCGGCCGAAGGTGAACAGGTCGTACGACCAGGCGGCCAGCCAGGTGGCGGCGTCGTGGAAGAACTCCACCACCTCGTTGCCCCGGTTGGCGTCCAGCAGGTACAGCAGGATCCACACGGCGATCACGAGGGCGGCCAGGTCCGCCGCCAGGGCGACGGCCCGGCCCGCCGTACGGCTGCCGCGGGTGTGGACACGGGCGTGTGTGCGCATGTCCCGCGTCTTGCCGCCAGAGTGCGCCGCAAACCCGAACGGGTCCCTGCGGTGGTGCGGTCGCGGAGCCGGGGTGAGGCTGCGGGGGACGCCCCACTCCCCGGAGGACACCGTGTCCGTATCCACGACCGTTCGATTCCGCCGCGCCCTGACGGCGGTGGTCCTGTCCACCGCGCTGCTGGCCGGCGCCACGGCCTGCGGCAGTGGCGGCGGCGGTGACAGGGGCCAGCGCGAGGAGGTCTCCTCCGCTTCGATGGCGGAACTGGCGGCCCTGGCGGCCGCCGAACCGGCCGCCGTCGAAGCCGATGAGGCAGCCGCCCCGACGCCCTCGCCGAGCACGACCGCCGAGAAGCAGAAGTTCGCCAAGACCCGCTTCGTCGCCAACGCCGGGCTCGCGGCCGGGGCCACGTACCAGTGGATCATCAAGCCGTACCGGGCGGGCAAGTTCAAGAAGGGCGCCAAGGGCCGTACGTTCGCGCTCATCAAGGCCGGACTCGCGGGCGCCTTCGCGTACAACCGGCTCAAGGCGGCCGCCGACAACGCCAAGGGCGACCCGCTGCTGTCGAAGGCGATGGGCCCGCTGACGGCCGGCATCGAATCCCTCAAGGGCCTGGGCAGCAAGCTCCGCAAGGGCGAGGCGGGCGACGCCGACATCAGTTCGTTCGACAACGTCATCAACGGCGTCAAGGAAGCCGGCAAGAGCGCGGGCGCCGAGGTCACCGACAAGGTCCCGAGCGTCTCCCAGCTGGGCGGATAGGGCAGCACGGCCCCGGCCCGGCGGCCTGTTTCAATGGTCGCGTGATCGAAATCGTGGTGGCCGTCCTCGCCGCCGCGGGAGCCGGATGGCTGCTGCGGCGCAAGCACCTCGCGCGGACGGCCGCCGGGCCCGTGCCCGGCATCCCCTGCATGGCCCGCCACCCCGCCGGCGAGGGCCGCTGGAGGCCGGGCCGGGTGTACGCCGGCCAGGGCGCGGCCCGCTGGGACCCGCAGCGCGGTGAGCCCGTACTCCTGCCCGGCGGCCGGGCCACCGGGGTGCGGGCGCCCTCCGTGAAGGAGGGGCTGTCCATCAACCCCGGCTCGCGGATCGTCAGCTGCGCCTATGAGGGCGGCGGGACGATGGAGATCGCCGTCATGCCGCTGGACCTGCGCGAGCTGCTGGCCACGATGGAGCAGGCCCCCGGCAAGGACTCCTGAGCGCCGGGAGCCCCGGTCGCCGCGTGCCGCCGTGCCCGTAGACCGTGAGGAAGCCGGGCCCGGTGGTGTCGGTTGGCCGGGTCCGCGTAGGCGATGACGTGGCCGTTCTCCGTCGCACCCGCACCGGTCAGGTTGAGCGCGACCGCGGTGGCGCCGGCCGCTGTCACCTCCGATCGTCACAACACAGCCCCTGGGCCTGCCTTTTGGGCGAGCGGCCCGACGAGCGGCCCGACGAGCGGCCCGACGAGCGGCCCGACGAGGGGCGAGATCACGCCACCCCCGTCACTCTGCGCTGCTGATCCTTTACTGTGTGCGGTGCAGTGCACTGACACGCCATCACACAGGAGACCGCCGCATGGAGCGCAGCCGCACCGACTTGAGGATCCGTGCCGTACTCGCCGCGATGGGCGTCACCGCCGCACTGGCGGCCGCCCCCTCCGCGCAGGCGGCGGCCCCACCCGCCCCCGCCGCTGCGAGCGCGGTGAGCGCCGCCGCGGCTGCCGCTCCTCCCGCTCCCTGCACCGGTGAGTTCGAGGGCGACAAGCGGCTCGGCCCGAAGTTCCTGCCGAAGAGGTGGCAGGAGCCCGTCGGCCCGCTCGTCCACCGCTACCACCGCACCGGCACGCTCTCCTCCGAGGACTTCCTCAAGAAGTACTGGGAGGGCCCGGCCGCCACCGGCAGCTGGAAGTACCCGCCGAACGACGGCTTCGCCGAGGTCAACGGCCAGGTCGACAAGGCCCCCGAGCTGCTGGAGGAGGGCGAGCGGCTCGACCGCTTCGGGTCGGAGTTCGGCTCCTACCTCGCCCCGGCCGGCGACCCGTACGCCAAGCGCGCCCTGCCCCCGCAGAACCTGAACACCCGGGACGCGGCCTTCCCCTGCGACTACCACCTGTACGAGGTGACCCGGTCGTTCGTCGTGTGGGAGGGGTCGATCGCGCCCTGGTTCGAGCAGCCCGGCGGCGGCCGCCAGATCAAGCTCGACGCGGCCTTCCTGAACCCGGGCGAGGGCCAGCGGCTCAACGTCAAGTGGCTGATCGACAACGGCTACTTGGTGCGCGTCCCCGCGTGACCCGGCCCGACCGCGCGATGCTGGCCCGGGCGCTCCGCGCAGCCGGAGTGCCCGACGGCCACTACTGGATCGAGGGGGTCCACGAGCCGGCGCCCACCCCGCCGGACTTCCTCTACCTCCGGTCGAGGCCCGGCGGTGACGGGTGGGAGACGGGGGTCTACGAGCGGGGCGCCTACGAGCCCGTCGCCGTGCACGCCACCGAGGCGCAGGCCTGCGTGCACTTCCGTACCTTGATCGGCCTCTGAAGGGCCGCTACTGGCCGTTGAGTTCGGCGAGGACACGCAGGGTGTGCGGGTCCGGGGCCGTGAGGAGCAGGTCGGTGACCGGGCCCTTGCGCCACAGTTCGAGGCGCTCCGCGATCCGCCCGCGCGGGCCGATCAGCGAGATCTCGTCGGCGAACGCGTCCGGGACGGCGAGGACCGCCTCCTCCTTGCGGCCGGCGAGGAACAGCTCCTGGATCCGGCGGGCCTCCTCCCCGTACCCCATCCGGGCCATCAGGTCGGCGTGGAAGTTGCGGGCCGCGTGGCCCATGCCGCCGATGTAGAAGCCGAGCATCGCCTTGACCGGGAGCAGCCCCTCGGCGACGTCGTCGCAGACCTTCGCCCGGGCCATCGGGGCGATCACGAACCCGTCGGGAAGGTCGGCCAGCGAGGCCTGGTACACGTCCGTGCGGGTCGGCGACCAGTACAGGGGGAGCCAGCCGTCCGCGATCCGGGTGGTCTGGGCGATGTTCTTCGGACCCTCGGCGCCCAGCAGGACCGGCAGGTCCGCGCGGAGCGGGTGGGTGATGGGCCTCAGCGCCTTGCCGATGCCGGTGCCGTCCTCCCCGCGGTACGGGTGCTGGTGGAAGCGTCCTTCGAGGGCGACCGGGCCCTCGCGGCGCAGCACCTGCCGGATGACGTCGACGTACTCGCGGGTCGCGGTGAGCGGGCTCGAGGGGAAGGGCCGCCCGTACCAGCCCTCGACGACCTGCGGGCCGGACAGGCCCAGGCCCAGCATCATCCGGCCGCCGGAGAGGTGGTCCAGGGTGAGGGCGTGCATGGCGGTGGCGGTGGGGGAGCGGGCGGCCATCTGCGCGATGGCCGTGCCGAGCCGGATCCGCGAGGTGTGCGCGGCGATCCAGGTGAGCGGGGTGAAGGCGTCCGAGCCCCAGGCCTCGGCGGTCCACACCGAGTCGTAGCCGAGGTTCTCGGCCTCGGTGGCGAGGTCGAGGTGGTCCGCGTGGGGGCCGCGGCCCCAGTAGCCGAGTGCGAGTCCGAGGCGCATGCCGGGTCCCTCCGCGAGGCCGTGTCTGACGGTGCGTCAGGTGACTGTAGGGCACCCGGCCCTCTCCCGGAAGCCCGGTCCGGTTCGCACTCCTCGAACGGGAAACAGGCCGGGCGGAGTCTCCTCCGCCCGGCCTGTCGTTCGTTCTGCGTTACGGGATCAGCCGCGCTGGATGCCCGAGGTGTCGTTCAGGACGCCGCGGCGGCCGTCCTGGGTCTGGGCGATCAGCGTGGCCGCGCCGCGCTGCTCGACCGCCAGGTACCAGGTGCCCGGGGCGAGTTCGGCGATCGGGGTGGGGGAGCCGTCCTCGGCGAAGAGGGGGCGGGCCACCGGGACGGCGAACCAGAACGGGGTGAAGTCGGCCGAGGGGGCCTGGGAGGCCTCCTGCGGAGCCGGCGTCGGCGTCGGGGCGGGCGTGGGGGTGCCGCCGTACGGCGGGACCGGCTGCGGGGTGGAACCGTAAGGCGGCTGCTGCTGCTGCCCGCCCGGGTAGCCGTACCCGGCGCCCGGCTGGGGCTGGCCCCCGTACGGCGGGATGGCGGCGGGCTTCGGCTCCGGCATCAGGGCGCCGGCGAGCGCCGGGACCTTCGTGCCGAACAGGGCGACACCGGCCAGGGCCAGGGTGGCGAGGAAGGCGAGGATCGAGCCGCCGCCCAGGTCGACCTGGCTCGGGCAGGTGATCAGCGCCCACAGCGCGGCCCAGGCGGCCGAGACGGCGAGCACGGAGCCCCACGCCGCCAGCGGCAGGCCCAGCACCTTGCGGGTCTCGGGCTGGAAGCGGCCGGCGACCAGCAGGCCGGCGGCGATGAAGCCGATCAGGAAGACGCTGGGGAGCACCAGGCGGTAGGAGTCGGTGTCCCACGCGCTCGGGAGGTCGCCACCGGTGGTGGAGTAGAAATCGAGGAACGAGGCGATGAACAGCAGCACCGCTGCTCCGATCACCACGCCGTCGCCTCGAGTGAGGGAGCGGATGTTCACGTCTTAGGTGTCCTTCTCGGTCTCGGTCGTCTCGTGGTGCCGCGATCGCAGATCGTGCCTGGAGCGGGGCGGGCGGCACCATGGTACGGAGTGTCCCGCGGCTGAAAGGATCGGGGGCGGCGGGGGAGCCCCGGGAGAATACCGGAACTGATCGCACTGCATCGGACCTTTCGGGATCCGGGTCATGTCGGCGGCAACCACGGTCACAGTGGGGGCGTGAAGGCGGACGTGGGGCGCAAGTACCGTGCGTACCCCCCTTGTGAGCAGGACCAGGTCCTGGCCAGGTGGGGTCATACGGCGCGTGCTCTGTGGAATGTGGCTCTTGAGCAGCGGGTGTATCTGTGGGAGCAGCGCCGGTACACACTGAGGTCGGTCGAGCAGTGCAGGTTCCTGACGGCGGCTCGTACGGATCTCGACTGGATGGGTGATCTGCCCGCGCAGACGGGGCAGCAGATCCTGCGTCAGCTGGACCAGAGCTACGCCAACTTCTGGAACCCCCGGCATTCGGCTCGGTTTCCGGCGCGGAAGAAACGCACTCACCGTCTGTCGGTCCCGTTTCCCGGGCAGGCGGTCGAGGTCCGCAAGCTGAACCGCAAGTGGGCCGAGGTGCGTCTGCCCAAGGTCGGCTGGCTGCGGTTCCGCCTCTCCCGCGCGATCGGCGGCACGATCCGTAACGCCACGGTGTCCCGGGACGGCAGCGGCTGGAACATCTCCTTCGGCGTCCACACCGGCCGCCGACCGGACGCGCCGAACGGGAAGCCCGCGTGCGGGGTGGACTTCGGCGTCGCCGCCTCGGCATTCGTGTCCACCGAGACCTCACCCCGTCTCATGGCGCCGACGCTCACCGCCAACGAGAGGAAGCGTCTCAAGGCGCTGGAGCAGCGCAAGGCCCGCCAGATCGCCTACGCGAAGAAGCACCAGGGCGGTAAGTACAGCCGGCGCCTGCGCACGACGATTGCCCAGATCGCGAAGCTCACCGCCCGGCGGGTCAATCGGCGCAGGGACTTCACGCACAAACTCACCACCGACCTCGCCAAAAACCACGGCCTGATCGGTATTGAGGACCTGCGCGTGAGGAACATGAGCAAGTCCGCGAAGGGAACCGCCGAGTCGCCGGGGAGGAACGTCCGGGCGAAGGCCGGGCTTAACCGGTCGATCCTCGATAACACCCCCGGGGAACGGCGGCGACAGCTTGAGTACAAGACCCGCATGTACGGGTCCGTACTCGTCGCCGTGCCGCCGTTCCACACTTCCCAGACCTGCGCCGCTTGCGGCCTGGTGGATCCTGAATCCCGTAAGGGATGCGGTCGGCTGTTCGCCTGCACCCGCTGCGGGCACGTAGATGACGCCGACCACAATGCCTCGGTGGAGATCGAGGCCCGAGCCCGCCGGACGGGTGGCTCGGACATCAACAGCACGCGCAGCATCCCCAGGGTGCGAGTCCCGGCCTCCGGCCGGAGGCGGATGCGTGAAGCCCCCAAGCCCGCCTGTGCGGGCTGAGGGGAATCGCCCCGTTCATGGAGCGAGAAACGTCACGATGCCGTCGGCGATGCCCTGGGCCGCCTTTTGGCGCCAGTCCGGACTCGTCAGCTGCGCCGCGTCCTTGGCGTCACGCATGTTGCCGCATTCGATGAACACCTTGGGCTGGGTCGACAGGTTCAGTCCCCCGAGGTCGTCGCGGACGACCAACCCGGTTCCGCTGCCCAGGTAGTTGGCGGGGGAGGAGCCGGTGGTCCGGGCGAAGTTGCCCGCGATGCGCTCGCCGAGGCGGCGGGAGGGTTCCACGATGGCCGAGGTGTCGGCTGCGCCGCCCTTGACCTTGGCGGGGAGGATGACGTGGAAGCCGCGGCTGCCCGAGGAGACGCCGTCGGCGTGGACGGAGACGACGGCGTCGGCCTTCGCCTCGTTGCCGATGCGGGCGCGCTCGGTGATGCAGGGGCCCCAGGGGCGGTCCGCCTCGTGGGTGAGGACCACCGCGGCGCCCTGGGCCTCGAGGGCGGTCCGCAGGCGCAGGGAGACGTCGAGGGTGAACTCGGCCTCCATGTAGCCGGAATTGGTGGTCGTGCCGGTGGTGTCGCACTCCTTGCGGCCCGTGCCGATGTCGACCTGCTGGTCGATCTCGTCGGTGTGCCGGAAGTTGCCGGTGTTGTGGCCGGGGTCGATGACGACGGTCCGGCCGGACAGCGGCCCCTTCGCGGGGGCCGCCGCGGGTGTGGCGGGGGAGGGCGCGGCGGTTTCCGCGGCGGCCGGGGCGGCGGCTCCGGTCGCGGCCGCCGGTTTGGCGTCGCGGCCGTCCGGCCCGGCCCCGGTCAGCACCTGGGTCAGGACCCAGCCGGCCAGGGCGGTCGGCGCCAGCGCGGCGGCCGCGATGACGAGGGTGGAGCGGCGCGTGAACCAGGGCCGGTGGTCCGGCCCGGCCGACGCGGCGGCTTCGGGGCGTGGGGGGCTGTCGTCGTTGCGCACGCCGCGATGCTAGACCGAGGCCCCCGGCCGGATCCGGACCGTGGGCCATCCGGGGGCGTGGTGTGCTTATATGCCGGGCCGGTGTTTCCTAGGGGCGGACGTCGGCCGCCGTGCGGCGCAGGACGCGCAGGGAGTCGGTCACCGAGACCTCCTCGAAGGCGCCGGACGCCAGCGCGCGCAGGTAGATCCGGTACGGGGCCTGGCCGCCGTCGGCGGGGTCCGGGAACACGTCGTGGATGACGAGCGTCCCGCCCTCGGCCAGGTGCGGGGCCCAGCCCTCGTAGTCGCCGGTGGCGTGCTCGTCGGTGTGGCCGCCGTCGATGAAGACGAAGCCGAGCGGGCCGCCCCAGGTGGCGGCGACCTGGGGGGAGCGGCCGACGATCGCGATCACGTGGTCCTCGAGCCCGGCCTTGTGCAGGGTGCGGCGGAAGGTGGGCAGGGTGTCCATCAGCCCGATCTCCGGGTCCACGACCGTCGGGTCGTGGTACTCCCAGCCGGGCTGCTGCTCCTCGCTGCCGCGGTGGTGGTCGACGGTGATCGCGGCGACCCCGGCCTCGCGCGCGGCGTCGGCCAGCAGGATCGTCGAGCGCCCGCAGTACGTCCCGACCTCCAGCAGCGGCAGCCCGAGCGCGGCGGCCTCGGCGGCAGCCTCGTACAGGGCGAGGCCCTCCCGTACGGGCATGAACCCCTTGGCCGCCTCGAAAGCGGCGAGGGTCTCCGGCTTGGGGGTGGCGGCCATGGGTTCCTCCGGCGGTGAGCGTCTCTGGCGGCTCATGGTGCCCTACCGCCGGGTAGGGCACCATGCCGGGGCCGTCTCGCCGCGGCGTCAGCCGTCGACGTCGGCGCAGATCGCCTGGACCGTGAGGTCCACCGGAGCGGTGTGGCCGTTGAAGATCGCGCCGTCCCAGCGGGTGTTGTCCTCCCCGGGGACCGTGCCGGACCGCACGACGCGGACGCTCTCTGCCTCGATGTTCACGTAGACGCCCCCGCCCGCTTCATTCGGCGGAGTCCACGCAGACCGCAAACGCCCTGAAGGACAGGGAGGAGGAGTCCGTAGGGTTTTGTACGTCCACCCGCCAAGTACCTTCGTTGGGTGAAAGCGAGGCGGGACCGTTGTACGTGGGTTGGAGCTCCGCGGACTTGGTGAAGCCGCCGCCCGTGAGTGTCTTACCAGCCGGGCACGTGGCTGTGGCCGTTTCCGTCCCATGCGGCTCCGTGAAGGAGGGGAGCTCGCTGTACACAATCTGATGCCCAGTGACACCGCCGTCCACCGGGGGTGTCGGGTTGGTGATGGTCTGGTCGGTGCTCTGGGCGCAGGTGATGTTTTGCGTGCCGTTGACGGTGTTACCGACGCCCGCCTGCCCGGACGGGAGGCAGGCCGCTCCGACCGCCGGGTTGTTGAGAGCGGAGATCAGGTCGTCGTCGGCGGCGGCTCCGCCGGCGGAGAGGATGACCGCCGCAGCGGCAGTCGTGCAAAGGGTGGCGAGCGTCCTGGTGAGCTTCACTCGGGCCGTCCTTTCGTCGTCTACTTGAGGAGCTGGCCGAGGCCGACGGCATTGGCCGGCGCCGGTGACAGGCCGGAAGCGAGGCCGGTGATCTGGCGCTTCGCGTCCCGGACCGTCGGAGTGAGGAAGCGGAGCGACAGCAGGTTGTCGACGCTGAGGGGACTGGCGCTCGGGCGTCCGGTGGGGGGAGCGGCCTGGGCGGCGGGAGCGGAGGCGAGCCCGACGGCGATCGCCAGGGCTGCCCCCGACGCGATGCGGGCAAAGGTGAGGTGGGCCATGACGGCGCCAACGCCGACGGCGTCGCCCGGTTATGGGCGATAGGCCGGGCGGGGCGGCTTTTTCGCCCGACTGGAGCCGCCGGTTACGCGATTCGGTCCACCTGCCTCTGACCGTCGCACTCGAACCACACCGTCTTGCCGGGCGCCTGCGGCAGCGTGCCCCAGCGGTCCGTGACGGCCTCGACGAGGAGCAGCCCCCTGCCTCCCTCGGCGAGGGCGTCGCCGCCGCGTACGGGGCTCGCCGGGCGGGGGTCCGCGTCCGCCACCTCGACGCGCAGCCCTTCCGGCCGGCGGAGGATGAGTACGGTGCACCGGCGGTCGGGTACGTGCCGTACGACGTTGGCGACCAGCTCGGTCAGCGCCAGCTCGGCGTCATCGGCCAGCCGGGCCATGCCCCAGCGGTCCAGGAAGACCCGCAGGATCCGGCGCATGTGGCGGGCCGAGTGCTCACCGACAGTGAAACCCATCCGGTAGCTGCCGCCAATTTCCGCCGGAGGGGCGTCAGTTGCGTGATTCATGTCACCAGGGTGGGGTGTCGTCGTTACGCTCGGCTACGGCCTGAAACGAACGCCGCACCGTGTGAACTTGGGGGTGACCACCTCATGGTCAACATCCGTGATCTGGACCCCAGCGCCTCGCCGCTGGACTACTACGGCGCGGAGCTGCGCCGCCTGAGGGAGGATGCGGGGCTCAAGCAGGCCCAGCTGGGCGACAGCATCTTCTGTACCGCCTCGCTGATCGGCCAGATCGAGACGGCGAGGAAGGTGCCGACCCGGGACTTCTCGGAACGGGTGGACGCGGCGCTGGGGACGGATGGGGTGTTCTCCCGGCTGGTGGGGCTCGTGCTGAGGAGCCAGCTGCCGGCGTGGTTCCAGGCGTACGCGGAGATGGAGGCCAAGGCGGCCTACCTCTCCTCCTTCCAGGCGCAGTTGGTGTACGGGCTGCTGCAGACCGAGGACTACGCGCGTGCGGTGCTGGGCGTACGGACCGAAGGGGATCTCGACACCAAGGTGGCCGCCCGGATGGAGCGGCAGCGCATCCTCGACCGCAAGAACCCGCCACTGATGTGGGTCGTACTGAGCGAGGCCGTCCTGCACCAGGAGATCGGTGGACGCGAGGTTATGCGGAACCAACTCGCCCATTTGTTGGCCTTGCAGAGGCGGGAGTGGGTGCAGGTGCAGATCCTGCCCTTCGAGGCGGGCGCTCATGCGGGATTGCCCGGTTCGTACACTCTCCTGCGCTTCGACGACGACCCGGACCTTGTCTATACGGAGGACTTTGTCCAGGGCCATATGACGGCCAATCCGCAGGCTCTCAGGGAAGGTTCGCTCCGTTACGATCACTTGCAGGCTGCCGCTCTCTCTGTGGAGAAATCGGCGGCACGGATCGCCCGCGTAATGGAGGAACGCTATGGACACCATCCAGGACTTGACGGGCGCGCGGTGGCGTAAGTCCTCGTACAGCTCAGACACCGGCGGAGAGTGCGTCGAGTGCGCCCCCCTCAACGGCGCCGCCTGGCAGAAGTCCACGTACAGCGGTGACACCGGCGGCGACTGCGTAGAAGTCGCCGCCCAGCCCTGCCGCGTCGCCGTGCGGGACTCCAAGAACCCCCACGGCCCCGCCTTCACCGTCGGGCTCGCCGCCTTCGAGGCGTTCGTCGGGTCCCTGTCTGCATGAAGGGCCTGGGGTCGGCCGACCCCGCGCACATAGGCCCGTTCCGGTGCGTCGCGCTGCTCGGGCAGGGCGGGATGGGGCGGGTGCTGCTCGGGGTCGGGCCCGACGGGCGGCTCGTCGCGGTCAAGCAGGTGCATGCCGACCTGGCCGAGGACGACGGGTTCCGGGCCCGGTTCCGGCGTGAGGTGGCGGCCTCGCGGCAGGTGTCGGGGGCGTTCACCGCGCCCGTGGTCGACGCCGACCCGGACGCGGAGACGCCCTGGCTCGCCTCGCTTTTCGTGCCCGGGCCCTCGCTCGGCGAGGCCGGGCCGCTGCCCGAGGAGGCGGTGCGCCGGCTGGCCGCCGGGCTCGCGCACGCCCTGGCCGACGTACACCGGGCGGGCCTGATCCACCGGGACCTGAAGCCCTCCAACGTGCTGCTCGCGGAGGACGGCGTACGCGTCATCGACTTCGGCATCGTGCGTGCGGCCGGGGACCAGACGCGGATCACGCACGCGGGCGCGCTGATCGGCTCGCCCGCGTTCATGTCGCCCGAGCAGGCGCTGGGGCGGGAACTGACGCCCGCGAGCGACGTGTTCTCCCTCGGCGCCACCCTCGTCGCGGCCTGTACGGGGAACCCGCCCTTCACCTCCGGTTCCGTGCCCGGCCTGCTGTACGAGATCACGCACGGCGAGCCCGACCTGGACGGCGTACCGGCCGGGCTGCGGCCGGTCGTCGGGGCCTGCCTGGCCAAGGATCCGGCCGACCGGCCGGCCCTGTCGGAGCTGCTCGCCCTGATCGGGCCCGTCCCGCCCGCGGCGCGGCCCTGGCCCGAGGCGGTACGGCAGCTCCTCGCCGGGCAGCGGGACGAGACCGCCCGGCTGGTGGCGGGATCAACGGCCCCGGCCCCGGCCCCGCACCGCGCACGGCGCCGGTGGCTGCGGCCGCTGCTGGCCGTCGTACTGGTGGCGGCGGTGGCCGCGACGGGGTTCACCGTCGGGCGGCCGTACGTGGTGCAGGCCTACCGCGACCTCGTGCCGGAGCCCGTGCCGACGCCCGGCACCACCCCCCTCTCCCAGGTGGGGGACGCCTACCGGACGCCTCCGGGCTGTTCGGAGGTCACGGTGCGCGTGCCGTCCGCGTTCGCCTCCACGGGCGGGCACGGCCCGGAGCGGAACTCGGGCGCGCTCGCGACCACCTGCGTCTGGAACACCCGGACCGGGGACGAGATCCGGGCCGATTGGCGGTTCTTCTCGACCGGGACCGGCGAGGGCACCGGCGCCGAGCAGGCCAAGCGCTACCACGAGGTCTCCCACCAGCCGGGCCGGACCCGGCGCGACCTCGGCCTCGGGTTCGCGGAGGAGGGGCTGTGGCGGCCGCCGGACGACGACCAGGACCCGAGCTGCACGCTGCACGTACGGGACGTCAACATGACCTCTTCCGTCTCGGTGACGGGTCCCCGCTACCCGCCCGGCGGCTGTGAGGCCGTGGTCCGGGAGGCGGCCGAGTCGATCGTGGACGCCATGGGGGGACGATGAGAGCGCTCGGAGCGTCCGATCCGGCCGCGGCGGGACCGTACCGGCTGCTCGCCGAGATCGGCCGGGGCGGCATGGGCCGCGTGCTCCTCGGCGCCGCGCCGGACGGGCGGCTCGTCGCCGTCAAGCTGGTGCACGCCCGGTTCGCCGAGGACGACGGCTTCCGGGTCCGGTTCCGGCGCGAGGTCGCCGCCTCGCGGAAGGTGTCCGGGGCCTACACGGCGGCCGTGCTGGAGGCCGATGCGGACGCGCCCGCGCCGTGGCTGGCCTCGGTGTTCGTGCCCGGGCCCTCGCTGGGGGCCGCGGTGGAGAGCGCGGGGCCGCTGCCCGAGGAGGCCCTACGGCGGCTGGCCGCGGGCCTGGCGACGGCCCTGGCGGAGATCCACCGGGCGGGGCTGGTGCACCGCGACCTCAAGCCCGACAACGTGCTGCTCGCCGAGGACGGCGTACGGGTGATCGACTTCGGCATCGCGCGGGTGGCCGAGCCCGGCGAGGTCACCGAGCTGACGCGGGCCGGGACGGTGATCGGCTCGCCCGCGTTCATGTCGCCCGAGCAGGCGCAGGGCGGTGAACTGACCCCGGCGAGCGACGTGTTCTCCCTCGGGTCGGTGCTGGTCCTGTCCGCGACGGGCCGCAGCCCCTTCGCGGCGGCGACCGTCCCGCTGACCCTGTACAGCGTGGTGCACACCGAACCCGACCTCGGCGGCCTCCCGCCGGGCCTGCGCGGCGTCGTCGCCCGGTGCCTGGCGAAGGACCCGGCCGCCCGTCCCACCCCCGCCGAGCTGCTGGGGCTGACGGGCGCGGCCGACGGCACGGGCGCGGCGTGGCCGCCCGCCGTGCGCCGGCTGGCCGCCGTACAGCAGGAGGAGATCGACCGGCTGCTCCACGGCCCCCGGCCGGGGCCCGGGGAGGCGGCTGGGCGGGTGGACCCGGACGCGGCGACGGCCACCGCTCCGCGGGCCGTCCCCGAGGGGCGGGCGCACCTGCCTCGGAGCCGCCGCCCGCGTCTGCGCCTGCTGGTGGCCGCAGGGGTCCTCGCGGCGGCCGGGGCCGGGCTGGCGTACGCGCTCTACGCGACGCAGGAGGAGCCGCCGCCGGGCCCGCCGGCCGAACCGGACCGGTACGCGAGCGTGCCGCTCTGCGCGGAGACGGCCGGGAAACTCCCGCTGCCGGAACGGAACACGGAGAAGGACAGCCACGGCGAGAGCGTCGACCAGGCGTATACGACCTGTGCCTGGACGGCGGCCTACGACGTGGTCGGCGGCGCCCCGGAACCCCCGCCGCACGCCTCCCTCGCCTGGTACCTGGAGCGCAGCGGCCGCAGCCCCGGCAGCGCGACGCGGCGCCAGCGGGCCGACTTCGGCAGCGGGTGGCCCGATGCCGGTCTGGGCGCCGGGGACGAGGCGCACTGGGTGGCCCCGGGGGAGAGGCAGACCTGCCTGCTGTACGTGCGCGACGGGAACCTGGAGGTGCGGGTGGGCCTGGGCGGCCCCGAGCATCCCGCCGCGACCTGCGAGGCCGAGGCGAAGGAGATCGCCCGGGCCGCGCTGGCCGCCGTACCGCGCTGAGCACGGCCTAGCAGCGGGCCAGGGTGCCGCTCTCGCGGGTGAGGTGGGTACTGGACATCCAGCCTTCGGTGTTCGTGCCCTCGATACGGGCGTAGACCCACTTGTTGCCGTGGGCGTTGGTGATGTAGCAGTGGTAAAAGACCTTCACGCCGGTCTTGACCACGGTCACGTAGCTGCACTCCGCGTACGGGCCGGTGTAGAAGTGGGAGTTGTCGACGAGGTAGCCGAAGCCGTTGCTGCGGTTCTCGTGGGCCCAGCCGGTGCACGCCGTCGATACCGGGGTGGGCTCCTTCACCGGGGAGGCGGGCTTGGTCGGCGAGGCGGGCGGCGTCGCGGCCGGCTTGGCGGCGGAGCTGCCGGGCGTCGGCGTGGAACCCGTCTTCGGGGACGCGCCGGCGGAACCGGCGGACGACGGGGTGCTGCCCCCGGCCGGCTGAGGGATGCCCGTCGGCGAGCTGACGGCGGGCGGCGTCGCCTGCCCGCCCCCGGCGGTCGTGCCGCCCTCCTGGCCGGTCAGGGCGTAGGTGATTCCGCCGCCTGCGGCGAGGAGTGCGACGGCGGCCGCCGATGCGACGAGGGTGCGGCTGCGGCGCCGTGCGCGACGGGCCGTGGAGCGGCTCGTTTCGGGAGAGGGGACCCCGGCGGGGCCCGCTGCCGGCGGCATGTGGGGATGGGGGTAGCCGGGATGCGGAGGCTGGGGCTGGGGCTGCGGGCCGGGCTGGGAGAACAGCGGGGGACCGAACCCGGGGGGCGGTGCGACGGCGGCCGCAGCCGCGGGATCAACCGTGGGAGCGGGAGCGGGAGCGGGAGCCGGGGCGGCGGACGTGCCGTGCACCGGCCGGCCCGAGGCGACGCGCTCCAGCATGTCGCGCGCCTGGTCCGCGGTGGGCCGGTCCTCCGGCTCCTTCGCCATCAGCGCCCGGAGCACCGGTGCGAGGGGTCCCGCCCGGCGGGGCTCCGGCAGTGGCTCGGTGACGATGGCCGACAGCGTGGACCACGCGGAGTTGCGGCGGAACGGCGAAGTGCCCTCCACGGCCGCGTACAGCGTCATGCCGAGCGACCAGATGTCCGACGCGGGACCGGGCTCCCTGCCCTGCGCGCGCTCCGGGGGCAGGTAGTCGAGGGAGCCGATGATGTCACCGCTGCGGGTCAGCTTGGCCACGGCCTCGTCGCCGGAGCCTTCCATGGTGGCGATGCCGAAGTCGGTGAGGACGACCCTCCCGCCGTGCTCCAGCAGCACGTTCGCGGGCTTGACGTCCCGATGCAGTACGCCGGCCCGGTGTGCGGCGTCGAGTGCGTCCATCAGCTTGGCGCCGATCGCCGCGGCCTCGTGCGGCTCCAGAGTGCCGCGCTCCATCACCAGGCCGTCGAGGGAGGTCCCCTCGACGAGTTCCATGACGATGACCGGCAGGCCCTGCTCCTCGGTCACGTCGTGCACGGTGACCACGCCGCTGTGCCGTATGCGGGCGGCGGCCTGTGCCTCCCGCTGCATCCGGGTCCGCAGATCGGCCAGTTCGGCCGCGGAGGCGTCGTTGAAGGCTCGCAGCACCTTGACGGCGACCTCGCGGTTCAGCAGTTCGTCCACCGCCCGGGCGACCACGCCCATGCCGCCGCGCCCGATCATGGAGGTCACCCGGTAGCGGCCTCCGAGGACCCTGCCCGTCAGCTCTCCGCCATTCGCTTCCCCCGTCGTCACCGCACGCTCCGTTCCCACCCGTTCGTCATCCATCAGCCGGCGGCCTCAAGGGTAGAGGCAGGCGCGCGGGGGGAGTCCGGCGGCCTTCCCGAGGAAGAACACGTTCTCATCTGACCTTCCGTCAGATTGGAACGTGTTCTAGTCTGCCGCGCATGGGCATCGGAATCACGCAAGAGCAGCGGGAGTTGGCCGAGGCGGTGCGCGGATGGGCGGCGCGGACCGTCCCGCCCGAGGAGGTGCGCAAGCTCCTCGACACCCCGCCGCAGACGGGGGCGCGCCCCTCCTACTGGGACGCGATGGGCGCGCAGGGGCTGCTGGAGCCGCACCTGGAGGGCGGGACCCTGCTCGACCTGGCCGTCGTCGTCGAGGAGGCCGCCCGGGCGGCGCTGCCCGGGGCGTACCTGCCGAGCGCGCTGGCCTCCGTCCTGCTGCACCGGGCCGGGGCCGAGCCGCTCGAGGGCCGGGTCGGGGCGGTCGCCCTCGGTCCCGGGAGCCTGACCGCCGTCGCCGTCGAGGGCGGCGGCTACCTGCTCGACGGGACCGCGCCCCCGGTGCTCGGCGCCGGCGAGGCCGACCTCGTACTGCTCGCCGCCGAGGCCGCGCACGGCACCCGCTGGTTCGCCGTGGACGCCGCCGCGCTGGACATCCGTACGCACGAGAGCGCCGACCCGACCCGGCCCACCGCCGAGGTGCACGCGCGCGGGGTCACCGCCGGGCCCGGCCGGGTGCTGGAGCTGGACGCGGCCCTGGTGCTGGACCTGGCCTGCACGCTCTTCGCCGCCGACGCCTGCGGCACCGCCGCCTGGGCGCTGGGCACGGCCGCCGAGTACGCAAAGGTCCGCGAGCAGTTCGGCCGGCCCATCGGGCAGTTCCAGGGCATCAAGCACCTGTGCGCCGACATGCTGGTCCGGCTCGAGCAGGCCAGGGCGCTGGCCTGGGACGCGGCGCAGGCGATGGACGAGCCCGCGGAGGTGCGCTCGCTCGTCGCGGCGCTGGCCGCCGGAACCGCGCTGGACGCCGCGTACTCCTGCGCCAAGGACTGCATCCAGGTGCTCGGCGGGATCGGGTTCACCTGGGAGCACGACGCCCACATCTTCCTGCGCCGGGCCCTGGTCGCCCGCCAGCTCCTCGGCCCGGGCGACGGGCACCGCGTACGGGCCGTGCGGCTCGCGGCGGCGGGCGCCCGGCGCGAGCTGCGGCTGGAATTCACGGAGGAGGGCCTGCGGGAAGGCGCGGCGTACCGGGCGAGGGCGCGGGCCGCCATCGAGGACGCGCGCGGACTCGACCCGGCGGCCGCCCGGCGGATCCTGGCCCCCACCGGCTACGCGGCCCCCTACCTGCCGCCCCCCTACGGCCTGGGCGCCGGGCCCGTCGAGCAGCTCGTCGTCCAGCAGGAGCTGCGCGCGGCCGGGGTCAAGCTCGCCGACCTGGGCATCGCCACCTGGGTCCTGCCCTCGCTGCTCGCCTACGGGACCGACGCGCAGCGCGAGGCCTACGTCCTGCCGACGCTGCGCGGGGACGTGACCTGGTGCCAGCTCTTCTCCGAGCCGGGGGCGGGCTCCGACCTGGCCTCGCTGCGGACGAAGGCCGAGCGCGCCGAGGACGGCTCCTGGAGGGTCAACGGACAGAAGGTGTGGACGAGTTCCGCGCGCAGCGCCGACTTCGGGATCCTGCTGGCCCGGACGGATCCGGACGCCCCCAAGCACAAGGGGCTCGGCTACTTCGTCGTCGACATGAAACGCACTGCCGGCATCGACATCCGGCCGCTGAAGGAGATCACCGGCGAGGCCCTCTTCAACGAGGTGTACTTCGACGACGCGGAGCTCCCGGCGGACGCGCTGGTCGGGGCGGCCGACGGCGGGTGGAAGGTCGCCCGCAACACCCTCGGCGACGAGCGGGTCCACATGGCCGACCAGATGGCCTTCGATACCGGCCTCGAAGCCCTGATCGCCCGCTCGGCCGAGCTCGACGGGGCGTACCGGGCGCGGATCGGGGCGCTCGCCGCCGAGGCGCACGCACTGGCCTGCATCGGGCTGCGCACCACGCTCCAGCAGGTGTCGGGGCTGGAGCCGGGCGCCGGTGCCTCCGTACGCAAACTCGTGCAGACCCCGCACCAGCAGCGGACCGCGGAGCTCGCACTCGAACTGCTGGGCCCGGCGGGCGCGGTACGGGAGGGGGCGGGGGAGCGGGCGGTGCACGGGATGCTCATGTCCCGCTGCCTGACCATCGCCGGGGGCACCACGCAGGTCCAGCTCAACGTCGTCGCCGAGCGGATCCTCGGCCTTCCCAGGGACTAGGAGTTGTCGGGCATGAAGTCGTACATCGTGGGCGTCGGCATGACGAAGTTCGAGAAGCCGGAGTCGAGGGAGTGGCAGTACTGGGACATGGCCAAGGAGGCCGGGACCGCGGCGCTGGCGGACGCGGGAGTGGACTACGGGCTGGTGGAGCAGGTGCCGGTGGGCTACTGCTTCCAGGCTTCCACGGCCGGCCAGCGGGCGGCGTACGAGCTGGGGCTGAGCGGGGTCCCGGTCTACAACGTGAACAACAACTGCGCGACGGGGTCGACGGCGCTGATGATGGCGCGGCAGTTCGTGGAGGGCGGGCTGAACGACTGCGTGCTGGCGCTCGGCTTCGAGAAGATGAAGCGGGGCGCGCTGGGGGGCGGGGCCGACGGGGGCTCCGACTTCAAGACCTCGCCGGTGGCCCGGCACTACGGGATCATGGCGGCCGGGCACGGCTTCGAGATGTCCCCGCCGACCGCGCAGATCTTCGGGAACGCGGCGCGGGAGCACATGGAGCGGTACGGGACCACGGCCGCGCAGCTGGCGGCGGTCGGCGCGAAGAACCACCGGCACTCGGCGAACAACCCGAACGCGCAGTTCCAGGACGTGTACTCGGTGGAGGAGATCCTGGCGGCGAAGGAGATCCACGCGCCGCTGACGAAGCTGCAGTGCTCGCCGACCTCGGACGGTGCGGCGGCGGCGCTGGTGGTCTCGGAGCGGTTCCTCGTCGCGCACGGGCTCCACGACAAGGCGGTCGAGCTCGTCGCCCAGTCGATGACGACGGACACGGAGGAGTCCTTCTCGTCGGGCTCGTGCATCGACGTGGTCGGCAAGCCGATGACCGCGGCGGCGGGGCGTGCCGTGTTCTCGGCCTCGGGGCTCGGCATCGAGGACGTCGACGTGATCGAGCTGCACGACTGCTTCTCGATCAACGAGCTGCTGACGTACGAGGCGCTGGGCATGTGCGAGGACGGGGCCGCGGGCAAGCTGGTCGAGAGCGGGGCCACGACGTACGGCGGGCGGTGGGTGGTCAACCCCTCCGGCGGGCTGATCTCCAAGGGGCACCCGCTGGGCGCGACGGGGCTGGCGCAGGCCGCGGAGCTGGTCTGGCAGCTGCGCGGTGAGGCGGGCCCGCGCCAGGTCCCCGGGGCCCGGGTGGGCCTCGCCCACAACATCGGCCTGGGCGGCGCGGCGGTGGTGACCCTCCTCCGGAGGTAGCGGCTCACCGCCGCCACCGGGTCACAGCACTAGGCCTCGAGGGCCGGGTCGACCACCGTTTCGCCCATCGAGGCACGGCGGATCGCATCCGCCAGGTCCTCGATCGGGCCGTCGCGCAGGACCAGCCCCGCCGCGCCCGCCGCCAAGACGGAGGCCGACAGCCCCGGGTGTGCGGATCCGGTCATGACCAGCACCCGGCACTCCGGGTCCTCCGCCAGCAGTGCCGGTACGGCGGCCTCCTCGTCCACCAGCGCCACCACCGGGCGGGCCGTGGCGGAGGACACCACCTCGATGTCGGGCTGCAGTGCGAGCTGCAGCGCGAGAGCCGGGTCCGGCGGTTCCAGCAGGACCCGCAGGGAGCGTGCCGGACGGTGCTGCACGGGCATTTCCTCCACCCGCGAAGGCTACGGGTCCCGCTGTCCCGACCGTGCGCAACACGCCCCGCCGCGACTTCATCTGACGTGAAGTCAGCAGTCTTCCCAAGTGCTGGGACGTGCGTTATACATTCCCTCACCGGTCCTAGAACGCGTTCTAGAACGTGCCCTGCGGACCGGCCCGCATACGACCTCGGTGCGGCCGACGGTGCGGACGGCCGCACCGAGGTCTTCCCATGGCCCCCCTTTTTTCAACGACAGGGAGCAGCATCCTCATGCCGATCGATGCCGCCAAGGCCCTCGCCGCCGACCCCCGCCAGGGGGACATCGCCTGGGACCACAAGGACATCCAGCTCTACCACCTCGGCCTGGGCGCCGGTCTCCCGGCGACCGACCCCGACGAGCTGCGCTACACCCTCGAGTCCAAGCTCCACGTCCTGCCCAGCTTCGCGACCGTCGCCGGCGCCGGCATGGCCATGATGGGCGGCCTCGCCGCCCCCGGGATCGAGGTCAACCTCGCCGACGTCCTGCACGGCGGCCAGTCCATCGAGCTGCACCGGCCCATCCCCGTCAAGGGCAGCGCGACCTCCTCCGCCAAGGTCGCCGCCCTCTACGACAAGGGCAAGGCCGCCGTGATCGTGCTGCGCACCGAGGTCGCGGACGCCGAGGGGCCGCTGTGGACCAGCGACGCGCAGATCTTCGTACGCGGCGAAGGCGGGTTCGGCGGCGAGCGCGGGCCCTCCGTCCGCGAGGAGCTGCCCGAACGCGCGCCGGACCGGGTCGAGGAACGCACGATCCGCGAGGAGCAGGCGCTGCTGTACCGGCTCTCCGGCGACTGGAACCCCCTGCACGCCGACCCCGAGTTCGCCAAGACGGCCGGCTTCGACCGGCCGATCCTGCACGGCCTGTGCTCGTACGGGATGACCCTCAAGGCCGTCGTCGACACGGCCCTCGGCGGGGACGTGTCCCGGGTCCGCGCCTACCGCACGCGCTTCGCCGGGATCGTCTTCCCCGGCGAGACCCTGCGCATCCGGATGTGGCAGGAGACCGGCCGCGTCCTGGTGGCCGTGAGCGCCGCCGACCGCGACGACGCGCCGGTCCTCGCCGACACCGTCGTCGAACACTCGTAGCACCCACAGAAGGAGCCGCACCGTGCGCGCAGCACTGCAGAGCGAGATCGGCCAGGACAAGCTCGAGGTCGTCGACGACATGGAGGCCGTGGGCCTCGGTCCCGGCAAGGTCAAGATCCGGATCAAGGCCACCGGCCTGTGCCACTCCGACCTCTCCGCGATGAGCGGCGTCCTGCCGCAGCCCGCCCCCTTCATCCCCGGCCACGAGGGCTCCGGAGTGGTCTCCGACGTCGGCGACGGCGTCACGAGCCACCAGATCGGCGACCGGGTCCTCGTCTGCTGGCTGCCGCCGTGCGGCCACTGCCCGTCCTGCAAGCGCGGCCAGGGCCACCTGTGCCTGGCGAGCCTGGTCAACGCGGGCACCCCGAACTTCCGCCGGGCGGGCGGCGACATCTTCGGATTCGCCGCGACCGGCACCTTCGCCGAGGAGCTCGTGGTCGACGCCGCGTGCGCCGTCCCGATCCCCGACGACGTCCCCTTCGACATCGCCGCCCTCATCGGCTGCGGGGTCACCACCGGCCTCGGTGCTGCCATCAACACCGCCAAGGTGGAGGCCGGCTCCTCGGTCGCCGTCATCGGCTGCGGGGGCGTCGGCATATCCGTCATCCAGGGTGCCAAGGTGCAGGGCGCGGCCCAGATCATCGCCGTCGACCCGGTGGAGTCGCGGCGCGAGGCGGCCCTGCGGTTCGGGGCCACCGAAGCGGTGGCGCCGGACGCCTTCGACGACGCCAAGAACCGCATCACCGGCGGCGAGGGCTTCGACTGCGTCTTCGAGGTCGTCGGCAAGTCCGCCACCGCGCAGACCGCGTACAAGATGACCCGGCGCGGCGGCAGCGTGGTCATCGTCGGCGCGGGCGCCATGGACGACACCTTCCAGATCGACATGTTCTCGCTCTTCTTCGACGAGAAGAAGATCCTTCCGTCGATGTACGGCGGCGGCGACGTGCTCCGGTCCTACGAGCGCACCATCGCGCTGTGGCGGGCCGGCCGGGTGGACCTGGCGGGCCTGATCACCCACCGGGTGCAGCTCGCCGAGATCAACGACGCCCTCGACCAGATGCGCACGGGCGTGGCCCTGCGCACCTGCATCGAACTCTGACCCGTTCTACCGATTCCGAGGGGAACCGTACGGATGTCACTGCCACTTGAAGGGCTCTGCGCCATCGTCACGGGCGCGGGCCGCGGGCTCGGCCGGGCCGAGGCGATCGAACTCGCGCGGCTCGGCGCGAGCGTGGTCGTCAACGACTTCGGCCAGCCCGGCCGGGACGGCTCGGGAGAGGCCTCGGCCGCCCCGGCCGAGGAGGTGGCCGCGGAGATCCGCGCCGCGGGCGGGCAGGCCGTCGCGCACCTGGGCGACGTGGCCGACTTCGAGCAGGCGCGCGAGCTGGTCGAGCTGGCGGTCGGCAGTTTCGGCAAGCTCGACATCCTGGTCAACAACGCGGGCATCCTGCGCGACCGGATGGTCTTCTCCATGTCGGAGGCGGAGTGGGACTCGGTGATCCGGGTCCACCTCAAGGGCCACTTCAACACCACGCACTTCGCGTCCGCGCATTGGCGGGAGCGGTCGAAGGCGGCGGGCGGCCCGGTCTACGGCCGCATCGTCAACACCTCCTCCGAGGCCTTCCTCGGCGGCTCGGCCGGCCAGCCGAACTACGCGGCGGCCAAGGGCGGCATCGTGGGGCTCACCACCTCCACCGCCCTTGCCCTGGCGAAGTACGGGGTGACGGCCAACGCCATTTGCCCGCGCGCCCGCACCCGGATGACCGAGGACGTCTTCGCGGGCTTCGAGGTCCCGGAGGAGGGCAAGCTGGACGCCCTCGCCCCCGAGCACGTCTCCCCGCTCGTCGGCTACCTGGCCTCACCCGCCGCGGCCAAGGCCAACGGGCAGCTGTTCGTCGTACACGGCGGGATCGTGGTCGTCATGGAACGCCCCAGGGTGGCCGCGAAGTTCGACACCGCCAAGGAGGCCTTCTCCTACGAGGAGCTCGACGGGGTCCTGACCCCGCACTACGACTCCCGCCCCGCGAACGAGACCTTCGCCGCGACGGAGGTACTGGGCCTCAAGCACGACTGAGCGGAGCCTGCTGGAGGGGGACCGGGCGGGGCGCCGACGGCGGTACGGGGTCCAGGCGGACCGGCGGGGGAGGGGCGGGCGGAATGCCCAACCCGACGACGCCGCAGGGCACTTCGGAGGTCGCGTACGGCAGGTGCAGGCGGCCCTGTGTGCTCCACAGGCCCGTGCCCAGCCAGCCCCGGGGTGCCCCGAGCCGGAAGACGTGCCGGTCGGCGGGGCGCCACAGGCCGATGCCGCCCTCCCCCGACGGGCCCAGCCGCAAGGCCACCCCGCAGGTCTCCGGCATCAGCGCCTGGCCCGGCTGGACCGCGAACGGGGCCGCGTCCAGGTGGCGCAGGCACTCCGGGAAGCGGACCGGCAGGGAGCTGCCCAGCACCCCCCAGCCGAGGCGCGGTTCACCCGGCGCGTCGGAGCGGATCAGCAGCAGCCCGCTGTCCGGGTCGGCGAGCAGCAGCCGGTCCTCGCTGTCCTCCGCGATCTGGAGCAGCGGGGACACCTCGCCGCCGCGCTCCAGGTCCACGGCCACGGCCTTGGTGGTGCCGTCCAGCTCGCGGTCCAGGGCCAGCAGCCGGCCCGTACGGTCCAGCCAGACGCCGCCGGAGCAGCGGCCCGGGACCTCGGCCACCCGCTGCGGCCCGAAGGCGGCCCCGGCGACCTGCCAGAGCGTGGTCCCCCCGTCGCCCGCGGCCAGCGCGAAGGCGCCGCGCCCGTCCGGGGACGGCGGCAGCAGGCGGACCCGTACCCCGTCCTGCTGCTCCACCCCGCCCAGCTGGAGCTCCCCGGTGCGCGGCCCCGCCGCGGCGCCCGTCGGGTAGAGCAGCGCGAAGGCGTGCCGCTCCGCCACCCGCCGGTGGATCAGCACCCGCCCGTCGGCCAGCGGCAGCACCTCGCTGTCGGCCTCCTCGGGCTGCGCGAGCGGCAGCGGTACCGCGTACGGCTCGGGCCCGGCCAGGGTCCAGCGCTCCGCGTAGAGCGCCTCGCCGTCCCCGGCGAGCCGGGCGGCGTACGCCCCGTCCGCGGCGAGCGTGAACGGGGCCGTGTTCGTCGTATCGATGGCACAGACAGTCATCCGTGCGTCACCTCCGGTGAGGAAGCTAGTTTTGGCCCTTCCTGCCGAACAACACCCCCAACCCCGCTTCACACGTACGGGTGGCCGGGCGGCGGTTCTCCTGAGGGCGGGGAGGCGATTGTGCTGGGCGAGATCGGGACGTTTAGGGTGGGGAATTGGTTAGGTATGCCTAACTCGACCCTGGCCGCCCCGGTCCCCCCACCCCTGGAGTTGTGACATGTCCTTCCGACGCCGCCCAGCCGCCGCCGTCGCCCTCGCCGCTGCCGCCGCGCTCGTCCTCACCGCCTGCGGCGGACAGGACGACAAGGCGGCCGCGGACAAGGCCCCCGCCGGAGGCGGCGAGAAGAAGGCCGTCGCCCAGGGCGGCAAGGAGTTCGGCGAGGCCGCGAAGAAGACGGCCGCCTTCGGGACCACCGCCGCGGCCGGCCAGTTCCCGCGCACCGTCACCCACGCCATGGGCTCCACCGAGCTCAAGGCCGCCCCCCAGCGCGTCGTGGTCCTGGACGTCGGCGAGCTGGACAACGTTGTCTCCCTGGGGATGCAGCCGGTGGGCTACGCGCCGTCCGAGGGCGACGCGGGCATCCCCGAGTACCTCAAGAAGGACGCGGGCGAGCCCAAGTCGGTCGGCACGATCAACAATCTCAACCTGGAAGCCATCAACGCCCTCAAGCCCGACTTGATCCTCGGCAGCCAGCTGCGCGCCGCGGACAAGTACGACGCCCTCTCGAAGATCGCCCCGACCGTCTTCTCCATCCGCCCCGGCTTCCCGTGGAAGGAGAACTACCTCCTGAACGCGGCCGCGCTCGACAAGACCGCCGAGGCCAAGGCCAAGCTCGACGCCTACCAGGCCAAGGCGGCCGAGCTCGGCGCCGACCTCGGAGAGAAGAAGCCCACCGTCACGATGCTGCGCTACATGCCGGGCAAGACCCGCCTGTACGCCGGGGCCTCCTTCATCGGCACCGTCCTGAAGGACTCCGGCATCCCGCGCCCGCAGAACCAGCAGGTGGAGGACCTCGCCGTCGAGATCAGCCCGGAGCGGATGGACGAGGCCGCCGCCGACTGGATCTTCACCGGCGTCTACGGGGCCAAGGACAAGACCAAGCGCGACTCCGCCGAGGCCAACCCGCTGTGGAAGGGCCTGGAGGCCGTGCAGCAGGGCCGCGCCAAGGACGTCCCGGACGAGACCTGGTACCTCGGCCTCGGCGTGACCGCCGCCGACAAGGTCCTCGACGACCTGCGCGGCTTCCTCGTCAGGTAGCGGGGCCCCCGCGGCCCGGCCGGCAAGCGGCCGGGCCATGGGGCGGGCGCCACGGACGGTAGCCTTGCACCGTGCCCCGTCTCTCTGAAGTCATCGCCGCGCTGGACGCTCTCTGGCCCCCCTCGCGGGCCGAGCAGTGGGATGCCGTCGGCACCGTCTGCGGCGATCCCGACGCCGAGGTCTCCCGGGTCCTGTTCGCCGTGGACCCCGTACAGGAGATCGCCGACGAAGCGCTCACGCTGGGCGCCGACCTGATCGTCACCCACCACCCGCTCTACCTGCGCGGCACCACCACCGTCGAGGCCGGCACCTCCAAGGGCCGCGTCGTGCACACGCTGATCAAGAACGACATCGCGCTGCACGTCGCCCACACCAACGCCGACACCGCCGATCCCGGCGTCTCCGACGCCCTGGCGGGCGCCCTGGACCTGCGCATCGTCGGCCCGCTGGTGCCCGACCCCACCGACCCCGCGGGCCGCCGCGGCCTCGGCCGGATCTGCGAACTGGACCGCCCCGAGACGCTGCGCGAGTTCGCCGCGCGCGCCGCGGCCTGGCTGCCGCAGACCGCCCAGGGCATCCGCTTCGCCGGCGACCCGGACGCCCTGATCCGCCGCGTCGCCGTCAGCGGCGGCTCCGGCGACAGCCTCTTCGAGCAGGTCCGCGCCGCCGGCGTGGACGCCTTCCTGACCGCCGACCTGCGCCACCACCCGGTCTCCGAGGCCCGCGAGCAGAGCCCGCTCGCCCTCGTCGACGCCGCCCACTGGGCCACCGAGTGGCCCTGGTGCGAGCAGGCCGCGGCCCAGCTCGACGCGATCTCCGAGCGCCACGGATGGGGTCTGCGGACCCACGTCTCGCTCGCCGTCACCGACCCGTGGACGGCGCACGCGCCGTCCGTCACACACCCTTCTATCTCTGGAGCCCCCAACTGAACGCCGAGCCCGCCGACCAGATCCGACTTCTCGACGTCCAGGCCCTGGACGTGCGGCTGTCTCAGCTCGCCCACAAGCGCAAGTCGCTGCCCGAGCACGCCGAGGTCGACTCGCTGACCAAGGACCTCACCCAGCAGCGCGACCTGCTCGTCGCCGCCCAGACGCAGGCCAGCGACGCCGCTCGCGAGCAGACCAAGGCGGAGCAGGACGTGGACCAGGTGCGCACGCGCGCCGCCCGCGACCAGCAGCGCCTGGACTCCGGCGTGGGCATCTCGGCCCGGGACCTGGCCAACCTGCAGAGCGAGGTCGTCTCCCTGGCCAAGCGGCAGGCCGACCTGGAGGACGTGGTCCTGGAGGTCATGGAGCGCCTGGAGGGCGCGCAGGAGCGGGTCACCGAACTCACCGGGAGCGTCTCCGCCCTGGAGGCCAAGCTGGCCGACGCCACCGCGCGCCGCGACGCGGCCACCGGCGAGCTCGACGCCGAGGCCGCCAAGATCGTCAAGGACCGCGAGGTCATCGTCGGCTCCATGCCGGCCGACCTGATGGCCCTGTACGAGAAGATCCGCGTCAAGCAGGGCGGGGTCGGCGCCGCGCGCCTGTACCAGCGCCGCTGCGAGGGCTGCCGCCTCGAACTCGACATGGCCGAGGTCAACGAGATCAAGGCCGCGGCCCGCGACCAGGTCGTGCGCCACGAGAACTGCGGCCGCATCCTGGTCCGTACGGCCGACTCGGGCATCTGATGCCGCGGTTTGTCGTGGAGGCGGACGGCGGCTCCCGGGGCAACCCGGGGCCCGCCGGCTACGGCGCGGTCGTCCTCGACCCGGCGACGGGCGAGACGCTGGCCGAGCGCGCGGAGTACATCGGCGTCGCGACGAACAACGTGGCGGAGTACAAGGGCCTGATCGCCGGGCTCAGGGCGGCGCGCGAACTGGCGTCGGACGCGCAGGTCCTGGTCCGGATGGACTCCAAGCTGGTCGTCGAGCAGATGTCCGGCCGCTGGAAGATCAAGCACCAGGACATGAAGCCGCTCGCGGCGGAAGCGGCGACGATCCTGCCCCGCTCCCAAGTGACGTACGAGTGGATCCCGCGCGAGAAGAACAAGCACGCGGACCGGCTCGCCAACGAGGCGATGGACGCGGGCAAGCGCGGCAAGCAGTGGGAGCCGTCGGCCTCCTCGGCCGCCCTCGACCGCGGGGCCGCTGCCCTGGCCGGGCCTCCCGGGGATGCGGCGAAGGGTGCTGCCGCCGTGCGCGCCGCCCTTGCCTCCGGCGGGAGTACGCGGGTCACCGCAGCCGCGGCTGCGACCGCCTCGGGCTCCGCCGCGGGCACCGGCGCGGCGGAGGCTGCGGACACGCGCGCCGCCCGCGCCGCCGCCTCCGCCGAACCGGCGGGCGCCGACACTCTGTTCGCCGAGCCGGGCCGGATTCCGGCTCCGGCATCGGTATCCGGTGCGGCGGGAGACGTCCTCGCCCCCGGCGCCGGTCTGCCCCGGCCCACCACCGGAGGCACCGGCTGGGGGCCCGACATGGGCACTCCCGCCACGTTCGTGCTGCTGCGCCACGGCGAGACCGCCCTCACCCCGCAGAAGCGCTTCTCCGGCAGCGGGGGCAGCGACCCCGAGCTGTCCCCGGCCGGGCGGCGCCAGGCGTCGGCCGTGGCCGAGGCGCTGGCCGCCCGCGGCACCGTCCAGACCGTCATCAGCTCCCCGCTGCGCCGCTGCCGCGAGACCGCCCAGGCCGTCGCCGACCGCCTGGGCCTGCCGGTGACGGTCGAAGAGGGCCTGCGCGAGGTGGACTTCGGCGCCTGGGAGGGCCTGACCTTCGCCGAGGTGCGGGAGCGGTTCCCCGACGACCTCCAGGCATGGCTGGACTCCCCGCGGGCCGCCCCCACGGGCGGCGGCGAGAGCTTCACGGCCGCCACCCGCCGGATCTCGGCGACCCGGGACCGGCTGCTCGCCGAGCACGCGGGCCGCACGGTCCTGCTGGTCTCGCACGTGACCCCGGTCAAGATCCTGGTCCGCCTCGCCCTGGGCGCTCCGCCGGAGTCGCTGTTCCGCATGGAACTCTCGGCGGCCTCCCTGTCGGCGGTGGCCTACTACGCGGACGGCAACGCCTCGGTCCGGCTGCTGAACGACACCTCGCACCTGCGCTAGCCGGCCCCGCCGGCGAAGCCGTACGAAAGCCCCCCGTGCCGCGCGCGGGGGGCTTTCGCAGGGGGCGCCCCGCGGCTGCCGCGTCCGCGGCCCCAGGCAGGTGCCCAAGGCCGCCGCCCGAGCAGGGCCTATTCGCCGCCGTCGCCGTTGCCGCTGCCCTTCACGCCCCGTCGCCTGCTCTTGTCGGCGCCGCGCACCGCTCTGCCGATACCGAGCGTCACGCTCGCCACGATGCGGACCCAGCGGGGCCCGCCGCGCTCCGCCCAGACCACGCAGACGGCCCCGCCGACGGCGGCAGCCAGGAGCAGCAGGAGCAGAACGGTCATTTTCCCCACCTCTTGTGTGTGCCGGCACGCGCCTGCCGGTGGCATCTCCCCCGGGGGGATGCAGAACCACCCCGGACCGGAGAGACCCCGGTTCGGGGCGGAGCGGCAGACGAGCCGGCCTGTACGCCGGGTTCTGTCGCCCGGAGACCTCGCGGTCGCCGGGGAGACGGCCATCCATCTAGGACCGGCGTTGCCGCCGGCCTCGTGCGGTCTACCCGCGAACTCGGGCGGGCAGCCCTCAAGCGTTCGCGCAGACCCGTCCGGAGACGGATCCTCTTGACCTTGCTCCGGGTGGGGTTTACCTAGCCGCCTGAGTCACCTCAGGCGCTGGTGGTCTCTTACACCACCGTTTCACCCTTACCGAGGACCGAAGCCCCCGGCGGTCTGTTTTCTGTGGCACTGTCCCGCGGGTCACCCCGGGTGGGCGTTACCCACCACCCTGCCCTGTGGAGCCCGGACGTTCCTCGGCGGGATCCGGAGATCCCGACGCGGCCGCCCGGCCGACTCGTCTGCCGTGGCGACCATGCTACCGGCTGTGCCGTCGCGGCTTGACCTTGACGCGGCGGCAGGGTTTCTACTGGGGCCATGCGGATCGGAGAGATTCGGATCCGGTACGGGGCCCTGTTCGACCTCGTCGTCCCGCCGGAAGCGGTGGCCTCGGTCCGGGTCGACCGGCGCTATCCGCAGGGGCGGCTGGTCTCGGTGTCCGACGACGGGGTCCTCGACTTGATCGTGGGCAGCCAGACCACGGTGACGTTGGAGCTGACCCGGCCCCTGCCGTTCGTCCGCCCGCTGGGGGCCCGGGGGGCGGCGCGGACCGTCCGCTTCCACGCCGACGACCCGCGCGCGCTGGTCAGGGCGCTGCGGCGGCCCGCGCAGCCTGTCCGCGTCGTCACGCCGTGGCGAAGACGACCTTGGCGGAGCCCGGGTCGGCCGCCGTGAGCCGGACCCGGATCCGCTCGCCCAGGGGCAGCTCCCGGTCGGTGGACACGACGCGCCCGACCACCGCCGGGTCCGCCAGGTGGACGGTGCCCTCCAGCGGCTCGTGGTCCTTGACGTCGATCACCGTGGCCTCGAAGGTCTCCCCGACGCGGTCCTTGAGCAGGGCGGCCTCGACGAGGTCCACGCACTCCCGCTCGGCCGCGTTGGCCAGCCGGGCGCCGTCCGCCATCTCCTTCGGCAGTGCGTACAGCGCCGCCACCGCCCAGTGCGGGGGCTCCGCCCCAGCCACCGCCGCCAGGCACAGCTCGCCGGTGTACCGGTCGACGAGCCGGCGCAGCGGCGCGGTGCAGTGGGCGTACGGGGCCGCGACCGCCGCGTGGAGCGCCGGGTCCGGGGTCTCGCCGCCGCTGAAGACGGTGTAGCCGGCGCCGCGCAGCAGGGCCGTGCACTCCTGGAGGAACGCGGCGTGGTCGGGGCGGTGCGGGTCGAGGGAGCGCACGAGTTCGGCGTACGGGACGTGGTGCGGCCAGTCGATCCGCAGGGCCTTCGCCGCCCGCCGGAGCCTGCCGACGGCGCCGTCGGGAGCGGTGGGGAGGGTGCGCAGGATTCCGGTTCCGGCGGCCAGCATCAGGTCGGCCGCGGCGATGCCGGTCATGAGGGAGATCTGGGCGTTCCAGCCGTCGGCGGGGAGCGGGGCGCGGTAGGCCAGGGCGTACGAGCCGTCGTGCGCGACGACCTCCTGCTCGGGCACGTTCAGGGAGATGCCGCCGCGCTCCACCTCGAGGGCCTCGCGGAGCAGGCCGATGTCCCGCAGGAGGGCGACGGGTTCCTCCGCGGTGCCGCTGTCGACGGCCTTCTGGACGCCGCCGTAGTCGAGCTTGGCCCGGCTGCGGACGAGGGCGCGGCGGACGTCGGTGGTCTCCACCCGGCCCTCGGAGTCCAGGTCGAGGCACCAGAGGAGCGCGGGGCGGGTCTCGCCGGGCAGCAGGCTGGCCGCGCCCTCCGAGAGCACGGGCGGGTGCAGGGGGACCCTGCCGTCGGGGAAGTAGAGGGTGGTGACGCGGCGGTGGGCCTCCGCGTCGAGCGGGCTGCCCGGGGTGACGAAGGCGGCGACGTCGGCGATGGCGTAGTGGACCCGGAAGCCGCCGCCGGGCCGCTTGGCCAGGTGCATGGCCTGGTCGAGGTCGCGGGAGGCCGGCGGGTCGAGGGTGAAGAAGGGGAGGCCGGTGGCGTCGGTGTCGGGCAGGCGGGGCTCCCGGACGGCCCGCTCGGCCTCGGCGAGCACCTCGTCCGGGAACTCGTCCGGCACGCCCAGCTTCGTCCGCAGTTCGCGCAGGGCGGCCCGCAGGGCAGCCCCGTCTGCGCCGGTCATGTGCATCTGGCGGCGTGGCATGCACCGAGCGTAGGGGCTGTCGTCCGGATCAGGCCGGATCAGCGCGCGGCGTCCGGTGCCGTGCATCGCAAGGCGGAGGAGGGAGTCGACGCGGAGCGTCGGCGACCGACGACAACGCGGCGAGGCGCGGCACCGGACGCCGCGGGCCCGGCCTGATCCGGACGACAGCCCCTAGGGGCGGCCGGGCCGGACGGCGCGGCGAGGCGTCTACCCTGGCTCGGGGGCCGCATCCCCTGCGACGTGTCGTACCGAAGGAGATCCACCGTGCTCGTGCTGCTGCCGCCGTCCGAAGGAAAGGCCGCCGGCGGCTCCGGCGCACCACTGAAGCCGGAGTCGCTGTCGCTGCCCGGTCTGGCCGCGGCCCGTGCGGGGGTCCTGGACGAACTGGTCGAACTGTGCGCGGGCGACGAGCTCAAGGCGCGCGAGGTGCTGGGCCTGAGCGAGGGCCTGCGCGGCGAGGTCGCGAAGAACGTGGAGCTGCGGTCGGCGCCGGCCCGGCCGGCCGGGGAGGTCTACACCGGTGTGCTGTACGACGCGCTGGGGCTGGCGGACCTGACTCCGGCGGCGCGGGCGCTGGCCGAGGACGCGCTGCTGGTCTTCTCGGGGCTGTGGGGTGCGGTGCGGATCACCGACCGGATCCCGTCGTACCGCTGCTCGATGGGCGTCAAGCTGCCGGGGTGCGGGGCGCTGGGGGCGTACTGGCGGGGGCCGATGGCCGAGGTGCTGCCGACCGTGGCCGGGGAGGGGCTGGTGCTGGACCTGAGGTCGGCGGCGTACGGCTCCGCGTGGAAGCCGAAGGGGGAGGTGGCGGAGCGGACGGCCACCGTGCGGGTGCTGCATGCGCAGGTGGTGGACGGGGTGGAGAAGCGGTCCGTGGTGAGCCACTTCAACAAGGCGACGAAGGGGCGGCTGGTCCGGGACCTGCTGCTGGCCGGTGCGGTGCCGGCGTCGCCGGCCGAGCTGGTGACGGCCCTGCGGGACCTGGGCTACGTCGTCGAGGCCGAGGCCCCCGCGAAGCCGGGCAAGGCCTGGGCCCTGGACGTGGTGGTCACGCAGATCCACCACTGAGCCCGGGCGCGGCTGAAGGCTCGGGGCTCTGCCCCGGACCCTCCCCCCGACTCCGTCCGGGGGGGGCACCCGCGCCTCAAACGCCGGCCGGGCTGGATTGCCGCAGGCAATCTCAGTCCAGCCGGGCACAACCCAGCCCCGCCGGCCCGGGCGGCTAGCGGCCCAACGGCCAGGCGACTGCCGCTGGGGTTCGGTTCGTGGTGCCCGCGTAGGCGGCGCAGGCGTCCGTCAGGGTTTCCAGGAGGGTCAGGGGGTCCGGGAGGGGGTGCTCCATGCCGCGGAGCCAGGTCACCGCGTGCTCACCGGGGAGCGCCGCCGGGGGGACCAGGACGTAGCTGCCGCGGCAGTGCCACCGCAGGCCCGGGTGCTCGTCCATCGTCTCGGGGTGGCAGTCCAGTTCGCAGGGCCACCACTCGTCCTCGTCCTCGGGAGTGCCGCGGGTGGCGGTGAAGAAGAGCATCCGCGCCTGGTCCCCGGTGCCGCCCGATTCGGCGACCGGGCCGACCTCGATGCCGGCTTCCAGCAGGCGGGCGAGCGCGGCGGCGCCGGCTTCCAGCGGGACGTCGAGTACGTCGTGGACCATGCCGGTCGCGGTGATGAAGTTGGCCTGGGGCTGGTTGCGCGCCCAGCGTTCGACCTGGGCGCGGTCGGTGGTCGACTGGGTCTGCCAAGCGAAGGAGACGGGGTGGCGCGCGGGCGTGGGACAGCCGATGCGGTCGCACGAACATCGGTAACCGGCGGGATGGGCGGCGGGGGCGAGCGGCAGTCCGGCGGCGGCGACGGCCAGGAGGAGCGCCTCGCGCTCTTTTCCGGGGTCCTCGGCGGTGGGTTTCTGCCGCCGGCGCAGCCACTGGGAAATCCTGCTCTGCTCGCCGCGTTTGACGCGGCCGGACTCAGACCCCATCTATCCCCTCACCTCACCGTATCCCCGGCGGACCTTCACATGGTCCCACCATCCTGCGCCCCGGGTGACCGGTCTCGGTGACCGGGGGGTTGGGGATTGGTGACCGGCAACCCCCACATAACCACAGAATTCGGCCATTTGGCGTCCGGTCAGGTGACGGTGACGTTGGCCACCCCGCCCAGCACCCGGTCCACGAGCGCGTCGGTGAAGGCGTGCGTCAGCGGCCGCGTCCGCAGCAGCCAGCGGTACGTCAGCGGGCCCAGCAGCATCTCCACCGTCAGCCGCAGGTCGGTGTCCGGCGCGAGCTGTCCGGCCTCCCGGGCGGTGCGCAACCGCGCCTCGTACAGGGCGAGCTGCGGCTCCAGCAGCCGCTCGTTGAAACGGGCGCCGAGCTCGGGGTCGGTCGCCCCGGCCGCCGTCAGGGCGCGCGCGGGGGCCTCGTACTTCTCGTCGCACAGCTCGTCCACCGTCGCCCGCAGGACGTGCTTCAGGTCGGCGGCGAGGTCCCCGGTGTCGGGGAAGCCGGTCCACTCGGCCTGCGTCTGCGCGTCCCCGGCGAGCGAGAGCGAGGCGTCGAGGAGGACCGCGGCCTTCGACGGCCACCACCGGTAGATGGTCTGCTTGCCGACCCCGGCGCGGGCGGCGATCGCCTCGATGGTCAGCTTGTTGTAGCCGACCTCCCCGACCAGGGCGAGCGCGGCGTCGAGGATGGCCCGCCGGGAGCGGTCGCTGCGGCGGGTGGCGTCAGGGCTCTTGGCGCTCTTGCCAGGGGGCTTGGTGGTCATGTCCTGAAACTACCAACCGAGACGTCTCGTCTTCCTCTTGTCCGTTAAACCACCCAATCAGTTCACTGCGCTGTCCCGCGTGAGGAGAGACGATTCTCTCCACACTCGTCGTAAGTCGTGAGGAGCCTTCTTTGCGCAGAGACGCCACACCCCGGCGCTACCTGATGTGCCCACCGGCACACTTCAAGGTCACCTACTCCATCAACCCGTGGATGGATCCCACGAAACCGGTGGACCTGCCCCTCGCACTCGCCCAGTGGGAGGACCTGAGGGACCGCTACCGCTCCCTCGGGCACACCGTCGAAACCCTCGAACCGCACCCCGAGCTGCCGGACATGGTCTTCGCGGCGAACGGGGCCCTCGTCGTCGACGGACGGGTGCTCGGGGCCCGGTTCGCCCATCCGGAGCGGGCCGCCGAGGCCGAGATCCACCTCGAGTGGTTCCGCGGCCGCGGCTACCGGGACGTCCACGAGCCGTCCCACGTCAACGAGGGCGAGGGCGACTTCGCCGTCACCGCCAGCTACATCCTCGCCGGCCGGGGCTTCCGCTCCAGCCCGCTCTCGCACGACGAGGCCCAGGAGTTCTTCGGCCGCCCCGTCATCGGCCTCGACCTGGTGGACCCGCGCTACTACCACCTGGACACGGCCCTGTGCGTCCTCGACGGCGACGAGGTCATGTACTACCCGCCCGCCTTCTCGCCGGGCAGCCGGGCCGTACTCACACGCCTCTTCCCCGACGCGCTGCTCGCCGAGCCCGAGGACGCGGCGGCCCTGGGCATGAACGCCGTCTCGGACGGCCGGCACGTGCTGCTCCCGCAGGCGGCGACCGGGCTGCTGGCGCCGCTGCGGGACCGGGGCTTCGAGCCGGTCCCGATGGACCTGGGCGAGCTGCTCAAGGGCGGCGGCAGCGTGAAGTGCTGCACCCAGGAGCTGAGGCCCTAGCCCTCGTCGGAGGGGGGCGGCCAGGCCTGGCCCCAGTCGGCGTCCCGCGCCGCCTTGTAGAGGTCGCCGTGGCGCTTGGTCACGTTGACCCGGGTCAGGCCCTCACCCTCGGGTCCGCACAGTTCCAGCAGGACGAGCCCCTTCCGGATCTGCGGCTTCCGCGTGATCCGGGAGGCGGCCGGCCCGGCCGGGAAGCGGGTGGCGGCGACGTAGCTGAACTTCTCGTCCTCGTACGGGAGGGAGCCGCCCTTGACCTGCCGGTGCAGGGAGGACCGGCTGACCCGCGCCGAGAAGTGGCACCAGTCCCGGCCGACCTCGATCGGGCAGGTCCCGTCGTGCGGGCACGGGGCGGCGACCCGCAGCCCGGCCGCGATGAGCTGGTCGCGGGCCTCGCGGATGCGCAGGTAGCCCTCCGGCGTGCCCGGCTCGATCAGCACCACGGCCTGGCCGGCCCGCGCCGCCTCGGCGACGACGGCGGTACGGGCCTGCGGGGTCAGCTCGCCCAGCACGTACGAGACCGTCACCAGGTCCGCCTCCGGCAGCGCCAGCCCGGAGCCGATGACGGCCCGCCGCCAGTCCGCCGCGCGGAGCACGGGGGAGCCGGAGGCCTGCGCGAGTTCCCTGCCGAGCTCCAGCGCCGGCTCCGCCCAGTCCAACACCGTGGTCTCGCGCGGGCCGTCCCAGACGGCGTCCACCGCCCAGGTCGCCGCGCCCGTGCCGCCGCCCACGTCCACGTGCGAGCCCGGTGCCCACTGCGGGGCCGCCTCCGCGAGGCCGTCCAGGGCGGACCGGACGGCCTCGAAGGTGGCCGGCATCCGGTACGCCGCGTACGCCGCCACGTCGGAACGGTCGCGCAGCACGGGCGCGTCGGTCGGGGTCTGCCCCCGGTAGCTGGCGATGAGCCGCTCGACGGCGGCCGTGGCCTGCTTGTGCGGGAGCCCGTCGAGCAGGCCGGCGAGTGCGCTGCGGAGGGTCTCGGCGGTGGTGGGGGCGGAGGCGTTCACCCGCCGAGTTTACGGCGCCGGCCGGATGGTCACCGCCGGGTGCGGCGCCGCCGCTGCGCAAGCGCCCTGCGGGCCATCGGGCCCGCAGGACCAGGGCCGCGCTGCCCGCAGGAGGCTAGGCGGCGGCCTCGCGGGGCTGCCACGGCCGGCACAGGCCCAGGAAGCAGCCCACCGCCAGCAGCGAGCACACCAGCTGCACCACCGCCATCGGCACCGCCGTGTCCTCGCCCGCGATCCCGACCAGCGGTGAGGCGATCGCGCCGACCAGGAAGGAGGAGGTGCCGATCAGCGCGGACGCCGAGCCGGCGGCGTGCGGGGTGCGCATGAGCGCCTGCGCGTTGGTGTTCGGCATCACCAGGCCCATCGCCGACATCAGCACGAACAGCGCGGTGGCGATCGGGACCAGCCCGACCCTCCCGAACACCCCGGCGGCCATGAGCAGCAGGGCCACCGAGGCGGCCGTGGTGACCGCGAGCCCGACGGACAGGGTCTTGTCCATGTCCACCCGGCCGACCAGCAGCTTGCCGTTGATCTGGCCGACGGCGATCAGGCCGAAGGAGTTGATGCCGAACAGCAGGCTGAAGGCCTGGGGCGAAGCACCGTAGATCTCCTGCACCACGAAGGGCGAGGCGGCGATGTAGGAGAAGAGCACGGCGAAGGCGAAACCGCCGGCCAGCGTGTAGCCGGTGAAGACGCGGTCGCCGAGCAGCCCCCGCATGGTGCGCAGGGCCGTTCCGACGCCGCCGGTCTGGCGCCGCTCGGGCGGCAGGGTCTCGCCGAGGCTGCGCCACATCATCACGGTGAGCACGATGCCGACGGCGGTGAGGACGACGAAGACCCCGCGCCAGTCGGAGAAGCGCAGCACCTGGCCGCCGATGAGCGGGGCGACGATCGGCGCGGTGCCGGATATGAGCATGAGGGTGGAGAAGAACCGGGCCATCTCGACCCCGTCGTACAGGTCGCGTACGACGGCCCGTGCGATGACGATCGCGGCCGCGCCGGCCAGGCCCTGGAGCAGGCGGAAGGCGATCAGCAGTTCGGCGGTGGGGGCGAGGGCGCAGATCGCGGTGGCCAGGACGTAGACGACCATGCCGATGAGCAGCGGCCGGCGGCGGCCCCACTTGTCGCTCATCGGGCCGATGACCAGCTGGCCCAGCGCCATGCCGGCGAGGCAGGCGGTGAGAGTGAGCTGGACGGTGGAGGCCGGGCTGTGCAGGGCATTGGTGACCTCCGGCAGCGCCGGGAGGTACATGTCCATCGACAGCGGGGGGAGGGCGGTCAGCCCCCCGAGTATGAAGGTGACCAGCAGGCCGGTGCGGCGTGCGGCCTTCAGGGGTGCGGTGGCGGTGGGGGCGGAGGGCGTTTCGGGCGACGGTTCGTGCGAGCGGGCCGTCACGGGGCCTCTCTCCGACATGCGGAACTCCAGTCTGCTTGTCTTCTTTATGCACCCCTGACCGACCCATGCTCTCAGCAATCGGAACGTCCGGGGACCGGGGCGCCGTGTGACGTACTCTGCGGCCCCATGGACGAACGTACGAAGAAGATCGCTGTAGTCACGGGGGCCGGCTCCGGGATCGGCCGCTCCGTGGCCCTGGCCCTGGCAGCGGCCGGCTGGGCCGTGGCGGTGGCGGGCCGCCGTACCGAGCCGCTGGAGGAGACCGCCGGGGCGGCCGGCGACGGCGCCGACGTGCTCTGCGTCCGGACGGACGTCAGCGATCCGGACGAGGTCGCTGCGCTGTTCGGGGCCGTACGCGAGCGGTACGGGCGCGTCGACCTGCTCTTCAACAACGCGGGCACCTTCGGCCCGGGCGGCGTCCCGCTGGAGGACCTCTCCTACGAGGCCTGGCGCTCGGTGGTCGACGTCAACCTGACCGGCGCCTTCCTGTGCGCGCAGGCCGCTTTCCGGCAGATGAAGGCGCAGGACCCGCAGGGCGGCCGCATCATCAACAACGGCTCGATCTCGGCGCACGTGCCGCGCCCGCACTCCGTCGCCTACACCGCGACCAAGCACGCGGTGACCGGCCTGACCAAGTCCCTGTCGCTGGACGGGCGCCCGTACAAGATCGCCTGCGGCCAGATCGACATCGGCAACGCCGCCACCGAGATGACCGAGCGGATGCAGACCGGCATCCTCCAGGCCAACGGGCAGCTCGCCGTCGAACCGGTGATGGACGCCGCCGACGTGGCGCGCACGGTGCTGCACATGGCGGAGCTCCCGCTGGAGGCGAACGTGCAGTTCGCGACGGTGATGGCGACGGCGATGCCGTACATCGGGCGCGGCTGAGCCGGGGAATGCCCGCCGCGGCCCCGCAGTTGAGACGATCATGACGACTGAGGTATTGCGCTACACGGCCTTCTCCGGCGACCCGGCGGGCGGCAACCCGGCCGGGGTCGTGCTCGACGCGGCCGGACTGGACGACTCCGCCATGCTGGGCATCGCCGCCGGGCTCGGCTACAGCGAGACGGCCTTCCTGACCGCCCCGCCCGAGGGGCTGGAGGGGGAGCCGGGCCGGGCCTTCACCGTGCGCTACTTCAGCCCGAAGGCGGAGGTGCCGTTCTGCGGGCACGCCACCGTCGCCACCGCCGTGGCGCTGGGGGAGCGGATCGGCCCCGGGGAGCTGGTGTTCGCGACGCGGGCGGGAACCGTCCCGGTGTCCGTCACCGCGGCGCGGGACGGGCTGCTGCGGGCCACGCTCACGAGCGTGGAGCCGCACACCGAGGAGATCGGCGCGGCCGACCTCGCCGAGGCGCTGGCCGCGCTGGACTGGCCGGAGGCCGACCTGGACCCGGCGTTCCCGCCCCGGATCGCCTACGCCGGAGCCCGCCACCTGGTGCTCGGCGCCGGCACCCGGGCCCGGCTCGCGGACCTCGCGTACGACTTCGCCCGGCTGGAGGCGCTGATGCGGCGCCTGGACCTGATCACCGTGCAGCTGGTGCACCGGGCGGGCCCGGCGGAGTTCCACGTACGGGACCCCTTCCCGGTCGGCGGAGTCGTCGAGGACCCGGCGACGGGCGCGGCCGCGGCAGCCTTCGGCGCGTACGCCCGCGAGCTCGGCCTGGTCCCGGACGACGCCGTGCTCACCCTCCACCAGGGCGCGGACATGGGCCGCCCGGGGGAGCTCACGGTGGAACTGCGCGCGGGCGACCCCCGGGTCAGGGTCGGCGGCACGGGAGTGCGGATCGCGTGAGCGCGCGCCTCGGCCCCGACGCGAGCCCCGCATGAGGGTGCTCGGCTTCGGCGGGGCCGAGGCGCCCACGGCGTTCAGCCGGCGGGCGCGGCGTCGGGTGCCTCCGCAGACTCCGCCGAGCCGGGGGAGTCCGCCGGCCGTGCCTTCGCGTCGGCAGGTCGTGAGCGCTCGGCGAAGAACAGCACCAGCACGGGGACCAGGTACAGCGCCCACACCCACAGCTGCAGCACGGTGGGGTCCGGCTGGAAGTTGAAGACGCCCTTGAGCACGGTCCCGTACCAGCTGTCCGGCGGGACGGCCGCGCTGACGTCGAAGGCCTTGTCGCCGAGACCGCCGAGGAAGCGGGCCTCCTGGAGGTCGTGGACCCCGTACGCGAGCACGCCCGCGGCGACGACCACCAGCATGGCGCCCGTCCACGTGAAGAACCGGCCCAGGTTGATCTTCAGGGCGCCGCGGTAGAACAGCCAGGCCAGCGCGATTGCCGTCGCGATGCCCAGCAGTACGCCGGCCAGCGGGGCGGAGGAGCCCTCGCCGCTGGCCCGTACCGAGGCCCACACGAACAGCGCCGTCTCCAGACCCTCCCGGCCGACGGCCAGGAACGCGGTCGCGACCAGCGCCCCCGTGCCCATGGCGAGCGCCGTGTCGAGCCTGCCGTGCAGCTCGGCCTTCAGATGCCGCGCGGTGCGCTTCATCCAGAAGACCATCCACGTCACCAGGCCCACCGAGATGACGGACAGGGTGCCGCCGAGCAGCTCCTGCGCCTCGAAGGTCAGCTCCTGGGTGCCGAATTCGAGCGTCGCGCCGAAGGCGAGCGAGATCCCGCAGGCGATCGCGATGCCGAGCCAGACCGGACGCAGGGCGTCCCTGCGCCCGGTCTTCACCAGGTAGGCGACGAGGATGCAGACGACCAGGCCGGCCTCCAGCCCCTCGCGCAGGCCGATCAGATAGTTGCCGAACACGGCGGTTGTTCCTCTCCGGGCTCTACGAGCCGTACGACGGGGACTACGCGAACAGCGCCCGGCCCCACCAGTCGTCCTGGTCGCGGACGCCCGGCGGGACGGCGAAGATCGCCGAACCCACGTGCTGGATGTACTCGTTGAGGACGTCGGCCTTCGCCAGGCTGCGCTGCACCGGGATGAAGCCCTTGCGGACGTCGCGCTGGTAGGCGAGGAAGAACAGGCCCGCGTCGAGGCGGCCCAGACCGTCCGTGCCGTCCGTGAAGGAGTAGCCGCGGCGCAGCATCATCGCGCCGTTGTTGGTGTCCGGGTGGGCGAGGCGCACGTGCGCCTCCGGCTTCATCGCCTTCAGGAAGGGCTCGTCGCGCTCCTTGGACTTGCCGACGGGGGCGCCTTCGCCCTTGTCGCGGCCGAAGATGTCCTCCTGCTCGCCCAGCGGGGTGCGGTCCCAGGTCTCGATGTTCATCCGGATCCGGCGGGCCACGAGGTAGGAGCCGCCGGTCATCCAGTCGCTGCCGTCGCCCGGGCCGACCCACACGTGCTTGTCCAGGGCGGCCTCGTCGGTGCCGGAGATGTTCCGGGTGCCGTCCTTGAAGCCCATCATGTTGCGCGGGGTCTGCTCTTCGGGCGTGGTCGACGAGGTCTTGCCGAAGCCGAGCTGCGACCAGCGCACCGCGGTGCGGCCGAAGCCGATGCGGGCCAGCTGGCGGATCGCGTGTACGGCGACCTGCGGGTCGTCGGCGCAGGCCTGGACGCAGATGTCGCCGCCGGAGCGGGCCGCGTCCAGGTTGTCGCCGGGGAACAGCTCCAGGTCCACCAGGGCTTCGGGGCGCTTGTCCTCCAGCCCGAAGCGGTCCTTGGCGAACAGGCCGGGCCCGAAGCCGATGGTCAGGGTGAGCCGCGAGGGCTTGAGGCCCAGTGCCTCGCCCGTGTCGTCCGGGGGCGCCTCCGGGAGTCCGCCGAAGCCGCCCTCGCCGACGGGCCGGCCGGCCGTCATCAGCCGGGCCGCCCCGGTCCACTCCTTGAGGAGCGCGACGAGCTCCCCGCGGTCCTTCGTCTTCACGTCGAAGGCCGCGAAGTGCAGCCGGTCCTGCACGGCGCTGGCGATACCGGCCTGGTGCTCGCCGTGGAACGGCACGGCCGCCCCGGCCGAGGCCGCCGGGACGGCGTCCGAGCCGGTGCCCAGGGCCGCCACCGTGCCGCCGGCCGCGGCGGCGCCGAGCGCGAGCCCGGCCCCGCCCCAGCCGAGCACGGAGCGCCGCGAAGGCGCGGCCCTGCCGCCGTCGTTGTGTTCGGTCTCCGTCACCGTCTCCGGCTGCACGGCCGGCTCCGACTCGGACATTCGGGTCTCCCGCCTGGTTCCGCTGGTGCCGGTTACTTCGTGACCGCGGCGGCGAGCTTGGACAGCGGCTCGCCGAGGGCGGACACGGCGTCCGAGAGCTCCTTGCGCTCCGCTTCGCCGACCGTGTCGTAGGAGACGAAGGTGAGGGTGGCCTTGTCGGCGTAGTACTTGTCCAACAGCGCGTGCATCGCCGCGAAGCGGGTGTCCAGCGTCTTGGTGAGCTCGGGGTCGGTCTTCGAGACGATCGGCTTGAGGACCTCGAACGCCTTCTGCGCGCCGTCGACGTTGGCCTTGAAGTCGACCAGGTCGGTGTGGGAGTAGCGCTCCTCCTCGCCCGTGACCTTGCCGGTGGCGACCTCGTCGAGGAGCTCCTTGGCGCCGTTCGCGATCGAGCTGGGGGTGATCTCGGCCGTGCCGACCCGCTTCTGCCAGTCGGTCAGGTCCGCCATCAGGGTGTCGGCGAGCTTCTTGTCATTGTCGTCGATCTTGTTTTCGGCCCACAGGGACTTCTCCAGGCGGTGCCAGCCCGTCCACTCCTGGCCGGGCTCCAGGCCGTCCTCGCGGACGTCGACCTTCGGGTCGATGTCACCGAAGGACTCGGCGACCGGCTCGGTGCTCTCCCAGCCGATGCGGGACGGGGCGTACAGCTTCTTCGCCATTTCGATGTTCCCGGCCTTGACGGCGCCGGTGAACATGCTCGCCGGGCTCAGGTTGGTCTGCACGACCAGGTACGCGCGGTACTCGGCGACCGCTGCGTCCGCCTCGGGACTGCGCTTCTCCTCGCCGCCCTTGCCGGTGGCCTTGACCTTCTGCTTGATGCCGTCGCCCTTCATGCCGGGCTTGCAGACGATCTCGTACTCGCCCGCCTTGATCTCGGCGGTGATGGAGGCCTTGGTGCCCGGGCCGATGTTCTCGCGCTCGGTGACGATGCGGGCGTCCGGGAAGAGGACGTAGACCTCGGTGACCTTGGAGCCCTTGTTCTCGACGTCGATCTGAACCTTGCCGGACGGGAACTCCGTCTTCGACACCTCGCAGGCGCTGTCGGAGGCCGCGACCCTGACCACGCCGTCGCCGCCCGCGTCGCTCTTCTGGGAGCAGCCGGTGACGGCGGCCAGGGCGGCCGCCACGGAGGCGGCGGCTATGACGGTGAGGCGGGCGGGGCGCATAGGGGCTCCTGGGCGTCGGACGACGGGCCGTCCCAAGGGGGAGAGGCCGGTGAGGCGGACCTAACTTAATCGAGGCTTACCTGACCCATACCAGGGTCATTCCATGACCGGGTCAAAGGAAGGTCAAACCAGCCCGGTTGGCGTGCGGCGCACCGGGACCACCAGGGGAGCGCCGGTGCGCGGGTGCGGGAGGACCTCGACCGGCTGCCGGTAGACGCGGCTGAGCAGCGCGTCCTCGAACACCTCGGCCGGCGGACCGGCCGCCGCGATCCGCCCGTCGTGCAGGACGGCGGCCCGGTCCGCGTAGGCGGCGGCCAGGCCCAGGTCGTGCAGGACGACGACCACCGCGTCCCCGGCGGCGGCCCGTTCGCGGCAGATCCGCAGCACGAGTTCCTGATGGCGCAGGTCCAGGGCGGCGGTGGGCTCGTCGAGGAGCAACAGCGGCGCCCGCTGCGCCAGTACGCGGGCCAGCGCGACGCGGGCGCGCTCGCCGCCGGAGAGCGCGGAGAAGGGGCGGTCGGCGAAATCGGCGACCTCGGTCGCGGCCATGGCGGCGGCCACCGCCTCCTCGTCCGCGTCGGCGAGCGGGGTGCCGGCCCACGGCGCGCGGCCCATCCGTACGACGTCCGCCACGGGGAAGGGGAAGGACAGCGCGGCCGACTGGGGGAGGACCGAGCGCCGCAGCGCGAGGTCGGGGGCCGACCAGTCGTGCACCGGGCGGCCGTCGATCCGGATCTCCCCGGAGGCGGCCGGCAGGTCGGCGGCCAGCGCCGCCAACAGCGTGGACTTGCCCGCGCCGTTGGGGCCCACCAGGGCCAGCACCTCTCCGGCCCGGGCGGTCAGGTCGATGCCGGCCAGCACCTCGCGCTGTCCGAGCCGGACGTGCAGGCCGGTGATTTCGGCGAGGGCCGATCCGGGGCCGGGCCGGGCCGGGACGGTCCGCCGGTTCCGGGAGAGCAGCCCGGTGAGCCTGCGGGTCGCGCGGGCGGCGGCGGACGTGCCGGTCGCACGGGTCTCGCGGGTCGCTTCGGTCACGCCCAGCCTCCTTGCTTGCGGCGGGTGCGGCGCAGCAGCCAGAAGAAGAACGGGCTGCCGAGCAGGGCGGTCAGGACACCGAGCGGCAGTTCGGCCGGCTGGGCGAGGGTCCGCGCGGCCAGATCGCCCGCGACCAGGACGACGGCTCCGGCGAGCGCGCTGCCCGGCACCAGGAAGCGGTGACCGGGCCCGTTGGCCATCCGCAGCAGGTGCGGGACCAGCAGCCCCACGAAGGTGATGACGCCGGCCACGGCGACGGCGGCGGCGGTGAGCAGCGCCACGACGAGGATGAGGGCGAGGCGCAGCCGCTCGACGTCGATGCCGAGGTGGCGGGCCGGGCGTTCGCCGAGGGAGAGCAGGTCGAGGCGGCGCGAGTAGAAGGGGGCGACGAGCAGGCCGGCGAGGGCGCAGGGGAGTACGGCGAGCACCTTGGGCCAGGTGGCCTGGGCGAGGGAGCCGAGCTGCCAGAAGGTGATCTGGTTGACCTGCCCGCTGTCCGCGAAGAAGACGAACAGCCCGATCAGGGCGCCGGCGAAGGCGTTGACGGCAATGCCGGTGAGGATGAGGGTGACGACCTCGGTCTTCCCGCCGTTGCGGGAGAGGAAGTAGACGGAGCCGACGGTGACCAGGCCCGCGACGAACGCGCAGAGGGGAATCGTCCAGTTGCCGAGGAAGCTGAGCCCGAGCCCGATGGCGGCGACGGCGCCGACCGCGGCTCCCGCCGAGATCCCGATGACGCCGGGCTCGGCCAGGGGGTTGCCGAAGACGCCCTGCATGAGCGCGCCGGCGCAGCCCAGGCTTGCGCCGACGAGCAGCGCGAGCACGACGCGGGGCAGGCGTACGTTCCACAGCACGCTCTCCCCGACCCGGTCGAGGGGCGCCCCGCCCAGCCCCGTGCGGTGCTGCACGGAGGCGAGTACGTCCCCGAGGGGGATCCGGTACGCCCCGGTTCCGGCGGAGACCAGAGCGAGCACGAGCACGGTGACGACGAGGGCCGCGGTGAGCAGGTAGGCCCTTCTGCCGGGGAGGGCCACGTCAGGCGGCCTTGCCGTAGAGCTGGGCGATGAGCGAGGACAGCACCTGGTCGGTGCGCGGGCCGTAGTTGAGCAGGACGCCGTCGTCGACGGAGACCACCCGGCGGTCCATGCCGGCCGGGGTCTGGGCGACGCCCGGGATCTTCGTCAGGCCGTCGACGCCGCCGACCGATTCGAGGCCCTTGGACATGACCAGGATCGCGTCGGGGGCGGCGGCCGCCAGGGCCTCGCTGGTGATCGGGGTGAAGTCCTTGCCGAGTCCGGACTCCTTGCCGGTGTCGACGGCGCCGGCCGCCTCCAGCAGTGAGGCGGCTCCGGAGTCGGATCCGCCGAGCAGGTAGACCGAGGCGGTGCCGCGCAGGTAGAGGAAGGCGACCCGGGGCTTCTTGCCGGAGGCAGCCGGAATCTCCTTGCGGACGGCGGCGATCCGGTCGGCGGTGCGCTGGTTCAGCCGCGCACCCGCCTCGGTGACCCCGAGCGCGGAGGCGACCGCGTCGATCCGCTTCGGCACGTCCTCCAGTGCCTTGGCGGGGGCGATGACGAGGACCGGAACGCCCGCGTCGCGGATCTGCTGGATCGCCTCGGCGGGGCCGGTGGTGGTCTCCGCCAGGACGATCGTCGGGCGCAGCGAGAGCACGCTCTCGGCGGAGACGTCGTGGCCCCGGGTCACCACCGGCAGCGCGGCGGCCTGTTCGAAGGTGGCGGTGATGTCCTTGGCGACCACCCGGTCGCCGAGGCCGAGCGTGTGGACGATCTCGTTGAGGCTGCCGGTCAGCGGGACGACCCGGTCCGCCGAGGCGACGGTGACCCGGGAGCCGTCGGCCGAGACCACGGTCGCCGGCATCGCGGGCGCCGGAGCCGGGGTGAGCGGTTCCACCCGGTCCGGGGCGGCGGCGGTGTGGGCGGATGGGCCCGGGGTGGCGGCCGTACCCCCGCAGCCCGTCAGCGCAAGTGCCAGTGCTGCCGCGGCGAGAGCGAGACGGGGGAAGCGGTGTGACGCGGCGGGCGTAGGCACGAGGGCACCGTCCTGATCGTCCGACTGAGGTTGTGGAGACCGGGGGGTTTCCCATCCGGCCAGGGGTAGCTTAGGTTAGCCTAACCTTGCTCGCTAGACCCTGGAGGGGGCGGTCATGCCCACAAGACCCGTCCGTGCGTTCGCCATCGCCCTGCTGGCGGCCCTGCTGGGAGCGCTGCTCCCGGCCGCCGTCGCCCGGGCGGGCACCGTGCAGGGGGGTCGTCTCGACTGGGGCATCAAATCGTCTTTCCAGAGTTATGTCACGGGCCCTGTTGCAAAAGGCGGTTTCAAGCTGAAGAGCGGAGCAGCCACCGTCGGCGGCAGCCTGTTCCGCTTCCACACCGCGACCGGCTCCTACGACCCGGAGTCCGGCGCCTTCGAAGCCTCGTATTCGGGCGGGGTGACCTTCCAGGGCCACCAGAAGCCCGACGGCGTCTACGAACTGGACATGACCGTCAGCCGCCCGACCGTCAAGATCGACGGCGGCAGCGGCACCCTGTACGTGGACGTCTCCAGCAAGGCGAAGGACACCGGCGCGGTCACCAGCCTGTCCCAGGTGCCGTTCGCGACCCTCGGCCTCGGCGGGGTCGACATGAAGGGCGGCGCGAGCCCGCTCACCCTCACCAACATCCCGGCCACCCTCACCGAACAGGGCGCCAAGGCCTTCGCCGGCTACTACGCGGCCGGCGCGCAGCTCGACCCCGTCTCGCTCTCCGCCGACGTCAAGGCCGCCCCGGCCGCGCAGCCCTCGCAGCTGCCCACCGCGGCGCAGCCGAGCGCGTCCGCCGAGACCTCGCAGGCGCCGGGTGCCTTCGCCGACGCCGCCGTCGACTGGGGGGTCCGCCGCACCTTCCGCGAGTACGTCACCGGCTCCGTCGGCCAGGGCAAGTGGAGCCTCGCCGAGGGCGCCCAGGACGGCGGCGCACTGTTCCGCTTCCCGCAGGGCAAGGGCGCGTACGACGGCGGGAAAGGCACCCTTGACGCCGCCTTCGCCGGCACCGTCCACTTCACCGGCACCCACCTGGACCTGAAGCTCGGCGCGGTGCGCGTCACGGTGCAGAACGGCAAGGGCGTCCTGTCCGCCGACGTCACCTCGGGCGGTACGACGAAGAACGCCGTCGCGCTGGTGGAGTTCGATGCCGGGGCCCTGAAGGCCGAGGGCGGCCTCGCCACCCTGGCCGAAGCCCCCGCCACCCTCACCGAGGGCGGCTCCCAGGCCTTCAACGCCATGTACAAGGCGGGCACCGAGATGGACCCGGTCTCGCTCGCGATCGCCCTCGACGCCACCGCGAAACTGCCCGCGCTGCCCGACCTGGGCTCCACGGCCGCGCCCTCGCCCGCACCCAGCGCCTCCGCCGAGGCGGTCGCCAAGGGCGGGACGTCCTCGAACGCCGGGATGTACATCGCCCTCGCCGTGGCCGTGCTGGTGCTCGCCGCCGGTGGCGCCTTCCTCGTGATCCGCAAGCGCCGTGCCGCGGCCGAAGCACCGTAACGGCTCCCTCCCCCCGTCCACCTCCCCCTCTCTTCCCAGGAGTTCCCAGCCATGTCGTCCCACCGCCGCCCGATCGCCGTCGCGGCCGCCGTCCTGACGGCCGCCGCGCTCGGCGCCACCGCCCTGGTCCTGCCCGCCTCGGCCGCGGGCGGACCCCCGACCGCCCCGGTGAAGATCGTCGGCGGCACCCTCGACTGGGGTGTGCTCGCCAACTACCGCGCCTACGTGACCGGCATGGCCAAGGGCACGATCACCGTGGCGGACGGCGCCCAGCAGAACGCGGACGGCAGCCTGCGGTTCGGCGAGCCGACCGGGCAGTACGAGCCGGCCGCCGGTCACGTGGTGAAGGCGGCCTTCAAGGGCAGCGTCACCTTCTCCTCGCCGGCCCCGCCGACCGGCCACGGCTTCGAGGTCAAGCTCTCGGACTTCCGCATCGACACCGGCACCAAGAAGCTCACCGCGGACGTCACCAAGGGCGGCGCCACGGCCCAGGACGTGCCGCTGGCCGCGGTGGCCTTCGCCGGCCAGTCGATGACGGGCCTGGCGACCACCCTCACCAAGGAGGCGGCGGACGCGCTCGGTTCGGCGTCGTACGAGAACAAGGCGGGCGACCCGCTCACCGCGAAGCTGGAGTTCGAGAAGCCCGCCCCGCCGACCCCGACTCCGACGCCCACCCCGACCCCGACTCCGACTCCGACTCCGACGAAGTCGGCCACCCCCACCGCGACGCCCACAGCTCCTGCCGACGGTCCGCAGAAGGTCCTCAGCGGCAAGCTGACGTGGGGTGTGAAGGAGTCCTTCCGCCGGTACGTCCTGAGCGCGGGCTCGATCACCCCGTCCGGCGGCGCCGCCAAGAACGGCGACCTCTTCGACTTCGCCTTCGGCAAGGGCGATCTGGACGCGAAGAACCAGAAGCTGAACGCCTCGTTCGAGGGCAGTCTCCGCTTCCAGTACGCGGCCCACGGGATCGACATGACCTTCGGCGACGTCCGCGTCGAGGCCACCGGCAAGACCGGCACCCTCTGGGTGAACCAGCTCCCCTTCGCCACGCTCGACCTGTCGAAGACGGACTACAAGACCCAGGGCGGCGTACTGACGCTGAATGCGGTACCGGCCGCCTTCACCGCCAAGGGCGCGGCCCTCTTCGCCAACGGAACCACCGGCTCCATGTACAAGGCGGGCGACCCGATCGACCCGATCACCCTCTCCGTGGCGGTGGACAAGGACGCCACCCTCCCGGCGGGCGGCGGCACCACCGGAGGCACGGGCGGTACGGGCGGTACGGGCGGTTCCGGAACCACCGGAGCCACCGCGGCCACCGTCGGCGGCAGCCTCGCCACCACCGGCGCCGAGATCCCCGCCGGCGCCCTGCTCGGTACCTCCGGCGCCGTGATCGCGGCCGGCGCGGGCGCCGTGTTCCTCGCCCGCAGGCGGCGTACGGCCTAGAGCCCGAGCCGTGCTTGAATGCCCGAGTGAACGATCATCTCGACGTGTTGAGGGTCTTCTGCGCCGGTGACGGCCGGCACGGCAACCTGCTCGGGGTCGTACGCGACGGCCGGGTCTGCCCCGACGACGGGTCGCGGCAGGCGCTGGCCGCCGAACTCGGCTACAGCGAGACGGTGTTCGTCGACGATCCCGAGCGCGGGGTCGTCGACATCCGCACCCCCGGCACCCGGATGTCCTTCGCCGGGCATCCGCTGGTCGGGCTCGCCTGGCTGCTGGACATCGAGGAGCTCCAGCCGCCGGCCGGCTCCGTATGGGCCCGTGACGACGGGGAGTTCACCTGGATCACGGCCCGGCCCGAGTGGGTGGAGGGCAAGCGCACCGAGCAGTACGGGTCGGTCGCCGAAGTCGAGGCGCTGCCGGCCCCGCCGCCGGGCGAGGGCTGGCTGTACGCGTGGGCCTGGGAGGACGAGACAGCCGGACGGGTACGGGCCCGCGGCTTCCCGCGCCGCGCCGACGGGGTCATCGCCGAGGACGAGGCCACCGGCTCGGCGGCGATCCTGCTCACCGCCCAGCTCAACCGCGCCCTGAACATCACCCAGGGCGCGGGCTCCCAGATCCTCACCGCCCCCGGCCCCGACGGCACCGTGGAGATCGGCGGCCGCGTCCGCTTCGCCGGTCCGAGGCCGTAGGGCCCGGGCAGGACCCGCGCGAAAGGGCCGGCCCGGTGCGTTCGCACGGGACCGGCCCTCGTACCGCCGACCTCCCCGGAGGGGCTACGCGCTGAGCGGGAACTGCTCGCCCAGCTCCCGGAAGACCGCGCCGTTGAAGTCGAAGGCGCGCTTGCACTCGTCGACGATGCGCTGCTTCTCCAGGTCGTCGGCGGCGATCGCGTCCAGCAGTTCGCGGTAGGTCCGCTTGAAGGCCGCCGGGTTGGAGATGTCCGCGAAGACGTAGAAGCGGACGCCGTCGCCCTTGCGGTCGAAGCCCCAGGTCCGCTCCGCCTTGTCGCGGATGATCTGGCCGCCGGACAGGTCGCCCAGGTAGCGGGTGTAGTGGTGGGCGACGTAGCCGCCCGGCCACTCGGCCGCGCACTGGGCCACCCGGGCGGCGTAGGCCTCGGTCGCGGGCAGGGCCACCACGTTCTCGCGCCAGTCCGGACCCAGCAGGTGCGCGAGGTCCCGCTCGATCTCGGCGACGCGCATCAGCTCGGGCCGGATGAACGGGCCGGCCACCGGGTCGTCCTTCAGGGACTCGGCCGCGTCCTCCAGCGCCCGGTACACGAACCACAGCTGCTCGGTGTAGCGCGTGAACGCGTCCACCCCGAGCCGGCCGCCCAGCAGGTCGCTCATGAAGGTCGACGTCTCTGCTTCGGTGTGCTGCTCGTGCGAGGCGACGCGGATGACCGTAGAGAAGGCGTCCAAGACGGACCTCCAGGAAGGGGAAACAGACGTGGCGGCATGCCCGCCACGTCCGATCTTCCTACTTAGGTATGCCTAAGTCAATGAGTTCCCGACGCCATGTCGGTAAAAAAATCCGCCTGGGTACGGCTACGGCAGGGTCAGGATCTCCGCCCCGCTGTCGGTCACCACCAACGTGTGCTCGAACTGCGCGGTCCGCTTGCGGTCCTTCGTCACGACCGTCCAGCCGTCCTCCCACATGTCGTACTCGTGGGTGCCCAGGGTCAGCATCGGCTCGATGGTGAAGGTCATCCCGGGCTCGATGACGGTGGTGGCGTGCGGGCTGTCGTAGTGCGGGATGATCAGGCCGGAGTGGAACGAGGAATTGATGCCGTGACCGGTGAAGTCCCGGACCACGCCGTAGCCGAAGCGCTTCGCGTACGACTCGATGACCCGGCCGATGATGTTGATCTGGCGGCCCGGCTTGACGGCCTTGATGGCCCGGTTCAGGGCCTCACGGGTGCGCTCCACCAGCAGCCGCGACTCCTCGTCCACCTCCCCGCACAGGTAGGTGGCGTTGTTGTCGCCGTGGACCCCGCCGATGTACGCGGTCACGTCGAGGTTCACGATGTCGCCGTCGCGCAGCACGGTGGAGTCCGGGATGCCGTGGCAGATGACCTCGTTCACCGAGGAGCACAGCGACTTCGGGAAGCCCCGGTAGCCCAGCGTCGACGGGTAGGCGCCGTGGTCGCACATGTACGCGTGCGCGACCCGGTCCAGCTCGTCGGTGGTCACCCCCGGAGCGATCAGCTTGGCGGCCTCCTCCATCGCCTGGGCGGCGATCCGGCCGGCGATGCGCATGGCCTCGATGGTCTCGGCCGACTGCACCTCCGGTCCGGTGTACGGGGTGGGCGCGGGCTTGCCCACGTACTCGGGACGGCGGATGTTTCCGGGAACGGAACGGACGGGGGAGAGCTCGCCTGGTACGAGCAGCGACTGGCCAGACATGCAAGCGAGTGTATCCAGCGGGGATGGGGCAGCATGGCGGCAGAGAGCGGTAGCAGCGGTATCGAGAGGAGCCCGACAGCGATGGCCCTTTTCAAGAAGCGCCAAGTGGGCAAACCGGGCGAGTGGTACTACTGCCTGGTCCACCAGAAGGTCGAGGAAGGCCCCGAGTGCCCCGCCAAGGACCGCTTCGGTCCGTACGGGACCCCCGAGGAGGCGGCCCACGCCATGGAGACGGCGCAGGAGCGCAACCTCGAATGGCAGACCGATCCCAAGTGGAACGACAAGACGCGCGAGGAAGACGAGGGCTCGGCCACCTGACGGGGGGCTGGCGCGTACCGGACTACCAGCGGCTGGGCGGCGGCGCGGTCAGCTGATCGGCCAGCCGCGCCAGCCGGTCCCGGAACCGGCGCGGCCCGCGCTGCACCGGCAGGCTGTTCTCCCCGGCCGCCGCGCTGACCAGGTGCTGCACGGTGTCCAGATCCAGATCGAGCTCCGCGGAACCCTGCGGCACCGAGAGGGCGTCGTGCGCGAGCGTGCCCAGATCCGGGTCCCCGCCGTCGAGGGACAGTACGGTCGCCCCCGCGCGCCGGGCGTCGTGGACCCGCTCCAGCAGCCCCTCGCCCGGCTCCTCGGGAGCCACCACCAGCAGCGTGTGCCCGCGCCGGGCCGCCTCGAGCCTGCCCAGCCCCACCGACAGGTGCGGCGGCTCCCCGGGCAGCACGCGGTGCCGTACGAGGGTGGGCGCCAGCTCCGGCTGCCCCGACCAGGCGGCCTCGTCCACCAGGTGCGCCGCCAGGTGCCAGGGCTCGTACCGCTCGGTCCCCACGAGCAGCAGGTTCCCGCCGGCCGGGACGACCGAGCGCCGCAGCGAGCCGGCGAAGCGGCGCGCGGCGCCGGGCCACTCCGTACCGGCGAGGACCTCGCGCAGCAGCGCGACTCTCACGGCATCCATAGCGGCATCCTGCACCATGAACCGGACAAGCGGGAGCACTTCCTCCGGTCCCCCCTCGGCTCCCCTCCCCTTCTCCCTCCTCTTCCTCCTCCCTCCTCCCTCCTCTTCGGCTGTGCGGTACTCGGCAGTACCCTCGCCCCCATGACCTCCACAGACAGCACGCAGCAGCCCCCGGCCAAGGCGCCCGCCAAGGACCCCTGGGAGCTTCCGGACGTCTCCGGCCTCGTCGTCGGCGTTCTCGGCGGCACCGGCGACCAGGGCCGCGGCCTGGCCTACCGGCTCGCCCGGGCCGGCCAGAAGGTGATCATCGGCTCCCGCGCCGCCGACCGCGCGCACACCGCCGCCGCGGAACTGGGCCTCGGCGTGGAGGGCGCCGACAACGCCGAATGCGCGCGCCGCAGCGACATCGTGATCATCGCGGTGCCGTGGGAAGGCCACGCCAAGACCCTCGAAGCGCTGCGCGAGGACCTCGCGGGCAAGCTCGTCGTGGACTGCGTCAACCCGCTCGGCTTCGACAAGCAGGGCGCCTACGCCCTCCAGGTCGAGGAGGGCAGCGCCGCCCAGCAGGCCGCCGCCCTGCTCCCGGACTCCCGCGTCACCGCGGCCTTCCACCACCTCTCGGCGGTCCTGCTCCAGGACGAGTCGATCGAGGAGATCGACACCGACGTGATGGTCCTCGGCGAATCCCGCGCGGACACCGACCTGGTCCAGGCCCTCGCCGCCCGCATCCCGGGCATGCGCGGCGTCTTCGCGGGCCGCCTCCGCAACGCCCACCAGGTCGAATCCCTGGTCGCCAACCTCATCTCGGCCAACCGCCGCTACAAGGCCCACGCGGGCCTCCGCATCACGGACGTCTGACCGGGCGCCCTGCGACCCGGCGCCACCGCCGGCTCGCAGGGCAGGTCCCCTCCCGTCCTCAGCCGCGGCGGCCGGGGCGCGCCTCGACGGCAGCCAGGTGGGCCACCACGCCGTGGTAGAAGCGGTCGACGGCGTCGTCGACGCTGCGGATGAACCCGGACTCCGTGTTGCCGCGGCTGTTGCCCATTCCCTTGATCAGCGACAGCCTGAACCCGGTGAGCGCGGCGCCGCCCTTGGGCAGCAGATCGCCCGGTTCGGGACGCAGCCGCTCCAGGGTGCCGCGCGGTCCGTTCTCCCCCTCCACGAGGCTCTGCACGTGCAGATCGGCCGGTGCCTCGGTGAGGAGCCGCATCAGCCGCTTCACCGTGCTCAGCGGGTAGGCCCCCTCCGGGGCCGGGACGTCGACGGACGTGCGCACCTTGCCCGTGCGCAGATCCGCGACGACCCCGATGACGGAGCTGGTCCCGTCGATGCGCAGTTCCGCGGAGAGCCTGCCGTCCGCGCACAGCTTCTCGGCCGCCGTGATCCGACGGGTCTGCGGGTCGCTGCCGCGCCGGGCGCGTTGCACGGGCAGCGCCTTCTGTCCGAGCTCTCCGCCGAGGCGCAGGCAGACCTGGCGGATGAGCCGCTCCCAGCTCTCCACGACGTCGACGGCGCGGGCATCACCGAGGCCGAGGGTCTCGTCCTCGATGCCGTTGCGCACCGGTACCCAGGCGGGCCCCATGTTCTGGAATCCGTGGCATCCCGAGTTCTCGTGCTGGAGGTACTCCAGGAGCTCCTGGAGGAGCCAGGCGTGGGCGGCGTTGCCCACGCCCTCGTGACGGATCAGCATCTGTGCCTGGTGGGCCACCTCGGCCCACGAGAGGTGCCACAGGCTGACCTTGTGCTTGCGCCGACCGTCGATCTTGACGTCGACCATGGCGGACCCTTCGAGGGCGACGTCGTTGGAGAGCGTGATCACGGCTTCGTAGCCGCGGCGGGCGGCGATGTCCATGTACTGCTGGACCTGCTCGGCCTTCAGGGGGTTGCCGTTCGTCTTCGTCTCGACGAGCGCAGTCCACAGCTTGCCCGCGCGTTCCACCCGGATGATGCCGTCGGGGCGCTTCGGCGCGTCGCCGTGCGGCAGGGGCACCTCCGTGAACGTCTCCATGCGGCCGGCGGGTGCACCGAACGCGGCGGTGAGGCGGCGGCCCAGCTCGGGGACCTGGGCCATGACGGACAACAGGACCGAGGTCGCCCGTACTTCGCGCTCCTTGTCGCTCTTCAGGGAAGGGACCGGGAAGAGCCGTGCGGTCCGCCACGTGTCGTTCTCGGCGAGCGACTTCTTGGCCACCTTGGGCAGGGTGACCTTCTTCCGCGTCGTGCGCGGGCTCCGGCCGCGCGACTGGGCGGGCACGGCGCCGACGGAGGCCGCCGACTCGGTTGAGGCGGGCGCGGCAGGCTCGGGGAAGGCCTGGTCGCCGAGCGGAACCGGTGCGGGCGGGGCGTCGACTCCGGGCACCGCCGTCTCCACGGCCCCGGACACCGGCGGCTCGTCGGAATCCTCCAGGACGTCGATGCCGAAGTCCGTGGCCAGTCCGGCCAGGCCGGTCTCGTACCCCTGTCCGACCGCGCGGAACTTCCACTCTTCGTCCCGCCGGTACAGCTCGCCGAAGATGAAGGCCGTTTCCGCTCCGGCGTCGTCGATGGAGAATCCGACGAGCGGTTCGCCCGACCGGTCGGCGACCGTCATCCGCAGGTCGTCCAGATCCCCGAACCGGGCGCCGCCGTACTGGCTCGCCGCCACGACGATTCGCGCGACGTCCGGCGGGACCGCGGTCAGGTCCACGCTGATCCGGTCTTCGTCGCCGCTGTCGGTCGGAGTCTTGCCGAGCAGCTGCACGCTTCCGTCGGCGGCCGCCGGGTTGTTGTAGAAGTAGAAGTCGTTCTCGCTGCGGATCTTGCCGTTGTCGTCCAGGAGCAGCACGGAGACGTCGGCATCGCCGGCTCCGGAGGCACTGGTCCAGCTCAGGCTCACGACGACCGACCCGGTGTCTTCGCTGAGAGCGGTCAGGCTGACGTTCGCGCCCTTCGGGATCTCCTGCATGTATTCCCCCCACCTGCCCGGCGTCGTCCGTCACGGGCCGAGCAGGCCGGGCTGTCGTTCTCTCGCGCGCCAGACATGGCGCGTACCCGGCGAACCGTAGCGCCGCGCGGGACAGAAGATCAGGTAGAAGGAGGAATTGGGCCGGATGGGATTCCTGCCGCCCTTACGGGAACACTGCGGGGCATGGGAGACACTGGAGGGGCTCGACCCCGTTCAGTGTTTTCGAGGAGTTCTCCCCATGCCCCGCCTTGCCGTGTTCGCCGTTGTCGTCTGCGTTCTTGCCGTGGCCGCGGCCGTCGTCGCCTTCGTGGAGGGGAGCTTCCTCGGGATCGTCTGGGTGCTGCTGGCGGGCCTCACGTCCAACATGGCCTGGTACTACATCCGCAAGGCCAAGGCCGAGAAGGCCGCGCGGGCCTAGTCCTGCGGGACCTCGCAGAGGCCGTTGGCCTCCTGCCAGAAGCGGTAGAGGTCGCGGCCGCAGTACGTCTCCAGGTCCGACACGCCCAGGCCGGACAGGATGTCGCGCACCACGTCGAAGAAGAACGCGTTGACCTCCGGGATCCACAGCAGCGCGAACACCGCGATCAGGCCGAACGGCGCCAGCGGCGCCAGCTCGCGGCGGGCCCGGTACGGGAGCCAGGGCTCGATCACCCCGTAGCCGTCGAGGCCCGGCACCGGCAGGAAGTTCAAGATCGCCGCCGAGACCTGGAGCAGGGCCAGGAAGGCCAGCGCGTAGCGGAAGGCGAGCGGGACGCCGTCCAGGGCGTCCAGCCAGAACGGGGCCGTGCACACCACGGCGAAGGCCACGTTCGTCAGCGGGCCCGCCGCCGAGATGAGGCTGTGCTTCCAGCGGCCCTGGATGCGGTCGCGCTCGATGTACACCGCGCCGCCGGGCAGGCCCAGACCTCCCAGGATCACGAAGACCACCGGCAGCACGATGCTCAGCAGTGCGTGCGTGTACTTGAGGGGATTCAGGGTCAGGTAGCCCTTGGCGCCGACCGAGAGGTCGCCGCCGTGCAGGGCGGTGCGGGCGTGCGCGTACTCGTGCAGGCACAGGGAGACCACCCACGCCGAGGTCACGAAGAGGAACACGGCGAGCCCGGTGCTCGTCGAGTACCCGGTCCACACGGCCCAGCCGGTGACCGCCATGACGGCCGCGATGCCGAGGAATACGGAACTGATCCGCCGCTCACCGCGGCTGCCCTGATGACCCATGCCGCGAAACCTATCCCGGTCGCGGGACGGAAATAAGGTCGGGGCCGGGGGCAGGTCCGGGGACAATGGGCCGGTGCGTTACGCGATTCTCGGAACGACCCAGGCCATGCGCGACGACGGGACCCCCGTCGCCGTCGGCGGAGCGCGCCTGCGGGCGCTGCTGACCGCGCTCGCGCTGCGGCCCGGCCGGGCGGTGCCGGCGCACCTGCTGGTCGCCGAGGTGTGGGACGGCGATCAGCCGGCCGACGCACCGGCCGCCCTCCAGGCGCTGGTCGCGCGGCTGCGGCGGGCGCTGGGGCACCAGGCCGTGCGCTCCGCCGAGGGCGGCTACCTGCTGGCCGCGGACCGCGAGGACGTCGACCTGTACCGCTTCGAGCGGCTGGCCCGGGCCGGGGCGGAGGCCCTGGAGAGCGGCGACCCCGCCAAGGCCGCGACCCAGTACGAGGAGGCGCTCGCCCTGTGGCGCGGGCCCGCCCTCGCGGACCTCCCCGGCCCGGCCGCGGAGTCCGCGCGCTGGGACGCCGTACGCAGGGACGCGCGCCGGGGCCGGCTCGCCGCGGCCCTGGCCCTGGGCGGGGCCGAGCAGGCGCTGCCGGAGCTGACCGCGCTGTGCGCGCAGCAGCCGCTGGACGAGTCCCTGCAGGTCCTGCGCGTCCGGGCGCTGCGCGACGCGGGCCGCCCGGCGGAGGCCCTGGAGGCGTACGACACCGTCCGCCGGGACCTGGCCGCCCGCCTGGGCACGGACCCGGGCCCGGCCCTGCGCGCCCTGCACGCCGAGCTCCTGAACCCCGTGCCCCGCTCCGTCCCGACCGCCGCCCCGCGGCCGGGTGCCCAGCCGCAGCCCCCGGCTCCGGAGCAGCCCGGTCAGGCGCCGGCGCAGCCGGACCGGCAGGCCGGCAGGGGGAACCTGCGGGCCCGGCTCACGACCTTCGTCGGGCGGGAGGACGACATCCGGGTCATCGGCGAGGACCTCGCCCGCGCCCGGCTCGTCACCCTGCTCGGGCCCGGCGGGGCGGGCAAGACCCGGCTCTCCCAGGAGGCCGCCGAGGCGCAGGACCCGGGCGGCTGGCCGGACGGGGTGTGGCTCGTCGAGCTGGCCCCCGTGGACGACCCGGAGGACGTCGCCGAAGCCGTGCTCGCCGCGCTCGGGGCGCGGGAGACCAAGCTGCGCGGCGCCGCAGCCGAGGAGCTGCGGGCGCTGACCGAGCGCGCCGGCGACGACCCCCTCGACCGCCTCGCCGAGCACTGCGCGCGGCGGCGGCTCCTGCTGCTGCTCGACAACTGCGAGCACGTCGTCGAGGCGGCCGCCGAGCTCGCCGAGCGGCTCCTCACCCACTGCCCCGGCATCCGGATCCTGGCCACCAGCCGCGAACCCCTCGGCGTGCCCGGGGAGACGCTGCGCCCGGTGGAGCCACTGCCCGACCCGGTCGCGCTGCGGCTCCTCGCCGACCGCGGGGCCGCGGCCCACGCCGGGTTCACCGTGGACCGGGACCCGGCCGCCTGCGCGGAGATCTGCCGCCGCCTCGACGGCCTCCCGCTGGCCATCGAACTGGCCGCGGCCCGCCTGCGGCTGCTCACCCCCCGCCAGATCGCCGACCGCCTCGACGACCGGTTCCGGCTCCTGACCGGCGGCAGCCGCACCCTGCTGCCCCGGCAGCAGACCCTGCGCGCCGTCGTCGACTGGTCCTGGGACCTGCTGGAGGAGCCCGAGCGCACCGTCCTGCGCCGGCTGTCCGTCTTCGCGGGCGGCTGCGACCTGGCCGCCGCCGAGACGGTGTGCGCCGAGGGCGACCTCGACGTCGCCGACTCCCTCGGCTCCCTCGTCGACAAGTCCCTCGTCGTGGCCGCCCCCGGCCCCGACGGCTCGGGCATGCGCTATCGGCTGCTGGAGACGGTCGGCGAGTACGCCGCCGAGCGGCTGGCCGAGGCCGGCGACCGGGAGGACACCGAGCGCCGCCACCTCGTCCACTACCGCGAACTGGCCCGCACCAGCGAGCCGCTGCTCCGCGGCCACGGCCAGCGGGCGGCCGCCGACCGGCTCGCCACCGAGTACGAGAACGTCCGTACCGCCCTGCGCCGGGCCGTCGCCGCCCGCGACGCCGACGAAGTGCTCTGCCTCATCCACTCCCTGGGCTGGTACTGGCACATGCACGACCTGCGTGCCGAGTCCCGGCACTGGTCCGAGGCGGCCGCAACCCTCGGCCCCGACCCCTTCACGGAGCAGGTGGTTCCGGCGGAGCCCGTGTACGAGCGGCTCGTCGACACGCCCCCGCCCTACAGCGGCGAACTGCTCACCGAGGCCTGGCGCGCCGTCCACCTGGTCCGCCTCGCCTCCCGCGACCAGACCAACGTCGGCTGGAACAGCCCGGAGGTCCGCGCCCAGGTCGACGGGGTGATCGCCACCTACCGCCCCGGGCTCCCGCAGACCTGCCGGACCCCGGCCTCCCTCTGGATCTACGCCGTCATGATCGCGGGCGATCCCGGACTGCTCCAGCGGGTCGTCGACGCGACCGTCGAGACCGCCCGCGCGCTCGGCTACCGCTGGGAGCTCGCCTCCGCCCTCCAGCTGCGGGCCAACGTCCTCGCCAACCGGGCCGACTGGGCCGGCGACGCCTCCCGCGACGCCGACGAGAGCCTGGCCCTGTTCCGCGGGCTCGGCGACGCCTGGGGCTGCGCCGAGGCGCTGTCCGCCCGCGCAGAGTCCCTGGAGAAGCGCGGCGAGTACGCCCTGGCCGCCCGGGACTACCGCGAGGCGATCGCGTACGCCGAACGCCTCGGCGCCAAGGCGCAGGTGACGGTCCTGCGCGTACGCATGGCCGGGACCCTCGCCGAGAGCGGCCGGATGGAGGAGGCCGAGGAGATCCTCGCCGGGATCGTCGCCACGGTGCAGCAGTACGGCAACGAGGCCATGCCGGCCGCCCGGATGTTCCTCGCTGGCATCCTCGGCCGCACCGGCCGGATCGCGGAGGCCCGTGCCCAGCTCCAGGCGCTGCGGGACGAGTTCGCCCTCGGCGCGTTCGCCGTCTTCGACGGCTTCCTGCTCGGCACGCTGGCCTGGCTGGCGAACCAGGAGGGCGGTTACGAGGAGGCGCTCGCCCTGCTGCGCGAGGCGATGGGGGCCATCCAGGACCCGCTCGCCCGGATGGTGGCCCCGCAGATGCCGGCGGTCTACCTGATGACCGGGGCGCTCTCGCTGGTCTCGCTCGGCGGCCCGCGGCGCGCGTACGACGCCGCCCGGCTGCTCGGCGCCTACCGGGCGCTGCTGCCGCCCCGGCACTTCGCCGTCACCACGGAACGGGAGGACTCCGCCCGCGCCGAGGAGCTGGCGCGGGCGGCGCTCGGCGACACCGCGTACGAGGCGGCGTACGCCGAAGGCGGCGGCCTCACCCTGGAGGAGGCCACCGCCCTCATCTGACCCGGCCCCCGGCCGGAGCCCGTCCGGGACGCGATCCGGAACGGACCGGTCCGCGGATCAGGTCTTCTGGCGGAACTTGCGCACCGCGAGCGGCATGGTGGCGGCCGTGATGGCGACCGACCAGGCCAGGGTCATCCACACCGAGTTGCCGACGGGCGCCCCGTTGATCAGGGCGCGGGCCGCGTCGGCCAGGTTGGACAGCGGGTTGTAGTCCGTGAAGGACTGCAGCCAGCCCGGCATGGTGGCCGGCGGGGCGAAGATCGAGCTGCCGAACTGCAGCGGCATCAGGACCAGCATCGCCATGCCCTGGACGGCCTGCGCGGTCTTCATGGTGAGACCGAGCAGGATGAAGATCCACATCAGCGAGGCGCCGAAGACGAGCGACAGTCCGATGGCGAAGAACAGGTCCAGCACCGAGCCCTGGATCGAGAGGCCGAGGACGAAGCCCACGCCCAGCAGGATGGCGATGGCGACCAGCATCCGGCCGATCTCGACGACGATCTTGGCGAGCAGTACGGACGAGCGGGCGATCGGCATGGACCGGAAGCGGTCCATCACGCCCTTCTTGAAGTCGTCGTTGACGCCGGTGCCGACGCCCATCGCGATGTTCATCCCCATCATGGCCATCAGGCCCGGGATCAGGTAGCTGACGTACTGGCCCTGGTTGCCCTTGCCGGAGATCGCGCCGCCGAAGACGAACACGAACAGCAGCGTGAAGATGATCGGCATGAACAGGACGTCGAACATCGACTCGGGGTCCTGCTTGATCTGCAGGGCGTTGCGGCGCACCAGGGCGCCGATGTGCCGCAGGTTGGCCCGCAGGCCGATCCGGCCCTCGCCGGGGAGAGCCGCCGCGGCGGCCCGGGCGGGCGCGCTCTCGGCGGGCTGCTTCGTCGTGGTGACGGTGCTCATGCCGCGACTTCCTCGGTCATCTCGATGGCGGGCTTCTGGCCGGTGATGGACAGGAACACCTCGTCCAGGCTGGGCAGGTAGGTGCTGAGGTCGGCGATCGCGTACCCGCGGGCGGCCAGCAGGCCGACCACGGCGGTCAGCTGCTCGTCGCTCAGGATCGGCACCAGCAGGACGCCCTCGTCCGGCACGGCCTGCGAGCCGGCCACGCCGTCGAGCCCGGCCTCGGCCAGCGAGCGGGCCATGCCCGGCAGGTCGGCGGAGTCCACGGGGCGGATCCGCAGGGTGCGGCCGCCGACCCGGGCCTTCAGCTCGTCGACCTTGCCGTTGGCGATGACCTTGCCGCGGTCGATGACCGTCAGCTCGCCGGCGAGCTGCTCGGCCTCCTCCATGTACTGGGTGGTCAGCAGGACGGTGGCGCCCTCGGCGACCAGCCGCTGGACCTCGTCCCAGACCTCGTTGCGGGTGCGGGGGTCCAGGCCGGTGGTCGGCTCGTCCAGGTAGAGGACCGCCGGGTTGCCGATCAGGGAGGCGGCCAGGTCGAGCCGGCGCCGCATGCCGCCCGAGTAGTTCATGACGGCCTTCTTCGCCGCCTCGGTCAGGGAGAACCGTTCGAGCATCTCGTCGGCCCGGGACCGGGCGTCCTTGCGGGACAGGTCGAGAAGCCGCCCGATCATGTAGAGGTTCTCCCAGCCGGAGAGCTTCTCGTCGACCGAGGCGTACTGGCCGGTGAGGCCGATCGTGCGGCGCAGCTGCCGCGGCTGGCGGACCACGTCGAAGCCGGCGACGGTCGCGGTCCCGGCGTCCGGGACGATCAGGGTGGACAGGCAGCGCACCAGGGTGGTCTTGCCGGCGCCGTTGGGTCCGAGGACCCCGAGGACGGTGCCCTCGCGGACGTCCAGGTCGACACCGTCCAATGCCTTGGTCTCGCCGTAGTGCTTGACCAGCCCCCGCACTTCCACGGAGTTGGGATTCTTGCCGTTTCGCGTCATGCCCACCATGGGACCAGCCGCCACTGACAAAGCACCGACAGCCGGCCGACAGCGGGCCGACAGGCACCCGACGCGCACCCGACACGCAGCCGACGGCCCGCCGACATCGCGTCGGCGGGCCGTCGGGGGGTACGAGCCGGTCGGTCAGTGGAAGGCGTGCTCCGGCTGCGGGAACGTTCCGCCCACCACGTCCTCGGCGAAGGCCTTCGCCGCGTCGTTCATGGTCTGGCGCAGGTTCGCGTACTGCTTCACGAACTTCGGCATCTTCCCGCCGGTCAGACCCATCATGTCGGTCCACACCAGCACCTGCGCGTCGCACTCCGCGCCCGCGCCGATGCCGACCGTCGGGATGTGCAGGGACCGGGTGACCTCGGCGGCCAGCTCGGCCGGAACCAGCTCCAGCACCACCGCGAAGGCTCCCGCGTCCTGCGCCGCCTTGGCGTCCCGCAGCAGCTGGTGCGCGGCCTCGTCGCCCCGGCCCTGGACCCGGTAGCCCATGGCGTTGACCGACTGCGGGGTCAGGCCCAGGTGGGACATGACGGGGATGCCGGCCTGCACGATCAGCTCGGTCTGGTGCAGCGAGCGCTCGCCGCCCTCCAGCTTCACCGCTCCCACTCCGGCCTCCTTGACGAGGCGGGTGGCGCTCCGCAGCGCCTGCACGGCGCCTTCCTGGTACGAGCCGAAGGGCATGTCGCCGATGACGAGGGCACGGCTCGTGCCCCGTACGACGGCTGCCGACAGCATGGTCATCTGGTCCATCGTGACCGGAACGGTGGTGTCGTAGCCCAGGTGGCAGTTGCCCATGGAGTCGCCGACGAGGATCACCGGGATGCCGGCCTCGTCGAACACCGACGCCGTCATCGCGTCGTACGCGGTGAGCATGGGCCACTTCTCGCCGCGTTCCTTGGCGAGGGTCAGGTCGCGGATGGTGATGCGCCGGGTGCCCGAGCCTCCGTACAGGGTGGCGGGGCCCGAAGAAGATGCTGCTGCGGGTTCGCGGGCAGGCGAAACGGCATGCGTCATTGCAACTGCTCCTAGTGTCATCTCGAGGCGCCCTTACGGCGTCCCCGGACTCACCCCCCATGGTGACACCCGCGCGGCCCGCGGCGGAAGTGGTACGGGCGGCGCGCCGGGCGGCTCGGCGCCCCCTCCACGGTCCCTCCAGCCAATGTGCGCGTTTCGTGACAAGCGGAACCCCTGGCGCACGGCCGTTCGTCCTCCGGAACGTACGGCCGCGACAGGCGGTCGTGACATAGCGCACGGAAGGCTCCGTACATCGCCTAGGGTCAAGGGGCGGGGACGGAGCGCGAGCACGGCAGTGAGGGCAGCGGCATGGCACAGGCGTACATGACGGAAAAGGGGAACGGCGGCGGCTCGGAGCCCGAGCCCTCCGAATCCCGCTTCCGACGCCGGCTGGCCGAACTACGGGGGGACCGGGGAATCTGGCGGCGCGGGCTGGTGCTGGCCGGGATCTCCGTACTGATCTCCCTGGTCATGATCTTCCACGCGCAGCTGCCCAACGACGTGGGCAACCTCGGCAGCCTCACCGAGACCTTCCTGCCCTGGCTGGGCCTGGCCGTCCCGGTGCTGCTGGCCGCCGCCGTGTTCCGCAGGTCGGCGACCGCGCTGATTGCGATACTGCTGACGGCCGTGGTCTGGGCGAACCTGTTCGGCGGCCTGGTCACCGACAAGTCGGGCTCCGGCGGCAACCTGATGGTCGCCACCCACAACGTGGACGCCGACAACGCCGACCCGCGCGGAACCGCCGAGTCCGTGGCGAAGTCCGGGGCCGACGTACTGGCCCTGACCGAGCTCAAGGGAAGCGTCGTCCCGGTCTACGAGAAGGCCCTGGCGGGCACGTACAAATACCACTCCGTCGAGGGAACGGTCGGCGTGTGGAGCAAGTACCCGCTGACCGCCAGCAGCCCCGTGGACATCAAGATGGGCTGGACCCGGGCCATGCGCGCCACGGTGGACACCGCGCAGGGGCAGGTCGCCGTCTTCGTCGCCCACCTGCCCTCGGTACGGGTCAAGCCGAACGCGGGCTTCACCGCCAACCAGCGCGACAACAGCGCCGACGCGCTCGGCGCCGCGCTCGCCGCCGAACCGCTGAAGAAGGTCATCCTGCTCGGCGACCTCAACGGCACGATGAACGACCGCGCCCTGTCCGAGGTCACCTCGCAGATGCGCTCCACGCAGGGCGCCGCGGGCGACGGCTTCGGCTTCAGCTGGCCCGCCCAGTTCCCGATGGCCCGGATCGACCAGATCATGGTGCGCGGGATCACCCCGCAGGCCTCCTGGACCCTCCCGCGCACCGGCAGCGACCACCTGCCGATCGCCGCGCGGCTGGCGCTGTAGGGCGGCTGTCGGAAGCGACGGACAGGGGGCCCGCCGTGATGCGGCGGGCCCCCTGTCCCGTGAGCCGGGCGCAGCGGCTACGCGTGCTCGCGCCAGCCGTTCGTGATGGGCAGCCGGCGGTCCTTGCCGAAGCCCTTCGCGGAGATCTTCGTGCCCGGCGGGTACTGGCGGCGCTTGTACTCCGCCACGTCCACCATCCGCAGGGTCCTCGCGACCAGCTCGCGGTCGAAGCCGGCCCCGACGATCTCCTCGATGCCCTTGTCGCGGTCCACGTACAGGGCCAGGATCGCGTCGAGCACCGGGTAGTCCGGCAGCGAGTCCGTGTCCACCTGGCCGGGGCGCAGCTCGGCGCTCGGCGGCTTCACGATCGAGTTCTCCGGGATCGGGGGGACCTCGCCGCGCTCGGCCGCGGCCCGGTTGCGGTACTGGGCCAGCCGGAAGATGTCCGACTTGTACACGTCCTTGATCGGACCGTACGCGCCGACCGAGTCGCCGTACAGGGTGGAGTAGCCGACGGCCAGCTCCGACTTGTTGCCCGGGGCCAGCACGATGTGGCCCTCCTGGTTGGAGACCGCCATCAGCATGGTGCCGCGCAGCCGGGACTGGAGGTTCTCCTCGGCGAGGCCGGTGAGGCCCAGCGAGCCCATGTACGCGTCGAACATCGGCTCGATCGGCACGGTGCGGAAGTTCAGCCCGGTCCGCCCGGCCAGATCGGCCGCGTCGTCCTTGGAGTGGGCCGAGGAGTACTTCGAGGGCATCGAGATGCCGTACACGTTCTGCGCGCCGATGGCATCGCAGGCGATCGCGGCGACCAGGGCGGAGTCGATGCCGCCGGAGAGCCCGATCAGGACGGAGCGGAATCCGTTCTTCTTGACGTACGCGCGCAGGCCCACGACCAGCGCGTCGTAGATCTCCTCGTCGTCGTCGAGGCGGTCGGCGTACCCGCCGGGGACGACCGGCTCGTACGGCTCGACCGGCTCTTCGGAGAGGACCACCCGGTCGATGCGCAGCCCGTCGTCGACCACGCCCCCGGGGGCGTCGGGCCCTGCAGCGGGCAGGTCGAGGTCGACGAGTACGCAGCCCTCGGAGAACTGCGGGGCGCGGGCGATGACCCCGCCGTCGGCGTCGACGACGATCGAGTCCCCGTCGAAGACCAGCTCGTCCTGGCCGCCGATCATCGCCACGTAGGCCAGGGTGCAGCCGGCCTCCTGTGCCCGCTTCTGGACCAGTTCGAGGCGCAGGTCGTCCTTGTTGCGCTCGTAGGGGGAGGCGTTGATCGAGATCAGCAGCCCGGCCCCGGCGGACCGGGTGGCCGGGACGCGGCCGCCCTCCTGCCAGAGGTCCTCGCAGATGGCCAGGGCCACGTCGATGCCGCGGACCCGGACCACGGGCTGGGTGTCGCCCGGCACGAAGTACCGGAACTCGTCGAACACGCCGTAGTTGGGCAGGTGGTGCTTGGCGAAGCGCAGCACCACCTCGCCGCGGTGCAGGACGGCGGCCGCGTTCTCCGGGGAGCCGGCCGGGCGGCCGAGCCGGGGCGCCGCCTTCTCGGTGCGGTCGAGGTAGCCGACGACGACCGGCAGCTCGCCGAGCCCCTCGTCCGCCAGCCGCCGCGCGAGCTCGCGCAGGCCGGTGCGGGAGGCCTCGACGAAGGTCTCGCGCAGGGCGAGGTCCTCGACGGGGTACCCGGTCAGCACCATCTCCGGGAACGCCACCAGATGGGCGCCCTGCTCGGCGGAGTGCCGGGTCCAGTGGACGACCGAGTCGGCGTTGGCCGCGATGTTGCCGACGTGCGAGTCGATCTGATTCAGAGCGAGGCGAAGTTGAGGCACGGGGCCCAGTCTAATCGTCTTTCTGACGCGATGTCCTGGGCCCCGGCTGTTTTCGTCAGCCGATGGGGCCGGCGTACTTCACGTCGTCGAGCCCGGTTCCGGCGGAGATGTCCGCGTTGATGCTCGTCGTGCCCTCGGGGAGCTCGAAGGCCACGATCCCGCTGGCGGACTCGCCGGGGAGGATGGACCCCCGGATCATCTTGGGGACGCTGCTGCCGCTGCCGTCGATGTCGAAGACCGTTTCGGCGGTCATGCCCTTGTCGTCGCGGACGTTGGGCATCGCGTGGATCACGTCGTGCGGCTTGGTCGAGCCGTTGGTGATGGTGATCGTGATCTGGACCGCGTTCTTCACCTTCTCGCGGGCGATGATGCCCTTCGGCCGGTACTTCTTCGGCGCCGAGAGGGTCACCTTGACGCCGTTGTCGTACGTGAAGGTCTCGCCGAACGCCAGCGCGCTGGTCAGGCCCGGGACCTGGGAGGGCGTGGGCGTGGGCATCGGCTTCGCGTTCGGCGGGGAGTCGGGGTACGGGACCAGCTCGCGGTCCTGTTGCCGGTCGAGGTTCCGTCCGGCCCGGTCGACGGCCTTCTCCATGACGAGGGCGGTGAGGAACACGCCGCCGGCGGCCGCGCCGAGGCCGAGTACGCCGAGGACGGTGCCGGTGACGGCCATCGCCTTGCGCGGGCCGCCCTTGGAAGCGCGGACCAGCGCGCCGATCCCGAGGCCCAGGGCGGTGGCGGCGAGGATGGCGCCGGCCCAGAAGAAGAAGGGGACGAGGGCGAGCAGGATGCCGATGATCCCGACGACCAGGGCGGCGACGGCCAGCCCGTTGGTGGCCGGGGCGACCTGCGGGTATCCCGGGTATCCCGGTCCCGGGTACGGACCCCCGACGAAGCCCGGCGCGGGCTGGGCCCACGGCTGCGCGGGGGCACCGGGGCCGCCGGGGCCGAGGCCGTCGGCGGCCGCAGGGCCCGTCGGACGAGCCGGGGGAGCGGGCGCACCCGGGGTGGGCGGGGCGAACGGGTTCCGCGGGGGCGAGGGGGGCGAAGCGGCCTGCTCCGGCGCCGGTAGCTCCGCGGGCTCTTCGGGCGTCTCGCGCTGCGCGGCCTTTTCGAGCGGCGCGGCCTTTTCGAGCGACGGCGCGGTGGTCTCGGGTGTCTCGGGCCGTGCGGGCGGCGAGCTCTTCTCGAGCGGCAGCGACACCGGCGTGGGCGGTCCCTCGGCCGGGGCCGCCTCGGGTATGGGGGTGCCGGCCGGTTCCGTCGGCGGGTCGTCCGGGGTGCTGGGCGGGTTCGGCGGGGTGCTCATACCGGCGGAGGCGTCCTTCTGTCGCAGCAGTTTGATCACCGCAAGGGTGCCACGCCGCCGCCCGGCCCCCGCCGGGTTTTCCGCGCAGCCTCTAGAGCCGGTAGCCGAGCACCGTCATCATCCCGGACTCCGAGTGGTAGACGTTGTGGCAGTGCGTCATCCACAGCCCCGGGTTGTCCGCGTCGAAGTCGGCCGTCAGCCGCCCGCCCGGCAGCAGGATCGCGGTGTCCTTGCGGGCCCCGCCCGCCGCGCCGCGCAGCGCGAACGTGTGCCCGTGCAGGTGCACCGGGTGCCACATCGGCGTCGCGTTGCGGAACTCCAGCCTTACCCGCTCGCCCGCCTTGACCGGATGCCGCTGGTCCGGCGTGTAGGGCTTGCCGTCGAACGCCCAGTTGTACCGGGACATCGATCCGGTCAGCCTGATCCGGACCGTCCGGTCCGGCTCGCGCGGGGCCAGCGCCGCGGATTCGGCCGGCCTCAGCGCGTCCGCCATCAGCGGGCGCCCGTTCAGCTCGGCCGGCCGGGTCGCGGCGGTGGGCGCCGTCCCCGCACCCGTGCGCAGCACGGCGAGCGCCGACCGGTCCTTGCCCTCGGCCAGCGCGGTCAGGGGGAACACCCCGTCCCCCGCGGTGACCAGGACGTCGTACCGCTCGCCCATCGCCAGCAGCAGCGAGTTCGTCTTCGCGTGCTCCACCGGGAAGCCGTCCGTGTGGGTGACCGTCAGTTCGTGGCCGCCGAGGGCGATCCGGAACGCGGTGTCCCCGCCCGCGTTGACCAGGCGCAGCCGGATCCGGTCGCCGGGGCGGGCGGTGAAGACCGACGGGTCGTCCGCGACCTTGCCGTTGATCAGATAGTGGGGGTACGCGACATCGCCCGCCTCCCTGCCGAGGACGTCGCTGTCGGCGCCCACGAGGAGCCGCGAGGGCCCGCCGGTGGGGGCCGGTCCGCCGTGCGCGGCGTGGGCGGAGCCGTTCTGGCCCTTGCGGAGTTCGGCGAGGACGGCGTCCGGGGTGGCGCCGTCGACCCCGTCGATCCAGTCGTCCAGCACCACCACCCACTCCTTGTCGTAGGCGAGGGGCTCCTTCGGGTCCTCGACGATGAGCGGGGCGTACAGGCCGCGGTCCTGCTGCACACCGGTGTGCGGGTGGAACCAGTACGTGCCGGGCGTGGTGACGGCGAACCGGTACGCGAACGAGCCGCCCGGGGCGATGTCGCGCTGGGTCAGCCCGGGCACGCCGTCCATGTCGTTGCGCAGCGCGAGGCCGTGCCAGTGCAGGGAGGTGGCCTCCGGAAGGTTGTTGGCCAGGGTGAGGGCGAGGGTGCCGCCCGCGGTGACCCGCACCTCCTGGCCCGGCAGCCGGTCCCCGTACGCCCAGGAGCGGACGGTGTGCCCGCCGCCGAGGTCGAGCGGGGTCGCGGTGGCGGTGAGCTTGACCTCGGTGACCGGCCCGGTGGCGTTGCGCGCGGCCTCGGCGGCCCTGACCTCCGGCCCGGCCGGGTCCACGTACCCCGGGGGTCCGTCGGCGGCGGACCCGCCGTGGTGCACGGACCCGTGGCCGCCCTGACCGGCGCGGGCGGTGTCCGGTCCGGGAGGGCGGGCGCAGGCGGTGAGCAAGCCGAAACCGGCCCCGGTGGCAGCGACGGCGGCGGATGCGCCGAGCACGGCCCGACGGCTGGGGAGAGAGCGCATGGGAGTCATGGGAGCACCTAACGGGTCGGGTGTTGCCACGCCCCCGAGCGGCGTGGCGGCTCGTCGGGAACTGCACGTCAGGCCGGGACGTTACCCGGGGCGGGTATCCCGTCGAAGGAGGCGACGCCGCGTGTGCATAGGATTAGTCACACTATGTCCCCCCATGGCCTCTCTCCGCGCACTGCCGGACCCGTCGCCGCGCTCATCGGCCTGGGCGCCGCCGCCTACACCGCGTGGGTGCTCGAAGTCGTCCTCTCCACGGGCCTCAACCCCATCGAGACGTACGTGAGCGAGCTGGCCGCCCAGGACCAGCCGCTCGGCGGACTGTTCCGGGCCACCGACTTCACCGCCGGGCTCCTGGCCTTCCTCGGCGGGCTGCTGGCGCTGCTCCGGCTGGTGCGGCACGCCGAGTCCCGCCGCCTGTGGGCGGTCGCAGGCTGGGCCGGGATCACCCTGTTCGGCGCGGCCACCGCCGCCGACGCGTGGCTGCCGCTGAGCTGCGCGCCCACCGCGGACCCGGAGTGCGCGGCCCGCGAGACCGCCGGGCTCGTCCCCGCCACCCACCAGGCCCATGCCGTCAGCAGCGGCCTGGCCATGACCGGCGCCCTCGTCGGGATCGCGGCCCTCACCGTCGCGGCCCGCCGCTACGGCTGGTTCGCCCCGCTCGCCCGCTACGGACCCGTGCTCGTCGCCCTCGAACTGCTCGCCACCGCCTGGACCCTGTTCTCGATCGCGCTGTTCACCGCGGGCCGCGGGACCTGGGCGCTGGGCGCCGGCCAGCGCCTCCAGGTGCTGTTCGTCGCGCTCTGGCTGGGCCTGCTCGCGTACTCCGTCCATTGGGAGCGCCGTACATGACCGCGGGGGACGGAACGGAGGACAAGGGGTACGGGAACGCGCCGTACGGGAACGCGCCGTACGGGAACGCGCCGTACGGGAACGCGCCGTACGGGAACGCGCCGTACGGGAACGCGCCGTACGGGAACGCGCCGTACGGGAACGGCGCCGGCCGGTTCGTCCGCGTGGACGGGGTCCCGCTGCACGTCGTGGTCGAGGGCCGGGGGCCGGTGGCCGTGCTCAGCGCCGGGCTCGCCATGGCCTGGTTCGACTGGGACGCGGTCGCCGGCCTGCTGGTGGCCCGGGGCCGCACCGTTGTCCGCTTCGACCGCCCCGGGCACGGCCTCAGCGGCCACGCCACCGCTCCGGCGACCGCCGCCGGGGAGGCCCACCGGATCGCGCGACTGCTGGACGCCTTGCGCCTCCCGGGCCCCGTCACCGTCGTCGGCCACTCGATCGCCGGATTCCACGCCGAGGCCTTCGCACGCCTGTACCCGGAGCGCACCGCCGCCCTGGTGCTGGTCGACTCCAGCGTGGAGGAGGCCCCCCGTCCGGTGCTGCCCGCGGCCCTGCGCACCGCCGCCGCCCGCGCGCTCGGCCGGGCGGCGACGGCCGCCGGACTGCCCGCGGCGCTGGGACCGGCGGCCCGGCGGGCGACCGTACGGGCCTCCCGCACCGGCGGCGGCGACCCGGCCGCGCGGGACCTCGTACGCCGCTGCTACCGCACCGGCCGTGTCTGGCGCGGCGCCCTGCTGGAGAACGCGGGCTACCCGGACGCGGCCGCCGAGGTCCTGACGCTGCGCGGGACGCACCCGCTGACCGCGCCGGCCATCGTCCTCGTCGGCCACGACGGCTCCCGGGGCCGCGGCGCCCTGCGCTGGCCGGCCCGGCAGGCGGACCTCGCCGACCGGCTCGGGGCCCGTTTCGAGGTCGCCGAGCCCGCCGGCCACCTGGTCATGCTGGACCGCCCGGACCAGGTGGCCCGGGCGGTCCTGCACGCCGCGGCGGATCAGGACCGCGCGTAGACCTTCTCCGCCCAGCCGGCGATCTGGTCGTCCGAGAGGTGCTTGGCCAGGTCGGCCTCGCTGATCATGCCGACGAGCTTCTTGTTCCGGATCACCGGCAGCCGCTTGATCTGGTGGCTCTGCATCTCCTCGAGCACTTCGGAGACGTCCGCCCCCGCGTCGATCCAGCGCGGCGTGCCCTTGGCCATGTCGCCGGCCGTCACCTTCGCCGGGTTGTGGCCCTTGGCCACACAGCCGACCACGATGTCGCGGTCGGTCAGGATGCCGCAGAGCCGTTCCGTCTTGTCGCTGATGGGCAGCGCGCCCACATTGAGGCGGGCCATCATCTGCGCGGCCCGGTCCAGGGTCTCGGTGGCGGGGATCCACTGGGCCCCGGCGTGCATGATCTCTCCGGCGGTGGTCATCGCATCAACCTCCTGAGCGCCGTTGTGGGGCGGGACGCGGTCGCGCCCGCCTCGGCGCCTCCGCCCGGGGCGGGGCTGTACACGCCCGTACGGCTCGGAGGCGCCCTCCCACCACCGTACGGGCGTGCCCCGTCACCCGCGCGGCGCAGCCCCGCGCCGCCCCAGCATGTCCGCCATCAGGGTGAGCTCCGAGCGCTGCGCGTCGGCCATGCCCTGCGCCAGCTCCTGCTCCACCGGGGTCTGGCACTGCCGCGCGCAGCCCTCGGCCATCGCGACGCCGCCCTGGTGGTGGTCGGTCATCAGCTGGAGGTAGAGAACCTCGGCGTCCCGGCCGGAGGCCGCCTCCAGCCGGGCGAGCTCCTCCTTGGTGGCCATGCCGGGCATCAGCGCGCCGGGCTTGGCGGTGTGCCCGTCGCCGTGGCCGCCGTGCCCGCTCCCGGCCCCCGAGGCCCCCGAGGCCCCCGAGGTTCCCATCCAGGACATGGGCGGCTCGCCCGCCACCACCTTCGGCAGCCCCCACAGGTCCAGCCAGCCGAGCAGCATGCCCCGCTGGTTGGCCTGGGTGTTGGCGATGTCGTAGGCGAGGCTGCGCACCGCCTCGTCCTGCGTGCGGTCCCGTACGAGGAACGACATCTCCACCGCCTGCTGGTGGTGCACCGCCATGTCCCGCGCGAAGCCCGCGTCCGGCGAGTGCAGCGCCGGGGTGCGGGCCGCCGTACCGCTGCCGCCGGTATCGCCGGCGTCGCCGGTCGCGGCGGTGACGGTGGCGGCCGCCGCGAACAGCAGCGCCAGAAGCACGGCCGTGCCGGCGACCCAGTACGTACGGGGGGTGCCGCCGGGCCGTCGGCTCACTGGCCGACCACGCCGTTGGTGCAGGCGGCGCCCGGCTCCGGGGTCTGCGGGCCCTGCACGTACTTGGTGAAGAACTGCGCCACGCGCGGGTCGTCGGCCTTCTCCACCGTCAGCTGCTTGCCCCACGCGCTGAGCATGATCGCGCCGGCCTGCTCCTTGACCGGGCTCATCAGCGTGTACGGGGTCTTGCCGACCGTCTCGGCGAGCTTGTCCACCTGGCCCTGGGCGGCCTTGTCGTTGTACGTCACCCAGACCGCGCCGTGCTCCAGCGCGTGCACCGCGTTCACCTCGGGCACCGGGTTCTTGTAGACGTCGCCGTTGCAGTTCATCCAGCGGGGGTGGTGGTCACCGCCGACCGGGGGGTTCATCTCGTACTTCACCGGGGTCTCGACGTGGTTGCGGCCGAGGTTCTTCGCGTCCCAGGTCTGCTCGCCGTCGACCGGCGTCTTGCGGGCCAGCTCGATGGCGTCCTTCTTGCGCTGCTCGGTCTGCTTCTGGTCGATCAGTACCCAGGCGCCGAAACCGACCAGGCCGACGACGATGACCGAGGAGGTCGTGATCGCGATGGCCTTGTTGCGGCGGTCGCGCGCCTTTTCGGCGCGGCGCATCTCGGCTATGCGCGCCTGGCGGGAGTGCTGGTCTGAGGTGTTTCCGGACTTGCTGGCCATGGTGCCCTGGTTCCTTCTGCTGAGGGGGGTGGACGGACGCGAAACCGGACCTGTCAGGTCCGCAGCACCTGGAGGGCGTGCAGGTCGGGGGCGGGCGCGAGGGCGAGGGGAGCCCGGATCCGGCCCGGAGCGCCGGCCGCGGCGAGGGGCGGCGGATCGCCGCCGGCCACGGTCACGGCGGGCGGCGGCACGGGCAGCAGCCCCGGCATCACGTGCGCGAGGGCCGAGCAGCCGGGCAGGTCGTACGGGGACACGCAGACGGCGCGCGCCGGTCCGTGCCCCTCGACGTGCCGCTGGACATGCCCCTGGCCATGCCTTTGGACGTGCTCTTGGACGTGCTCTTGGACGTGCCCTCGGGCGGATGCCGGAACCCGGGTTTCACCGGGTGGCGCACAGAAAAGCAGCACCCCGACGACCGCCCCGGCCAGTGTGCCGACGAGCGGGCCGCAGGCCCTCGGCAGCAGGGCGCGCAGAAGGCCGGGGCGTGTGTGACGCCCCCCATGCGTGTGCTGCCGGCCCCCCATGGGCGCAGATGGTAATGCTCATGACCACTGCATGGTCAGAGCGGGGGTGTCACGACCTTTGCGGGGTGCGTAATGTGGCGGAAACCACCGCTGGCGATACTGGTCCGCCCCCAGCTGTGCGCCGGGCCCCCTCGGTGGTGGTGCACAGGCCGTCTGAACTGCGAGGATGAAGGCATGGACAAGCAGCAGGAATTCGTCCTCCGGACGCTTGAGGAGCGCGACATCCGCTTCGTGCGCCTGTGGTTCACCGACGTACTGGGCTTCCTCAAGTCCGTCGCGGTCGCCCCCGCGGAGCTGGAGCAGGCCTTCGACGAGGGCATCGGCTTCGACGGCTCCGCGATCGAGGGCTTCGCGAGGGTCTACGAGTCCGACATGATCGCCAAGCCGGACCCGAGCACCTTCCAGATACTGCCGTGGCGCGCCGAGGCCCCCGGGACCGCCCGCATGTTCTGCGACATCCTGATGCCGGACGGCTCGCCGTCCTTCGCGGACCCGCGCTACGTCCTCAAGCGCATCCTCGCCAAGACCTCGGACCTGGGCTTCACGTTCTACACCCACCCCGAGATCGAGTTCTTCCTGCTGAAGGACAAGCCGCTGGACGGCACCCGTCCGGTCCCGGCCGACAACTCCGGCTACTTCGACCACACTCCCCAGAACGTGGGCATGGACTTCCGCCGCCAGGCGATCACCATGCTCGAATCGATGGGCATCTCGGTCGAGTTCAGCCACCACGAGGGCGCCCCGGGCCAGCAGGAGATCGACCTCCGCTACGCGGACGCCCTCTCCACGGCCGACAACATCATGACCTTCCGCCTGGTCATGAAGCAGGTCGCGCTCGAGCAGGGCGTCCAGGCCACGTTCATGCCGAAGCCCTTCTCGGAGTACCCCGGTTCGGGCATGCACACCCACCTCTCCCTCTTCGAGGGGGACCGCAACGCCTTCTACGAGTCGGGCGCCGAGTACCAGCTCTCCAAGGTCGGCCGCTCCTTCATCGCGGGCCTGCTGAAGCACGCCGCCGAAACGGCGGCGGTCACCAACCAGTGGGTCAACTCGTACAAGCGCATCTGGGGAGGCTCCTCCCGCACGGCCGGCTCGGGCGGCGAGGCCCCCTCGTACATCTGCTGGGGCCACAACAACCGCTCGGCCCTGATCCGCGTCCCGATGTACAAGCCCGGCAAGACCGGCTCCTCGCGCGTCGAGGTCCGCTCGATCGACTCGGGCGCCAACCCCTACCTCACGTACGCCGTCCTCCTGGCGGCGGGCCTCAAGGGCATCGAGGAGGGCTACGAACTCCCGGCCGGCGCCGACGACGACGTCTGGGCCCTCTCCGACGCCGAACGCCGCGCCATGGGCATCGAACCCCTCCCCCAGAACCTCGGCGAGGCCATCGCCCTGATGGAACGCAGCGAACTGGTCGCCGAAACCCTCGGCGAACACGTCTTCGACTTCTTCCTCCGCAACAAGAAGCAGGAGTGGGAGGAGTACCGCAGCGAGGTCACCGCCTTCGAACTCCGCAAGAACCTGCCGGTGCTGTAACAGCAGCCTTTTCTGGCACCTCGGGCTGGTGGTCGACGACCACCAGCCCGAGGCCGTCTCGACGTAAGTACGGCCGGCGACATGGGTGAGTACGAGCGCTCAGGTGCTGCGGAGTCCGGCACGGTTGGCTGGGCCCATGAGCGAAACGACCAGGGCCACCATGGCAGCCCCCGCCGACCGGGACAGTCGAGCGGTGCCCGTCTGGACCTCCGTCCTGACGGTGCTGCTCGCCCCCGTGGCCTTCCTCTTCGGCGGGCTCGCCCCGATGGCGGCGGACAGCTGCGGTCCCGCCCACTGCGCGCCGGGTCTGGACGCGACGCTCGCGGTGGTCGCCGTCTGCTGGTTCGCCAGCTGGACCCTTACCCCGCTGCTCGTCCTGGCGTCCTGGCTCTTCTCCGGGACCGCCGCCGGCCGTTGGAGCGCATGGACCGCGCTCGTCCCGCCGGTGATCGTGATCCTGCTCGTGCTCGGACTCTGAAGCGCGGGGCGCGGGCCTGTCAGCGGGGTCTGGCAACGTGCCCCGCATGAACGAGCGACCGACGCCCGCTGCGGCGCGACTGCGGGAACTGCTGGACGAGCCGGCAAGCTGGGGCTGGGCGCGGCCCCAGCTCCTCGGCTGCGTCGAAGGCCCGCACCACCCGCCCTTCCTGAGCCGCCACCGGGCCGGCCCCGCCATGCGCTACTACCCGCAGTCCGAGGACGGCCCGGACCAGCCCTGGTGAGCAGCCGTCAGACGCCTTGTGTGATCACGTCGATCCGATGGGACCGGGGGAGAGGGCGATGGTAGGAGCGGGGTCCCGTCGCCGGGTGCTGCGCCGCTGGTCGCCGTGTTCGGGGTACCGCCGTCGTCATGCCGTCCCGGTGGGGCGGTTGCCGCGGCGGGTCAGGGCTGCCGCCGTCAGGAGGGCCGTCGTGAGGACGATCGCCGCGTCGACGGCGAGGACCGTGCGGACCCCGTCGAGGAGTGCCGTCTGGGTCGTGGCCAGTACGCCGAGGAGCGGGATGCCGATGGTGAGGCCGACCTGCTGGGTGGTGGTGACCAGGCCGGTCGCCAGGCCCTGTTCCCCGTCGGGCACGCCGCTCGTCACCACCAGGCCGTACGAGATGATCGCGCCGAGGTGGCACATGCTGGCCAGGGATACGGCCACGGTCGCCAGCAGGGCACCCGAGTCCGCGCCGGCACCGAGCAGCGCGGCGGTGAGCACGCCCTGGCCGGCCAGTGAGGCGACCAGCGTGCGGCGGGCGCCGAAGCGGCCGATGACCCGCGGGGCGTACGAACCGGCCACCACGGAGGCTGCGCCCTGGACGCCGAACACCAGCCCGGTGAGGAAGGACGACAGGCCCAGCGTCTCCTGGAGGTAGAGGGTGAGGACGAAGATGACCGTCGACATCATCGAGAACGTCACCAGGCCGCCCACATTGCCCCAGGCGACCGTACGCCGCCCCAGCATGGGCAAGGAGACCAGCGGAGCCGGGGACTTCGACTCCACCACCACGAACGCGGCGAGCAGGGCGAGTCCGGCGACCAGCGTGCCCCACACGTCCGCACCGCCGAAGCCGCGCTGGGCCGCCGTCGACAGCGCGTAGATCAGCGCGAGCAGACCGCCGGTGACCGTGACCGCGCCGGGCACGTCCAGCCGCGGCCGCTCGGGCGTACGCGATTCCGGCAGCAGCCCCGGCGCGAGGAGCAGCACGACCACCGCGGCGACCGCGAGCAGGCCCATGGTGGAGCGCCAGCCCAGGGTGTCGGTCATGACGCCGCCTAGCAGCATGCCGACGGTGAAGCCGAGGGAGAGCAGGGTGCCGGAGATGCCGAGCGCCTTGTCGCGCAGCGGGCCCTCCGGGAAGGTCGTGGTCAGCAGGGACATCCCCGTCGGCACGATGACCGCCGCGCCCATGCCCTGCAGGGCCCGCCCGGTCAGGAAGGACGCCGGGTCCCAGGCGAGGGTGGCGAGCAGCGAGGCCGCGCCGAAGACCGCGAGGCCGGCCAGGAACAGCTTCTTGCGGCCGAACAGGTCGGCGATCCGGCCGAAGAGGAGCAGGAAGCCGCCGGACGGCAGCGCGAACGCGGTGACCGCCCACTGGAGGGCGGACCGGCTCAGCCCGAGGTCCTCGCCGAGCACCGGCAGGGCCACGTTCAGTACGGAGAAGTCGAGCGCCACCATGAACTGGGCGGCGCAGAGTACGAAGAGGACCAGTCTTGCCCGGCCCGCCAGCCGGGTGGTCTCGGGAGCTTCGGGAGCCCGTGTGTTGATCGCCATGGCCACCACCCTCGCGGCCCGGGAATGCCCGTGCAGAGTGGGAACTTATCCTGGTGGCGGCACCACCAGGCACCACCAGGTGTCATCAGGCAGCCGAGCAGGGGGATTTCGTGGCCACACCGTCCGACGAGCACCGCCGGGCCGAACTGCGCGAGTTCCTCATGAGCAGACGGGCCCGCGTCACCCCGTCCGAGGCCGGCCTGCCGGACGGCGGGGCCCGCCGCCGCACCCCCGGCCTGCGCCGGGAAGAGGTCGCGGTGCTCGCCGGAGTCGGGGCCTCCTGGTACCAGTGGCTGGAACAGGGCCGCGACATCACGGTGTCCGCGCAGGTACTGGACGCGGTGGGCCGGGTGCTGAAGCTCACCAGCGCCGAGCGGCGACACCTGTACGTACTCGCCGGACTCAATCCGCCCGCCCTCGAAGTCGCCCCCGCAGACCGGGACATGTGCCAGGGCTTGCGGCGGCTGATCGACGCCTGGATGCCGTTCCCCGCACACATCATGGACCGGTACTGGAACACGGTGATGTACAACGACGCGGCCGCGCTGGTCTTCGGCATGCGCCCGGACATCGTGCAGAACTGTCTGATCGCCTTCTTCACCGACCCCATCCACCGGGCCCGCACCCCTCATTGGGAGGAGGTCGCGTGCCAGGTGGTGGCCCAGTTCCGGGCGGCCTGCTCGGACCACCCCCACGACGAGGGGTTCCGGGCCGTGGTCGAGGAGGCGTGCGAGCTCAGCCCGGAGTTCGCCGGGCTGTGGGAGCGGCGGGACGTCGAGCCCGGCGGGCAGCTCCAGAAGCAGATGGAGCATCCGGTCGTCGGCAGGCTGTACGTGGAGTCCACGCAGCTGCGCGTCCCGGCCCGCCCCGACCTGGCGATCGTGCTCCACACCCCGCTGCCGGGCACCGAGACGGCGGAGAAGCTGGAGTGGCTGACCTCGCCGGAGGGCCGGCGGGGGTCGATGTACCCCGTCGCCGGCTGAGCGGCCTCCGCGCCCGTACGTCCGGGCGGGGTCAGCGCACCGCGCGGCGCCACGCGGGCCGGCCGGGGCCCGCGGCCGCCGTGGTGGTGTGGAGCTGCGCGTCCAGGCCCACGACCGCCATCGTCGAGCCCGCCGGTTCGACCACGGCCGCCGGGGCGCCCGCGTACAGCATCCCGGACTCCGTCCAGGCGGGCGGGCCGCCCAGGCCCGTCGTTCCGACCGTGCCGCTGTCCGCCCGGCCCGAGATGTGGCGGCCCGCGACGCCGACCGCGCCGTAGCCGGCCCGGCCGCCCGCCTCCGAGACGCTGGAGACCTGGGGCTTGCCCGGGCCCGCCGTGACCAGGGCGGAGCGGACGACTCCCGAGTCCGGGCGGCGGAAGTACAGCCGGACGCCCGCGCCGTCCGGGGCCGCCGAGAGGGGAACCGTCGTGGCGGGCAGGCCCGTCGGCTGCGGCCCGAGCAGGGGGGCGCCCGGGGCGGCCTGGGTCCAGGCCAGGACGGACTTCGTGGTGGTGGCGTACACGTGGCGGCGCCCGGCGGAGTCGACCGCCGTCACCGGGTCGCTCTGCAGGTCCTCGCCGCCCAGCCGCCGCCAGGGGGAGAAGCCGCCGTCCGGCTGCTGGGCGGCGGCGCGCAGGGTGCGGCGGGAGTCGCGCAGGTAGACGGTGAGCCGGCCCTCCGCGTCCACGGCCGCGGCCGGTGCGCTGATCGACGAGGTGCCGTCCTCGTCGACCCGCTCGGGGGTGCCGAGCGACTGCCACGGTCCGAACGGGCCGTCGGGCGCGGACTGGACGGCGTACACGACCTCGCGCCGGTAGTCCTCGGGCCGTGCGCCGAAGGCGGTGCGGGTGGCGAGGACCGCGATCCGGCCGTCCGGCAGGCGGGCGGTGGTCGCCCCCGGGTCGATGCCCGTGCCCGGGAGGAGGGAGGGGCCCGCCCAGTCGCCGCCGGGGGTCCGCGTCCAGTACGCGGTCTGGCCGTCCAGCGTGGCGAACGCCCAGAGCCGGCCGGGCGTTCCCTCGACCAGCCAGGAGGTGTGGTCGGCGCGGGTGTAGCGCAGCGACTGGGCCCAGTTGCGGCCGGTCGGGTTGCCCGCGACCTTGCGGTCGCCGCAGCCCGAGGGGGACCCGCAGTGGTCCTTGCGGTCCTGCCAGGCGTACGTCCGCAGGTAGCCGGTCTTCGTCTCGGCCGTCTGCGGGTCCAGCGCGTGCGGGAGGGTGCTGTTGTGGTAGCCGAGGTAGCTCTGGACCGAGAACCGCGGGCGGTCCGTGTACTGCGCGGCGTAGGCGGCGGAGGCGGCCTGCACGAAGCGCGCCCCGTACATGTGGTCCTGGTGGTCGGTGTAGGGGCCGGTCTCCCCGTACCGGCCCGGCGTCGGGTCCTGCATCCGTATCGTCGTCGGCTTGTAGCGCGCCAGGACCCCGGCTATCGCCTGTATCAGCTGGTCCTTCGTGTACGTGAACTGCTGCTTGACCGGGGTGCCGGAGGCCAGCTGGGCGCCCAGTGCGGGTATCCGCCCGTTCCACAGGCCGCGCAGGCTGTCGGGGTTGTCCGCGGCGGTGCTGCGGGCCTCGCGCAGCTGGAACCACACCAGGTTCACGTGCGGCTTCGCCACGAGGACGTCGAGCTCGGCCTGGCCGCCGCCCGCGGTGGGTATGACGGTGCGCTTCCAGGCGCTGGTCCGGTCGCCGGTGGCCATCTGCGCGTAGGCGGAGCGGATGCCGTTCTGCCGGGCCTCCGCGTAGTGGGTGCGGTCGGCGGGCTGCTCGGGGTCCCGGATGGTCGCGCCGCGCGCCTCGTTGCGGCCGTCGGCCTCGCCCGAGGTGAGGTAGGCGGTGGTGACGGGGACCCCGGAGAGCAGCGAGCGGCTGAGGTCCGGGTTCATGAAGAACAGGTCGTCATCGGGGTGCGCGACGACCTGGACGACCGAGCCGGCCGTGACGCTCGCGGGCAGGACCGCGGCGGCGCTGTTCTCCTGGGTGGCCCCGGCCGATGTCTGCTGGCCGGAGGCGACGGCGAGCACACCGGTGGTACCGGCGGTGAGCACGCCGAGCAGGGCCGCGAAGCGGCGGCGGGTCATGGGCATCGGGCACGCCTAGGGTTCGATCGTCCGGGCGGGAAAACCGCTGAGCAGTCAGAGAGAGGCCAATACGGGGAACTTGGTTCACCGGTTTCGGCGATGACTGCTGCCTTCCGGAAATGACCGGACGTGATTGTGCCCTGTGGAGATTTTGATCCGGATATGTGACCAAGATGTGGACGCCGTTCGTCCGCTCCCGGGGTCAACCGGCGTACTGGTGGGGGGTGGTCGGGGGCGTGCGGGGGCGCGCTACGGGCCCGTGTTGCGCGGGCCCACCGGCTGCCACGGTGCCAGGTGGGCGTCCGGGGCGTCCGCCGACGAGGTCACGTACAGCCGCGCGTCGAGCCCCACCACGGCCAGGCTGACCAGGTTCTTGCCGGTCATCGTCGAGGACGGGGCGCCGACGAACATCAGCGGCGACCGCTCCCACGGCCGGCCCCATCCGACGTCCGACCCCAGCTGTCCGCCCGCCGCGCGGCCCGCCAGTACGTGCCCGCTCGCCGTCACCGAGCCGAAGCCGCCCAGGCCGCCGAGGTCCGTGAGGTGGTTCACCTTCAGTCCGCCGTCACCCGTCACGAGGGCGGTGCGGACGTTGCCGGAGCCCGGCTTGCGGAACCACAGCCGCACCCCGCCCTCGCGGCCCTCCGCGGTGAGCGGGAGCGTGGTGTCCGGCAGCCCGGTGGCGGTGGCCGGGCCCAGCGGCCCGCCCGGGCTCGGCTGCACCCAGCCCACCACCGTCTTGGGGGTCGCCGAGAACACCATCCGCCGCCCGGCGCCGTCGATCGCCGTGGCGGGGGTGCCGTGCAGGTCGGAGCCGCCGTACTTCTCCCACGGGCCCCAGCTGCCGTCCGCCTGCTGCACCCTGCCGCGCAGGGTGTACGCGCCGTCGCGGACGTACGCCGCCAGCTGCCCGCTGCCGTCGACCGAGACGGCCGGGGCGCTGATGTCGGAGGTCCAGTTCTCGTCCGCGGCCTCCGGGGTGCCCAGCGACTGCCATGCGCCGAACTCCTCGGAGCCGGGGCCCTTCTGGACCGCGTACACGATCTCGCGCCGGTAGTCCGCGGGCTTCGCGCCGAAGGAGGTGCGGGTGCCGAAGGCGGCTATCCGGCCGTCCTGGAGGGTGACGGTGGACACGCCCGGGTCCGTGCCGGTGCCGGGCAGCAGGTTCGGGCCGCTCCAGCGGCCGATCGGGCCCGGCCGGTGCCAGACGGCGACCTGGCCGTCGAGCACCTTGAAGGCCCACAGCCCGTGCTCCTTGTCGGAGGTCAGCCAGGAGGTACCGGTGCCGCGGGCGTAGTTGATGGAGTCCGACCAGCGGTTGCCCGCCGGGTGGTCGGCGACCTTGAGGTCGCCGCAGCCGGCGTCGCTGCCGCAGTGGTTCTGCCGGTCGAGCCAGGCGTAGGTGTCGAGGATGTCCAGCTTCTCCCTGGCCTCGTCCGGGTCAAGGGCGCTGGGCAGGGAGCCGTTGAAGTAGCCGAGGTAGTTCTGCAGCACGAAGTGCGGGCGGTCCTTGACGTCCTTCGCGTACGCGGCGGTGGCCAGCTGCACGAAGCGGGCGCCGTAGAAGTGGTCCTGGTGGTCGGTGTAGCGCTTGGTGTCGGGGTGCCGGCCGGGGGTCGGGTCCTGGGAGCGGATCGTGGTCGGCTTGTACTGCTCCAGGATGCCGACGACGGTCTGGACGACCTGGTCCTTCGTGTACGTGAACCTCTGCTTGACGGGGCTTCCGGAGGCGAGCATCGACTCCAGTCGGGGGACCTTGCCGTCCCACAGGCCGTGCAGGCTGTCGGGGACGTCGGCGTAGACGTTGCCGGCCTCGCGCAGCTGCAGCCAGACCAGGTTCACCTGGGGCTTGGCGACGAGGACGTCGACCTCGGCGTGCCCGCCGCCCTTGGTCGGGACGGCGGTGCGCTTCCAGGCGCTGCCGCGGTCGCCGGTGGCCATCTTGGCGTAGGCGGCGCGGATGCCGTTCTGGCGGGCTTCGGCGTAAGCGGGCTTGTCGGGCGCGGTGGTGGCCTGCTTGGCGGAGCCGGCGTTGACGCCGTCGGCCTCGCCGGAGGTCAGGTAGACCGAGGTGACGGGGAGGCCGGCGGATATGGAATAGCGCAGGTCCGGATTCATGAAGTAAAGATCGTCATCGGGATGAGCGATGATCTGGAGCACCCGGCCGGGGTCGGGTGCGTCCGCGGGGGCCGCGGGGGCGGTGGCTTTGCTGTCGGGGACCACGGGGGCGGCCAGGCGGTCGAGGGCCTCGTGGCCGCGGAGCATGAGCATGCTGCCGGCGGCGGTGGCCGCGCAGAAGGCGACGACCTTGACGAAGCCGGCCCAGCGGTGGCCCTTCGCCTCCGGCGCGGTGGACGACCTGCCGCCGCCGGCCGCCGCGGCCCGTCGGCCTCGGGCCTCCGGCGGGGTGGGGGAGGCGGTGGCGGCCTCGGTCCGTCGGCGGCCGCGTCTGCCGTGCGCCTCCGGCGGGGTGGGGGAGGCGGCGGTGGCGGCCGTCCCGTGGGTGGGTGACCCGGCCGGGGAGCCGGTGGCTTGGGGCATGCTTCGGCGGCGGCCGCGCCTGCCTCGCGCCTCCGGCGGGGTGGCGGGGGTTCCGGCCTGGCGGCGGCTGCGTTTGGCCCCCGGTGCGGTGGTTGCCTTGGCGCGGCCGGCCCGGCTGACGGTGCGTTCGGCGTCGCGGGCCAGTCGGGCGGCCTTGCGGCCGCCGCGCGGAACGTCCGGCTGCGGAGCCTCGGTCGGGCGGTCGGACTGCCAGGCTGCCGCGGCCGGGGTCGGTGGGGCCTCGGCCTGGTGGGCGGGCTGCCACGCTGCCGCGGGCGGGGCCGGCGGGGACCCGGCTTGGCGGTCGGACTGCCAGGCTGCCGCGGGCGGGGCCGGCGGGGGCCCGGCTCCGGGTATCGGCTCCGGCCCGGGCCAGGCGGAGCCGGGGTAGGGGCGTCCGTCGGACATGGGGCTCCTCGCGGCCGGTAGGCGGGGAGCTGGCCCCATCACGCCATAAGTATTCGGATAATCCGATAATCCCCGTCATGGTACGTGTCGGTGAGTCGAACGCCTGCTCCGGCTAGGCTCACCACGAGGCACGCCAGGGCAGTGGCAGCGACGACCGCGGGAGGCGGCGGGATGACAGTCCCGGGACGCAGGAGCAGCACCTTCATCCGGCTGCTCCGCAGCGGGTTCACCGACCCCTCGGCCGCCGCCCGGCTGCTGGACGCCGACGCGCTGGCCTCCGTACGCGCCGATCCCGTGCTCCTCGACGCCCTCGGCGCCACCGCCGACCCCGACCTGGCCCTGCTCGGGCTCGTCCGGCTCGCCGAGGCGCAGCCGCCCGAGGAGCTGTCCCTGCTCCTCGACACCCTGGTCAGCGCCAAGCCGCTGCGCGACCGCCTGCTCGGTGTGCTCGGCGCCTCCGAGGCGCTCGCCGACCACCTCGCCCGCCACCCCCGCGACTGGCACGCCCTCGTCACCTACGAGGCCGCCGACCTGCACCCCGGGCTCCCGGAGTTCGAGCGCGGCCTCGCCGGCGCCCACGACCCCGTCGACCTCCGCATCGCCTACCGCCGCTGCCTGCTCTCCATCGCCGCCCGCGACGTCTGCGGCACCATAGACATCGCCCAGACCGCCGCCGAGCTCGCCGACCTCGCCACCGCCACCCTCCGCGCGGCCCTGCGCATCGCGAGCGCCGCCGCCCCCGACGACGCCGCCCACTGCCGCCTCGCCGTCATCGCGATGGGCAAGTGCGGCGGCAACGAGCTGAACTACGTCTCCGACGTCGACGTCATCTTCGTCGGCGAGGCCGTCCCCGGAACCGACGAGGGCAAGGGCCTCCAGGCCGCCACCCGCCTGGCCTCCCACCTCATGCGGATCTGCTCCGAGACCACCGTCGAAGGCACCATCTGGCCCGTCGACGCCAACCTCCGCCCCGAGGGCAGAAACGGTCCGCTCGTCCGGACCCTCTCCTCCCACCTCGCCTACTACCAGCGCTGGGCCAAGACCTGGGAGTTCCAGGCCCTCCTCAAGGCCCGCGCCGTCGCCGGGGACCCCGACCTCGGCGCGCAGTACATCCAGGCCATAAGCCCCCTGGTCTGGCAGGCCGCCGAGCGCGAGAACTTCGTCGCCGACGTCCAGAAGATGCGCCGCCGCGTCGTCGACAACATCCCCGCCGCCCAGGTCGACCGCGAGCTCAAGCTCGGCCCCGGCGGCCTGCGCGACGTCGAGTTCGCCGTCCAGCTGCTCCAGCTCGTCCACGGCCGCAGCGACCACACCCTGCACTCCGGCACCACCCTCGACGCCCTGCACTCCCTCGCCGCCGGCGGCTACGTCGGCCGCGCCGACGCCGCCCAGCTGCACGACGCGTACCGCTTCCTGCGCACCATGGAGCACCGCATCCAGCTCTACCGGCTGCGCCGCACCCACCTCGTCCCCGAGGACGAGCACGACCTGCGGCGCCTGGGCCGCTCCATGGGCCTGCGCACCGAACCCGTCGCCGAACTCAACAAGGCCTGGCGCCGCCACGCCTCCGTCGTGCGCCGCCTGCACGAGAAGCTCTTCTACCGGCCGCTCCTCGACGCCGTCGCCCAGCTCGCCCCCGGCGAGACCCGGCTCTCCCCGCGCGCCGCCGGACAGCGCCTCGAAGCCCTCGGCTACGCCGACCCGGGCGCGGCCCTGCGCCACCTCGAGGCCCTCGCCTCCGGCGTCACCCGCAAGGCCGCCATCCAGCGCACCCTGCTGCCGGTCATGCTCGGCTGGTTCGCCGACTCCGCCGACCCCGACGCCGGCCTGCTCGGCTTCCGCAAGGTCTCCGACGCCCTCGGCAAGACCCCCTGGTACCTGCGGCTGCTGCGCGACGAGGGGGCCGCCGCCGAGAACCTCGCCCGCGTCCTGTCCGCCGGCCGCCTCGCCCCCGACCTGCTGATGCGCGCCCCCGAGGCCGTCGCCCTGCTCGGCGACCCCGAAGGCCTCCAGCCCCGTACCCCCGAGGCCCTGGAGCAGGAGGTCCTCGCCGCCGTCGGCCGCGCCGAGAACCCCGAGGCCGCCGTCGCGGCCGCCCGCGGAGTCCGCCGCCGCGAGCTCTTCCGTACCGCCGCGGCCGACATCATCCGCTCGTACGGTACGGAGGACAGCCCGGCCGAGGAGGACCTCGGAGCCCTCGTCGACCGGGTCGGCGGAGCCGTCTCCGACCTCACCGCCGCCACCGTCGCCGGCGCCCTGCGCGCCGCCGTCGGGTCCCACTGGGGCGACACCCTGCCCACCCGCTTCGCCGTCATCGGCGTCGGCCGCTTCGGCGGCCACGAACTGGGCTACGGCTCCGACGCCGACGTCCTGTTCGTCCACGAACCCCGCGAGGGCGTCGACGAACAGGAGGCCGCGAAGGCCGCCCAGACCGTCATCGCCGAGATGCGCCGCCTGCTCCAACTGCCCACCGCCGACCCGCCGCTGCTCATCGACGCCGACCTGCGCCCCGAGGGCCGCTCCGGCCCGCTCGTGCGCACCCTGGCCTCGTACGCCGCGTACTACCGGCGCTGGGCCCTGACCTGGGAGAGCCAGGCCCTGCTGCGCGCCGAACCGGTCGCGGGCGACGCCGACCTGGGCCGGCGCTTCATCGACCTGATCGACCCGCTGCGCTACCCGGTGGAGGGCCTCGGCGAGGAGGCCGTACGGGAGATCCGACGGCTCAAGGCCCGGATGGAATCGGAGCGGCTGCCGCGCGGCGCCGACCCGACGCTGCACACCAAACTCGGCCGCGGCGGCCTCAGCGACGTCGAGTGGACCGTCCAGCTGATCCAGATGCAGCACGCCTGGGCCGAGCCGGGCCTGCGCACGACCCGCACCCGCGAGGCCCTGTCCGCCGCACACGCGGCCGGGCTGATCCCGACCGAGGAGGCGCAGATCCTGGACGAGGCCTGGGTCCTGGCCACCCGCGTGCGCAACGCGGTGATGCTGGTCCGCGGCCGCGCCGGGGACACCTTCCCCTCCGCAGCCCGCGAACTGGCGGCGGTGGGCCGCTACCTCGGCTACGCGGAGGGCACGGTCGGCGAGATGCTGGACGACTACCGCCGCATCACGCGACGGGCCCGCGCGGTCGTGGACGAGCTGTTCTACGGAGCGTAGGCAGGGCAGCGGGGGCGGGGGCGGGGGCGGGGGAGCGGGGGCGGGGCCTCGCCGCCGACCCCTGTACGCCGGCGAGGCCCCGCTCCCGGGTCATCCCCCTACGGGATGGGCTTGTCGTAGGACTTGTCCGTGTCGGAGTCGTAGACCTGCGTGCCCTCGGCGTCATAGCCCCTGATCCGCGGCGCCTTGGTGACGGCCCGTTCCAGGATGCCGGTGGCGGCGAACCAGCCGTGGTCGAGGGCGGCTTCGGCGGTGGCGCCGCCGTAGCTGACGGTGACCCGGGCGACGCGGGGGTCGACGACGGTGCCGATGCTGCCCCAGCGGTAGGGCAGCTTCCACGGGCCCTCGGAGCTCAGTCGCTGCAGGTAGAGCTTGCCTCCGTTGATGTCGGGAACGACGGGGCCCCGCGCGGGGTCGTCGTCCGCGCCGACGTGGGCGTTGATGCCGCTCGTCTCGCCGTTCTTGACGGTGCAGATGATCCGGACGGGCACCGGGGTCTCCTTGACGGCGACGATGTAGCGGCCGTCGCCCGGGGAGTTGTCGTTGCCGATGCTGCGGTGCGCGAGCAGGATCCGGTAGTCGGCGGCCCTGCCCAGGCTGCCGCGTGCCGAATCGGCACCGCCGGGGCGCTGCCGGTCGTACTCCAGGCACTGCTCCAGTCCGGTGGCCGCGTCCGCGAGGGTGATGCCGTCGGCGAGCTGCCCGGGAGTCGCGGGAGCGGCCGGCCCGGCGGGCGGCCGGGGCGCGGCGCTCGTCGTGGGGCCGCCGCCCACGGTCACGTGGCCCGACGGCCCGCCGCCGGCGTCGCCCGTGAAGGCGAGGGCCGTCGCCGGTACGACGGCCAGCGCGATCAGCGCCGCCCCCGCTGCCGCGAGCCTGCGCCGCCGCTCCGCGCGGCCCTGCCGGACGATCTCCGGATACGGCACGGCGGCGGGCCGCACGGCCGCCGCGTCCTGGGCCATCCGCTCGCGCAGGTCCCGCTCGAAGCGGTCCTGTCCGTCGTCGCCTCGCCCGTTCACAGGACTGCCCCTTCGTTCATCTCGTTCACCGGCGCGATCCGGCCCAGCCCGGGCCAGGCGCGCAGTTTCGCCAGGGCCTTGGACGCCTGGCTCTTGACGGTGCCGGGGGAACACCCCAGGACGTCGGCGGTCTCGGCCTCGGAGAGGTCTTCCCAGTACCGCATGACCACGACCGCCCGCTGCCGGGCGGGCAGTTGGGCCAGCGCGGCCATCAGCACGTTGCGCTCGTCGGCCCACGCCACGGCGTTGTCGTGCACCGAGGTGTCCGGCACGCTGTCCGTCAGCCGCTCGGCGACCCGGCGCTTGCGGAACCGGTCGCTGTTGCACGTGACGAGCATCCGGCGTACGTACGCCTCCGGGCTGTCCATGCGCGACACGCGCCGCCACGACCGGTACGCCTTCGCGAGCGCGCTCTGGGTCACGTCCTCCGCGTCGTGCGGATCGCCGGTCAGCAGGTACGCGGTCCGCACCAGATGACTCCAGCGCGCGGCCACGAACGACTGGAACTGCGCTTCTTGCTCGGCCTGCATCGGCACCCCCTTCGCCCTCTTGACCACCTCCCGCCCGGATTCGGTTGCCCGGGGGCGGAAACTGGTTCAGCCCGCCCACCCCGAAGGAGCAGAGCCGTGCCCGCTGCCGACACCGTCCTCACCGGAGCCCGCGTCCGCACCCTCGACCCCGGCCGCCCCGGGGCCCGCGCCGTCGCCGTCCGCGACGGGCGGATCCTCGCCGTCGGCGACGAGGCCGACGTACGCGACTGGCGCGGCCCCCGCACCGAGCTGATCGACCTCGGCGGCGCCACCCTCACCCCCGGCCTCACCGACGCCCACAGCCACCCCGTCTGGGGCATCGAGACGGCCACCGGCACCGACCTGTCCGCCGTACGGGACCTCGACCAGCTGCGGGCCGCCCTGCGCACCGCCGAGCGCGCCAAAGGCTGGGTCGTCGGCCACGGCCTCGACCACAACGCCTTCGGCGGACAGCCCGTCGACCGCGCACTGATCGAGGACGTCCTGGACGGCGCCCCCGCCTTCCTGCGCCTCTACGACGGCCACTCCGCCCTCGCGAGCGGCCCGGCCCTGACCGCCGCCGGCATCACCGGACCCCGCACCTTCGCCCAGCGCTCCGCCATCGTCTGCGACACGGCCGGCCGCCCCACCGGACACCTCGTCGAGCACGCCGCGATGGCGCTGGTCGGAACCCTGGTCCCGCATCCCTCCCCCGCCCAACGCCGCAGCCGCCTCCTCGCCCTCCTCGACGCCATGGCCGCCACCGGACTGACCGGCGCCCACGTCATGGACCTCGGCGACGGAGACGTACCGGCCCTGCTCTCGACCGTGGAGTACGAGGGCCACCTGCCGCTTCGGCTGCGCCTGGCCCCCTGGTGCATGCCGGGGGCGGACGACGAGGAACTCGCCGCGCTGATCGAACTCCAGCGCCTGGCCGGCCGCCACTGGCAGGTCGGCGGCGTGAAGTTCTTCATGGACGGCACCGTCGAGGGCGGCACCGCCTGGCTGGAGCACGCCGACTGCCACGGCCAGGGCACCGACGCCTTCTGGCCCGACCCGCGGGCCTACGCCCGCGCGCTGCGGGTCCTCGACGGGGCCGGCGTGCGCACCGCTACCCACGCCATCGGCGACGCCGCGGTCCGCCACGTCCTCGACACGGTCGCCGCACTCGGCGACCGGGCCCGGATGCGGCACCGGATCGAGCACATCGAGACCGTGCCCGACGACCAGCTGAAGCGGTTCGCGGAGCTCGGGGTGATCGCCTCCATGCAGCCGCTGCACGCCGCGTACACCCGTGCCGACCACGGTGACGAGTGGTCCCGGCGGCTGGGGGAGGACCGGGCCGGGCGCGCCTGGCGCTGCCGGGACCTGCGGGACGCGGGAGCCGTCCTCGCGCTCGGCTCCGACTGGCCCGTCGCCCACTACGACGCCCGCCAGGTGCTCGTCACCGCCCGCAGCCCTCTCGGCGCGGCATCGGCGGGATCCACCCTGACCGGGCTGATGGCACTGGAGGGCATGACCTCGCACGCGGCGCTCGCGGCAGGGGAGGAGCAGGTGGCGGGCCGGATCGCGGCCGGCCGGCGGGCGGATCTGACGGCCTTCGCGCTCGATCCGGTCACGGCCGGGGTGGACGAGCTGGCCGGGGCACCGGTCCGCCTCACGATGTCCGGCGGCCGCGTCACCCACCGGGACCCCGCCACCTCGTGACGGGCGGGTCGGGCCGGCAGGAACCCGCGGTCCGTGCCGAGGGGAGGCCGGGGCTCGTCAGGTGCGGGTGCGGATGCGGTTCAGGAGGTCCGCCGCCGGGTGCGGACCCGCGTGCTGCGGGTGGCGCGGCAGCCGGTGCGGGAGCGAGCCGAACCAGGCCCGTGAGGCGGTGTAGCCGAAGGCCAGGCAGAGCAGGCCGCCCACGGCGTCGAGCCAGAAGTGGTTGGCGGTGGCCACGATCACGACCAGGGTCGCCGCGGGGTAGAGCAGGCCCAGGATCCGGGCCCAGGGGGCCGTGGCGACCGCGAAGATCGTCAGCCCGCACCAGAGCGACCACCCTATGTGCATGGACGGCATCGCAGCGTACTGGTTCGACATGTTCTTGAGGTTTCCGGAGGCCATGGAGCCCCAGGTGTGGTGGACCAGCACGGTGTCCACGAAGTCCTGCCCGTTCATCAGCCGGGGCGGCGCGAGCGGGTACAGGTAGTAGCCGACCAGGGCGACGCCCGTGGTGGCGAAGAGAACCAGACGGGTGGCCGCGTAACGGCCCGGATGGAAACGGTAGATCCACACGAGCACGCCGATGGTCACGATGAAGTGGAGCGTGGCGTAGTAGTAGTTCATGCCCACGATCAGCCACGTCACGGAGTTCACCGTGTGGTTGACCGTCTGCTCCACGGCGATGCCCAGGGCCCGCTCGGCGTTCCAGATCCAGTCGGCGTTCGCGAGGGCGGCCGCCTTCTGCTCGGGCACCGCGTTGCGGATCAGCGAGTAGGTCCAGTAGCTGACCGCGATGAGCAGGATCTCGAACCAGATCCGCGGCCGGCGCGGGCTGCGCAGCCGGGTCAGGAGGGTGCGCTCGGACTCCGCCCGGACCTCGCTCTCGGTCACGAGGGGTGACGAGACGTCCGTCCGGGTTTCCAGTGTCTTCACGCTCGCTTCACCCATGGGGAGAGAGTCTGCCAGATACGATCTCGCCTTCGATCATCCCCCGGGACGGTCTTCGGCGCCTGCGCTCCGACCTACGGACGACTCCGGCCCCGAGTCTGCCCGGGGCCGGAGGCCGTGGAGCCCCGCACCACCAGCTCGGGCAGGAAGACGAACTCGCTGTGCGGGGCCGGCGTACCGCCGATCTCCTCCAGCAGGGTCCGGACGGCCGCCTGCCCCATGGCCTGCACCGGCTGCCGGATGGTGGTGAGCGGCGGATCGGTGAACGCTATGAGCGGGGAGTCGTCGAAGCCGACCACCGACACGTCCTGGGGCACCCGCAACCCCTGCTGCCGGGCGGCCCGGATCGCGCCGAGCGCCATCATGTCGCTCGCGCACACCACCGCCGTGCAGCCGCGCGCGATCAGCGCGGCCGCGGCCGCCTGGCCGCCCTCCAGCGTGTACAGGGAGTGCTGGATCAGCTCCTCGGTCTCGGCCTCGTCGAGCCCGAGCCGCTCCTTCATCCCGAGCCGGAAGCCCTCGATCTTGCGGACCACCGGCACGAAGCGCTTCGGTCCGACGGCGAGCCCGATCCGGGTGTGCCCCAGCGCCGTCAGGTGCGTGACCGCGAGCTGCATCGCCGCGCGGTCGTCGGGGGAGACGAAGGGCGCCTGCACCTTGTCGGAGAAGCCGTTGATGAGGACGTACGGGACGCCCTGGCCGCGCAGTTGGTCGTAGCGGCCCATGTCGGCGGTCGTGTCGGCGTGCAGGCCGGAGACGAAGATGATGCCGGAGACCCCGCGGTCGACGAGCATCTCGGTCAGCTCGTCCTCGGTGGAGCCGCCGGGCGTCTGCGTGGCCAGCACGGGCGTGTAGCCCTGCCGGGTCAGCGCCTGACCGATGACCTGGGCGAGCGCCGGGAAGATGGGGTTGTCCAGCTCGGGGGTTATCAGCCCGACGAGGCCCGCGCTGCGCTGGCGCAGCCGGACGGGCCGTTCGTAGCCGAGCACGTCGAGAGCGGCCAGTACGGATTCACGGGTGCCGGCGGCCACACCGGGCTTGCCGTTGAGCACGCGGCTGACTGTGGCTTCGCTGACCCCCGCCTGGGCTGCGATGTCGGCTAGCCGTGCGGTCACGGGATTGGACTGTACCGGTCGCACGTTCAGATTGCCCACCACGTGCACGAGTCCGCCGGCAGCAGCACGGTGCGGCCGTCCGTTTCCACGGGCGCGCTGGACAGGACGGGGCGTCCGGGCGCGGGGAGTTCGACGGCGGCGGGCCGGCTGTTGAGGGTGCAGGCGAAGCCGGGCCGGGTGAAGAGGAGCACGCCCTCGGGCGCGGGCAGCCAGGTCAGCGGGCCCGCGTCCGGGGAGCCGAGGCCGGGCAGGGCCCGGCGCAGTTCCAGGGCGGCCCGGTAGAGCTCAAGGGTGGAGTGCGGATCGCCGGTCTGGGCGGCGACGCTGAGGCCGCCCCAGCCGGCGGGCTGCGGAAGCCAGGCGCCCGCGGGCCCGAAGCCGTACGGGGGCTCCGCGCCGGACCAGGGCAGCGGCACCCGGCAGCCGTCGCGCAGCCCCTCCTGTCCCGCGGTGCGCAGGAAGGCCGGGTCCTGGCGGACCCCGTCGGGGAGGTCGGTCACCTCCGGCAGGCCCAGCTCCTCGCCCTGGTAGACGTACGCGGACCCGGGCAGGGCCAGCATCAGCAGCGCGGCGGCCCGCGCCCGCTCGAGGCTGCCGTAGCGGGTGCGGTGGCGTACGACGTCGTGGTTGGACAGCACCCAGGTGGTGGGCGCCCCCACCGACCCGGTGGCGGCCAGGGACTCGTCGATGACGGTCCGCATGGCGACGGTGTCCCAGGGGCAGTTCAGGAAGCGGAAGTTGAAGGCCTGGTGCAGTTCGTCGGGGCGGACGTAGAGGGCGAGGCGCTCGGAGGTGGGCGCCCAGGCCTCGGCGACGCCGATGCGCGGGCCCTCGTAGGAGTCGAGGAGCCGGCGCCAGGCGCGGTGGATCGCGTGGACCCCGTCCTGGTCGAAGAAGGGGAGCGGCTGCGTGCCGATGAGGGTGGCCTGGGCGCCCCGGCCGATGTCGGGCAGGCCGGCGGCCTTGACCATGCCGTGGGCCACGTCCACGCGGAAGCCGTCGACGCCCAGGTCCAGCCAGAAGCGCAGCACGGAGGCGAACTCGGCGGCGACCTCCGGATGCTCCCAGTCCAGGTCGGGCTGCTCGGGGGCGAAGAGGTGCAGGTACCAGGAGCCGTCCTCGACCCGGGTCCAGGCGGGACCGCCGAAGACGGACTCCCAGTCGTTGGGGGGCTGGGCGCCGCCGGGCCCCCGGCCGGGGCGGAAGTGGTAGCGCGCCCGGGCCCGCGGATCCCCGGCGCGGGCGGCCCGGAACCAGGCGTGCTGATCGGAGGTGTGGTTCGGCACCACGTCCACGATGATCCGCAGGCCCAGCGCGTGCGCGGCCCGCACGAGGTCGTCGGCGTCGGAGAGGTCCCCGAAGAGCGGGTCGACGGCCCGGTAGTCGGCCACGTCGTAGCCGCCGTCGGCCTGCGGGGAGACGTAGAAGGGGGTGAGCCACACGGCGTCGACCCCCAGCCGGGCGAGGTGCGGGAGCCGCTCGCGCACTCCGCGCAGGTCCCCGACGCCGTCGCCGTCGCTGTCGGCGAAGGACCGGACGTACACCTGGTAGATGACGGCATCACGCCACCAGCCGCTGCTCGCGGTGGCGTTGCTGGAAGCGCTTGCAAGCTGGACGGCCGTCGACTCATGCGTCATATCGGGGTCAACGCGGGTACACGCCCCCTGGTTGCGGGCCCGGACAGTCGAAGGTGCTTCGAACTAACAGCAAGCTGCGGCAACCGTACGGACACACGGATGTAACGATCAGCCCTTCTTGCAGAAAATTGCCGCAAGCCCTTTCGGTCTTCTTTCAGCCTTGTTACGTTCCTGGCAACTCGGGACCGCGAGGGCGCGTCCGGGATCATCGAAGGAGTTCATATGCGGCGTGGCATAGCGGCCACCGCGCTGGTCGCGGCCCTGGCGCTCGCGGCGACGGCTTGCGGTGGTGACACCAAGGACGACAGCGGCGAGACGAAGGCCGGTGGCGAGCTGTCCGGCACCGTCACCTGGTGGGACACGTCCAACGACGCCGAAAAGGCCAGCTTCCAGAAGATCGCCGAGGCGTTCACCGCGAAGCACCCGAAGGTGACCGTCAAGTACGTCAACGTTCCCTACGGCGACGCGCAGAACAAGGTCAAGAACGCCTTCAGCAGCGGTTCCGACGCCCCCGACGTGATCCGCGCCGACGTCGGCTGGGTCGCCGACTTCGCCTCGCTGGGCTACCTCGACGAGGTCCCGGCCGAGACGGCGAAGAAGGTCGACGCCGAGTTCCTCCCGCAGGCCGCGGCCAGCGGCAAGTACGAGGGCAAGACCTACGCGGTGCCGCAGGTCATCGACACCCTCGGCCTCTTCTACAACAAGAAGATGCTCGCCGACGCCGGGGTCCAGCCCCCCAAGACGCTCGAGGAGCTGAAGACCGCCGCCGCCGCGATCAAGGCGAAGACCGGCAAGGCCGGCCTCTACCTGCGCGGCGACGACTCCTACTGGTTCCTCCCGCTGATCTACGGCGAGGGCGGCGACCTGGTCGACGCGAAGAACAAGACGGTCACCGTCGACAACGCGGCGGGCGTCAAGGCGTTCAAGACCGCCCGCGACCTGGTCACCTCGGGCGCTGCGATCACCAACGCCACCGACGGCTGGACCAACATGCAGACGGCCTTCAAGTCCGGCGAGGCCGCCATGATGATCAACGGTCCGTGGGCCGTCGCCGACACCTACGCCGGCGACCAGTTCAAGGACAAGGCCAACCTCGGCGTCGCCGCCGTCCCGGCCGGCTCGGTCAAGGCCGGCGCCCCGCAGGGCGGCCACGACCTCGGCGTCTACGCCGGTTCCAAGAACCGCGACGCGGCCCACGCCTTCGTCGAGTACATGACCTCGCAGGAGGTCCAGGTGCAATCGGCCAAGGACCTGAGCCTGCTCCCCACCCGCACCGCCGCCTACGAGCAGCCGGACGTGAAGAGCAGCGAGATGGTGCAGTTCTTCAAGCCGGCCGTGGACAAGGCCGTCGAGCGCGCCTGGATCCCGGAGAACGGCTCCCTCTTCGAGCCGCTGAAGATCGAATACACCAAGGCGATCACCGGAGCCTCGAGCCCCGAGGACGCGGCCAAGGCGGCCGGCGTCGAGTTCCGCAAGATCCTCAAGGGTTGGAAGTAGTAGATAAAGATGGCTGCTCACACCAGCCAGTCGGTGGCGAAGGCCGCGGGTGACGGCGTCGGAGACGACGCCGGCGCCCGCGGCCGGAGCCGCAGGACTGACAGCAGGAACCCCGGTGGACTGAGGCGCGCCCTCGCCACCCACTGGTACGCCTGGGCGATGATCGCCCCGGTCGTGCTCGTCCTCGGCGTGATCATCGGCTGGCCGCTGGTCCGGGGCATCTACCTGTCGCTGACCGACGCCAACGAGCGCAACGTCTCGCGCACCATCGGCGCCCGGCACATCGAGGCCACGTACGAGTTCGTCGGACTCGACAACTACGCGGCCGTGCTCAGCGACCCGGTGTTCCTGCAGCGGCTGGTGTGGACCGTGATGTGGACCGTCGCGTGCGTGTCCGTCACCTTCACGCTCGGCCTGGTCCTGGCCAACATGCTCAACCGGGACTTCCGGGGCCGCGCCGCCTACCGGATGGCGCTCATCCTGCCCTGGGCCGTCCCCGGCTTCGTCTCCGTCTTCGCCTGGCGGTTCCTCTTCAACCGCGACAGCGGCATCCTCAACAAGATCCTCGACGGCGGCGGCATCGCCGCCGTCCCGTGGCTCGACGACCCGACCTGGGCCAAGTTCTCGGTCATCACCGTCAACGTCTGGCTCGGCGTCCCCTTCATGATGGTCGCCCTGCTCGGCGGACTGCAGTCGATCCCCGGCGAGCTGTACGAGGCCGCCGAGATGGACGGCGCGAGCGCCTGGCAGCGGTTCCGGCACATCACGCTGCCCGGGCTGCGCGCGGTGAGCATGACCGTGATCCTGCTCTCCACCATCTGGACCTTCAACATGTTCCCGGTGATCTTCCTGCTCACCCGCGGCGGACCGGGAGACTCCACCGAGATCCTGGTGACCCAGGCCTTCCGCGAGGCGTTCGTGGAAAGCCCGCGCGACTTCGCCGGCTCCGCCACCTGGGGCGTACTGATCCTCGCCGTGCTCATGATCTTCGCGCTGGTCTACCGGCGCTCGCTGCGCAAGCAGGGAGAGGTGTGGTGACCGTGACCACTTCGCGTACCGATGCGCGCGCCAAGACCGGCCCCCGTACCCGGGGCAGCCGCTCCCCGCTCGCCTCCGTCGGCCTGCACGCCACCCTCGTCGGGGCGTCCGTCATCGCCGTCTTCCCGGTGCTGTGGATCCTGCTGACCTCGCTCAAGCCCGCGCAGCACGCGATCACGACGGACTTCGTCAAGGAACCCACCCTCGGCAACTACCAGTACCTGCTGGAGTCGAGCCACTTCCTCAGCTGGTTCGCGAACTCCGTCCTGGTCGCCGGCGTCACCACCGTCCTCGGTGTGTTCATCGCCGCCACCACCGGATACGCGGTCAGCCGCTTCAAGTTCCCCGGCATGAAGCCGCTCATGTGGACCCTGCTCATCACGCAGATGTTCCCCATGGCCATCCTCATCGTGCCGCTCTACAACCTGATGGGCGACCTCGGCCTGCTCAACCAGCCGGTCGGCCTGATCATCACCTACCTCACCATCGCCGTGCCGTTCTGCGCCTGGATGATGAAGGGCTTCTTCGACACCATCCCGGTGGAGATCGACGAATCCGGCCGCGTCGACGGGCTCAACCCCTTCGGCACGTTCTGGCGGCTGATCCTGCCGCTCGCCAAGCCCGGCCTCGCCGTCACCGGCTTCTACGCCTTCATCACCGCCTGGGGAGAAGTCGCGTACGCCTCCGCCTTCATGGTCGGCGAGGAGAACCTCACCCTGGCCGGCGGGCTGCAGACCTTCGTCACCCAGTACACCTCCAACTGGGGTGCGATGAGCGCCGCTTCGGTCCTCATCGCCATCCCCGCGGCGATCTTCTTCGTTTTCGCCCAGCGTCACCTCGTCGCCGGGATGACGGCAGGCGCCACCAAGGGCTGACCACCCGTGCCTGCCCCCTCTCACCCCCGGCCCGATCTCTCCAAGGACGACATGACCCAGCACCTCGCCGACGCACTTCCCACCTCCACCGGCACCCTGCCCGGCTGGTGGAGAGAAGCGGTGATCTACCAGGTCTATCCGCGCAGCTTCGCCGACTCCAACGGGGACGGCATGGGGGACCTCGAAGGCATCCGCAGCCGTCTGCCCTACCTCCGGGAACTGGGCGTCGACGCCGTCTGGCTGAGCCCCTTCTACGCCTCCCCGCAGGCCGACGCGGGCTACGACGTCGCCGACTACCGGGCCATCGACCCGATGTTCGGCACCCTGCACGACGCCGACGCCGTGATCCGCGAGGCCCATGAGCTGGGCCTGCGCATCATCGTCGACCTGGTTCCCAATCACTGCTCCGACCAGCACGAATGGTTCAAGCAGGCCCTGCGGGAAGGCCCCGGAACACCGCTGCGCGAGCGCTTCCACTTCCGGGCGGGACGGGGCGCCGACGGCTCGGAGCCCCCGAACGACTGGGAGTCCATCTTCGGCGGCCCCGCCTGGACCCGCGTCGCCGACGGCGAGTGGTACCTGCACCTCTTCGCCCCCGAACAGCCCGACTTCAACTGGGAACACCCCGCCGTCCAGGACGAGTTCCGCTCGATCCTGCGCTTCTGGCTCGACCTCGGCGCCGACGGCTTCCGCATCGACGTCGCCCACGGCCTGGTCAAGGCCCCCGGCCTGCCGGACCTCGGCCGCGACGAGCAGCTCAAGCTGCTCGGCAACCAGGTGCTGCCCTTCTTCGACCAGGACGGGGTCCACGAGATCTACCGCTCCTGGCGCCGGGTCCTCGACGAGTACGCGGGCGACCGCATCGGCGTCGCCGAGGCCTGGACGCCGAGCGCCGACCGCACCGCGCTGTACCTGCGCCCCGACGAGCTCCACCAGGCCTTCAACTTCCACTACCTGAGCACCGGCTGGGACGCGGACGCGCTGCGCGCCGCCATCGACGACTCGCTCGACTCGATGCGGCCGGTGGGCGCGCCGACCACGTGGGTGCTGTCCAACCACGACGTCGTACGGCACCGCACGCGCTTCGGCAGCCTCGAGCGGGCGCGGGCAGCCGCGCTGCTGATGCTGGCCCTGCCCGGGTCGGCGTACGTCTACCAGGGCGAGGAGCTGGGCCTGCCGGAGGTGACCGACCTCCCCGACGAGGTGCGCCAGGACCCCTCGTTCTTCAAGGCGAACGGCCAGGACGGGCTGCGCGACGGCTGCCGGGTGCCGATCCCGTGGTCCGGCGACCAGGCCCCGTACGGCTTCGGCAGCGGGGGCAGCTGGCTGCCGCAGCCGGCCGAGTGGGCGGGACTCAGCGTGGAGGCGCAGACCGGGGACCCGGCATCCACCCTGGAGCTGTACCGGACGGCGCTGCGGATCCGCCGGGAGCACCCGGACCTGGGAGCGGGCGACGCCGTGGAGTGGCTGGCCGCCCCCGAGGGGGTGCTGGCCTTCCGGCGCGGCGGCTTCGTCTGCACGGTCAACACGACGCCCGCGGACGTACGCCTTCCCGCGCCGGGAACGGTGCTCCTGGCGAGCGGTCCGCTCGCCGAGCCGGACGTACTGCCCGCCGACACCGCGGTGTGGTGGAAGGGGTGACTTCCCCGCTGCGGCTGACGGACATCGCCGCGCAGGCCCAGGTCAGCGAGGCGACCGTCAGCCGTGTGCTCAACGGCAAGTCGGGCGTCGCGGCCGGCACCCGGCACAAGGTGCTGGCCGCGCTCGACCTGCTGGGCTACGAGCGGCCGGTACGGCTGAAGCGGCGCAGCAACGGCCTGGTGGGGCTGCTGATCCCGGAGCTGACCAACCCCATCTTCCCGGCGTTCGCGCAGGTCATCGAGCAGGCGCTGGCCGGGCACGGGTACACGCCCGTGCTGTGTACGCAGACGCCGGGCGGGGCCACCGAGGACGAGTTGGTGGAGCAGCTGGAGGAGCGCGGGGTCACGGGGATCGTGTTCCTGTCGGGCCTGCACGCCGACTCGGCTGCGGATCCGGCGCGTTATCAGCGGCTGGCCGCGCGGGGCACCCCGTTCGTCCTGATCAACGGCTTCAACGAGCAGGTGAACGCGCCGTTCATCTCCCCGGACGACCGGGCGGCGGCGGACATGGCGGTGCGGCACCTGGAGGACCTGGGGCACCGCAGGATCGGCCTGGCGATCGGGCCGACGCGGTACGTGCCGTCGGCCCGCAAGGAGCAGGGCTTCGTGGCCGCCTGTCCTTCCGCGGAGTCGGAGGGCCTGATCCAGCGGACCCTGTTCACGGTGGAGGGCGGCCACGCCGCGGGCGGCGCGCTGCTGGACCGGGGCTGCACGGGGGTGGTGTGCGGAAGCGACCCGATGGCGCTCGGCGTCATACGGGCGGCCCGCGAACGGGGACTGCGGGTGCCGGAGGACGTGTCGGTGGTCGGCTTCGACGACTCGCCGCTGATCGCCTTCACGGACCCGCCGCTGACGACGGTCCGCCAGCCGGTCCGCGCGATGGCGACGGCGGCGGTGGGCGCGCTGCTGGAGGCGGTGGCCGGCACCCCGGTCCAGCGCACGGAGTACGTCTTCCAGCCGGAGTTGGTGGTGAGGGGCTCGACGGGGCAGGTGAGGGCGGGGGGCTGACTCCGGCCGCTGCCGATCAGGGAGGGTTTGGGGGTTTCCCGCCAGTCCCACTGTCTCTCCGGGGCGGGCCGCCCTGTCAAGGGCGCTCCTCCTTCGTCGTCGCGTCGCTTCGCGATGGCCTTCGGCCACCCTTGACAGACCGACCCGCCCCGGAAAGACAAGGACCGGCGGGAAGCCCCCAAAAGAACGGTCCACTGGTTCATGAGCAGGGGCATTGCCCATCAGGGACCGGATCTTTGGTCACCGTAGCCATGCCCCGCCCGGGCCCGTAGCGAGGCCATCCGGGGTCGGGGGGCGCACTAAATCGCTACGCGCTCCTCACGTCTCGGCGTCCGCCGCCCGTCTGGGGCTCGACCCGCACCGAACAGCGGGGAGAAGCCCCTCCGAAGCCAGGTGGGCGCGTCAGATCGCTACGCGCTTCCTGCAGCTTGGCGTCCGGCGGCCGTCTGTGGCTGGGCATCGGTGGGCTCGCCATGTGTCCTCCGGCCGTCTTCACGGAGACTTACTCGGGGGTGGTTTCCTCGGTGACCCACCACACGTAGGCGTCTGAGCCGGCGTCCACCTGGATGACGATCCACTCCGGTACGTCGTAGCCGTGCTCCTGGGCGACCCATGCGCCGAGGGCAGGCAGGCGTTCTCGGGTCGTCTTGTAGGAGATGCGCCATTCGGTGGCCGTCTCGACCGTGCCCTTCCAGCGGTAGACGGCAGTGAACGGCGCGTCGATGTGGGCGCAGGCGGCCAGGCGGGCCTCCACCGCGCCTCGCGCCAGTTCGGTCGCCCGGTGTTCGCTGTCGATGGTGGTCTGCGCGATCACGATGTCGGTTGCCATGGCGCGACCCTACCCAGCCGGTTGGTCGAGGGGCCCCGGGAGGACACGTCGAAGAAACAATTCTGCAATCTCTTGCGCAAGGTCTTGCAGGGGCGGGTTTCGGCCCATACGGTCGCGTGCAATCCCCACCTCTCCGCCAGGAGGCCCCACATGCCCCCCACTCGCAGATCCCTGCTGGTCGCCGCCGCCGTCGCGGCTGCGACGCTGACCGCACCAGCGCCGCAGGCCCAGGCCGCGCCGCCCGGCGACAAGGACGTCACCGCCGTGATGTTCGAGTGGAAGTTCGATGCCGTGGCCAAGGCCTGCGGCGACAGCCTCGGTCCCGCCGGGTACGGGTACGTGCAGGTCTCGCCTCCGCAGGAGCACATCCAGGGGGCTCAGTGGTGGACGTCCTATCAGCCCGTCAGCTACAAGATCGCCGGGCGGTTGGGGGACCGGACCGCCTTCAAGGCCATGGTCGATTCCTGCCATGCCGCCGGGGTGAAGGTCGTCGCCGACTCCGTCATCAACCACATGGCCGCCGGGGACGGGACGGGGACCGGGGGGAGTTCGTACACGAAGTACGGCTATCCGGGGATCTACTCCGGCTCCGACATGGACGACTGCCGGGCGACCATCTCCAACTACCAGGACAAGGCCGACGTCCAGAACTGCGAACTCGTGCAGTTGGCCGATCTGGACACCGGCGAGGACTACGTGCGGGGGCGGATCGCCGGGTATCTGAACGACCTGCTGTCACTGGGAGTCGACGGCTTCCGGATCGACGCCGCCAAGCACATGCCCGCCGCCGACCTCGCCAACATCAAGTCCCGGCTGAGCAATCCCGGCGTCTACTGGAAGCAGGAGGCGATCCACGGGGCCGGTGAGGCCGTGTCGCCGAGCGAGTACCTCGGCAGCGGGGACGTCCAGGAGTTCCGGTACGCGCGGGATCTCAAGCGCGTCTTCCAGAACGAGAACCTGGCCTACCTGAAGAACTTCGGGGAGGCCTGGGGGTACATGGCCGGCGGGCAGTCCGCCGTCTTCGTCGACAACCACGACACCGAGCGGGGTGGCGACACCCTCAGCTACAAGGACGGCTCGAAATACACGCTCGCGAGCGTGTTCATGCTGGCCTGGCCCTACGGGTCCCCGGACGTGCACTCCGGCTACGAGTGGACCGACAAGGATGCCGGGCCGCCCAACGGCGGCGCGGTGAGCGCCTGTTACGCGGACGGCTGGAAGTGCCAGCACGCCTGGCGGGAGATCTCCTCCATGGTCGGCTTCCGCAACGCGGCCCGCGGGCAGGCCGTCACCGACTGGTGGGACAACGGCGGCGACCAGATCGCCTTCGGGCGCGGCTCGAAGGCGTACGTGGCGATCAACCACGAGGCGAGCGCCCTCACCCGTACCTTCCAGACCTCCCTGCCGGGCGGCGACTACTGCGACGTGCAGAGCGGGCGGGTGGTGAACGTGAGTTCCGGTGGCCAGTTCAGCGCCACCCTCCCCGCCGGGACCGCCGTCGCGCTGCACGCGGGCGCCCGCACCTGCTCCGGCACGCCGGCTGCCTCCGCCGGCGCCTCCTTCGCCGTCAACGCCACCACCGTCCCCGGCCAGGACGTCTACGTCGTCGGCGACCGCGCCGAGCTCGGCGCCTGGAACACCGGCAGCGCCCTCAAGCTCGACCCCGCCGCCTACCCCGTCTGGAAGCGCGACGTCACGCTCCCGGCCGGGACCTCCTTCGCGTACAAGTACGTCCGCAAGGACGCCTCCGGCAGCGTCACCTGGGAGAGCGGCGCCAACCGCACGGCAACCGTCCCCGCGAGCGGGAAGGTCGCGCTGGCCGACACCTGGCGCAGCTGACCCCCCCCGCCCCACAGACCAGGGCCGCCCGGCACTCCGATTCCCGCCACCGCCGGGCGGCCCTCATCCATGCGACCCGTACACAAGGAGATCCGCCTTGATACGCCCTGCCGCAGGAGTCCTCGCCGCCGCCCTGGCCGTGACGCTCCTGCCCGCCATCCCCGCCGCGGCCGCGACGGCCGGGCCGCCGGCCCCGCCCTCGGACGCGAAACTCGCCGCCCAGCCGGCCCGGCACGACCTGACCCGGGAGCAGTTCTACTTCGTACTCCCGGACCGGTTCGCGAACGGCGACCCGCGCAACGACCGCGGCGGCCTCACCGGCTCCCGCCTGGAGACCGGCCTCGACCCGACGGACAAGGGCTTCTACCAGGGCGGCGACCTCAAGGGGCTCACCGACCGGCTCGACTACATCAAGGGCCTGGGGACCACGGCCATCTGGCTGGCGCCGATCTTCAAGAACCAGCCGGTGCAGGGCAAGGGCGACGACGTCTCGGCGGGCTACCACGGGTACTGGATCACCGACTTCACCCAGGTCGACCCGCACTTCGGCACCAACGCCGATCTGGAGCGGCTGATCGACAAGGCGCACGGGAAGGGGATGAAGGTCTTCTTCGACGTCATCACCAACCACACCGCCGACGTCGTCGACTACCGGGAGGGGTCTTACGGCTATCTCTCCAAGGGGGCGTTTCCCTATCTGACCAAGGACGGCGTGCCGTTCGACGACGAGGATTACGCGAGCGGGAAGGGGAAGTTCCCGAAGACGGGGAGCGGCTCGTTCCCGCGGACTCCCTTCGTGGCCGACGCCAAGAAGAACCTCAAGGTGCCGGCCTGGCTCAACGACCCGCAGATGTACCACAACCGGGGCGACTCCACCTTCGCCGGCGAGTCCTCCGAGCAGGGGGACTTCTTCGGCCTCGACGACCTGTGGACCGAGCGTCCCGAGGTCGTCAGCGGGATGGAGAAGATCTACGAGAAGTGGGTCGAGGAATTCGATATCGACGGGTTCCGGATCGACACCGTCAAGCACGTGAATCTGGGGTTCTGGAGTCAGTGGGCCACCGCGCTCGATGCGTACGCGGCGAAGCGCGGCCGGGACGATTTCTTCATGTTCGGTGAGGTCTACTCCGCCGACACGGCCGTCACCTCCCCGTACGTGACGCGAGGACGCCTCGACGCCACCCTCGACTTCCCGCTCCAGGACGCCATCCGCTCGTACGCCGCCCAGGGCGGCGGAGCCGGGCGGCTGGCCGCCGTCCTCGGGGACGACTACCGGTACACCACCGACAAGGCCAACGCCTACGAGCAGGTGACCTTCCTCGGCAACCACGACATGGGACGGTTCGGCTCCTTCCTGAAGCAGGACCGGCCGGGCGCCGGGGAGCAGGAGCTGCTGGACCGCTACCGGCTGGCCAACGAGCTGATGTTCCTCTCCCGGGGCAACCCGGTGATCTACTCCGGTGACGAGCAGGGGTTCACGGGCGCGGGCGGTGACAAGGACGCCCGGCAGACGCTGTTCGCCTCTCAGGTCGCCGACTACCTGGACGACGACCAGCTCGGAACGGTGCGCACACACGCGAGCGACGCTTACGATCCGGAGCACCCGCTCTACCGGCAGATCAGTGCTCTCTCCAAGCTCGCCAAGGACCACCCCGCCCTGCGCGACGGCGTCCAGAGCGAGCGCCTCGCCGACGGCTCCGTCTACGCCTTCGCCCGGACCGACACGCGCAGCCGCACCGAGTACCTGGTCGCCGCCAACAACGCGGCCGAGTCCGTGTCCGTGGAGATCGACGCCCCGGCCGGCGCCCAGTACCGCACCCTGTACGGCGGCACCGCACTGATCCGCGCCTCGGCGGCCGGCAAGCTCACCGTCGTCGTCCCCGCCTTCGGCTCCGTGGTGCTCCAGGCCGCCGCCCCCCTCGCCGCCCCGGCCGCCAAGCCCGCACTCACCCTCAAGGCCCCGGCGCCCGGCGCCACCGGCACCGTCGAGCTCACCGCCGACGTGACCGGCGGCGGCCTCAACCGGGTCGTGTTCGCCGCACAGACCGGCAACGGCAAGTGGCAGGTCCTCGGCTCCGCCGACCACGCCCCGTACAAGGTCACCCAGCACGTCGAAGCCGCCCCCGGAACCCCCCTGCGCTACAAGGCCGTCGCCGTCGACGCCGCCGGCCGCACCGCGAGCGCGCGCGCCGAGTCCGTTGCCGGACAGGTCCCGCCGAAGGAGATCCCGACCGCCACCCAGCGCGACTACGCCGTCGTCCACTACAACCGCCCCGACGGCGACTACACCGACTGGCGCCTCTACGCCTGGGGCGACATCGCCGAGGGCGAGGCGACGCCGTGGCCCGCCGGACACGGCTTCACCGGCCGCGACGCGTACGGCGCCTTCGCGTACGTCAAGCTCAAGCCCGGTGCCTCCTCCGTCGGCTACCTCGTCATCGACAAGGACGGCAACAAGGACGTCGCTGCCGACCGCACCATCGACGTGACCCGGACCGGCGAGATCTGGCTGGAGCAGGGCAAGGAACCCGCCCGCACCGACCGCCCCGCCTACCCGCCGCAGGACACGGCCAAGGCCGTCCTGCACCACCAGCGCCCCGACGGCGCCTACGAGGGCTGGGGACTGCACGTCTGGACCGGCGCCGCCACCCCCACCGACTGGTCCAAGCCGCTGCTCCCCGCCCGCTTCGACGCCTACGGCGCGGTGTACGAGGTCCCGCTCGCGGCCGGGGCGACCAGCCTCAGCTACATCCTCCACAAGGGCGACGAGAAGGACCTCCCCTCCGACCAGTCCCTCGACCTGAAGGCCACCGGCCACGAGGTCTGGATGCTGGGCGGCAAGGAGAAGTACCTCCTTCCGCAGCCCGTGGGCTCCGGAGCCGCCCTGGACCTCACCAAGGCCCAGGCCGTCTGGATCGACCGCGACACCCTCGCCTGGAACGCCCCCGCGGCCGCCGCCTCCGCCCAGCTCCTCGCCTCCCGCGACGGCGCCGTCAAGGCCGAGAACGGCCGCCTGCACGAGGGCGGGGCCCGCTGGCTGCGCCTGAACCGCACCGAGCTCACCGCCGCCCAGAAGCAGAAGTTCCCGCACCTGGCGGCGTACTCCGCCTTCACCGTCGACCCCCGCGACCGGGACCGCGTACGCGAAGCCCTGCGCGGCCAGCTCGTCGCCAGCGCCCGTGCCGCGAACGGCGCCGTCCTCGCCGCCACCGGCGTACAGCTCGCCGGGGCCCTGGACGACCTGTACGCCACGACCGCGTCCCTCGGCCCCGTCTTCAAGGACGGCCGCCCCACCCTCTCCGTCTGGGCCCCGACCGCCCAGGACGTCTCCCTCGAACTCGACGGCCGCACCGTCGCCATGCGCCGCGACGACGCGACCGGCGTCTGGTCGGTGCGCGGCGAGCGCTCCTGGACCGGGAAGCCCTACCGCTACGCCGTTACCGTCTGGGCGCCGAGCACCGGCCAGGTGGTCCGCAACCTCGTCACCGACCCCTACTCCACGGCCCTGACCGCCGACTCCACGCACAGCCTGGCCGTGGACCTCGCCGACCCCAAGCTCGCCCCGCCCGGCTGGAAGGAGCTGCGCAAGCCCGCGCCCGTCCCCTTCACCTCTGCCCAGATCCAGGAGCTCCACATCCGCGACTTCTCCGTCGCGGACCCCACCTCGAAGCACCCCGGCCAGTACCTGGCCTTCACCGACACCGGCTCGGCCGGCATGACCCACCTGCGCGACCTGGCCGCCGCCGGAACCTCGTACGTCCACCTCCTGCCGGCCTTCGACATCGGCACCATCCCGGAGAAGGCGGCGGACCGCACCGAGCCCGCCTGCGACCTGAAGGTCTACGCCCCGGACTCCCAGGAGCAGCAGGCCTGCGTGGCCGCGGCGGCCGCCAAGGACGCCTACAACTGGGGCTACGACCCGCTGCACTACACCGTCCCCGAGGGCAGCTACGCGAGCGACCCGAACGGCACGGCCCGCACGGTCGAGTTCCGCAGGATGGTCCAGTCCCTGGGCGGGGCCGGGCTGCGCACCGTGATGGACGTGGTCTACAACCACACCGTCGCCTCCGGGCAGTCGGACAAGTCCGTCCTGGACCGCATCGTCCCCGGCTACTACCAGCGCCTGCTCGCCGACGGCAGCGTCGCCACCTCCACCTGCTGCGCCAACACCGCTCCCGAGAACGCCATGATGGGCCGCCTGGTCGTGGACTCGGTCGTCACCTGGGCGAAGGAGTACAAGGTCGACGGCTTCCGCTTCGACCTGATGGGCCACCACCCGAAGGACAACATCCTCGCCGTCCGCAAGGCCCTCGACGAGCTCACCGTCGCCAAGGACGGGGTCGACGGCAAGAAGATCGTCCTCTACGGGGAGGGCTGGAACTTCGGCGAGATCGCGAACGACGCCCGCTTCGTCCAGGCCACCCAGCAGAACATGGCCGGAACCGGCATCGCCACCTTCTCCGACCGGGCGCGCGACGCGGTCCGCGGCGGCGGCCCCTTCGACGAGGACCCGCGCGTCCAGGGCTTCGCCTCCGGCCTGTTCACCGAGCCCAACGGATCACCCGCCAACGGCACCCCGGCCGAGCAGAAGGCCCGCCTCCTGCACGCCCAGGACCTGATCAAGGTCGGCCTGTCCGGCAACCTCGCCGCCTACACCTTCACCGACACCACCGGCCGCCGGGTGAAGGGCTCCGAAGTGGACTACAACGGCGCCCCGGCCGGCTACGCGGCCGCCCCCGGCGACGCCCTCGCCTACGCGGACGCCCACGACAACGAGACCCTCGCCGACGCCCTGACCTACAAGCTCCCGCCGGCCACCGGCGCCGCGGACAAGGCCCGGATGCAGGTCCTGGCCATGGCCACGGCCGCCCTCTCGCAGGGTCCGGCCCTCTCCCAGGCGGGCACCGACCTGCTCCGCTCCAAGTCCCTGGACCGCAACTCCTACGACAGCGGCGACTGGTTCAACGCCCTGCACTGGGACTGCCGGGACGGCAACGGCTTCGGCCGCGGCCTGCCCCCGGCCGCCGACAACGCCTCGAAGTGGCTCTACGCGAAGCCCCTGCTGACCGCCCCGGCCCCCGGCTGCGCCGAGATCACCGGAGCCTCCGCGGCCTACCGCGACCTGCTGAAGATCCGCACGACGGAAGCGGCCTTCGCCCTCACCACCCCGCAGGCGGTCCAGGACCGGCTGTCGTTCCCGCTCTCCGGCACGCAGGAGACTCCGGGGGTGATCACCATGGTCCTCGGCGACCTGGTGGTGGTCTTCAACGCCACCCCCACCGCCCGGCCCCAGCGCGTCCCGGCCCTCGCGGGCACCGCCTACGGCCTGCACCCGGTGCAGGCCGCCGGCTCCGACGCCACCGTCAAGCGGTCTACGTACGACACGACGACAGGAGAGTTCACCGTCCCCGGCCGCACGGTGTCGGTCTTCACGCGACGCTGAGCCGGTCCAGCCGCTTCTCCAGCAGGATCACCCCGTAGATCCTGCCGTCCTTCCCCTCCTTGTGGGGGAACTCCCCGACCACCCGGTAGCCCGCGCCCCGGTAGTACGCGAGCAGCCGGGGGTTGGTGGAGACGCAGTCCAGCCGCGCCCGCTCCCGCCCGGTCCTGGCGATCCGCCGCTCGGCATGTTCGAGCATGCGGCGCCCGGCGCCGGCGGGCGCGGCCTCGCGGGCGACCATCAGCCGGTGCACGTAGCCCGCGACCGGCGGCTGGACCCCCCAGGCCTCCTCGTCGGACCACCACAGTTCGTACGCCCCGCAGACGTGGCCGTCGGCGTCGGCGGCGATCCACACCTCGCCCTCGCGCATCTTCGAACGGAAGTGCGCGGCGTCCTTGTCCCCGGGCTTCCACTGCTCGATCCCGTGCTTCTGCATCCAGCGGGCAGCCTGGTCGTACAGCCGCACCAGCAGGCCGGCGTCCTTCTCCTCGGCCTGCCGGAACAAGATCCCGTCGTCAATGATCACGCGGGCATTATCGAGCAAGATCACCTCGGGTCGGGCACCCCGGTCGGAACCAGCCCCGCGAGGCGCCCCGCCAGCTCCCCGAAGGGCCCGTCGGCGGGTTCGCCGGTCAGGATCCGTACGAGGATCCCCGCCATCTCGGCGTCGTACGCCGCGCTCACCGCGGCCAGCGCCGCGAAGTCGTGCACCAGCTGCAACTCCAGCTCGGCCCGCGGGATCTTCCGCCCGTCCAGCCAGATCAGCGCCGTCGACTCGGCCAGCGACACCCAGGAACGCACCACCAGTTCCAGCCGCGCCGGCGGGTCCGCGAGGCCGATGCCCAGGTGCGAGAGGATCTGCTCGTACGCCGCCTGCCGGACCTCGTCGATCATGGCGTTGGTCTGGCTGCTCCCCACCGCCGGGCCGCCGCGCATCAACGCCGAGAAACCCGGCCCGTGTTCGTCGACGAAGGCGAAGAACCGCCCCATCACGCGCAGCAGCCGGGCCCCGAGCGGCCCCTCCTGCGGCTCCACGAACCGCAGCGCCAGCTCGTCGGCCGCCCGCCGCAGCGCGGCCTCGTACAGGCTGAGCTTGCCCGGAAAGTAGTGGTAGACGAGCGGCCGCGATATCCCCGCGGCCGCCGCGATCTCGTCGATCGACACATCGTCGGGGGAGCGGTGGCTGAACAGCTCCAGGGCAACCCCGATCAGCTGCTGCCGCCGCTCCTCGACACCCATCCTGCGCCGCACCCCGGTTGTCATGCGGACACCCTACTTCGGACCGGTCACAGGTCCAGGGCGAGGTGACCGTCCTTCGCGCGCGATACGCACAGCAGCATCGAGTCCTCGCGCTCGCCGTCCGTGAGCAGGTCGTCGCGGTGGTCCACCTCGCCCGCCAGCACCCGGTGTTGGCAGGTTCCGCAGAACCCTTGCTCGCAGGAGTACGGGGTGTCCGGCAGCTCCCGGCGCACCGCGGCGAGCGCGGTCTCGGCCGCGCCCACCTCCACCGTGCGCCCCGAGCGCCGCAGTTCGAGCGTGAAGGGCCGGGCCGGCCCGGGAGCCGAGGGCGCGAAGCGCTCCAGACGGACCGCCGCCGGGTCCGCGGCCGCCGCCGTGACGGCCTGCATCAGCGGCTCCGGACCGCAGCAGTAGACCAGCGTGCCGGGCCCGGCCGACGAGAGGAAGGACAGGTCGGGCAGGCCCGCCTCGTCCTCCGGGACGACGGTCACCCGGTCGCCGTGGACCGCCAGATCGGCCAGGAAGGGCATCGAGGCGCGCGAGAGGCCCCCGTAGAGGAGGGTCCAGTCGGCGCCCGCGGCCGCGGCCGCCCGCAGCATCGGCAGGATCGGGGTGATGCCGATGCCGCCCGCGACGAACGCGTACGAGGGGGCCGGGACCAGCTCGAACCGGTTGCGCGGCGGGCGCAGTTCCAGCTCGGCGCCCTCGACCAGCAGGGCGTGCGCCTCGCGGGAGCCGCCGCGGCCGTCCTCGATCAGCCGGATGGCGATCGTGTACGTACCGGCGTCCGCCGGGTCGCCGCACAGGGAGTACTGGCGGACCAGGCCCGAGGGCAGGACGACGTCCACGTGCGCGCCGGCGGTCCAGGCCGGGAGCTCGGGGGATTCCAGGGTCAGCCGGAGCACCCCCTGTGCCGGTTCGGTACGGGAGGCGATCAGCGCGCGCAGCGGGCGGCGCGGCGAGTACCCCGAGACCGGGGTCTCCAGGGCCGGCAGCGGCCAGAGCGGGGAGGCCGCGATGCGCCGGCTCAGGGCGCGCTTGGCCATCCAGGCCGCGCCGGCCGCGGCGGTGACCGCGAGGGCGCGCCTCATGCCTTCACCCCGCCGGTCGCGCCGCCGGTCGCGCCGCCGTTCGCGCCGGGGGAGGCGGCGAGGTAGGCCACCGCCTGCGCCGTCGAGCCTTCCTGCGAAGGGTGGTAGGTGCGGGCGAGGTACGTCGGTATGGACTTCAGCATGGCGCCCGTGGACGGCAGGACGCCCTGCTGCCCCGCCCGGAAGAACTGGCCGAAGGAGGCCTTGCCGTCCACCAGGTGCGGGTCGTTCTCCATGAAGAAGCGGACGCCCCGCTGCCACAGGAAGACCAGCGCCGAGAAGGCGGTCGCCCAGGTCCGCGCGCGGCGCCGGTAGCCGCCGTCCACGTGCATGAAGAGGTCGAAGGCCACCGAGCGGTGCTCGACCTCCTCCGCCCCGTGCCAGCGCAGCAGGTCGAGCATCATCGGGTCGCCGCCGCGCCGGTCCAGCTCGTCCGCGTTCAGCACCCAGTCGCCCAGGAACGCCGTGTAGTGCTCGATGGCGGCGATCATCGCGACCCGCTCCATCAGCCACCAGTGGCGTGCCCTGCCCGGCGGCAGGGTCTTGTCGCCCAGCAGCTTCTCGAAGAGCCAGTCGACCTGCGCCGTGTACGGGGTCGGGTCCAGCCCCAGCCGCTTCAGGTGGGGCAGTACCTCGTCGTGCGCGGCGGCGTGCATGGCCTCCTGGCCGATGAAGCCGACGACGTCCGTGCGCAGTTGCTCGTCCTTGATGTACGGGAGCACCTGCTTGTAGACGTGCACGAACCACCGCTCACCCGCGGGGAGCAGCAGGTGCAGCACATTGATCATGTGCCCGGTGAAGGGGTCGTTCGGCAGCCAGTGGAGCGGGGTGTCCTCCCAGCCGAAGGACACGTTCCGGGGCCTCAGATCCACGTGTTCCGACGCCACGGGGGCGGGCGCGAGCGGCGTATTAGACATGGCGTCAATGTACTGAGGGGTAGCGGAGAGGAGAACCCCTCTGCGCGGACTTCTCCCGTGCCGTGACCCGGCCAGCCTTCCCGGCCACGGCCACCACCCTCCCGGCCACGGCGACTAGCGCAGCGACCCGGCCTTCGTGCCGTCCGTCAGCTTGCCCGACAGATCGACCTGCGCACCGGCCGGTGCCTTGACCGCCAGCCGGTTGCCGTTCGCCGAACCGCTCACCCCGCCGCCCGACACCGACAGCGAGGCGAACTGCGCACTGCCCGCCGCCAGCACGTACCACTGGCCCGCACGCGACTTCCACAGCACGCCCGCCAGCACCCGCGGCTCCCGCGGCCCGCACGCCGGCGAACCCTCCGACCGGGCGGCCTGCGCGGCGAGCGGCGCTCCCGGCGCCAGGAACTGCGCCTGCACCCGGTCCGCCGAGCCCTGCCAGGTCTCGGCCCGCGTGCACAGCCAGGTCGCCGCCCCGTCGCCCTCCGGCAGCGGCTGCTTGGCGTACGTCCAGGCGTTGACCGTACGGACCCCGTGCGAGCGCACCGACGGCAGCAGGCAGGCGATCCGCGACCAGTCGCCCAGCTCCGCGCCCTCCGTCACATCGCGTTCGGCACCCGGCGCGCCCGAAGTGAGCCGGGCCGGGGTCAGCTCGCCCAGGTCGGTGATCAGCCGGGTGGCGCCGTCGCCGGTCAGGGCAAGCGCGTTCCAGCTGGTGCAACTGCCCGCCGGAGCGGGACTCGGCACCGGCGGGGTCACCCCGTCCGCAGTCGGCTTCAGCGCCACCGCGGCCTCGCCGGGCTTGAGCAGGTCCCGCCGGGCCGCACCGGTCACCCAAGGGGCGGTCAGGTAGCGGACGTTGCCGTCCACCCTGCTGAGCACGAGGGCGGTCGCGGTGTCCGCCGAGGCGCCGTCGGTCCGGGCGAAGTCCAGGGCCGCGCCGGCGGCCCCGGTGAGCGGCTCGGCGTACCGGACCACGCGCAGCCCGTCGTACAGCAGGACCACGACGGCCTGGTCGACCGCGCCCGCGAACAGCAGCTGCGCCGGACCCATCGGCGGCCCGGCCGGAGTTCCCGGCGTGGCCGAGACGACCACGGAGGAGCCGGGGCGGGCCCACACGGCCAGCGCCCGGCGCAGCAGCTCGGCGTCGTCGGCGCGGTCGCCGCGGGCGGGCCAGGCGGAGAAGTCCGTACGGGAGGACGTGCGCCAGAGGGCGGGCGCGGCCCGCAGCAGCTTGCCGGGATCCAGCGCCTGCTCGGCCGCGGCGTTGCGCGCGTACAAGGGGGCGGCGGCCCCGTCCGAGCCCCAGCCCCCGCCCGGCAGCGCGAGCAGCGCCCCGCACACGGCGAGGGCGGCCCCGGCGGCCAGCGCGGCACGCGCGAGCCGGCGCCGCCGCAGCAGGTCGGTGGGCCGGGCCTGGAGCACGCACGGGTCGAACTCCGGGGAGGCGAACAGGGCGTCGTTCGCCGGATCGCCGGACTCCGCCACCGCGGCGGCCGGGTCCGCGACCCCGGCCTGGTCCAGCACCCGGAGCACCTCCGGCTCGGGCAGCCGCTCCAGCGCCCGCAGCACGCACGCGGCCCGGCCGGGTCCGTCGAGGGTGGCCAGCCACTGGTCGAGGGCCAGCTCCTCGGCACCGCCGGAACGGGGGAACAGCCGCAGCCCCCACACCTGCGGCAGCGCCGGCGGGAGCTGCGCACGGCGGGGCAGCGCCCGGAAGGTCAGCGGAACCCCGGCCTCCAGGGCGGCGCGCAGCACGCGCAGCCGCACGTACGCGTACCCGGCCTCACCCTCGCCGCCGCGCTGGCCCGGGACCCCGCCGCGCACGGCGGCCGCTCCGTCCCGGCGCCCGCGCGGCAGCGACCGCTGGACCAGCGAGTGGGCGGTGAGCACCCGGCGGTTGCGGCCGAGGGCGGGCGGCAGCACCAGATAGGCGAGCCGCACCAGCCGCGGGTAGTGCTCGACGATGGCGGCCTCGGCCTGCTCGACATCGGGAGACGGGACGAGGGTGGCGGTATCCGGCGCAGTCACGTTCAGCAGAACGAGCGAATCGTCGGATGGTCACCGGTGCCCCGTGCACGTGCCCCTCTCCGGTGCGCGCTCCAGCGCTAGACCAGGCGGGCGCGCAGCGCCTCGACCGTCTCGTCGGAGACGCCGAGCCCCTCGCGCACGTACTTCTCCATCGAGCCGTAGCGCGTCTCGACCTCGGTCAGCGCGGCCTCCAGGTAGGAGGGGAAGACGCCGATCAGCGCGAGCGCGATGTCCGGGTCGCCGCCGGCCGCCGTGAAGCCCTCGATCATCGGGGCGAAGGCCTGCTTGACCGCCGGGTTCACCGACAGGTACTCGGCCATCAGCGTCTCGTCGTCCGCGCCGAGCAGCGACAGGATGACCGTGGCGCCCCATCCGGTGCGGTCCTTGCCTGCCGTGCAGTGGAAGAGCAGCGGGCCGGCCGCGGGGTCGGCGGCCTCGGTGAGCAGCAGCCTGTACGCGGCCTGGGCGGAGGCGGAGTGCACGAAGGAGCGGTACACGTCGCCGAACAGGGCCCGCGCCTTTCCGCCGCCCAGGTACTCCTCGGCGACGACCGGGTCGGACAGCAGGTCCTTGAGCTGGGCGGCGGCGGGCATCCGGCCCGAGCCCGCGTACACCTTGTCCGCGAGCACGTCGGCGACCAGGAGCCGGGCTCCGGCCGGCACCCGGTCGGGGTGGTCGACGCGCTCGGCGTCGGTGCGGAAGTCGATGACGGTCCGCAGCCCCAGTGCGGCCACCGCCGGGTCGGCGTCGAGGTCCAGCCGGTCGAGCTGGCCGGAGCGCAGCACCAGGCCGGGACGGACGGTGCGGCCGCCGGAGAGCGGGGTGCCGCCGAGGTCGCGGAGGTTGGCGACGGTGGCGGCGGGGGTGGCGGTCATCGTGGTGGCTCCAGGTGGTTCGTGCAGTTCATGCAATTTTCAGATGTTTCGCCCCGGAAAGACAATCGAGGGCCAGCGAGACCCCGACGCCGATCCCGAGCGCCGCCAGGTGTCCGGCGTCCGTGAAGGTCCGCCCCCGTTTGACGACCGGCGCCGCGGCGAGCGCCAGCAGCCCGACCCGGGCGGTCGTGCGGACCACCCCGCGCGGCAGGGCCGAGGTCAGCGCGCCGAGTACGGCGTTGAACCCGTAGCTCGTCCCCACGTCCAGGGCGCGTCGCGTGCACGGATCGGTTGTCCTGCGCAGGGCGCCGTATACGAGGAGGGTCGCCGAGGCGTGCCCGAACAGGAACACCGCGGCCGTCCACCAGGCGCCGTAGGCGTACTCGGCGTATCCGAGGACGGCGACGAGCAGCAGCGCGTAGGGCAGGGGCATGGGCTCCTCGACGACGAGAGCGCTGGTCAGCAGCGTTTCCCAGCGCCCGGCGGCGAGATTGTCGACATTCGTCGAGCACTCCCGGAGCAGTCGCTCCCGCTCCTCCAGGCCCATCCGCTCCAGCGCGTACGCCCCGAGCTGGACCCCGCCCGCGTAAACGGCTCCCAGTGGCATTGGCTTCACCCGCTCATGATCGGATACGGCCCTCTGGCGGACACCACCGGGCCCCGTGCGAGCATGTTCCGGCGATGTCCCAGCACCCCGCGCCGATGCGCGCCACGCGAGCCGCGATGTTCGCGGCGGTGTGTACCTCTTTGGGTGCGGTGGGGCATTCGTACATGTCCGGCAGTGACCTTCCCCTTACAGGGCTTCTGGGAGCTTTCGCGGTGACCGGCGGACTGGCCTGGGCAGCCGCCGGCCGACGGCGGGGACCGGCGGGGATCGCCGCCTCGGTGCTCGCCGTCCAGGGGGTGCTGCACCTCCTCTTCTCCGGGAGCCGGGCGGCGAAGCCCGAGCCCGGGGCGGTGCACCACCACATGCCCGGCATGGACATGGGCCCGACGGCCGCCGGAACCTCCGGCGGCATGGCGGACATGGCTGACATGGCGAACGCGGCCGGTACGGCCGACATGGCCGGGCACGGCGGGGCCGGGATGATCGCCGCGCACGTGCTGGCAGGACTGTGCTGCGCCGGCTGGCTGGCGTGGGGCGAGGCCGCCGTCTTCCGGCTGGCCCGGACCCTGGGCGCCGCCGCACTGCACGCGGCCCGGCCGCTGTCCCGCGCGCTCGCCCTGGCCGGGGCGAGCGTGGCCGCCGTACCGGTCCCGCCCGCACCCCGCCGCTCGTGCGAGCGGCCGCGCTGCCTGCGCGGAGCCGTGCACGCCCATGCCGTGGTGCGGCGCGGCCCGCCCGCGGACCGAGCCTTCCGCACCACGGCCCCCGGCCGGCCCGCCCACGCCTGAGCGAGGGGGCGAGACCCGGGGCCGACTCCCCATGTCTTCGCCAACCCTTAGGACCGCCATGTCCCTTGACGATGTCCAGGACGTCCGGACCCCGGACGCTGCATCCACCGACCCGGCCGGCATATCCGACCCCCCTGCCGACCCTGCCGACCCTGCCGACCCCGCCGACCCCGCCAAGCGCCGCACCGGCGGCTGGGCCGCCCTGCGGCCGCTGCTCCTGCGCCTGCACTTCTACGCGGGCCTGCTCATCGCCCCGCTGCTGTTCCTCGCCGCCGCCACCGGGCTGCTCTACGCCGCCTCGTGGCAGGCCGAGGAGATCGTCTACGCCGACGAGCTGACCGTCTCCCGCGTCGGCGAGAGCGCCCTGCCGCTCAGCGCCCAGGTCGAGGCGGCCAAGGGCGCGGCCCCCCAGGGCGAGATCGTCTCCGTGTGGCCCGCGTCCGAGGCCGGGGCGACCACCCGGGTGATCATGGAGAGCGAGGGGCTCCCCGAGGGCGAGACCCTCACCGTGTTCGTCGACCCGTATACGGCCGAGGTGCGCGGACAGCTCGCCACCTCCGGCGACGCGCTGCCGCTGCGGACCTGGCTGAGCGAGTTCCACTCCAGCCTCCAGCTCGGGGAGTTCGGCCGGAACTACAGCGAGCTCGCCGCGAGCTGGCTGTGGGTGGTCGCCCTCGGCGGACTCGCCCTGTGGATCGGCCGCCGCCGCAAGCGCAGGGCCGAACTCGTCCTCCCGGACCGCGAGGCCACCGGCCGGCGCCGGACCCTGTCCTGGCACGGCGTCGTCGGGCTCTGGTCGGTCGCCGGACTCGTCGTGCTCTCCGCCACCGGCCTGACCTGGTCGAAGTACGCCGGCGAGAACATCGGGCAGCTCCAGGACAGCCTCGGCGGGGCCACCCCGGCCGTCTCCGCCCAGCTCAACCCGGGCGCCGAAGCGGGCGGCTCCGACGAACACGCGGGCCACACCATGCCCGAGGGCACCGAGATGACCCCGCCCGCGCCCACCGCCGACGTCGGCATCGACAAGGCCGTGGAGGCCGCCCGGGCCGCCGGGGTCACCGAGAGCCTCCGCGTGACCCTGCCTGCCAAGGGCAAGGGGTACGTCGTCAAGGAGCAGGACAAGCAGGTGCCGGTACACCTGGACTCCGTCGCCGTCGACCCCGCCGACGGCCGGGTCATGGACGAACTGCGCTTCGCCGACTACCCCGTGCTCGCCCAGATGACCCGCTTCGGCATCGACCTGCACATGGGCCTGACCTTCGGGCTCGCCAACCAGATCGCGCTGGCCGCACTCGCCGTCGGGCTGATGTTCCTCGTCTTCTGGGGCTACCGGATGTGGTGGCTGCGCCGCCCGACCAAGGACCGCAAGCTGTCCGTCGGCCGCGCCCAGCCGCGCGGTGCCTGGCGGAAGCTGCCGGTGACCGTGGTGCTGCCGCTGGCCGCGGGGACCGCCGCGGTCGGCTGGTTCGTCCCGATGCTCGGGATCAGCCTGCTCGTGTTCCTGGCGTTCGACCTGCTGCTCGGCTTCGTCGCCGCGCGCCGCGCCAAGGCCGCGTAGCGCGTCGTAGTACGCCGTAGTAAGCCGTAGTACGCCGCTGGGCCCGTACTCCGCTCGGGAGTACGGGCCCGGCGCGCACGTTCAGGGCGCGTACTTGTAACCCACCCGGCGCACCGTCTGGATGGCACCGCGGTGCGCGGCGCCCAGCTTGCGGCGCAGGCGGGCGATGTGGACGTCCACGGTCCGGCCGTCGCCGACATGGCCGTAGCCCCAGACCGTGGTCACCAGCTGGTCCCGGCTGTGCACCCGGTGCGGGTGCTTCACCAGGTGGGCCAGGAGCTCGAACTCCAGGTAGGTCAGATCGAGTACCCGCCCGTCGACCTCGGCGGTGCGCTGCGCCGGGTCGATGCGCACCAGGGCGTCGCCCTCCGGGGCGGACGGTGCCGGCGGTGCCTGCGGTACGGGTGTCGCCCGGGCGGCGGCCACGGCCTGCGGGGCGAAGGCGATCGGCTGCTGCTGGTCGGCCGGCACCAGGATCAGGTAGCCGACCATCGGCGGCTGGCCGGGCAGCGTCGGGAGCGTGTGCTGCGGCGCGGGCAGCCAGGTGGCACCGGGCGGGAGCAGGTCCGCCACCCGGGCCACCTCGTCCCGGTCCACGGATCGCAGCCGGTGGCGCGGACTGGGCGGGAAGGTGAGGTGGGTGGCGGTCGCAGCGGAGGTCAGGGAGCGGGTGTTCGCCATGAGTGGTCAGCTCTTTCACGCGGAGGAGTCGGCAGGAGACGTGCGTACGTACGTCATCGATGTCGTTCCGCGCAGACCGAAGGCCTGGGGCAGCTCTGGTGGGAGGTCCCGGAGGCTTTAGAGGGCCGGCGCGTTCTTCGCGCGGCAACACACCCGGTCGAAATCATGGTCCTGACGGGAGGGCCAGAACGGCTCGAGGTCGCTGCGACCTGACGAGGTGTACGAGTGGCTGGCCATGGCCCCATTCAAGCAGACGCGTCGGCCCGGGGGCAGGGTGCGTCTCACGTAGTGGAGCGGAATCCCATATTCCCTCCAGTGACCCCCCTCAATGCGGGACATAACGCGGTTCTTCAGTCGAGGTGCAGCCGCGCCCAGTCCGGTCCGAGGTCCCAGCCCTTCTCCTGGCGGGCCCAGCGGGCCATCACCTCCACGACCCCGGCGGCCGTGGGCACATACGCCTGGAAGTGCCGCTCCGCGGACCCGTCCCGGTGCTCCAACTCGTAGTCCTCGCCCTCGTCGTGCCAGACCTGTATGTAGAGGTCCGGTTCGTCGATGACCCGCTCGACGATGACGAAGCGGTCCCCGTCCGCGCCGATGCGCTCCACGAGTTCGGACAACACGGCGAGCGCGGGCCGCTCGTAGGACTCGCCGCGCTCCGTCTGGATCCTGATCGCCAACATGTCCACACCGTGCCACAAGGCACTGACAACGACGCCCGCCAGGCCTGGGGCGGCATGGCGGGCGTCGGCAGGTGCGGGAGTTGAGGCGCGGCGAAGCGTGGTGGTCAGGCGTGCGCCTAGACCAGGCCGTCCTTCTCCAGGCCCGTGCAGCAGGTGTCCGTGATCAGACGGGTCACCACGTACGGGTCCACGTTGGCGTTCGGGCGGCGGTCCTCGATGTAGCCCTTGCCGTCCTTCTCCACCTGCCACGGGATGCGGACCGAGGCGCCGCGGTCCGAGACGCCGTAGCTGAACTCGTTCCACGGGGCGGTCTCGTGCAGACCCGTCAGGCGCTCGTCGATGCCCGCGCCGTAGTTCTTCACGTGGTCGAGCGGCTTGCTGCCCTCGCCCAGTGCCTCGCACGCGGAGATGATCGCCGGGTAGCCCTCGCGCATCGCCTTCGTGGAGAAGTTGGTGTGCGCGCCCGCGCCGTTCCAGTCGCCCTTGACCGGCTTCGGGTTCAGCGTCGCGGAGACGTTGAAGTCCTCGGCGGTGCGGTAGAGCAGCCAGCGCGCGATCCACAGCTGGTCGGAGACCTCCAGCGGGCCCACGGGGCCGACCTGGAACTCCCACTGGCCGGGCATGACCTCGGCGTTGATGCCGGAGATGCTCAGGCCCGCCGCCAGGCAGTGGTCCAGGTGCTTCTCGACGATCTCGCGGCCGAAGATCTCGTCCGAGCCGACACCGCAGTAGTAGCCGCCCTGCGCGGCCGGGAAGCCGTTGACCGGGAAGCCGAGCGGGCGGATGCCGTCGAAGAAGGTGTACTCCTGCTCGATGCCGAAGATCGGCTCCTGCCCCGCGAACTTCTCGGCGATCGGACGCAGCAGCGCGCGGGTGTTCGACTCGTGCGGGGTCATGTCGATGTTCAGGACCTCGCACAGCACGAGGACGTTGTCCCCGCCGCGAATCGGGTCCGGGCAGGAGAAGACCGGCTGCAGGACGCGGTCGGATGCGTGGCCCTCGGCCTGGTTCGTGCTCGATCCGTCGAAGCCCCAGATCGGCAGCGCGTCGCCGTCGGCCAGGATCTTCGTCTTGGAGCGAAGCTTCGCCGTCGGCTCGGTGCCGTCGATCCAGATGTACTCAGCCTTGTAGCTCACGGGCCCCATCCTCAGACTCTGCGGGTGCTGCTGGTCGCTGCTTCATCGCTGCGGTGATGACCGCAGCGTGCCCGCGCGCGATTTCCCTTCCGTTGCCCATGTGTGAACCCCGTGTTACCGAGGTTTGCACCGCAGGTCGAGTGGGTTGTGCGGGTGGGTCGCGGGTTGCGGGAGGTACACCTGTCCGAGTGGGGCAGACTGGGCGGGTGAGCATTTTGTCTGATGTGACATCCGCCGGAGACCCTGCCGAGAACCCGGCCGCGCGGGCCCCCGAGAGTGCCGCCGCAGGTCCCCGACCCCGGGTCGGACTGCTGGGCACCGGCCCCTGGGCACACCGTACGCACGCCCCCGCGCTCGCCGCGCACGCCGGCTCCGAGTTCGCCGGAGTGTGGGGCCGCCGCCCCGAGGCCGCCGCCGAGCTGGCGCAGGCGTACGGGGTGAAGGTGTACGAAGACCCGGACGAGCTGTTCGCCGACTGCGACGCCGTGGCCTTCGCCCTGCCGCCGGACGTCCAGGCCCCGCTCGCCGTGCGCGCGGCCGCCGCCGGCTGTCACCTGCTGCTCGACAAACCCGTCGCGACGACTGTCGAGGACGCCCGGGCCGTCGCCGACGCCGCTGCGCGGCACCAGGTCGCCTCCGTCGTCTTCTTCACCCTCCGCTTCGCCGAGCCCACCGCGGGCTGGGTCGCGGAACAAGCCGCCCGCACCGGCTGGTTCACCGCCGCCGCGCACTGGCTCGGCGCCGTCTTCCCGCCCGACGGCACGCCCAGCGCGTACGCCGCCTCGCCCTGGCGCAAGGCCAAGGGCGGGCTGTGGGACGTCGGCCCGCACGCGCTCTCCGTACTGGTCCCGATCCTCGGCGACGTCACCTCGGTCAGCGCCACCCGCGGCCCCTCCGACGTGGTCCAGCTGTCCCTGCGGCACACCTCCGGCGCGTCCAGCACCGCCGTGCTCAGCCTGGGCGCGCCGAAGGCGGCCGCCGGGGTGGGGCTGGAGCTGCGCGGGACCGAGGGCATCCACACGCTGCCCGGCTGGAGCGACGTACCCGGCGCCTACGGGCGCGCCCTGGACGCGCTGCTCACTGCGGCTCGGACGGGGGTGCCGGACCCGCAGGGCGCGGAGTTCGGCGCCCGGGTGACGGAGATCCTGGCGGAGGCGGAGGCGCAGCTGCCGGCTTGAGTTGTTCTCGCCCCTACTTGATGCGGGAGGCTGGGCGCCGGGTCGGTCGGTCGGGGGCTTCGGGGGCCTGATTCCGGTTGCTGCTGATCAAGGAGGGTTTGGGGGTTTCCCGCCAGTCCCACTGTCTCTCCGGGTCGGGCCGCCCTGTCAAGGGCGCTCCTCCTTCGTCGTCGCGTCGCTTCGCGATGGCCTTCGGCCACCCTTGACAGACCGACCCGCCCCGGAAAGACAAGGACCGGCGGGAAGCCCCCAAAAGAACGGTCCACTGGTTCCAAGGACAGTCATTGGGCATCAGGGACCGGATCCTTGGTTCCCGCAGCCATGCCCCCGCCCGGGCCCGTATGGGAAGTGGTCCAGGGTCGGTGGGCGCACCAAATCGCTACGCGCTCCTCATATCTCGGCGTCCGCCGCCCGTCCGGGGCCCAACCCGCACCCCAGGCAGCGATGAGAAGCCCCGGGCAGCTCTGGGGCGCATCAGATCGCTACGCGCTTCCCTCTGACGGCGACCGACGCTCGCGGAAAATGAGACGCGGTGTCGGGCCTGCTCTGAGAGGGTGGCGGGTCAGCCCGGAGTCCTGCAGTTCGTCACAGGAGTGATGTGTGATCCCGCCTCGTCTCGTCCCACTCGTGAAGCAGTTCGACTTCGCGCGTGAGCGCCTCACCAACCGCATGTCAGGGCCGGTCATGGACAGCGGTGACGGGACGGACACCAAGGTCGGACGCATGACCGGCGAGGAGTACCTCTGGGAGCCGGTGGCGGGGTGCTGGTCGGTGCGGCGGCGAACTGACGGACCCGGCCCGCGTGCCACGCTCCTCGCCGGCACCGGCGACTGGGGCCGCGACGCGGCGACTTACCCCCACCCCTGGCCGCCGCCCTTCACCACCATCGCGTGGCGCCTGAGCCACCTCAGCGAAATGCTGACCCTGCGCGCCGACCACACGGCCGGCAGCCGCACGCGGACCCGGGACGACTACCCCGTCAGCGGGGACGTCGAGGAGGCAGTCGCCGCATTCGACACCGCAGCCGCCGCCTGGCGGAAGGCGCTGCTGAGCGTCGACGACGCCGCACTCGACACCGTGGGGTACTGCACCTACCCACACGGCAGCGACGCGGAAGAACCCTTCATCGACATCGCATGGTGGGTCAACCAGGAGGTACTGCACCACGGAGCCGAGATCGCCCTCCTCCGCGACCTCCACCGGGAACGTCAGCACTGACCAGCCGCTCCCTTCCGCCGATGAGTGCTTCCCAGCCCCAGACGGCCGTCGGACGCCGAGATATGAGGAGCGCGTAGCGATCTGATGCGCCCCAGAGCTGCCCGGGGCTTCTCATCGCTGCCTGGGGTGCGGGTTGTGCCCCGGACGGCCGTCGGACGCTTAGATATGAGGAGCGTGTAGCGATCTGGCGCGCACCCGCCGACCCCGGATGACCTCTCTACGGGCCCGGGCGGGGGCCATGGCCCCGGGAACCAAGGATCCGGTCCCTGATGGGCAATGCCCCTGATCGTGAACCAGTGGACCGTTCTTTTGGGGGCTTCCCGTCAGTCCTTGTCTTTCCGGGGCGGGTCGGTCTGTCAAGGGTGGCCGAAGGCCATCGCGAAGCGACGCGACGAAGGAGCGCCCTTGACAGGGCGGCCCGACCCGGAGAGACAGTGGGACTGGCGGGAAACCCCCAAACCCTCCCTGATGAGCAGTGTGGGGATCAGGCCCCCCGAAGCCCCCGAGCACCCACCACCCCCGCCAGTACCTCCACCGCTCTCGCGAACGCCGAGTTGGGGGGTGCCGCGTACCCCACCACCAGGCCTTCGCGGGGCGGGGTCGGGTCCGCTCGGTGTTGGTAGGAGGACAGGCCGTCCAGGGACAGGCCTGCCGCCCGGGCCGCCGACAGGGCCGGGGCCTCGCTGCCCGGCGGGAGTTCCAGTACCGCGTGAAGACCGGCCGAGATGCCCGTCACCCGGATGTCCGGGGCCCGTGCGGCCAGTACGGAAACCAGCTGGTCACGGCGCTCCCGATAGCGCTTGCGCATCCGGCGGACATGCCGGTCGTACGCGCCGCAGCCGATGAAGTCGGCCAGCGCCAGCTGGTCCAGCGCGCTCGCCCAGGACTCCCGCTGTCCCTTCGCCGCCAGGACTTCGTCGATCAGCCGGTCCGGCAGGACCAGCCAGCCGAGCCGGAGCGCCGGCGAGAGGCTCTTGCTCAGCGAGCCCGCGTACACCACGTGCTCCGGGGCCAGGCCCTGCACGGCGCCGACGGGTTTGCGGTCGTAGCGGAACTCCCCGTCGTAGTCGTCCTCCACGATCACGCCACCGGTCGTACGGGCCCACTCCACGGCGGCGGCGCGCCGCGCGGGCAGCAGGCGACCCCCGGTCGGGAACTGGTGCGCCGGCGTGAGCAGCAGCGTACGGGCCCGGGAGGGGAGCTCGGCCGTCCGGGCACCGTCCTCGTCGACCGCGACGGGGTGCGGGCGGATCCCGGCGGCGTCCAGGATGCCGTGGTGGAACGGGAGTCCGTACGCCTCGACGGCCCACTCCCGGGGCCGGACGGACGCGAGGAGCCGCAGCCCGTTGGCGAAGCCGGAGCAGACCACGATGTTCTCGGGGCCGGTACGGACGCCCCGCGCCCGGGAGAGATAGGCGGCCAGTGCCCGCCGCAGCTCGGGCCGGCCGCGCGGATCGCCGGGGCCGAAGGCCTCGGTGGGCGCCTCGGCCAGGGCCCGCCGGGCGCTGGCGGCCCACGGGCCCCGGGGGAAGGAGGCCGAGTCGGGCTTCCCCTGGAGCAGGTCGTAGCGCGGCCCCGCGCCCGCCGCCGACGGCACGCCCGAGCCCGCGCCGCGTTCGCCGACTCGTCCCGCGCCGCGTTCGCCGACTCGACCGGCGGCGCGTTCGGCTGCCCCCTCGGCGACCCGGGTGCCGGAACCCTGCCGGGCGGTGAACCAGCCCTCGGCGACGAGTTCGGCGTAGGCGTCGGCGACGGCGCTGCGGGCCAGTCCGAGGTCGGCGGCCAGCGTCCGGTACGGCGGTAGCCGTGTCCCGGCGGCCAGTCGCCCGCTGCGGACGGCGTTGCGCAGGGCCTGGGCGAGGGCGGTCCGCCGGGCTCCTTCGGCGGGGAGGTCGAGATGCAGGTCGGCGCCCGTGCCGCCGTCGGCGGCCGTCATGCGTCGGCCTCCGGTGCGAAAACGGTGTGGGTGGCCGTCAGGAAACGGCGGATGGTGTCCCGTTCGGCCGTGTCGAAGGAGTCCAGCACCCGCAGCACCCCGTCGATCAGCGGGCCGAAGAACTCCCGGCCCAGCCGGATCGCCTCCGGCTCCACGCGCAGCAGGATCCGGCGCCGGTCGCGGTCGTCGCGGGCCCGCGCCACGTGGCCGAGCCGTTCCAGCCGGTCGATCAGCGCCGTGGTGCCCGCCGAGTTGAGGCCGAGCCGGGCACCGAGCAGGCCCGCCGTGGCCGCCTCGCCGGCGCGGGCCGCGTCCAGCAGGCAGATCAGGGCCCGCACATCGGTGGGGTGCATGCCGTTGCGGGCGGCGAACTCCGCCTGGCGCAGCCCGAACTCGACGGTCACGGCCCGCAGCAGGTGCACCAACTGCAGGTTCTCGGGTTCCTGCTTGTCGCTCACATCACCCTCCTCTAACATCTCTCGCTGAGCGAGATTATCGCCCGACGAGGTATTGGAGCCAGCCGTGTCCCGGACGCCTCTCTTCCGTACCGCCCACTTCCGTACCGCCTACGACGCGGTCCTGGCCCGGTGGCCCGGGCCGGTCGACACGGCCGACCTGCCCACCCCCTACGGCCTCACCCGCGTCAACAGCTGCGGCCCCGCCGGGGCTCCGCCGCTGGTGCTGCTGCCCGGCGGGGGCGCCACCTCCACGGTGTGGGGGGCCTGCGCTGCCGCCGGGCTCGCGCGCAGCCACCGGCTGCATGCCGTGGACCTGGTGGGGGATCCCGGGCTCAGCGTCCCCGAGCCCGGGCGGGCCATGCGGACCGCCGGGGACCTCGTCGGCTGGCTGGACGCGGTGATCGACGGGCTCGGCCCGCGCGGCCCCGTCACGCTCGGCGGCCACTCGTACGGAGCCTGGATCGCCTCCCACTACGCGGCTTCGCGGCCCGCCCGGCTCGGCCGCCTCGTGCTGCTCGACCCGACCCAGGTCTTCGCCGGGCTCCGCCCCGGCTACGTGCTGCGCGCGCTGCCCATGCTGGTGCGGCCCGCCCCGGAGCGGATCCGCTCCTTCCTCGCCTGGGAGAGCGGCGGAGCCGCGCTCGACCCGGCCTGGCTGCGGCTCCAGGACGAGACCGCCCGCTTCCCCACCGTCCGGCCGGTCACCGGGCCGCGCCCGGACCTGACAGGGCTCGGGCAACCGCCGGCCCCGGCTCCGGCCTTGGCCCCGGCCCCCACCCCCGCCCCCGTCCCGGTCCCCGTCCACGTCCTGTTCGCCGGGCGCGCCCGCTGCCACGACGCCGACCGGGCGGCCCGGGCCGCGCGCCGGGTGCTGCCGGGTGCGCGTGTCGACGTACTGCCCGGGGTCTCGCACCACGCGCTGCCGCTGACGGCGGCCGAGGAGATCGCCCGCTTCGTCGCGTCCGGCTAGGCCGCCTCTTCCGGATCTTGCCTGACCCGCGCCGCCCGGCACCGCACCTCGCCGCACTGCCGGAGCACCCGAGTACGTCCAGTGCGCGGGAGCCCCGGCAGCGCGCCGAGGCACGGCACCGGACGACGCGGGCTTAACTGGGGGCACCTCCCAGCGGTAGCTGGGGGAGCAAGATCCGAAAGAGACGACCTAGCCCTTGCGGGACAGGGCCTCGCGGACGGCCTCCTCGGAGCGGGCCACCACGGCCGTGCCGTCCTCGGCGGTGATGATCGGGCGCTGGATCAGCTTCGGGTGCGCGGCCAGGTGCGCGATCCACCGTGCCCGCGCCGCGTCGGTCTCCTCGCGCGGCAGGTCGCGTACGCCGGTCTCCTTGGCGAGGGGGTTCGAGGTGCGCGTGATGTCCCACGGCTCCAGTCCGAGGCGGCCGAGCACCTCGCGGATCTCGTCCTCGGAGGGCACGTCCTCCAGGTAGCGGCGCACGGTGTAGTCGGCGCCCTCGGCGTCCAGCAGGGTCAGCGCGCTGCGGCACTTGGAACACGCGGGATTGATCCAGATCTCCATGCCGCCCAGCCTATCGACGGCGCGTCCAGGGGCCCGTCCCCGGCCGGTCCGGGGCTGGTCCGGCCAGGGCTTTTGTCAGTGGTGCCCAGTAAAATCGAGGGAGAACGACAGGAAGCCAACTACCGTTTGGGAGGCTGTAGATGGCCACTGCCACCACCATTCAGCACGTCAAGAAGAAGCCGCTGCCGGCGGGTCTGCCCCGCGAGTGGTACGAGACCCACAACCGCCGTCTCAAGGCGATGCGCCTGGCGATATCCCTGCTCGACTCGGGGACGTACGACGCCCGGCGCGCCACCAACCGGAAGATCCGGACTATGGCCGTCCGGACGGGGATCCACCGGCCGTCCAACGTCACCTGCAAGATGGTGCGCGCCTTCATCCAGGCGGCGTGAGCCGGCCGTACCGGGTCGGGCAGGCGGCGGCCCGTCGGGGCGAGGCCCCGGCGGGCCGGCGTCGGTGACCGGTGGTCACTTCTCGTTGAAGATGATCTCCCTGGCCGGGCGGGTCATCTTCACGGTGCCGTCGGTGACCTCGACGATGTGGTGCAGGCCCTTGAAGAGCCGCTCGGTGTCCGGGAGGAGGCGGTACTCATCGTCCGCGATCCCGGCCAGGAAGGCGCGGAAGCATGCCATGGACGCGGGGCTGCCGGTGAAGTCCAGGTAGTCCTTCAGCCGGCGGAAGAGCTTCGGCAGGATCACCGCGCCGGTCTTGTCGTGCGTGATCGAGTCCATCGTGGTGACCGTCGCCCCGAAGACGGTCCTGTCGACCGCCCACACGCCCTTCCCTTCCGCCCGCGCCTTCTCCGAGGCCTCGGCGAGGAGGTCGCGCAGGTACTCGGGCAGGCCCGAGTAGAAGGTCGGGTAGGCCAGCCCGGACAGGAGCAGGTGGTGGTTGGCGGTCCTCTTCAGCAGGTTCTCGCCGACCTCCGTCCAGTAGCCGCTGTACACGGGCCCGGTCCCCTTGCCGACGAAGGCCACGCAGCGGCCGTAGGCGTCGGCGCCCCGGGTGAGGATCCAGCCGGGCACGCTGTCCGGCGAGGTGGCGACGGTCTCGTCGTCGTCGCGGAGGACCGTCTTGAAGTCGAGGAACTTCAGCAGCGCGTCCGCGGCCGCGTGGGCGAGGCCCCGCGGCTGGTGCTGCTCCTTGTCCCGCTCGCCGTAGTGGGTCTCCAGGGCGTCGACCGCTTCGAGCCGGACGGTCCCGCGGCCGTCGGCCTTCGGCACGATCTGGCCCCCGGGCACCAGCTTCCAGTCGGCCACGTTGTCCGGGATGAACGGGAGGGTGTCGCCGTCCGGTTTGGCGCCCCCCTCCACCTTGAACTTTCCACTGATCAGCAGCATGGCCATGATGACTCCCGTCCAGGCGTCACTGTGAGTGTTCGGTGGCTACGCACGGTACACATCCGGGCGGTCCGGTGACAGCAGCAGCAGGGCCACGTCGTCGCGCGGTCCGCCGTCCGTGAACGCGACGAGGTCCCGCCAGACGGCCCGGACCAGGCCCGCCGGGTCCCGCGTCACCACGGTCAGCCGCGTGGCCAGCGGATAGAAGTGCCCCGACGCGTCCCGGGCCTCGGTCACCCCGTCGGTGTGCAGGAGGAAGCGGTCCCCGGCGCGCACCGTCAGCTCCGTCACCGGCGGCGGGTCCGGTCCCGCGAGGCCCAGGCCGAGCGGCGGGCCCGGTTCCACGGTCACCTCCTCGACCGCCGCCCCGCGCAGGCGCAGGGCGGGCGGATGCCCGCACGAGACGAGCCGTACGAGGTCCAGTCCGGGCGGGAACTCCAGCAGCAGGGCCGTCGCGAACAGCTCGGGGTGCCCGTCGGGGGCGGCCGCCGCGTCCGACGCCAGCCGCCGGTCCAGCCGGGCCGCGACCGCCGCCAGTTCCGTGTCGTCCAGCACCCCCTCCCGGAAGGCTCCCAGCAGCGCCACCACCGTGCCGACCGCCGCCAGGCCGTGGCCCTGTACGTCGGCGACCAGCGCCCGGACCCCGTACGGCCCGGCCCGTACGTCGTACAGGTCGCCGCCGACCAGGGTGCCGCGCTGCGCCGCCCGGTAGAGGCCGGAGCAGCGCACCGGACCCACCCGTTCCGGGACCGGCGGGAGGACGGCCAGCTGCGCCGCCTCCGCCACCGTCCGTACGCTGACCAGCTGCGCGTCCCGGCGCCGCCGCACCCAGGCGATCACCACGCTCAGCAGCCCGACGGTGGCCACGGTGGCCAGGTCGGAGCCCGTGGCGCGGGCGATGCCGAGGCTCGGCACACCGAGCAGTACGAGGACGAGGGCGGCGAAGAACGCGGTCCCGCCCGCGCCGTAGGCGAAGGCGGCCACCGGGGGCAGACCGGCCAGGAAGTAGCCGAGTTCCACGTCGCCCGGGGTGAGCACCTGCGCGAGGACCAGCACCACCAGGGCCACCGCGGGCGCGAACCGGGCCCAGCGCGGCGGTGGCTCCCCGCGCAGCCAGCCCGGCTCCTCGCGTCCGCGTCTCACCCCTCCACCCTGGTACGGGGGCCAGGCGCGCGCACCCCGGACCGGCCTGCCGGGTGGCCCGGCGCGGGCCGTGCCGGGACAGTGGTGCCGTGACGGACGACGATGCCTCCCGCAAGCCCCCGACGCGGGCGCACATCGAGGCGCACGGCGGTGGCGGCGGCAGCGGCGGGTCGCCGAGTGCGGAGATCGGCACGCGGCTGAACTGGCTGCGCGCGGGGGTGCTGGGCGCCAACGACGGGATCATCTCCACCGCGGGCCTGGTCGTCGGCGTGGCCGGGGCCACCACCTCGCGCGCGGCGATCCTGGCGGCGGGCGTCGCCGGGCTGCTGGCGGGCTCGCTGTCGATGGCGGCGGGGGAGTACGTGTCGGTCAGCTCGCAGCGGGACTCCGAACGGGCCGCGCTGGAGACGGAGCGCCGGGAGCTGGCCGAGGAGCCGGAGGCGGAGCTCGAGGAGCTCACCGACCTGCTCACCGCGCGCGGGCTGAGCCGGGAGCTGGCCCGGGAGGCCGCCGTGCAGCTGACGGAGCGGGACGCGCTGCGGGCCCACGCCCGGGTGGAGCTCGGCATCGACCCCGACGAGCTGGCCAACCCGTGGCACGCGGCCTTCGCCAGTTTCGTCGCCTTCACGGTGGGGGCGCTGCTGCCCCTGCTGGCGATCGTCCTGACCGGCCCGTCCGGCCGGGTCCCGGTGACGGCGGTGGCCGTTCTCGCCGCGCTCACGCTCTGCGGGGTGCTGAGCGCCCGCCTGGGCGGAGCCCCTCCGCTCCGCGCGGTCCTGCGCAACGTCGCCGGCGGCGCCGTGGCCATGGCCGTCACCTACGCGGTGGGCACCTGGCTGGGCACCCTCTGACGAGGCCGGACGGGCCGGCTCTGCCGCTGTCGCGGCAGGCGCAAGCGCAGCTGAGCCCCGGATCCGCCCGAGCCGGCGCAGCGACCCGGCAGGATGGGGCCATGCGTATCGCGGTCACCGGCTCGACCGGCCTCATCGGCAGCGCCCTCGTGCGGTCCCTCCGGGCGGACGGGCACGAGGTGGTGCGGTTCGTGCGCCGCCGGCCCGCCGCGGGCGACGAGGCGCGGTGGGATCCCGCGCGCGGGTACGTCGACGCCGCCGGGCTGGCCGGGTGCGCGGCCGTCGTGCACCTGGCGGGCGCCGGGGTGGGGGAGCACCGCTGGACCACCGCGTACAAGAAGGAGATCCGGGACAGCCGGGTGCTCGGGACAGCCGCCCTCGCGCAGGCCCTCGCCGCGCTCGACGAGCCGCCCGCCGTGCTCGTCAGCGGTTCGGCGGTCGGCTACTACGGGGACACCGGCGACCGGGCCGTCGACGAGGACGCCCCCGCCGGGCACGGCTTCCTGCCCTCCGTCTGCGTGGAGTGGGAGGCGGCCGCGGAACCGGCCCGCGCGGCCGGGGTCCGTACCGCGTTCGCCCGCACCGGCCTGGTCGTCGCCCGCGAAGGCGGGGCCTTTGGGAAGCTGTTCCCCATCTTCCGGGCCGGCATCGGCGGCCGGCTCGGCAACGGGCGCCAGTACTGGTCGTACATCTCCCTCGACGACGAGATCGCGGCCCTGCGCCACATCATCGACACCCCGGCCGTCTCCGGCCCGGTCAACCTCACCGCGCCCGAGCCGCTGACCAACCGCCAGGTCACGGCGGCCATGGCACGCGTGCTGCACCGGCCGGCGCTGCTGCCCGTACCGGCCGTGGCCCTGCGCATCGTGCTCGGGGAGCTCGCCGAGGACGTGCTCGGCAGCCAGCGGGCCCGGCCCGCCCGGCTGCTGGAGTCCGGCTTCGTCTTCCGCCACCCCGGCATCGAGGACGCCCTCCGCGCCGCCCTGTGAAAAGCCGGTCTGCCTGTGCTGTGCGACCAGCGTGCGACCGTTCGTGACCCGGATGCGACCACCGTGCGACCGGAGTTGACCACAATCCCGCAATACTCCGGTCAACTCGGGTTCCTCTGGAGCGGGTTGGGGGAAGGAGGTCGAGACACAGCCGCGCCGACCTCGGGGAGGGGCACGTGCTCAGCAGCTCACACCATTCCGCACACCATGCGGACGTCGTCATCGTAGGAGCCGGAGTCTCAGGACTCGCGGCCGCGCACCACCTGACCGCAGCGGGGGTCACGGTCACCGTCCTGGAGGCCGCGGGCGACCCCGGCGGCCGGATGGCCACCGTGTCGGCCGACGGGTTCCGGCTGGACCGGATCGGCCAGTTGCTCAACACCGCCTACCCGGAGCTCGGACGCACCCCGGGCCTGGCGGGCCTGACCCTGCGGAGCTTCGCCCCCGGGGTCCTGGTCCACACCGACGGAAAGCAGCTCCGGGCCGGAGCCCTCACCCCGGCCCGCGCCCTGGCCAGCGGCTCCCTCGACCAGGCACGGCTCAGCGCCGCCCTCGGCCGGCTCGCCGCCCTGCCCGAGGAACGCCTGCTGGCCCGGCCCGAACGCACCGCCCTCGCCGCCCTGCGCTCCCGGGGCCTGCCACCGCGCACCGCGGCCGGCGTACTGCGGCCGCTGCTCTCCACCCTGCTCCGCGACCCGGAACTCACCACCTCCAGCCGGGTCGCCGACCTGGCCCTGCGCACCTTCTCCCGCGGCCGCCTCGCCGTGCCCGAGGGGGGAGCCGCGACCCTGCCCGACCGGCTCGCCGCAGGCCTGCCGCCCGGCACCGTCCGTACCGGGGTCCGGGTCCGGTCGGTGGCGACCAACCTGGTCACCACCGAGGAGCACGGCGACTTCAGCTGCCGCTCCGTCCTGCTGGCCACCGGGGCCCGCGCGGCCGCCGAACTCCTGCCCGGCCTGCGCGTGCCCGCCTTCCACGAGGTCACCGTCCTGCACCACGCCACCGCCGCGCCCCTGCCCTGGGACGGCTCGCTGCTCCTGGACGGCGACCCCAAGTGGCCCGTCTCGCACACCGCCGTGATGAGCGCGGTCGACCCGACGCGGGCCCCGGCCGGCCGCAGCCTGGTCACCACCACCGTGCTCGGCCCGCCGCCCCCGGCGCGCACGGTCGCCTCCCGCCTCGCGCGGCTCTACGACACCGCGACCCGCGACTGGGAAACGCTGGCCGTCCACCACACTCCGGAGGCCGTTCCCGCCATGCCCCCGCCCTACGACGTACGGCGCCCGGTGCGCGTCCTGGCCGGCCTGTACGTGTGCGGGGACCACCGCGACACCAACACCGTCCAGGGCGCCCTGCACTCGGCCCGCCGCGCCACCCACGCCGTCCTGCGCGACTTCGGCATCCCGCTCCCGACCGCCGCGGAGCGCGCCATTCCGGTGGCCGCCTGACTGCTCGACGTACGCCGGCGGGGCGTCTGCGGCCCCGCCGGCGTCCGAGGCGCGCCGTGCGGTGTCGAGCCCCCGGCAGCCGACCCGCAGGTCACGACAACGCCGCCACCCTGTCCCGGTACGTCCGCACCGCAGACGCGTCCCGGTACGGCTCCAGCCGCCGCTCGAAGTCCCGTACGTACTCCACCGCCCGCACCGACCGCATCTCCATCGCCTGCTGCGCCGCCTCCGCCCCCAGCGCGCACGCCTGGTCCAGCTCGCCCAGCCCCAGCCGGGCCGTGGCCAGCACCACCCGGCAGAACAGCCGGGACCGCGCGTACGCCGGCGCCCGCAATTGGAGCGACCGCTCCGCGTGCTGCGCCGAGGCCCGGTACTGCTGGAGGTCCCGGTGGCAGTGCCCGAACTCGTCCGCCAGCTGCGCCTCGTCGAAGTACCGCGCCCAGTGCGGCACGTCGTCCCCCGGCCGGGCCGCGCCCAGCGCCCGCTCGGCCCGCACCAGCGAGGCCGTCGACGCCCGCACCTCGCCCAGGACCGCGTGCCCGCGCGCCTCCGCCGAGTGCAGCAGCGCCTGCACCACCGGCGGCGGACCCGAGCCGACACCCTGCTGGGCCACCCGGGCCAGCTGCACCGCCTCCCGGCCGTGGCCCAGGTAGACCGCCTGGCGGCTCATGGTGACCAGCACGTACGAGCCGTACGGCCGGTCCCCGGCGGCCTGGGCGAGCCGCAGCGCCTGTACGAAGTACCGCTGGGCCAGGCCGTGCGCGGCGATGTCGTACGAGGTCCAGCCCGCGAGCCGGGTCAGGTCGGCCGCGGCGGAGAACAGCCGCCGCCCGGTGGTCTCCCCGTAGGTCCCCCGGAGCATCGGCTCGGCCTCGTGCTCCAGGTACCGCACCAGGGCCTGCCGGGCGTGCCCGCCGCCGTAGGCGTGGTCCAGGGCCCGGAACAGCTCGCTCACCGAGCGCAGGGCCGCGATGTCCCCGCCCGTGACCCGCTGCCCGGGCCCCCGGTCGATCTGCCGCTGCCGGGGCACCGAGGTCCGGCCCTGCACCGGGACCCGGGCCGCCACCGGGTCCGCGCCGCGCCCCACCCGCTCGTCGGCCCGCCCGATCAGCCAGTCCCGGCTGGGCACGACCAGGCCGGCCGGGGTGAAGGCGATCTTCCGCAGCTCGGCGTGGGATCCGGAGTCCTTGCGCCACAGGCCGCTGGCGATGTCCACGGCCTCCTCGGGGGTGGCCGCGAACTCCAGGCCCGCGTAGACGGGCGCGCAGGCGTCCAGTCCCAGATCCTGTGCGGAGAGCCGCCGCCCGAGGCGCCGGGTGAAGACCTCGGCGATCAGCGCGGGGGTGGTCCCGCGCGGCTGCTGCCCGCGCAGCCAGCGGGTCACGGAGGTTTTGTCGTACCGCAGATCGAGACCGTGTTCCAGGCCCAGCTGATCGACGCGGCGGGCGAGCCCGGCGTTGGAGAACCCGGCTTCCGCGATCAGCGCCGCAAGCTGCCGGTTGGGGACGCGCTGGGCAGGTCGTTCCGTCATCGGCTCCACGGTCTCCTGACGTGACGGACCGGAGTCCCGGCCCTGTGAACGGCGTGAATGTAGCGGCGAACCTCGTCCGCACCGCCCTCTCTGCCCCACATTCATCCGATCGTGTGCAGAATCGGTAGGGCGCTTTACGGACCGACCCCCTCCGCCCGCGTACGCTGCGGCCATGAACCGCCGGCCCCATCGGGCGCACCTTCCCGAGGAGCGTCCCGAATCCACCGCTCCGCTGCCCCCGCCCGAGCTGACCGAGGCGGAGTGCCGGCGGTGCGGCACCTACATCGCGGGGCTCGACGGCCGGTACGCGTGCGGGGTCTGCGGCTGGGTCAACGACCACTCGGAGGGCCACCGGCGGCTGCCGCGGGCGGACGAGGACCCGGACCGGCCGCCGAAGGGCCGGCGCCGGCCCAGGCAGCTGCCGTGGCCCCCGCCCGAGCCTGCGGAGGGCCCGCCGTACCCTTGCTGAGTGCGATACGTGCACACAGCAGGTTCAACGAGGAGGCGCTGCGGTGGCTGAGCTTGGGTTTGTCCATCTGGGCTTCGGACCGGAATCCGTCGAGTACACCCGGGCCTGGGAAGAGCAGCGCCGGGTGCACGCCGCCCGCTTCGCGGACGAGGTCGAGGACACCTGCCTGCTGCTGGAGCACCTGCCGGTGTACACCGCCGGCCGGCGCACCGACCCCAGCGAGCGCCCGCTCGACGGCACGCCCGTCGTCGACGTGGACCGGGGCGGCAAGATCACCTGGCACGGCCCGGGCCAGCTGGTCGGATACCCGATCATGAAGCTCCCCCGCCCGGTGGACGTGGTCGCCCACGTGCGCCGCCTGGAGGAGGCCCTGATCCGCACCGCCGCCGAGTTCGGACTGGAGACCACCCGGGTCGAGGGCCGCAGCGGGGTCTGGGTGCTCGGCGACCCGGTGGAGGAGCGCCCCATGATCGGCGGGCTCTCCCTCGACCTGGACCCGCGGCTGCACGACGAGGAGTTCGACGCCCGCCTGAACGGCCCCGAGTACGCCCCGTCCAACGCCGGCCAGCGCCGCGAGGACCGCAAGCTCGCCGCCATCGGCATCCGCGTCGCCAAGGGCGTCACGATGCACGGCTTCGCGATCAACGTGAACCCGGACAACACCTGGTTCGACCGGATCGTGCCCTGCGGCATCCGCGACGCCGGTGTGACCTCGCTCTCGTACGAACTGGGCCGCGAGATCACCATCGCCGAGGTGCTGCCGGTCGTCGAGCGGCACCTGAAGGACGTACTGGAGCACGCGGAGCTGAAGCCGCGCGAGATAGAGCCGGCCGCGAGCTAGCCCGGGCCGGCCTCGAGCCGGCCGCCGGGGAATGGGTCCGGCCCCTCGCAGGTTGGCCGACGTAAGAGCGTATGAAATTACGGGCGTACCCTGGTGGGCGCCCGAACAATCGAAGTCACAGGGAGCCGGTCGTGTCCGCAGTCGCACCCGACGGACGCAAGATGCTGCGCCTGGAGGTCCGGAACAGCCAGACCCCCATCGAGCGCAAGCCCGAGTGGATCAAGACCCGGGCGAAGATGGGCCCCGAGTACACCAAGATGCAGGCCCTGGTGAAGGGCGAAGGACTGCACACGGTGTGCCAGGAAGCCGGTTGTCCGAACATTTACGAATGCTGGGAGGACCGCGAGGCCACCTTCCTCATCGGCGGCGACCAGTGCACCCGGCGCTGTGACTTCTGCCAGATCGACACGGGCAAGCCCGAGGCCCTGGACCGGGACGAGCCGCGACGTGTCGGCGAGTCCGTGGTCACCATGGACCTGAACTACGCCACCATCACCGGCGTCGCGCGCGACGACCTGGCGGACGGCGGCGCCTGGCTGTACGCGGAGACCGTGCGCCAGATCCACCAGCAGACGGCCGGCCGCGAGGCCGGGCACACCAAGGTCGAGCTGCTGGCCCCCGACTTCAACGCGGTCCCGGAGCTGCTGGAGGAGGTCTTCGCCTCCCGCCCCGAGGTCTTCGCGCACAACGTCGAGACGGTGCCGCGGATCTTCAAGCGGATCCGCCCGGGCTTCCGCTACGAGCGCTCGCTCGAGGTGATCACCAAGGCGCGCGCCTACGGCCTGGTCACCAAGTCGAACCTGATCCTCGGCATGGGCGAGGAGCGCGAGGAGGTCTCGCAGGCCCTGAAGGACCTGCACGAGGCCGGCTGCGAGCTCATCACCATCACCCAGTACCTGCGGCCCTCGCCGCGGCACCACCCCGTGGAGCGCTGGGTGAAGCCGGCCGAGTTCGTGGAGCTGGCGAAGGAGGCCGAGGAGATCGGCTTCTCCGGTGTGATGTCCGGTCCGCTGGTCCGGTCCTCGTACCGTGCGGGACGCCTGTACACCCAGGCGATGGAGAAGCGCAGCCGAGCCGGAGCGTAGGCGGAGCTCGACCATCCGAGCGAGCGGCGCATGGCGACCGTGTGAACTCGCGCACAGAACGCTACTAAGCAGTAACACCGTAACGGCGCGGCCCCTAGGCTCTTTCGCGGGAAAGAGTTCTGGTGGGCCGCGTCAATGTTTCGAAAACGTTTGACCAGCTGGTCATGCGCTGGTAACACCAATCAGTGACGATGGGTCCACGCACCGCACACACCGACTGCACCGAAGGCACCGCACACCCCCGCAGGTAGACGTGAGCACCGTGAAAGGGATCGACATCATGCAGGCCGCGCCCGTACGCGCCATCGCCATCCCGACCTTCTCCGACGCCTTCCGGGGCTTCGAGTCGCTGCTCATGAGCGGCGCCCGGCGCAACGCCTGGACGGCGGTGCTGGAAGACCGCCGCAGGGCCAAGGACCGGGTCGAAACCGAACACGTACTTGAGGCCGCGGCGACCCGGACTCCGCAGGCCACGTAAACTTCGCTCTATGGCGAGGAAGTCAAACGCAGAGACTGCTGCGAACCCCGGGCGACTGAAGCAGATCGCCCTGACGTACAAGATGACGCGCAAGGCCGACCCGAAGGTCGGTCTGATCGTCGCGGGCGTGGGAATCGTCACCTTCGGTGTCTTTCTTGCGATCGGCTTCCTGATCGACCACCCGGTCTACCTGGGCATCCTGGGCTTCCTGGTGGCGTTCCTCGCGATGGCGATCGTCTTCGGACGACGGGCCGAGCGGGCTGCCTTCGGGCAGATGGAGGGACAGCCGGGAGCGGCCGCGGCCGTACTGGACAACGTGGGCAGGGGCTGGACGACCACCCCCGCCGTCGCGATGACCCGGCAGCAGGACATCGTCCACCGGGCGGTCGGCAAGGCCGGCGTCGTGCTGATCGCGGAGGGCAACCCGAACCGGGTGAAGCCGCTGCTGGCGAACGAGAAGAAGAAGCTGGCCCGGATCATGCCGGACGTGCCGGTGCACGACTTCATCGTGGGTACGGGCGAGGGCGAGGTGCCGCTCAAGAAGGTGCGCACCACCCTGCTCAAGCTGCCGCGCGTACTGGCCGGCCCCCAGATCACCCAGGTCAACGACAAGCTCCGGGCGATGGGCGACCTGATGTCGAACATGCCCCTGCCAAAGGGCCCGATGCCTAAGGGCATGCGCATGCCGCGCGGCGGGAAGATGCGCTGACCTGCTGAGCTGATTTTCGTATACGAAACGAGGGTGCCCCCGAGCCGTCCGGCTCGGGGGCACCCTCGTTCTCGCAACCGTTCTAGATGCGGACCTGGACGGCGCGCGACAGGCGGTCGTGCAGGCCGCGGCCGTCGCGGTCCCAGATCAGCGCCGGGATGACCAGGACCAGCAGCACCGTGCGCAGCAGCACACGGGCGATGCCGAGGCGGCCGCCGTCCTCCGCGATCACCCGGAGTCCGACGATCCGCTTACCGGGCGTGAAGCCCACGGTGCCGACCGTCAGGATGCTCAGGGCCGCGAAGAGCCCGAGGGTCCAGTTGCCCGCCGCGCCCAGGTCGCCGCCCGTGATCAGCCCGTACGCAATCACCTGGCAGCCGACCCAGTCCAGGAGGACGGCCCCGAGGCGGCGGCCGAACCGGGCCACCGAGCCGGGCCCCTGCTGCGGCAGGCCGAGGCGCTGGCCGGGATAGCCGAAGTCGACGCCCATCTCCTCCGCGGCCGCGCGAGGGCCGGAGAGCCACGATCCGATTGCTTGCCTGTTGTCCACCCGACCACGGTACCGGTGCGGCCTCGCGACCCTCGGGCGGGACCCTGGTTAACTTGTGCGAAACAAATGGGTCATGCTTGAGAAATCCCGTCTGCTTATGGTCGGGTCAGCGTGCGGCACCGCACTGACGCACCACGAGCTATAAAGCCCGTCCCTCCCCCGGGGACCGGGAGTAGGAGGAGTTGGATGTTCCAGAACGCCGACGAAGTGAAGCAGTACATCGAGGAGAACGACGTCAAGTTCGTCGACGTCCGCTTCTGCGACCTGCCTGGTGTGATGCAGCACTTCACCATCCCGGCGCGGGCGTTCGACCCGGCGGAGGAGCTCGCCTTCGACGGCTCCTCGATCCGCGGCTTCCAGGCGATCCACGAGTCCGACATGGCGCTGCGTGCCGACATCACCACCGCGCGCCTGGACCCGTTCCGCAAGGACAAGACGCTCAACATCAACTTCTTCATCCACGACCCGATCACGGGTGAGGCCTACAGCCGCGACCCGCGCAACATCGCGAAGAAGGCCGAGGCGTACCTCGCCTCCACCGGCATCGCCGACACCGCGTTCTTCGGCCCCGAGGCCGAGTTCTACGTGTTCGACAGCGTGCGCTTCGCGACCTCCGCGAACGAGGGCTTCTACCACATCGACTCCGAGGCCGGCGCCTGGAACACCGGCTCCGAGGAGAACAACCGCGGCTACAAGGTCCGCTACAAGGGCGGCTACTTCCCGGTCGCCCCGGTCGACCACTTCGCCGACCTGCGCGCCGAGATCTCCCTCGAGCTGGACGCCCAGGGCCTCCAGGTCGAGCGCCAGCACCACGAGGTCGGCACCGGCGGCCAGGCCGAGATCAACTACAAGTTCAACACGCTGCTGGCCGCGGCCGACGACCTGATGCTCTTCAAGTACGTCGTGAAGAACGTCGCCTGGCGCAACGGCAAGACCGCGACCTTCATGCCGAAGCCGATCTTCGGTGACAACGGCTCGGGCATGCACGTGCACCAGTCGCTGTGGGCGAACGGCGACCCGCTGTTCTACGACGAGGCCGGCTACGCGGGCCTGTCGGACACCGCCCGCTACTACATCGGCGGCATCCTCAAGCACGCCCCGTCGCTGCTGGCCTTCACCAACCCGACGGTGAACTCCTACCACCGCCTGGTGCCGGGCTTCGAGGCGCCGGTCAACATGGTGTACTCGCAGCGCAACCGCTCCGCCGCCATGCGCATCCCGATCACGGGCTCGAACCCGAAGGCCAAGCGCGTCGAGTTCCGCGCGCCGGACCCGTCCTCGAACCCGTACCTCGCCTTCTCGGCGCTGCTCCTCGCGGGCCTCGACGGCATCAAGAACAAGATCGAGCCGATGGAGCCGATCGACAAGGACCTCTACGAGCTCTCGCCCGACGAGCACGCGAGCGTCCCGCAGGTCCCGACCAGCCTCGAGGACGTCCTCAAGGCCCTCGAGGCCGACCACGAGTACCTCCTGGCCGGCGGTGTCTTCACCCCCGACCTGATCGAGACGTGGATCGACTACAAGCGCACGCACGAGATCGCCCCGATCGCGCAGCGTCCGCACCCGCACGAGTTCGAGCTCTACTTCGACATCTAGGAAACGGGGCTCGATGCCCTGATCCGCGCTGAGGGCCGCCACCCATGAGGGGGGCGGCCCTCAGCCGTGCGACCGGGCCCCTGCTGCCGGGCGCGCCGGCTGAAGATCGGTATCTGAGGGAAATGCCTGATGGGAGGCCCTCGCCGCGCTCTACGGAGTGCGGTGGGGGCCTTTCCGCTTTGACAGGGACGCGGGGGCGGGTAAGGGTGGAAATGACCTAAGAGCCGGATAAGCGAGACATGTTCGGAGGTGCATGAGAATGCGCCGTAGGATCGTTGCGGCAGCCATGGCGGGCGCCGCTGGAATCGCGATAGGCCTGATGCCCGTCGCCAGCGCCTCGGCCTCGGCCGTCACCAGTGGTGGCGGGGGTGACGGGGGCTGGGACTGCTATCGGTACCCCTCCAACCGCTCGGACGCCCGCTGGGACTTCTGTTGCGACCGCGACTGGCGCGACCGGCCCTCCTGGTGCTGGAACGACGGCGGGGTCGGCGGCAACGGCGGCAACGGGCGCCACGACTGGGGCCACTGGAACTGGAACGACTCGAACTGGCGTGACGCCGACTGGAACGACTCCGGCCGCGGTGGCAACGGCGACTGGGGTGACTGGGGCGACGGCGGTCGCGGCGGCAACGGCGACTGGAACTGGAACGACGGCGGTCGCGGCGGCGACGGCGGGAACGGTGACTGGGGCGGCGGCGGTCGCGGCGGCGACGGCGGCAATGGTGACTGGGGCGGCGGCGACGGCGGGAACGGTGACTGGGGCGGCGGCGGTCGCGGCGGCGACGGCGGCAACGGTGACTGGGGCGGCGGCGGCGATGGTCGCGGGGGCGGCGACTGGGGCGGCTGAGGCCGGTCATGAGACCGAGGGCCACGGGCCCGACCCGATGCCCTTGTCCCGCTGACATCAGCGGAACAAGGGCATCGCGCCTGTGAGGTGGCGCAGGGAGCGGACCGCGAGTTCTATCGGGGAGCCGGGGCCCGAGAGCGCGGCGTCCGTGGTCGACCAGAGTTCCAGGGAGATCCGGATCGCGTCCGTCGCCGCCGCGGCCAGCAGGCGCACGTCCAGGGGGTCGGCGTCCGGACCGGCCAGGCGGGCGATCACCGGGACCAGGCGCTCCTCGGAGTCCTGGTTCACGCGGTACCAGACCGCCCGCAGGGCCTCGTCGGTCGCCGCCGCCCGCAGCAGGCCGCGGGTCACCTCCAGGCCCTCCTCGACCGCCTGGGGTTCGCTCAGCGTCCGCGTGACGGCGCGTTCCAGGGCTTCGGCGAGCGGAGTGCCGGGGTCCTCCTCGGCGAGCAGGGCGCGCCAGGCGTCGCCGCCGATCGCGAGCAGCGGGGCCACGGCCTCCTGCTTGTTGCGGAAGTAGCGGTAGAACGTACGCAGTGCCACGCCCGCGCGGTGGGCGATGTCCTCGGCGGTGGTGCCGTCGGGGCCGTGCTCGGCGAAGAGTGCGCAGGCCGCGCGGGCGATGTCGAGCTGGGTGGCGGCCTTGCGGCGCTCGGTCAGCGACTGGGCTCCGGGGCCGGCCTGGGGAGAGTACGGACGAGGGGATCTCACGCAGTGAAGCGTACCTCTCGCATACGCGGCTGATTGCATGCTTTGCCGCTATGGCAAAGCGTGTCAGCGCTTGGGTACGCTCACCCCATGAACCGTTACGAAGGACGTCGCGTCCTCATCACCGGCGGCGGCTCCGGCATCGGCCAGGCCACCGTCCACCGGATCCTCGCCGAAGGCGGCCGGGTCCACACGGTCGACGTCAGCGAGGCCGGTCTCAAGGTCACGGCCGACCGGGCCGCGGCCGAGGGCCACCAGGACCGCCTCACCACCGCCCTGCTGGACATATCCGACGAGCACGCGGTCAAGGAGGGCGTGGCCGCCGCGGTCGAGACCCTCGGCGGGGTCGACGTACTCGTCAACGCCGCCGGCATCCTGCGCTCCGCGCACACCCACCAGACCACGCTCGACCTGTGGAACCAGGTCATCGGGGTCAACCTGACCGGCACCTTCCTGATGATCCGCGAGTCGTTGCCGGCGCTGCTGGCGGGCGACCGGCCGGTGGTGGTGAACTTCAGCTCCACCTCGGCGTCCTTCGCCCACCCCTACATGTCCGCCTACGCGGCCAGCAAGGGCGGCATCCAGTCGATGACCCACGCACTGGCGGCCGAGTACAGCAAGCAGGGCCTGCGCTGCGTGGCCGTCGCGCCCGGCTCCATCGAGAGCGGCATGACCACGGGCAACGGCCCCGGCCTGCCCGAGGACACCGACTGGTCCCTCTTCGCCAAGCTCGCCCCTGCCATCGGCCAGGGCTTCGCCGGCCCGCAGACCGTGGCCGGCGTCGTCGCGATGCTGGGCTCCGAGGACGGTGCGTTCATCACCGGCACGGAGATCCGTATCGACGGCGGTACGCACAGCTAGCCGTCAGCCTCTGAAGCGGGCCCAGAGCCGGGGGAAGCGCTCCGCGAGCACGGCTTCGTTCTCGAAGTCCAGCGGGGTGCCCTCCGGCTCTGCCGGTTGCAGCGGGATGCCCAGGTCCGGGGCCACCGCCCCGGTCAGCTGCTCGTACGCCTCGTCGGCCGCGTACCCCAGCTCCTCGCCGTCGCCGTCGATCTCCTCGTCGAAGTCGCCCAGGAGCTCCGCGAGGTGGTCGGGGTCGTGGACCCCGCCCTCGAAGACCTCCCGGCCCTGGCCGATCAGCCAGCAGCGGAAGTAGTCGAAGGCGTCGTCGCTCGCCCCGTCGAGCAGCACCCAGGCCGCGCCCCACAGGTCCCAGGTGTACGCCCGGTTGTACCGCGACTCGAAGTGCCGGGCGAAGTCCAGGACGGAGTCCGGGTCGAGCTGGGCCAGCCGCTCCACGAGCAGCTCGGCGTGTTCCTCGGGGTCGCCGTCGGCGGCCTCGCGGGTACGGTCGACGATCTCCCAGAACTCCGTCTCGTCCATCACCGCTCCAGCATCACGGGTCCGCCCCCGCGCCGCCACCGCGCGTACGGCGAAAGGCCGGTGTCCTACCCCTGAGGGGCGGACACCGGCCTTCACGGTCGGTCGGTCACTCGGCTCAGAGGCCGTAGCGCTCCCGGGCCTCCTTGACGGAGGACGCCGGTACCTCGCCGCGGCGGGCGAGCTGGGCCAGCGCGGCCACGACGATCGACTGGGCGTCGACACCGAAGTGGCGGCGGGCGCCCTCACGGGTGTCGGACAGGCCGAAGCCGTCCGTGCCCAGCGAGGTGTAGTCCTGCTCCACCCACTGGCTGATCTGGTCCGGGACCTGGCGCATCCAGTCGGAGACCGCGAGGACCGGGCTGGTGACGCCCTCCAGCGCGCGGGTGACGTACGGGGTGCGCAGCTCGCCGCGCAGCAGCGCCTCGTCGCACTCCAGCGCGTCGCGCCGCAGCTCGCCCCAGGAGGTGGCGGACCAGACGTCGGCGGCCACGTTCCAGTCGGCGGCGAGGAGCTTCTGCGCCTCCAGGACCCAGTGGATCGCCGTACCCGAGGCCATCAGCTGGACCTTGGGGGCGTCGGCGGCCGGGGCCGCCTCGGCCAGGTCGGCCGCCGTGTTGAAGCGGTACAGGCCCTTGAGGATGCCCTCTTCCACGCCCTCGGGCATGGCCGGCTGCACCTTCGGCTCGTTGTAGACCGTCAGGTAGTAGAAGACGTCTTCCGGCTTCTCGCCGTACATCCGGCGCAGACCGTCCTTGACGATCACCGCGATCTCGTACGCGAAGGCCGGGTCGTAGTTCAGCGACGCCGGGTTCGTGGACGCGATCAGGTGCGAGTGGCCGTCCGCGTGCTGCAGGCCCTCACCGGTCAGCGTGGTGCGGCCGGCGGTGGCGCCGACGATGAAGCCCTTGCCGAGCTGGTCGGCGAGCTGCCACATCTGGTCGGCGGTGCGCTGCCAGCCGAACATCGAGTAGAAGATGTAGAAGGGGATCATCGGCTCGCCGTGCGTCGCGTACGACGTGCAGGCGGCGATGAAGTCGGCCATGGCGCCGGCCTCGGTGATCCCCTCGTTGAGGATCTGGCCGTCCTTGGCTTCCTTGTAGTACATGAGCTGGTCGCGGTCGACCGGCTCGTACGTCTGGCCCAGCGGCGAGTAGATGCCGGCCGACGGGAAGAGGGACTCCATACCGAAGGTGCGGGCCTCGTCGGGGACGATCGGCACCCAGCGCTTGCCGGTCTCCTTGTCCCGCATGAGGTCCTTGACGAGCCGGACGAAGGCCATCGTCGTGGCCATCTCCTGCTTGCCGGAGCCCTTGAGCAGCGCGGCGAAGGAACGGTCGGCCGGGGCGGGCAGGGCCACGTGCTTGACCTTGCGGGCCGGGGCCGGGCCGCCGAGGGCCGCGCGGCGCTCGTTCAGGTACTGGACCTCGGGGCTGTTCGCCCCCGGGTGGCCGTACGGGACCTGGCCGTCGGCGAAGGCGCTGTCCGGGATCGGGAGGCCGAGGAGGTCGCGCATGTCCTTGAACTCGTCGATCGTCAGCTTCTTCATCTGGTGGTTCGCGTTCTTCGACTCGAACCCGGCGCCCAGCGTGTAGCCCTTGACGGTCTGCGCGAGGATGACCGTCGGAGCGCCCTTGTGCTCCAGGGCGGCCTTGTACGCGGCGTAGACCTTGCGGGGCTCGTGGCCGCCGCGGGAGCTGTGGAAGCACTCGGCGATCTTCGCGTCGGAGAGCACGCCGGCCAGCTGCACGAGCTCGGCGTTGGCGCCGAAGAAGTGCTGGCGGATGTAGGCCACGTCGCGGGTCGCGTACGTCTGGAACTGCGCGTCGGGTACCTCGCGCAGGCGGCGTACCAGGGCGCCCGTGGTGTCGAGCTGGAACAGCTCGTCCCAGGCGGAGCCCCACAGCGACTTGATGACGTTCCAGCCGGCGCCGCGGAACTGGGCCTCCAGCTCCTGGACCACGCGGAAGTTGGCGCGGACCGGACCGTCGAGGCGCTGCAGGTTGCAGTTGATGACGAAGGTCAGGTTGTCGAGCTGCTCGCGGGAGGCGAGGGCCAGGGCGGCGGTCGACTCGGGCTCGTCCATCTCGCCGTCGCCCAGGAAGGCCCAGACGTGCGAGTTGGCGGTGTCCTTGATGCTCCGGTTCTGCAGGTAGCGGTTGAAGCGCGCCTGGTAGATCGCGGAGAGCGGGCCGAGGCCCATGGACACCGTCGGGAACTCCCACAGCCACGGCAGGCGCCGCGGGTGCGGGTAGGACGGCAGGCCGTTGCCGCCGGACTCCTGGCGGAAGTTGTCGAGCTGCTGCTCGGAGATCCGCCCGTCGAGGAAGGCGCGGGCGTAGATGCCGGGGGAGGCGTGGCCCTGGATGTAGAGCTGGTCGCCCGATCCGTCGGCCTCCTTCCCGCGGAAGAAGTGCTGGAAGCCGGTCTCGTACAGCCACGCGGCGGAGGCGAAGGTGGCGATGTGGCCGCCGACGCCGTACTTGGAGCCGCGGGTCACCATGGCGGCCGCGTTCCAGCGGTTCCAGGCGGTGATCTTGGCTTCCATCGCCTCGTCACCCGGGAACTCGGGCTCCGCGGCGGTGGGGATGGTGTTGACGTAGTCCGTCTCCAGCAGCTTCGGCAGGGCGAGGCCGGCGGCTTCGGCGTGCTGGAGGGTGCGGCGGAGCAGGTATTCGGCGCGGCGCGTACCGGCGGCCTGGGCGACGGCGTCGAGGGAGGCCGCCCATTCGGCGGTCTCCTCGGTGTCGCGGTCCGGGAGCTGGTCGAGCTCGCTCGGAAGCTTTCCTACGGGGTCGGACATCGGTGTGCGCCGCCTTCCGGACAAAGGAGAGGTGGTGAAAAAATCCCTGACGGGCAGGACAGGGTCGTTGGACCTGGTTGAGGCCCGCGACGACTGTAAATCGCTGATCGATGATCGATCAAATAAAAGTGACGAAGAAATGTCCATACGACGAAAGTCGGCACCCGGTGCCAGCGAACAAGGCACCCGGTGCCGGGCAAATCGGGGCAATAAGGCGGGTCAGGCCCTCGGAGCGCACCCGAGAACGTGCCGCTTCACGAGCAGACCGATCTCCGGGTCCTGGCTGCGGAACGCCTCGACGAGGGCTTCGTGCTCCTCCGCGTAGGACTTCTGGACCGTTCCCAGCCAGCGGATGGACAGGGCCGTGAACACCTCGATGCCCAGGCTCTCCCAGGTGTGCAGCAGCACGCTGTTCCCGGCCGCCCGGACCATCTCCCGGTGGAAGCCCACCGTGTGCCGCACCTGGGCCGTGCCGTCCTCGCTGCGGTCGGCCTCCCACAGGGCGGCCACGTGCGGCTCCAGCGCCGAGCAGTCCGCCGCCAGCCGCGGCGCCGCGAGCTCGGCCGCGATCTGCTCCAGACCGGCCCGGACCGGGTAGATCTCCTCCAGGTCCGCCGCGGACAGGTTCCGTACGCGCACGCCCTTGTTCGGCGCCGACTCGATCAGCCGCAGCGTCTCCAGCTCGCGCAGCGCCTCGCGCACCGGAGTCTGGCTGACCTCCAGCTCCACGGCGATCCGGCGCTCGACGATCCGCTCGCCGGGCTTCCAGCGCCCGCTGACGATCCCCTCCACGATGTGCTCGCGGATCTGCTCGCGCAGCGAGTGCACGACGGGTGGGGTGATCATCCGGGCTTCATCTCCTGTGGGGCATGCAGAGCTCTGATGCCTAGACAATACGGCGCAGTGGCCCGGCGCGAAGGGTTCGCGCTCAGGGACGCAGAGTGAGGCTGGTTACAAGGGCCGGTCACGCCGCCAGGAGGCTCTGGATGAGGGCGCTCAGGGCCGCGGCGTGCGCGGGGTGCCGCCCGATGAGGGCGGCGATCTCGGAGATGACCCGGTCCCGCTCGGCGGGCTCGGCGGGGGGCCAGCCGGTGGGGGGAGCGGGCGGGACGTCGCCGGACAGGGCGTCGGCGATGGCGAGGTGGGCCGCGCCGGTGAACTGCTCTTGGTGGACGAAGAACTCCAGGAGGGCGACGGCCCGCAGGAGGTCCGGCTGCGTCTCGGGTGCGGCCAGGAGCTGCTGGAGCCGGTCGTTCAGGAGGGGGCGGTCCTCGACGTTCTGGTAGGCGGCGGGGATGCCGTCCGCGCGGGCAAGGACGATCAGCGCGTGGCGCAGGGCCGTATCGGCTGTACCGAGGTCGGTGCCGAGCACATCGAGGGCCTGGTCGTGCAGGAGCTCCGCCGCGTGGTCGGTGAGATAGGCCTGCGATTCCTCCCAGGTCGAGAGGCCGGTCCAAGCGTGGAGGAGTTCACCAGTGAGGTAGGGGCGGAAGGCGTGGTCCGGGTCGGTTGCCGCTGCCTGGCCCGCGATCCGCAGATGCTCTTCTGCGGTCTGGGTGAACAGGGCGAGCTCCTCCAGCGCTGCCGCGGTCTCGGCTGAGCCGAGGTCTTCGGCGTGCTCGTCCCAGTAGGCGCGGGAGTCGGCCCAGGTCGGGCAGTTGATCCAGTTGACGGCAAGATCGATCGAGGCTTCCGGTATCGCCAGCCAGAGCGGTGGTTCGGCTCCGGTCGCGTCGCGCCATAGGGCGCTGACCTGGGCGGCGCTCTCGGCGTTGCCCTGGCTGTGGGTGCGCAGGAGATGCCGCGCGTGAAAAGCCGTCGGGTCCGAATCGTCCGCGAGGAGGATGAGGGTGCGCAAGCCGGCGCCGTCGTCCGCATGGGTGATCTCGAATGCCGCGCGCCGTAGGGCCAGGTAGCGTGCCGCCTCCGCATGCGCGTCCAGGGCACGCTCGGCGTCGGCGTAGGCCGCGAGGGAGTCCTGGGCCGTGGCCATGTGCGCGAGGTTGCTGAGGGTGCTGGCGAGGTTGGGGAGGTAGATGGCCGGGTTGGTGCCGGCGAGGTCTGTGTAGAGGGTGGTGGCTTCGGTGATGGTGGCCAGTGCGCCCTGTCGGTCTCCGGTACTGCCTTGGCAGTTGGCGAGGTTGTTGAGGGCCATGGCGAGGTCGGGGAGGTGGGCGGCCGGGTTGCTGTCGGCGAGGTCGCGGTACAGGTCGGTGGCTTCGGTGATGGTGGCCAGTGCGGCCTGGAGGTCTCCGGTCGCGCCTTGGGCGGTGGCGAGGTTGTTGAGGGCGCCGGCGAGTTCGGGGAGGTGGGCGGCCGGGTTGCTGTCGGCGAGATCCCGGTAGAAGTCAGTGGCTTCGGTGACGGCGGCCAGTGCGCCTTGTCGGTCTCCGGTACTGCCTTGGAAGTTGGAGAGGTTGTTGAGGGCCATGGCGAGGCTGGGCAGGTAAACGACCCGGTTGGTGTGGGCGAGGTCTCTGTAGAGGGTGGTGGCTTCGGTGATGGTGGCCAGCGCGCCCTGCCGGTCTCCGACATGGCCCAGGGTGGTGGCGAGGTTGTTGAGGGACATGGCGAGGTCGGGGAGGTGGGCGGCCGGGTTGCTGTCGGCGAGGCCCCGGTACAGGCCAGTGGCCTCGGTCATGGTGGCCAGTGCGCCCTGGCTGTCTCCGGTCGCGCTCTGAAACTTGGCGAGGTTGTTGAGGGCCATGGCGAGTTTGGGGTGGTAGGCGGCCGGGATGGTGTGGGCGAGGTCCCGGCGGAGGGCGGTGGCTTCGGTGATGGTGGCCAGTGCGCCCTGTAGGTCTCCGGTCGCGCCTTGGGCGGTGGCGAGGTTGTTGAGGGCCATGGCGAGGTCGGGGAGGTAGGCGGCCGGATTGCTGTCGGCGAGGTCCCGGTACAGGTCGGCGGCCTTGGTGATGGTGGCCAGTGCGCCCTGGCTGTCTCCGCTGTCGCCTTGGAAGTTGGCGAGGTTGTTGAGGGCCATGGCGAGGTCGGGGAGGTAGGCGGCCGGATTGCTGTCGGCGAGGTCCCGGTACAGGTCGGTGGCTTCGGTGATGGTCGGCAGCGCGCCTTGTCGGTCTCCGGTACTGCCTTGGAAGTTGGCGAGGTTGTTGAGGGCGCCGGCGAGGTTGGGGAGGTGGGCGGCCGGGTTGCTGTCGGCGAGGTCCCGGTACAGCTCGACGGCTTCGGTGATGATCGGCAGTGCGCCTTGTCGGTCTCCGCTGTCGCCCCGGGTGGTGGCGAGGTTGTTGAGGGCGCTGGCGAGGTTGGGGAGGTAGGCGGCCGGGTTGCTGTCGGCGAGGCCGCGGTACAGGTCGGCGGCCTTGGTGATGGTGGCCAGTGCGCCCTGGCTGTCTCCGGTGTCGCCTTGGAAGTTGGCGAGGTTGTTGAGGGCCATGGCGAGGTCGGGGAGGTAGGCGGCAGGATTGCTGTCGGCGAGGTCCCGGTACAGGTCGGCGGCTTCGGTGATGGTGGCCAGTGCGCCCCGCAGGTTCCCGGTCGCGCCTTGGGCGGTGGCGAGGTTGTTGAGGGCGCCGGCGAGTTCCGGGAGGTAGGCGGCCGGGTTGCTCTCGGCAAGGTCCCTGCGGAGGGACGTGGCTTCGGTGATGGTGGCCAGTGCGCCCTGTCGGTCTCCGGCCTCGACTTGGAAGTTGGAGAGGTTGTTGAGGGACCTGGCGAGTTCGGGGCGGTAGGCGGCCGGGTCGCTGTCGGCGAGGTCCCGGTACAGGTCGGCGGCTTCCTGGGCCGGTGCGACGGCATCGAGGCGCCGCCCGGCCTGCGACAGTGAAATCGACACGTTGCCCAGCGCGCTTGCGAGATCAGGGCGGAACTCGTCCTCCCGGACGCCGACGAGCTCACGGACCATGGCGATGCCGCGGCCCTCCGCCGCGGCCGCATGGGCCGCCAGCGACCGGCGCAGGTAGGGGTTCGCGGCCTCCATCGCCGTGGCGTCGGCGCTCTGCTCCAGCAGGAGGTCCACCAGCGCCCGCGCCACGCGGTACGCCGGGTCGGCCCCCTCCGGGGTGTACCGCAGGTGGCCGATGAACTCGCGGTGGTAGAGGCGGTACACCGCCTGCACGCCGTCGCTGTCCTCCACGACGTAGCGGCCGTACGTGTTCAGCAGCCAGTCCACGTCCTCGGGGCCGTACGCGGTCCCGCCGGAGGCGAGGGCCGAGGCCGCCGCCTCCCAGACGCCCCGCGCGGGCATGCCGTTCCCGGCGCTCCAGGCCAGCGCGGCCAGCAGGTCCTGGGCGGCATGCGGAAGGGTCTCACCGTCCCGCTCCCGCTTCGGGCCCTCCGCAAGGTCCTCGGTGAACGCGGCGCTGATGGAGGACGGAATGGCCTCCACCCAGTCCTCCGCATCCGACGCGGCGGCGAACCGCCTCAGCACCGAGTCCGTCGCCATCCTCGCGAAGAGGAAGCCGCCGGTATGGGCGGACGCGCGGTCCGCGATGAGACCGGCCGCGGTCGCCGCGTCCCCGGGCGGCAGCTTGCGGGCCTCCAGCCGGCGCAGGCAGTACGTCCGGATGTCGTTCTCGGTGTCGGTCTCGTCGTCCAGGTCGAAGGCGCGGGCCCGGACGTCCAGCAGGCGGCTCACTGCCTCGTCCAGCGGCTCCTGGAGTTCGTTCTGCGGGCGGAACGGGCGGTCCCGGGAGCCCAGCAGGACGCAGACCAGGCGGCTCAGCGGGGCCAGGAGCTGTTCGACGATCGGGTGGGCCTGTTCGGGGGCCGCCTCGTCCAAGCCGTCCAGGACCAGGGCCGGGAGGCGGTCCGGGCACGCCGCGGGCCACTTCTTCTCCACCTCGGCGATCAGGGCCGCGGGGGTCTGCGGAACGGGAAGGGCCAGTTCGCGGGCGACGGCCTCGGCGAGCTCCTGCACCGTGTAGCCCCGCAGGTGCAGGGAGGCGTCCACCGACCGCTCGCCCGGGTCCGGATCCTCGGGGGCGAGGGCCCGGTGCTCCAGGATGTCCTTCCGGTGGGCGGGGTCGGACAGGGTCGCCACGCGGCCGAGGACGGCCGACTTGCCGCATCCGGCGCTGCCCGTCACCAGGAACAGGCCCGGCTGCCGCGCGTCCAGCCACTCGGTGATCTGCCCCAGCACGTTGCGCCGGCCGCTGAAGAACCAGCCCCCGTCGTCCACGGGCGCCCCCCGGCTCGCCTGCACCAGGTGCTCGACCAGCTCCGGCTCCGAGCCGGTCTTCCGCAGCGGGTTGTCGAACATCAGCCGGGGCTCGCCGAACATGGCCGGGACCGGCTTGTGGCCGACCTCCTCGGGCCACTGCGCGAGCACGGTGTTGATGACCGTGGCCCCGCTGACCTGCCCGTTCCGGCTGCTCCACTCGTGGCGGTACTCCTCGCTCGCCGGTCCCTCGCGCAGCACCCGGGTGAGGGTCTCCAGCAGGATGCCGGCGGCCTCGGCCTTCTCCTGAGGGCGGCTGCTCGCGAGCACCCCGAGCCACGTGGACCGGCCCGGGGGCAGGTTCTTCGCGGTCAGCACGCCGAACGCCGTGTCCAGGGACTCCATGACCCCCGCGCCCGCATGGCAGGTGTCGATGAGCAGCAGCATCTGGTCCGCCCCGCTGCGCATGGCCGCCTCCGTCAGGAGGATGGCCGAATATGTCTCATCTCCGTACTGGGCGTCCTCGGTGTCGTGCAGCACCAGGCGCAGCCCCCGGGGATCGAGCACACCGTGGCCGGACCAGAGGACGACGGCGGGGCCGCGGACCTGCGCCGCGCTCCGGCCCGTCGCCCAGTCCTTCACCGCCGCCTTGATCTCCGGCTGCCCGGGGTCCGGAAGCACGGTCGGCGCGTAGCCCCGGGCCTCCAGGAGTGCGCACAGCTCCCGCATCTGGGAGATCGCGCCGGTCAGGGTGCGGAACTTCGCCGGGTGCAGGTGGTTCTCGACCACGATCCCGAGGGCCGTTCCCCGGATCTCGCCGGAGCGCTCACTCACCGGCTCCTCCCACCAGGGTCAGCGCCGTCACGGTCGTCTCCGCGTGCGCGGTGACCCGTACCGCCAGCCGGTACGCCCCGGGGCCCGGCGCCGGGAAGGCCGCGGTGTACCGGCCCCCGCCCAGGGGGCGCAGCGTCCGCGAGAGCGCCTGCGCGCCGTCGGCCGGGCGGAGCTCCGCCGTGAGGTGCAGGGCGTCGTGGTCCGGGATCTCCGGCGGGACCGTCACGGCCACCCCGTACGGTTCCCCCGCCTCCAGCAGCGGGGGAGCGAGCACGCTCAGCGGGACGTCGCCGTCCTCCCCGTCCCGGTGGAACGGGCGCTCCTGCCCCAGGAGGCCGGCCAGCGCGTCCCGTACGCCCCGGTTGTTCTGGAGGGAGCCGTGCTGCTCGCAGGGGGTGTGGGCCTCGTCGACGGCGTAGCCGGAGTTGTCGGCGTTCGCGGGGCGCGCGGCGAGGCGGGGGACCGTGCCGTCGCCGCGCTCGTCCGTGCCGTTGATGAGCCACAGCGGGGTCAGTCCGCCGTCGGCGATCTCCGCCGTCGTCAGGGTCGGCTGGCGGATGCCGGTGATGGCGTGCAGGGGGGTGGGGCCGGGGCGGTCGGCGGACCGGCGCAGGTCGGCGTGGAAGCGGGCCGCGTCCGCCAGCAGCTCGGGGTCGACGCCGGGCAGGCCCGGCAGGTCACGGGCGTACGCGAGGCCTCCCGGGCCCGCCACGCACGCGTAGTCGGGAGCCAGCTGGTGCAGTGACGGCAGGCTGCGGGCGAACGCGCTGAGGTCGACGCCCAGGGGTCCCCACCCCTTGTGCAGGCCGTTGACCAGATGGCCGAGGGCGTCCAGGGAGCCGCGGTGCGGGGTGCCCAGGGTGATCACGCGGCGGGTGACCTCGTGGCCCCCGAGGAGTTCCACGTAGTGGCGGGCCACCAGCCCGCCCATGGAGTGGCAGATGAAGACCACCCGGGCGTCGCGGCGCTCGGGGGCGGAGGCCTGCCAGCGTTCCAGCTCGCGGGCGACGACCTTCCTCAGCCGTTCCGCGTTCCAGCGGCACGACAGGCGCCAGTCGTACGGGAAGGCGACGAGGTTGCCGCCGGGGGACAGGCTGAAGGACCGCTCCAGCCAGCCCAGCAGGTCGGTGTAGCCGTCGACCGGCTGCCAGATCCCGGGGATGGCGTGCACGTCGGGCATGACCCCGACGGGGACCACGCCGTCGCCGGGATGGTCGTCGCCGATGTCCTTCGGGAGGCGGAGGCGGTTCACCGAGCCGCCGAAGGTGCGCAGGCCCCGCCACAGGGCGCCGCCCGACAGGTCCCAGACCGGCTTGCCGTCGGCGTCCGCCAGCCGGCTCCCCATGATGCCCGGCAGTACCACTACGAGATCGTTCACCCGTGCACGTGACATGCGATGCCCCCGCTGGTCGTCCCTGGACCGGCAGGGTAAGACGACGGCGCCCCCGCCCGGAGTGGTTTCCGGACAAGGGCGCCGTACGTGTGACTGCCGTCCTGCGGCGGGAGCCTTACAGGCCGAGCTCGACCTCGAACTCGCCGGCCTCCAGGATGGCCTTGACGGCCGAGAGGTACCGGGCCGCGTCCGCGCCGTCCACCAGGCGGTGGTCGTAGGACAGGGTCAGGTACGTCATGTCCCGGATGCCGATGTTGGTGCCCTCGGCGGTCTCGATGACCACCGGGCGCTTCACCGTGGCACCGATGCCCAGGATGGCGACCTGGTTCGGCGGCACGATGACCGTGTCGAACAGGGCACCGCGCGAGCCGGTGTTGCTGATGGTGAAGGTCGCGCCCGACAGCTCGTCCGGCGTGATCTTGTTGCCGCGGACCTTGGCGGCCAGGTCGGCGGTCGCCTTGGAGATGCCCGCCAGGTTGAGGTCACCGGCACCCTTGATGACCGGGGTCATCAGGCCCTTCTCGGAGTCCACGGCGATGCCGATGTTCTCCGAGTCGAAGTAGGTGATGGTGCCCTCGTCGTCGTTGATCCGGGCGTTGACGACCGCGTGGGCCTTCAGCGCCTGGGCAGCGGCCTTGACGAAGAACGGCATCGGGGACAGCTTGACGCCCTCGCGGGCGAGGAAGCCGGCCTTGGCCTTCTCGCGCAGCTTCATGATCTTGGTGATGTCCACCTCGACCACGGAGCTGAGCTGCGCCTGCGAGTGCAGGGCCTTCATCATGTTGTCGCCGATGACCTTGCGCATGCGGGTCATCTTGACGGTCTGGCCGCGCAGCTCGGACACCGCGGCGGCCGGGGCCTTCGCGGCCGGAGCGGCGGCGGCCGGGGCGGCGGCCGCGGCCTTGGCGGCCTCGGCGGCGGCCAGGACGTCCTGCTTGCGGATACGGCCACCGACGCCGGTGCCCGTGACCGTGTTCAGGTTGACGCCGGACTCCGTGGCGAGCTTGCGCACCAGCGGGGTCACGTACGCGCCCTCGTCACCGGCGGAAACCGGGGCGGCGGGAGCGGCGGGCGCGACCGGAGCCGGAGCGGCAACCGGAGCCGGAGCGGCGACCGGGGCCGGGGCGGCGACCGGGGCCGGGGCGGCGACCGGGGCCGGGGCGGCCACGGGGGCCGGAGCGGCGACCGGGGCCGGAGCCGGGGCGGCGGCCGGAGCCGGAGCGGCGGCGGCCGGGGCGGCGGCGGGGGCCGCACCGGCGACACCGATGACGGCCAGACGGGCGCCGACCTCGGCGGTCTCGTCCTCGCCGACCAGGATCTCCAGCAGCGTGCCGGCGACCGGCGCGGGGATCTCGGTGTCGACCTTGTCCGTGGAGACCTCGAGCAGCGGCTCGTCGGCCTCGACGGACTCGCCGACCTGCTTCAGCCAGCGGGTGACGGTGCCCTCGGTGACGGACTCGCCCAGGGCGGGGAGCACGACATCGGTGCCGGACGCGGCCGGGGCAGCGGCGGCGGGGGCCTCGGCGGCCGGAGCCGCGGGGGCCTCGGCGACGGGAGCCGGAGCGGCCGGAGCCTCGGCGACGGGAGCCGCAGCGGCAGGGGCCTCGGCGGCCGGAGCCGCGGCGGCGGCCGGAGCGCCGGAACCGTCGTCGATGACGGCCAGCTCGGCGCCGACCTCGACGGTCTCGTCCTCGGCGACCTTGATGGAGGCCAGGATGCCGGCGACGGGCGAGGGGATCTCGGTGTCGACCTTGTCGGTCGAGACCTCGAGCAGCGGCTCGTCGGCCTCGACGCGCTCGCCCTCGGCCTTCAGCCAGCGGGTGACAGTGCCCTCGGACACGCTCTCTCCGAGCGCCGGAAGGGTTACGGAAACCGACATGGTTTCAGTTGCTCCTAACGAATGTGCGGAAGTGGTCGTCGCGCCCGTGACGATTAGTCGTGGGAGTGAAGCGGCTTGCCGGCGAGGGCCAGGTGGGCCTCGCCCATCGCTTCGTTCTGGGTCGGGTGCGCGTGGATGAGCTGCGCGACCTCGGCCGGCAGAGCCTCCCAGTTGTAGATCAGCTGGGCCTCGCCGACCTGCTCGCCCATCCGGTCACCGACCATGTGGACGCCGACCACGGCACCGTCCTTGACCTGGACGAGCTTGATCTCGCCCGCGGTCTTGAGGATCTTGCTCTTGCCGTTGCCCGCGAGGTTGTACTTCAGGGCCACGACCTTGTCCGCGCCGTAGATCTCCTTGGCCTTGGCCTCGGTGATGCCGACGGACGCGACCTCGGGGTGGCAGTAGGTGACGCGCGGGACACCGTCGTAGTCGATCGGGACGGTCTTGAGACCGGCCAGACGCTCCGCGACCAGGATGCCCTCGGCGAAGCCGACGTGCGCGAGCTGGAGGGTCGGGACGAGGTCGCCGACGGCCGAGATGGTCGGCACGTTGGTCTGCATGTACTCGTCGACCAGGACGTAGCCGCGGTCCATCGCGACGCCCTGCTCCTCGTAGCCCAGGCCCTGCGAGACCGGACCGCGGCCGACCGCGACCAGGAGCACCTCGGCCTCGAAGGTCTTGCCGTCGGCCAGCGTCACGCGGACGCCGTTCTCCGTGTACTCGGCCTTGTCGAAGAAGGTGCCGAGGTTGAACTTGATGCCCCGCTTGCGGAACGCGCGCTCCAGCAGCTTCGAGCTGTTCTCGTCCTCGACCGGGACGAGGTGCTTGAGGCCCTCGATCACGGTGACGTCGGAGCCGAAGGACTTCCACGCCGAGGCGAACTCGACGCCGATGACGCCGCCGCCCAGGACGATCGCGGACTCGGGCACGCGGTCCAGGACCAGCGCGTGGTCCGAGGAGATGATGCGGTTGCCGTCGATGTTCAGGCCCGGCAGCGACTTCGGCACGGAGCCGGTCGCCAGCAGGATGTGGCGGCCCTGGATGCGCTGGCCGTTCACGTCGACGGAAGTCGGCGAGGAGAGGCGGCCCTCACCCTCGATGTAGGTCACCTTGCGGGAGGCGACCAGGCCCTGCAGGCCCTTGTACAGGCCCGAGATGACCTCGTCCTTGTACTTGTGGACACCCGCGATGTCGATGCCCTCGAAAGAGGTCTTGACACCGAACTGGGCGGCTTCACGAGCCTGGTCCGCGATCTCGCCCGCGTGCAGCAGAGCCTTCGTGGGGATGCAGCCGTTGTGCAGGCAGGTGCCGCCGAGCTTGTTCTTCTCGATCAGGGCAACGTCCAGACCCAGCTGGGATGCGCGCAGAGCCGCGGCGTAACCGCCACTGCCACCGCCGAGGATCACTAGGTCGAAAACGGTGCTGGCGTCGTTCGCCACGTCACGTCCTCCATGCATGTGCGCCGGGCACCGGTCCTCTGTGACCGGGCGGCGGCTGGTAATCGGCCGCTAGTTCTTCGGCCCTGTGGTGGGGGCCCTGTCCTGCCGAGAACCCATCTTCGCATTTGTCGGCGGAACGCGGGACGCCGGGCCCACGATGTGGCAGGTCGTTCTGCCCCGAGCGAGGGTTACCAGTGCGTAGAAACCTACGGATTTCGTTGTCGGTGAACATGCCTCAAGCCTTGATCAAGTGAATGACCAAGGCTTGAGGCATGTCACATCCGGTGCTACGGGGCTACATCAGCCCAGGTCGCCGGTGGCGGTGCGCTCGGCCAGCCGCACCAGGGTGCGCACGGCGGAGCCGGTGCCGCCCTTGGGCGTGTAGCCGAACGGCGCGCCCTCGTGGAAGGCCGGGCCGGCGATGTCGAGGTGGGCCCAGGTGATGCCCTCGCCGACGAACTCCTTGAGGAAGAGGCCGGCCACCAGGCCGCCGCCCATGCGCTCGCCCATGTTCGCGATGTCTGCGGTGGGGGAGTCGATGGACTTGCGCAGCTCGGCGGGGAGCGGCATCGGCCACGAGGACTCGCCGACCTCCTCGGCGATCTCGTGGACCGAGGTACGGAAGGCGTCGTCGTTCGACATGATGGCGAAGGTGCGGTTGCCCAGGGCCACCATCATCGCGCCGGTCAGGGTGGCGACGTCGACGATCGCGTCCGGGTTCTCCTCGGAGGCCCGGGTCAGCGCGTCACCGAGGACCAGGCGGCCCTCGGCGTCCGTGTTGAGGACCTCGACGGTCTTGCCGCTGTACATGCGCAGCACGTCGCCGGGCTTGGTGGCGGAGCCGGAGGGCATGTTCTCGGCGAGCGCGAGCCAGCCGGTGACGTTGACCTGCAGGCCCAGCTTCGCGGCCGCGACCACGGAGGCGAAGACGGCGGCGGCGCCGGCCATGTCGCACTTCATCGTCTCGTTGTGGCCGGCCGGCTTCAGGGAGATGCCGCCCGAGTCGTAGGTGATGCCCTTGCCGACGAAGGCCAGGGTCTTCTCCGCCTTGGGGTGGGTGTAGGAGAGCTTCACCAGGCGGGGCGGGTTCTGCGAGCCCTTGCCGACGCCCATGATGCCGCCGAAGCCGCCCTTGACGAGCGCCTTCTCGTCCAGGACCTGGACCTTGACGCCGTGCTCCTTCGCGGTCGCGGAGGCGACGGCGGCGAAGGCCTCGGGGGTGAGGTCGTTCGGCGGGGTGTTGACCAGGTCGCGAGCGATGTTGACCTCGGTCGCGACGACCGTGGCGCGCTCGGCCGCGGCCTTGTGCTCCTTGTCGCGCGGCTTGGCGCCGAGCAGGGCGATCTCGGCGAGCGGCAGCTTGGGGCCGCCGTTCTTGTCGGTGTTCTTGGAGGTCTTGGTCTCGCCGCCCTGGTAGGCGGTGAAGGTGTACGCGCCCAGCAGCGCGCCCTCGGCGACGGCGGTGACGGCGGAGGCGTCGTCCAGGGGGAGGGCGAAGGCGGCCTTCTTGGAGCCGTGCAGGGCACGGGCGGCGGCGCCGGCGGCGCGGCGCAGCACCTCCTCGTCGAACGACTCGTCCTTCTCGGGGACCGAGCCGAGCCCGACCGCCAGCACGACCGGGACCTTCAGGCCCGCCGGGGCCGGCAGCTTGGTGATCTCGCCTTCGGCGCCCGAGGCGCCGACCGCGTCGAGCACGGCGGCGAGCTTTCCGTCGTACGCCTTGTCCACGGCCTCGGCGCCCGCGGCGACAACCGGGCCCTTGGGGCCCTTGGCGACACCGACGACGAGGGCGTCGGCGCGCAGCGTCGCCGCGCCGGCAGTGCTGAGAGTCAGAGCAGTCACGGTGGTGAAGTCTCGCTTCCGTTTGTGTGTGTGGGCCGAGTGGGTGGACGGCCATCCGTGGCGATCGTATTCCGGCCCGACGGCTGCCGGAAAAGAGCCTACGCGTACGCACTCTGCCGTACGTCACTCGAAGGTTTGTCAAGTTGTTCGATCAAGATGCCGGGAGATTCACCCATCTGTGGACTCTGCTCCAGGTTTGCCTTGTAGACCTGACGAGGTCCGAAAGACTCGGTCCACTCTCGCAAGGGGACGCGGGGTTCCTTTGCATCATTTCCACAGAGCCTCCCCGGTCCGGCCGACCGCCATGGGCCGAGCCGAGGGATGCCTGCGGGGGGAAAGGCCGAAATGGTCAACAAGAACCGGATGAACAGGCTCGCCGCCGCCATGGCCGCGGCAGCCCTGGTATCCGTGGCAGCACCCGCCGCGACCGCCCAGGCGGCCACGGCGCCGCGCATCGACCTGAAGGTGCTGGTCGTCGACGACGGCGGCAGCTCGGTCGAGGCGATCACCGCGGAACTCCGCGACACCGGAGTTCCGTACACCCGTGTCCAACTGGGCAGCAGCGGCCGCCCGGTCATCAACGCGGGCTTCCTCAGCGACACGGTGGACGGCCGTCCCCGCGCCAAGTACCAGGGCGTGGTCCTGCCGAACGAGAACCCCTTCGGCGAGGGCTCGGCCGAGATGGCCGCGCTCACCGCGTACGAGACGGCGTACGGGGTCCGCCAGGTCGACGCCTACACCTGGGCCCACCCGGGCGTCGGCCTCGAGTACACCGACAACGGCGGCTACAGCGGCCAGCTCGACGGCACCCGGGCCGCGGTCACCGCGGCCGGCAAGACGGGGCCGTTCGGCTACCTCGGCGGACAAGTCGCCTTCGAGGACAACTCCGCGCTCGTTCCAGAGAGTTTCGGGTTCATGGGCAAGCCGCGGGCCGGCTACACCAGCTACCTCGACGCCCCGGTCGGCTCCGGACGGGCCTCGCTCGTCGGCGAGTACACCCACGACGGGCGCAGCGAGCTCGTCGTCACCTTCGGCTACAACCAGTACCAGCAGCAGTTCCGGCTGCTGGCGCGCGGCATCGTCGACTGGCTCACCCAGGGGGTCCACCTCGGCCAGAGCCGCAGCTACTTCGCGGTCCACGTCGACGACGTCTTCGCGCCGGACGCCCGCTGGAACAAGGAGCTCAACTGCACGCCCGGCGACTACGCCTGCCCCGGCGGCGAGGGCAAGGAGAGCACCATCCGGATGACCGCCGCCGACGCCGTCTACGCGGCGCAGTGGCAGACGTCCAAGGACTTCAAGCTCGACATGCTCTTCAACGCGGGCGCCGGCGAGGAGTGGAAGGCGGAGAACGGCGGCACCGACGCCCTCACCGCCCAGCTCGTCGCCGACCGGGCCAAGTACCGCTGGATGAACCACACCTACACGCACCCCTTCCTCGGCTGCGTCCAGGACACCACCACCATCCCCTGGTCCTGCGTCAAGAACGCCCAGGGCGCCGTCCAGTACATGAGCCGTGCGGAGATCTCCGCGCAGATCCGCGACAACAACAACTGGGCCGCCCTCAAGGGCATCACCACCGACCGGACCGAGCTCGTCACCGGCGAGCACTCGGGCCTCAAGACCAACCCGCAGCAGCCCCAGGACAACCCCAACCTGGCGGGCGCGCTCGCCGACAACGGCGTGAAGTGGGCGGGCAGCGACAACTCCCGCGAACCCGCGCAGCGGGCGGTCGGCGCCGCCCTGACCGTGCCCCGCCACCCGATGAACGTGTACTACAACACGGGCACCAACGCGGAGATGGCCGACGAGTACAACTGGATCTACACCAGCCGCGCACACGGCGGCAGCGGCATCTGCGAGGACAACCCGGCGACCTCCACCTGCCTGCCGGCCCCGGTGGACGCCGCCACCGGCTACCTGGACACCATCGTCCCCCAGGAGGCGCGGACCGCACTGCGCCACGTCCTGGCCAACGACCCGCGCCCGCACTACGTGCACCAGTCCAACCTCGCCGAGGACCGCACCCTCTACCCGGTGCTCAACCAGGTCCTCGACACCTACCGGTCCCTCTACGCGCCCAGCGCCCCGATCGTCAACCAGACGATGAGGGAAGCCGGCGTCGAGCTCGGCCGCCGCGCCGCCTGGGACAAGGCCCTCGCCGAGGGCAGGGTCACGGCCTACCGGATCGGCACCACCGTCACCGTCAAGGCGCCCTCCGGAGTCGTCGCTCCGGTCACCGCCCCCAACGGCACCAAGAAGCAACTCCTGCTCGGCACCGCCGACTTCGGCACCGCCTACGCCGGCACCCGCTCCACCTGGGCCGGACCCGAACTGCTCCAGAGCGCCGTCACGCTCAAGCTGCCCGCCTGACCGTACGGGCCTTCCGCAAGCCGAGTAACGAGCAACACGAGCGCCGGCGCTCCGCGAACCACGGGCGCCGGCCCCTTTCACGTCCTGGGGGGACACACCGCATGAGCCATGGGCGCCATGTCACCATGCTCACCGAAGGCACCTACCCGCACGTCCACGGGGGCGTCAGCACCTGGTGCGACCAGCTGGTCCGCGGTATGCCGGAGGTCGACTTCAACGTCATAGCCCTGACCGGCTCCGGACGCGAGCCGGTCACCTGGGAACTGCCGCGCAACGTGTACCGGCACACCTCCGTACCGCTCTGGGGGGCTGCCCCCGCACGAGGCCGCCGGACCGCCCTGCGGGGCAAGGACCGCCGCCGCTTCACCGAGGTCTACGAAACCTTTCTGCTCTCCCTGCTCGAACCTCCCCCGGCCACCGCCGCCGGCACCCCCGGACAGGGGCCGGCCGGTGACGCGTTCTCCACGGCCCTGCGCGAACTGGCCCTCCTCGCCCGCGCCGGCCGCCTCGCCCCGGCCCTGCGCTCCGAGTCCGTGCTCCGCCTGCTGATGACGGTGTGGACCCGCCCCGGCCTGAGCACCGCCGCCGCCGCACCCACCATCCACGACGCGCTCACCGCCACCGACCTGCTGGAACACGCGCTGCGCCCGCTCTCCGTGCGGATCCCGCCCGACAGCGTCGCGCACGCCGTCAGCAGCGGCCTCGCCACCCTCCCGGCCCTCGCCGCCAAGTACCTCGACGAGGTGCCCTTCCTCCTCACCGAGCACGGCATCTACCTGCGCGAGCGCTACCTCGGCTACCGCTCGGCCGCCCAGCGCTGGCCCGTCAAGGCCCTCATGCTCGGCTTCTACCGCGAGCTCAACACCGAGGGGTACCGGCAGGCGGACCTGATCACCCCCTGCAACCAGTACAACCGCCGCTGGGAGGAGCGCGGAGGCGCCGCCTCCGATCGGATCCGCACCGTGTACAACGGCGTCGACCCGCACGCCTTCCCCGAAGCCGGCCCCGAACCCGAGGTGCCCACCCTCAGCTGGTGCGGCCGCATCGACCCCATCAAAGACCTCGAAACCCTCGTCCGGGCCTACGCCTTCATGCGCGAGGAGCTGCCCGCGCTGCGGCTGCGCCTGTTCGGACCGGTCCCGGCCGGCTGCGAGGAGTACAAGCTCCGGCTGGAGAAGCTCGCCGCCGACCTGGGCGTCACCGACGGCATCTCGTACGAGGGCCGCATCGAGCAGGTCGCCCGGGCCTACGCGGCCGGCAGCATCGTGATGCTCTCCTCCATCAGCGAGGGCTTCCCCTTCAGCATCATCGAGGCCATGTCCTGCGGCCGCACCACCGTCTCCACCGACGTGGGCGGGGTCCGCGAGGCCGTCGGGGACACCGGCCTGGTCGTCCCGCCGCGCGAGCCCGAGACCATGGCCCGCGCCGCCCTCGCCCTGCTCCGCGACGACGAACGGCGCGCCGAGCTCGGCCGGGCGGCCCGCAAACGGGTGGTGGAGAAGTTCACCCTGCACCAGTCCGTGGACGGCTTCCGGCACATCTACCGGGGCCTCGCCCATGAGAAGCGTGCAGGCCGGCCCATCCTGCCCGTCCGCGCCGGCGACGAGTGGGGCCGGCGGATCGCCGACCCCTGGTACCGCGAACTCGCGGCCGACGGGAGCATGTGGTGAGCGGATCCCTCTGGCTGAAGGCCCCGGGCGGGGACACCCTGCCCGCGATCCCCCGGCCGCGCCGCGGCAGCCCCGCCGCCGACCCCATGGACGAACTCGCCGAGCGCCTGGACCCGTTCATCGCCGCAGCCGTCCACCCCGACGAGATCGCCGCCGTCCTCGAATCCGACGGCATGACCGACGAGTACATCCGGCTCACCTACGGCCGCCACGACTCCTTCGCACTCGCCGAGGAGCTCTACGCCCGGGTGCCCCGCTCCTTCCCGGAGCCCGAGGACACCCCCGACCCCTGGAAGGTGCCCCTCACCGCCTGCCTCCTGCGCGGGGTGATCTTCGCCCTGCCCGGACTCGCGTACCTGCTCGGCGCGCCCCTGCTCGACGGCCCGCCCGACCGCCTCGGCCTGCCCGCCGGCACCCTGACCCTGCTCGCCGGAGCGCTGATCGGCTGGGTCTGGGACCAGACCCTCTCCCACCGGGCCTACTCCTGGCTCGGGCTCGGCGACCGGGCCGCCGCCGGGCGGACCCTGCTCGCCGGGGCCCCCGCCGGATCCCTGCTGGGCACCGCCGCCGCGCTGGCCGTGCCCGGCGGACCGCCCTTCTCGTACGCCTTCGCCGCCGGCCAGGCCGTCTACGTCGGAGCCGCCACCGTCCTGCTCGTCCTCGGCCGCGAGCGGGTGCTGCTCGCCGCCCTCGGCCCGATGGCCGCCGGGGCCCTGCTCGTGCTCTTCGTGGACCTTCCCGTACCGGTACGGATGACCCTGCTCGGCGTGTCCCTGCTGACCGCATGCACCCTGGCCGTACGGGAGCTCCCGCTGGCCGAGGGGACCCGGGCGGCCGCCGCCCGGGTCCGGGGCTGGTGGATCCGCAGGCCCGGAACCGGCCCGGTGCGCTGGCGGATGCTGCGCGGCGCCGAGGAGGAGCACGTGGTGCGCGGCCCCCGGCTCGGGGACTCCGTCCCGTACGGGGTCTTCGGCCTCGGCACCGGCCTGCTCGTGCTGTACGCCGCCCTCGGCGAGGTGCTCGCCGGGGGGCCGGCCGAGGCCGTCGCCGCCCCGTCGGCGGTGGCCCTCACCCTCAGCATGGGTCCCGCCGAATGGCTGCTGCACCGGTTCCGCAGCGGCAGCCTCGCCGGGCTCCGGGCGGCCCGCTCCCCCCGGTCCTTCCGGCGGCGGATGCTCGCCACGCTGGCCCAGTGCCTCGCCGTCTACCTGGTGGTGCTGCTCGCCCTGGGGCTGGCCGGCACCCTGCTCTGGCCGGGCGCCCCGGCCCTCACCGGGGCCCGCGGCGCGACCCTGCTGCTGCTCGGCGCCGTGATGTGGACCGGGCTGCTGCTCCAGTCCTTCGGCGCGGTCCGGCCGGCGGCCGTCGTCTGCGCCTCGGCCGCCGTCGCCCAGAGCCTGGCCCTGCTGACCGGACTGGGGCAGCCCCGGCTGGTCCAGCTGGCGGTGGCGGGCGCGGCCGCCGCGACGCTGGCCGCGCTGGTCTGCCTGCTGCTGGGCCGCGCGACGGCGCACCGCTGATGTCCCGGCCGCCGATGCCTCCGCCGATACCCGCGACCCCGTACGAGAGGGACCCCATGCTGCTGGTGCCGCTCTACGAGCACCCCGCCGACCGGCCCGAGGAGTGGGAACTGCTGATCCGCTCCGCCGGGCGGCTGCACTCCGTGGTGCTCAACCCCGACAGCGGGCCGGGCCGGGCCCCCGACGAACGGTTCGCCGCCGTCGCCGGGCGACTGCGGGCCGCCGGGGTACCCGTCCTCGGCTACGTCGACACCGACTACGGGCGGCGCCCGCACGCGGAGGTCGTCCAGGACCTGCTGCGCCACCGCGACTGGTACGAGGCCGACGGCGCCTTCCTCGACCAGGCCTCCGCCGATCCCGCACTGCTGCCCCACTACGGGCGGCTCGCCGTCGCCGCCCGGGCGGCGGGCGCCCGTACCCTCGTCCTGAACCACGGCGTCCACCCGCACCCCGGGTACGCCGGGCTCGCCGACCTGCTCGTCACCTTCGAGGGCCCGTGGGACGCCTACCGGGACGCGGCCACCGCGCCGCCCTGGACCGCCGACCATCCCGCCCAGCGGTTCTGCCACCTCGTGTACGCCGTCCCGCCGGACGCCCCCGCAGCCGAACTCGCCCAGGAGCGGCGGGCGGGGGTGCACTGCGCGGTCCCCGGGACCGGCGCACATCCGTGGGGAACCCTCCCGTACGCCCTGGAGGCAGCCGGATGAAGCGTTTCGCCACCCTGCTGGTCGCGGCTCTGCTGCTGCTCACCGCCTGCACCGCGGAGCCGCCGGACGACGGCGAGGACGAGCCGTACCCGTGGCCCGAGCAGGCGCCGGGGGAGCGGTGGCGGCCCCCGCCGGGCGTGGGCTGGCAGTGGCAGCTCACCGGGAAGCTCGACATGTCGGTGAAGGCGCCCGTGTACGACGTGGACGGGTTCACCACCGCCAAGGAGCAGGTCGCCGCCCTGAAGAAGGCCGGCCGCAAGACCATCTGCTACCTGTCCACGGGCGCCTGGGAGGACTTCCGGCCCGACGCGGAGGCCTTCCCGGCATCGATGATCGGGAAGGGCAACGGCTGGGAGGGCGAGCGCTGGCTGGACATCCGGCGGCTGACCGAGCTGGAACCGCTGATCGCCAAACGGTTCGACATGTGCCGGGACAAGGGCTTCGACGCCGTGGAGCCCGACAACATGGACGCCTACCGCAACACGTCGGGCTTCCCGCTCACCGCCGAGGACCAGCTGCGCTACAACCGGCTGATCGCGAAGCTCGCCCACGACCGGGGCCTGGCGGTCGGCCTGAAGAACGACCTCGACCAGATCCCGCAGCTCGTCGGCGACTTCGACTTCGCGGTCAACGAGCAGTGCGCGGAGTACCGCGAGTGCGAGCGGCTGACGCCGTTCATCGAAGCCGGCAAGGCCGTGTTCCACGTGGAGTACGAACTGCCGGCGTCCCGGTTCTGCGACCGCTCGCGCGAACTGAAGCTGAGCTCTCTGCAGAAGCGGTACGACCTGGACGCGTGGCGCCGCGCCTGCCACTAGGCCGTCGCTTCGGCCGGGCGAAATCCAGCCTCGCCGGCGAGGCTGAACGGCTAGGCCACCGGCAGGATCGCGTGCACCCGGTACCCGCCCCCGTAGCGGGGCCCCGCGAAGCAGGTCCCGCCCAGGGCTCCGGTGCGCTCGCGCATGCCGAGCAGGCCGTGGCCGCCGCCGGGCTCCGCCGGGTCGGGCGAGGAGTCCGCGGAGTCGCCGCCGTCGTCGAGCACCGTCACCTCCACCGAGGGACCCACCCGCACCACGCTGACCTCCGCCCGGGCGCCCGGGCCCGCGTGTTTGCGTACGTTGGTCAGCGCTTCCTGGACCACCCGGTACGCCGCCAGGTCCACCGCGGCCGGCAGCGGGCCCGGCGCGGGCCCCAGCTGGACGATGACCTCCACCGGCAGCCCGGCGTGCCGGAAGGTGTCCACCAGCTCGTCCAGGACGGACAGCCCGGGCGCGGGCTCGGTCGGCGCCTCCGGGTCTCCGGACTGCCGCAGCAGCCCGACCGTGGCCCGCAGCTCGTTCAGCGCCGACCGGCTGGCGTCCCGTACGTGGGCCAGCGCCTCCTTGGCCTGGTCCGGCCGCTTGTCCATGACGTGGGCGGCCACCCCCGCCTGGACGTTGACCAGGGCGATGTGGTGGGCCACCACGTCGTGCAGGTCCCGCGCGATCCGCAGCCGCTCCTCGGCGACCCGCCGCCGCGCCTCCTCGTCACGGGTCCGCTCGGCGCGCTCGGCCCGCTCCCGGATGGCGTCGACGAAGGCCCGCCGGCTGCGCACGGCGTCGCCGGCGGCGGCGGCCATCCCGGTCCAGGCGAAGATCCCGATGTTCTCCTGCGCGTACCAGGGCAGCGGCCCGGCGAGCATCGCCACGCCGGTCAGGCCGGCCATGGTGAGCAGCCCGATCCGCCAGGTCGTGGGCCGGTCGGTGGCCGCGGCCACCGTGTACAGGGCGATCACCGTGCACATGGCGACGGGCGCCCGCGGCTCCCCGGTTGTCAGCTCCAGCAGCGAGAGCCCGCAGGTCACGGCGAGCACGGCGCGCGGGTGCCGGCGCCGGAACACCAGGACGGCCGCGCCGAACAGCATCAGCAGCAGCGAGAACGGATCGGGGTTGCGCGTCCCGAAGGTGGGTCCGTGCGGCCCGTGCGGATCGGCGAAGGAGCCGAGGACCATGCTGACGAGCGCCCCGAACGCGAGCACGGCATCGGTGGCGAGCGGGTGGGTCCGCATCCACTGCCGGGTGGGCGCGAACCGCCCGAGGTCTGTCGTCACCCCGATACGGTACGGCCTGCCCCGCGCGGCCCGTCCGGCCGGTTCATCGCGGCCGGGTGTCCAGCGGCGGCGGTCGTCCGCCCAGCGGCGTCCGGGAGCGCTCGGGGCCCCACTTCGCCCGGACCACGCACAGGACCATCACCGCGGCGATGGCCGCCGGGTGCTCCTTGCCCGCCAGGTTGTTCTTGACCAGCACCTCGCCGGCAGACGTAGAGGGCGAGGCCGACCACCGCCGCCGAGGGCCCGGTGTCGTTGACGATCCGGTCGGACGCCGGCAGGTCCTGCGCGGGCACGAACAGCGACAGCGGGTCCGCAGCAGGGCCAGCCAGAGCGGGTCGACGGCCTTGACCGACCCGAGGTTCTGCACCGGCTGGAAGCCCCAGGAGGTGTTCTGCACGATCTGGAAGAGCGAGGTCAGCAGACCGCGCCGATGGTCATCGGGATGGCCCGCCACGTGTCGCGGGCGAGCGCGTCCCGGACGGTCCGGAACAGGGGACCCCATTCGCGCTGGGCGAACCGCCCGGGTGCTGAGGTGTTTCGGGTGCTCCACGCTGTCAACGGCGGGTCTCCAGGTGTCTGCGGTGCAGCCACTTCGGCAGGCCGGGGGCTTCCAGGAAGCCTTCGGCCCGGCCCGCCGCGATACCGATCCGCAGCAGGTCCGAACTCTTCTCGAAGAGCATGAACCGCGGTTCCCAGATCGGCCGGTATTTGGCATTGGCCCGGTAGAGGGACTCGATCTGCCACCAGCGCGAGAAGAAGCTCAGCAGGGAGCGCCACATCCGCAGCACCGGACCGGCGCCGAGCCGGGACCCGCGCTCGAAGACGGACCGGAACATCGCGAAGTTCAGCGAGACCTGGGTGATCCCGATCTCCTTGGAGCGTTCCAGGAGTTCGATGACCATGAACTCCATCAGGCCGTTCTCGGAGTCCCGGTCACGGCGCATCAGGTCCAGGGACAGGCCCTTGGCCCCCCACGGTACGAAGGACAGCACGGCCCGCAGATCGCCGTTGCCGTCGGTGCACTCCAGCATCACGCACTGGCCGTCGCCGGGGTCGCCCAGCCGGCCCAGCGCCATCGAGAAGCCGCGCTCGGTCGCGCCGTCGCGCCAGTCGTCGGCCCGCTCGACCAGCTCGTCCATCTCCTGTGCGGGGATGTCGGCGTGGCGGCGGATCCGTACGGTGTACCCGGCCCGCTTGACGCGGTTGTACGCCTGCCGGACGGTCCGCATGGCGCGGCCCTCCAGGGTGAACTCGGCGGTCTCCACGATCGCCTCGTCGCCGAGCTCCAGCGCGTCCAGCCCGTGCCGCGCGTAGATCTGCCCGGCCTCCTCGCTCGCGCCCATCACCGCCGGCACCCAGCCGTGCTCGCGCGCCTCGGCCAGCCACGGCTCGATGGCGCCGGGCCAGGCCTCGGGGTCGCCGATCGGGTCGCCGGAGGCCAGGGAGACCCCGCCGACGACGCGGTAGGTGACGGCGGCCTTGCCGGTGGGGGACCAGGTGACGGACTTCTCGCGGCGCAGCGCGAAGTAGCCGAGCGAATCGCGGTCCCCCTGCCGGGCGAGCAGCGCGCGCAGCCGCTCCTCGTCGTCCTCGGAGAGGGGGTCGACGGCGCGCCGCGAGCGGAAGGCCGCGAACAGTACGGCGAGCAGCAGGAGCATCGACATCACGTTGACGAAGACGTCCACCCAGCCGGGGGTGTCGATGGTGCTGTACGCCCTGGCGTCCGGGTCCAGGGTGATCAGCCGCATCGCCCCGTACCGCCAGCGGGTCAGGAACGTGGCCCCGGCGCTGTCCGCGGCGGTGTTGGTGGCGCCGACGAGCATGGCCGCGACCAGCGAGGTGACCAGCAGGCCGACGGCGGCGACGACGGTGGCGAGCGCGGGGTTGGAGCGGTCGCCCCTGGCGTAGAACTCCCGGCGGCCCAGCAGCAGGGCGGCGACGAAGGCGGCGGTCAGGCCCAGCGAGACCCAGTTCTGCGGGTGTTCGCGGAACTCCGGATAGCACACCTCGGGACCCCACGAGCAGGGCACGAAGGCCGCGCGGGCGAAGTCGAGCAGCAGCACCCCGCCCAGGACGAGGTTCAGGATCCAGGCGGCCCGCTTGCGGCGGCCCATGGTGACCGCCAGCAGCAGGCAGAAGAGCCCGGAGGCGAAACCGGCCGTGAGCAGGTACGGGGTGTAGAAGTCCGCGGCGTTGTGCCGGCGCAGGTCCTGCCCGAGCGAAACCCACACCGCGCTGAGGAAGTTGACGAAGGTGACGGCCCGCAGGTACCAGACCGCGAACGCGGCGCCGCGCCGCGAACGGGTGCTCCCCCGGCCGGTCTCCCGGCCGCCCCCCGTCCCCTTGCCGGCGGGGTCGCCGCCGGTCTCTTTCCTGCCGGATGCCGGTCGGGGCACCGTGACGGTGCCGCGGCCGGTCTCTGCCCTGCTCAAACGGACCTCTCCCATAAAAATCGATCTTATGGGGCGTTGCCGTCCATAGTGGCCGGCTCCGGGATCGCGGGCTGGTCAGGACCCCGGACCCCGGCGGCTCACTCCGCCGGCTCCTGCGCCGCCTGTTCCGGGAGTTCCGCCGCGAGTGCGGCGGCCGCCTGGACCAGGGGGAGGGCCAGCAGCGCCCCGGTACCTTCTCCCACAGTGACGCCGTGATCGAGCACGGGGTTGAGTGCCATCCGGTCCAGGGCCTTCGACTGGCCGGGCTCACCGCTCGCCTGGCCGGCCAGCCACCAGTCGGGGGCGCGGAACGCGGCCCGCTGGGCCACCAGGCCGCAGGCCGCCGAGACGACGCCGTCGAGGATGACCGGCGTACGGCGCACCGCGCACTGGAGCAGGAAGCCGGTGATGGCGGCCAGGTCGGCCCCGCCCACCGCGGCCAGCAGCGCGATCTGGTCGCCGAGGACCGGCCGGGCCCGGCGCAGCGCGTCGCGGATGGCCGCGCACTTGCGCATCCAGGCCAGGTCGTCGATGGGCAGGCCGCCGCGGCCGGTGACCACCGAGGCGTCGGTTCCGCACAGGGCGGCGACGAGGGTCGCGGCCGCCGTGGTCCCGCCGACGCTGAGGTCGCCGAGGACGACCAGGTCCGTACCGGAGTCGGCCTCCTCGTCGGCGATCTTGATGCCGAGCTCCAGGGCGGCGCGGGCCTCCTCGGGGGTGAGCGCGTCCTCCTTGTCGATCCGGCCGCTGCCGCGCCGCACGCGGTGGCGGACCACGTCCGCGGGGAGCAGCTCGGGGTCGCAGTCGAGCCCGGCGTCGACGATCCGCACGGTGGCGCCGAGCCGGCCGGCGAGGATGGCGACGGGGCTGGACCCGTCCAGCACGCTCCGCACCAGCTCGTGGGCGCTGGACGCGGACCGGGCGGAGACCCCCTCGGAGGCGATCCCGTGGTCGGCGGCGAACAGCACCACGCGGGGGCGCTCGATCGGCGCGACCGGCACCCGGCCCTGCGCGGCGGCGAGCCACTCGGCGAGTTCGTCGAGCCGGCCCAGCGCGCCGGGCGGCACGGCGAGGCGTTCACGGCGTTCCTCGGCGTCACGCCGGACGCCCCCGTCGGGGCGCTCGATCAGATCGGAGAAGTCGTCGAGATTCAGCGTGCTCATCTGCCAGAGAGTACAGCCGGTAAGGCCCTCCCCTCAGGGCCTGTCCTGGGGCCCGTCCGTGGGCCCGTCCCGGTGTCGGCCGGGCCTCAGGGCACCGAGGTGCACGCCTGCCATCACGAGGGGTGCGCCGAGCAGCAGACCCACCGTCAGCTCCTCGTCGTCGAGCCAGGCGGAGAGCATGATCGTGACCACCGGGATGACGACGAAGACGTAGGCCGCGCGGGACGCGCCCCAATGGCGCACCACCACCAGATAGAAGACGAACGTCAGCACCGAGCCCGCCACGACCATGTAGGCCAGCGCCCACCAGGTCGCCGTCCGCTCCGGCAGCCGCCAGGTGTCCCCGACGGCGAAGGAGCCGACGAGCAGCAACGCCGTCGCGGCGCCCATGCCCACCGCGTTCATCGTCACCGGGTGCACCGGCGGCAGGCGGTGCACGAGCACGGTCGCCTCGGCGAAGGACAGCACGGCGCCCAGCATGGCCAGCAGGGACAGCACCGGCACGTCGCCCTGCAGCGGAGCCCGCGAGGCCAGTGCCACCCCGGCGGCCGCGACGAGCGTGCCCAGCAGCGCGGACCTCCGGAAGGATTCCTGACGCTGCGCCACCACCAGCAACAAGGCCACCAGCGGAACCAGGGCCAGCAGCGTCTGGCCCAGACCCGCGTGGATGCGGACCAGCGCGTAGTAGGCCAGGGCGAAGGTCACCCCGAAGTTGAGGATCCCGTACAGCACGGCGCCGGCCAGCGCCCGACCGCGCGGCAGGGCGAGGCGCATGACGGCCATGACCGCCAGCAGCAGCAGCGCGGCCGCCCCGAACCGCACCGACGCGCCCCACAGCGGATCGAGTTCGCGGTTGCTGAACCGCACGCCCACCGCGTTGCCGCCGCCCAGCAGGCAGCACCCGGCGAATGCGGCGAGGCCGGTTCTCTCTCCGCCGAGGCGCGACGGCTCCACGGGATCACCCCAGCTATTCCTTGAGTACGAGCGCCTGCCCCGCGACGACGAGGAGCACGTGCTCGCACTGGCCGGCGACCGTCGCGTTCAGGCGGCCCAGTTCGTCGCGGAAGCGGCGGCCCGAGGCCGTCGCCGGGACGATCCCGGACCCGACCTCGTTGCTGACCAGCACCACCCGGCGGCGGGTCGCGCGTACGGCGGCCACCAGCTCGGCGATCCGGTCGCGCAGCTCGTGCTGCCCGGTCTTGGCCCATACCTCGTCGTCCCAGGCCCCGGCCCGGTCCATCGCGTCCGTCAGCCACAGCGCCAGACAGTCGATCAGCAGCGGCGGACCCGCGTCGGCGAGCAGCGGGACCAGGTCGCAGCTCTCCACGGTCCGCCAGCTCGCGGGCCGCCGCTCCCGGTGCAGCCCGACCCGCTGGGCCCATTCCGCGTCGCCGTCCCGGCTGCCGCCGGTGGCCACGTAGACCACCTCGGGGAAAGCCTCCAGGCGCCGCTCCGCCTCGACGGACTTGCCGGAGCGGGCCCCGCCCAGCACCAGCGTCCGGCGCGGCAGGTCCGGGACCGCGTGGTACTCCCCGACGATCACCGTGCTCCCGTCCGGCACCGCCCGGGCCCCCGCGGCCGCGCACCGGCGCGCCAGCTCCCGGCCGGGCGCGACGTCGTGGTCGAGGTGGACGGCGACCACGTCCGTGGCCGGGCCCACCGCGCCGCTGGCCCGCAGCCGGGCGAGGGCCTCGGGCCGCCCCAGCACATCGGCCAGGACCATGTCGTACGGGCGGTGGCCGGTCCGCCCCTTCGTCCCCGCCGGGGCCCCGCCGGGCGGCAGGTACAGCAGCCGGCCGCCGTCCGGGCCCGTCACCTCGTACCCGGTGCCCGGCGCGTCCATCGGCACCGCCCGCACCCGGTGCCCGGAGATCACCGACAGCTCCCGCCCGTCCGGTACCCGCCCGGCGGCCGGCAGCCCCGGCGGCAGCTCCACGGGGGGCCCGTCGTGCGGGTGGGTCAGCAGGACCTGCCGTACACCGGCCAGCGAATGCCCGGCGCGGGCGCCCGCCAGCACCGCCCCGGGGGTCAGGTCGAGCAGCAGCGCGCCGTCGACGAGGACGGCCGTGGCGGCGCGCGCCCGGGTACCGACGGAGAGCGCGCAGGCCGCACAGGGGCAGCCGGGGCGGGGCAGGCCCTCGGGTGTGCCGGTGCCGAGCAGAGTGAGTTCCACAGGGAGATCCTCCCGCGTCGCCGGGAGTGGTGCGCGCCCGGTTACTCTGCGGGCAGACTCAAGGCGAGCAGCGGACGAGCAACGGAGGCGGACATGGCGTGGACGTGGCGGTTCGAGACGGCCGAGGGCACGGAGACGAGCCCGGCGGTGGAACCGGAGGAGTTCACCACGCAGGGGGACGCGGAGTCCTGGATCGGTGAGGTCTGGAAGGAGCTGCTGGAGGGCGGTGTCGAGCAGGTGAAGCTGTCCGACGACGGCGGTACCGAGCTCTACACGATGAGCCTGCGCGCGGCGCTCGACGCGTAGCCCCTGCCGCGGGGCTGGGTTGCCACGGAGGGCAATTCCAGCCTCGCCGGCGTTCGAGGCGCGGGGGTGTGGGGGCGGAGCCGCCGCAAACGCCCCGCGCAGCGGGGCACGGCGTCAGCCCCGCACACCGCACAGGTGCAGCAGCGCGGCCACGCCCCGGTAGGGGTCGGTGCGCCCGGCGCGGTCCTCGGCGGCCAGCAGCCGCTCCAGCTCCTCCTCGGGCGGCAGGCTCTCGCCCGCCTCGGTGCCGTCGGTGAAGACGCGCACGCCGTACCAGGACTGCAGGGGCGCCCCGATCCCGCTCAGCGTGGCCGTCAGCCCGGCCAGCCGGTCGGCCCGTACGTCCATGCCCAGCCGGTTGCGGTAGTCGACGCTGTCGAAGGCGGTCAGCGCGCCCGTCCAGTCACCGCCCAGCCCGGGCCGCATGGCGAGCGCGTCGCCGTTGCGCACCAGCAGGGACAGCAGTCCGCCGGGTGCCAGCATCCGGGCCAGCCCGGCGAGCATGGCGTCCGGCTCGGGCACGTACATCAGCACCCCGTGGCACAGCACCACGTCGAAGCTGCCCGGCAGGAAGTGGGCGCCGGTCTCGCGGCCGTCGCCCTCCATGAGCCGGACCCGGTCGCGGATCCCGGCGGGTTCCGCCTCCAGCGCCTCGCGGGCGACGGCGAGCATCCCCGGGTCCTTCTCCAGGCCGGTCACCTTGTGCCCGGCGCGGGCGAGGCGCAGCGCCTGGGTGCCCTGGCCCATGCCGACGTCGAGAACGCGCAGCCGCTGCCCGACCGGGAAGCGCTGCGCGATCTGCTCGTCGACCTGCCGGCCCACGAGTTCCTGCCGGACCGCGTTGCGCAGTCCGCCCAGGCCCTCGAGCCACAGCCGGGCTCCTCCAGGACCACCCCAGGCGAAACCGTCCCCCGACGCTCCGGGCGTGCCTCGGCTCAGGGCCGTTCCCCGCGCTTGACCTGCGGCTTGGGCAGGCGCAGCCGGCGCATCTGGAGGGTGCGCATGAGGCCGTACGCGACGGCGCCGCGGCGGGGCTCGTTCGCGAAGCGCTCGTTGAGGGCCTTGCGGAGGCGGAACACCAGGCCGATGGAGTCGACCACGATCAGGGCGATCACGCCCATCCACAGGGTCAGCGCGATGTTCTGGATGGACGGCACGCGCACCATGCTCAGCACCAGGATGATCACTGCCAGGGGCAGGAACATCTCGGCGACCGAGAAGCGGGAGTCCACGTAGTCGCGGACGAACCTGCGGACGGGGCCCTTGTCGCGCGCGGGCAGGTACCGCTCGTCGCCGCTGGCCAGCGCCTCGCGCTGCTTGGCCATCTCTACACGGCGGCGTTCACGGGCTCGCTTGGCGTCCTCCTTGCGGTTGCCGGTCGAGGCCACGACGGCCTTGCGCTGCGACTGGGCCACAGCACGCTTCGGCGTCGGGCGGCCCTTCGGGGCCTGCGGGTCACGAGGCTGCGAGAGGTCGGCGCTCACCTTGTCGGCGGCGGCGTCCTTCTCTTCCTTGGAGGAGCGGTTACCAAACACAAAACCCAAGCCTACGTGGTTGCGGGCATGGGCCCCACCCCGGTGGGGAACGATCCGGCAACGGCGGGCGTCTTCCCCCGTACAGGGAGCGCGCGGTGGCCCGCTGTCCGCACCGGTCCGTACCGGTCGGGGGCCCACCTACTCCTTACGCCTGACAGGGCGGGGACGTAGTCGTCCTGGAGGAGGAGCGCATCCGTACTCGAACAGTGCGGTAATGGAGACAGGGCCCGTACTGTGGGTCCTGTTGGTGACCTGGAGCACAGTCCGTCTAGAAGGGGGCGCGCGAAGCCCATGAGCGGTGTCATGAAGCGTATGGGGATGATCTTCCGCGCGAAGGCGAACAAGGCCCTGGACCGGGCCGAGGACCCGCGCGAGACCCTCGACTACTCCTACCAGAAGCAGCTCGAGCTGCTTCAGAAGGTGCGCCGCGGCGTCGCCGACGTGGCGACCTCCCGCAAGCGCCTGGAACTGCAGCTGAACCAGCTCCAGAGCCAGTCCGGAAAGCTGGAGGACCAGGGCCGCAAGGCCCTCGCCCTGGGCCGCGAGGACCTGGCCCGCGAGGCCCTGTCCCGCCGTGCCTCCCTCCAGCAGCAGGTCAGCGACCTGGAGGCGCAGCACCAGACCCTGCAGGGCGAGGAGGAGAAGCTGACCCTCGCCTCCCAGCGGCTGCAGGCCAAGGTGGACGCCTTCCGCACCAAGAAGGAGACCATCAAGGCCACCTACACGGCCGCGCAGGCCCAGACCCGGATCGCGGAGTCCTTCTCCGGCATCTCCGAGGAGATGAGCGACGTCGGCCTGGCCATCCAGCGGGCCGAGGACAAGACCGCCCAGCTCCAGGCCCGTGCCGGAGCGATCGACGAGCTGCTGGCCTCCGGCGCGCTCGACGACCAGAGCGGGCTCGGTTCCAAGGACGACATCCAGGCCGAGCTGGACCGCCTGTCGGGCGGTACGGACGTGGAGCTGGAGCTCCAGCGGATGAAGGCCGAACTGGCGGGCGGCCCGTCCGCCCAGCAGCAGGCCCTCGAGGGCGGCGCCCCGGGCACCGCCCAGCAGCCCCAGACCCAGCACCGGTTCGACAAGCAGTAGGACGGGGTCCGTCATGATTGTCCGCATCATGGGGGAAGGCCAGGTGATGGTGGCCGACAGCCACTTCACCGAGCTCAACAAGCTGGACGACGAGCTGCTCGCGGAGATGGAGGGCGGTGACGAGGAGGGCTTCCGGCGCACGCTGGGCGCGCTGCTCGATGCCGTACGGCGGCTCGGCGAGCCGCTTCCCGACGAGGCGCTGGAGCCGTCGGAGCTGATCCTGCCCGGGGACGACGCGACCCTCGACGAGGTCAGGGAGATGCTCAGCGACAACGGCCTGATCCCGGGCTGAGCGCACGCCAGGCCACACCGACACGGTGGCGGGCCCGCTCCGGACTCCCCGGGGCGGGCCCGCCGCCGTTCAGTGCCCCGGCGGCTTCTTCAGGGAGACGGCGGGCCGCTCCGGGTCCGGGGTTCCCCCGATGAAGTTCTCGAACCTGCGCCGCGGTCCCGACCAGCGCCGGTCGTGGTGGAAGGCGCGCAGCCCGGCCTTGGCGCGGGCGCGCGGCCGGTTCGCGTAGAACTTCTTCGCGTACGGGGATCCGGGGCGGGCCAGCCGGACCGCGCCGATGAGCGCAACGAAGGGGATGACCACGCCGAAGACGGCCGTGCGCGCCTTGCCCTTCCACAGGGCGATCAGGGCCAGGAAGAAGTTGGTGGCCGTGTTCATGGCGACCAGCCCGCGGCTCTGCCGTTCCTCGGCGGTCAGGTCGTTCACCCCGAAGGGCACGAACCCGCCCAGGACCAGGGCCACCAGAGCGGCCGTCAGGACCACGACCTCCACGCTCTTGCGGCCCTCCTCGCTCCAGTACACGTCGTCGAGGTGCAGGATCAGCGCGAACTCGTCCAGGACCAGGCCCGCGCCCAAGCCGAAGATGACGGCCGAGAGTCCGGCGCCGAAGCCGTGCCGGGCGCTGCCGACCGCTCCGAAGCCGCCGATGATCACGAGGATGACGCCGGGCACCACGTGGTGGACGTGGATGCCGCCCGGGGTGACGTTCTTGAAGGGCCCCCTGCCGGCCCGGATCATCCGGGTGATCACACGGGTGACCAGGAACGACGTCACGAAGGAGAGCAGGGCGAGGAGCATGGGCAGCTTCCCCGGTTCGATGATGTTCCGATACCACCAGTGACCCATCCCACTGACTCCCTGTTTGGTAGGTAATGGGCAATTTACCGGTCACGGTGGGCGGGTAGCGTTCGCGCCGATGACAGATTCGTTCGAAGATCCGCCCCCCGCCCCGCCGGCGGACCGCGCCTCGTTCGCCGACGGCGTCCGCTTCGCGTTCGGCACGCTGACCGTGCTGCCCGCCCGCATCACCCGCTGGGACCGCCCCGCCGCCCGCACCGGCATGGCCTGCGCCCCGCTCGCCGGGCTGGTCGTCGGCCTGTGCGCCGCCGTGCCCGGGGCGCTCCTGCTGGTGCTCGGCGGGGGCCCGCTGCTCGCCGCGGCCGTCACCGTCGCCGTCCCGGCGGCGCTCACCCGGGGCCTGCACCTGGACGGACTCGCCGACACGGCGGACGGCCTGGGCAGCGCCAAACCCGCCGACCAGGCCCTGCGGATCATGAAGCAGTCCGACATCGGCCCCTTCGGCGTCGTGACCCTGGTGCTCGCCCTGCTGGTGCAGGTGGCCGCCGTGGCCGACGCCTACGCCGACAGCTGGATCCGCGGCGCCCTGGCCGCGGTGACCGCCGCCGTCACCGCTCGCCTGGCCATGACCCTCGCCTCCCGCGAGGGGGTCCCGGCCGCCCGCCCGGAGGGCCTCGGCGCGGCCGTCGCCGGGGTGGTGCCGCGCGCCGCGGCCACCGCCGTCACCGCCGCGGTCGTCGCGCTCGCCGCGGCCGCCGCCCTCCCCCTGGGCCTCCCGGCCGCCGGCCGCGCCGCCGTGGCGGTCCTGGCCGCGCTCCTCGTCGCGGAACTGCTCCTGCGCCGCTGCGTCCGCCGGTTCGACGGCGTCACCGGCGACGTCTTCGGAGCCCTGGCCGAGGTCTCCGCGACCACCGCCCTGATCGTCCTCGCCCTGGGCTGACGGCCGGGGGCTGACGGCCGGGGGGTGCCCGGCCGCCCCGACGCCGGGCCGGTCAGCCACTGGTGCGCGATTGCTCCGCGTCGTGGAGGAACTCGGGAACCCGGGCGTTGAAGGCCTGCACGGGGATGCCGTGTGCGGCGCCGGGTATGACCTCGGTCCGTACGTCCGGGATCAGGCGACGCGCACGGGCCTCGGCGCGGCGGGAGTCCATGACGCGGTCGGCGCCGCCGAGCAGCACGAGCGTGGGCACGGCGACCGAGCGCAACTCCTCATCGCTCATGCGCTGTGGCTGCGGCAGCCGGATCCTGAAGCCGCGCATCGCCTCCAGCGACAGCCGCACCCCCGCCTCGGCCTCCTCCGGGGGTGCGCCCGTCTCACCGATGAGGCCGGTGAACCAGCGGTGCTGGAGGCTCTCGGAGCCGCTCAGCAAGGCGGCGACGGAGCCGAGCAGGAAGCCCGCCTTGAGCGGGGCCAGGGCACGGGGCGGTTCGTACACCGTGACGGACACCATGCGCTCCGGCCTGCGTGCGGCGTGCCGGAGCGCGACGTAGCCGCCGTACGAGTGCCCGATCAGGTGGACGCGCTGCAGGCCCAGCCCGGTGAGCGTCTCCTCCAGCCAGGCCGCCGTGTCGTCGGCGCCGCCGATCCGACGGCTCTGCGTGCTGTATCCGGGCTCGCCCACGCGGTCGACGGCCAGCACGCGGCGGCCCTGCCGGGCCAACGCGACGACATGCGGGGCCCATTCGACGGGCGTCGCGCTCTGCCCGTGCAGGAGCACCACCGGTGTCCGGTCACCCGCACCGTAGGTGTGGACCCGGGTCCTTCCGAAACGGGTCGCGACGTCCTGCTCCTCGCGCGGATCGGGCCAGTACGCCATGGCGCGGTCATAGGCGGCCAGGACACGCGCTCGCGCGGTGTCATCGGTGAAGCAGCTGATCCGTGCGGCCATCGTCGACTTCCCCCGTCTGGCGGCCCGTGCGGCCCCCGCGGACGCGATCTTCGCAAGGGCAGGCCCGGCACGGTCCACCGGGGCTCACGCGCCTACTGTGGGGCGTATGACCGAGCCTGCCGACGCCATCCCCGTACGCCCGATCAGGGTGCTGCTCGCCGACGACCAGGCGCTGCTGCGCAGTGCGTTCAAGGTGCTCGTCGACTCCGAGCCGGACATGGAGGTCGTCGGGGAGGCCTCCGACGGGGCGCAGGCCTACGCGATGGCCCGCCGGACCCTTGCCGACGTCGTGCTCATGGACATCCGGATGCCCGGGACCGACGGGCTCGCCGCCACCCGCATGATCAGCGGCGACCCGGAACTGGCCGCCGTGCGCGTGGTCATGCTGACGACCTTCGAGGTCGACGAGTACGTGGCCGCCGCCCTGCGGGCCGGCGCCTCCGGCTTCCTCGGCAAGGGCGCCGAGCCCGAGGACCTCCTCAACGCCATCCGTGTCGCCCACGCCGGCGAGGCGCTGCTCTCGCCGGCCGCCACCAAGGGGCTCATCGCCACCTTCCTCGCCCAGGGCGGCGGCGCCGACCCGGCCGCCGCCGCGGCCGTCGCCGGATCGCACGCGGAGCGGCTCGCCGCGCTGACCGTCCGGGAGCGCGAGGTCCTCGTCCACGTCGCCGCGGGACTGTCCAACGACGGGATCGCCGGACGGCTCGAGGTCAGCCCGCTCACCGTCAAGACCCACGTGAACCGGGCCATGGCCAAGCTCGGTGCCCGCGACAGGGCCCAATTGGTGGTCATTGCCTACGAATCGGGACTGGTCCGGCCCCGGGCCGAGTAGCGGCGGGAGCGGATGGAGTAGTGCGGCGTACTCCGGACGCGGTATGCCGCACATAAGGACGGGACCTGCGAGCGACGCAACGGCGCCGCGGCGTGCGAAAGGCTGGAGTGCCCTTCGCCGACGTCACAGCAGAGAGATCCCTATCCATGTCCTGGCTGTCCCGCTTCAGCCTTGCCCAAAGGGCGTTGATCGGCCTCGTGTCGATCGTCGCGCTCCTCTTCGGCGCCATAGCCATCCCGCAGCTCAAGCAGCAGCTGCTGCCCTCCATCGAACTGCCGATGGTGTCCGTGCTCGCGCCGTACCAGGGCGCCTCGCCCGACGTGGTGGAGAAGCAGGTCGTCGAGCCGATCGAAGCCATGCTCAAGGGCGTTGACGGCATCACCGGCATCACCTCCACCGCCAGCGAGGGCAACGCCCTCGTCATGGCCACCTTCGACTACGGCGACAGCGGCACCAAGCAGCTCGTCGCGGACGTCCAGCAGGCCGTCAACCGGGCCCGCGTCCGGCTGCCCGCCGAGGTGGATCCGCAGGTGGTGGCCGGTTCCACCGACGACATCCCGACCGTCATCCTCGCCGTCACCTCCGACAAGGACCAGCAGGCCCTCGCCGACCAGCTGGAACGTTCCGTCGTCCCCGTCCTGTCGGACATCGAGGGCGTCGGCCAGGTCACCGTGGACGGCGTCCAGGACCTCCAGGTCGCCGTCACCCCCGACAACGCCAAGCTCGCGGCCGCCGGCCTCGACGGCGCCGCCCTCGCCCAAGGCCTCCAGGCGGGCGGCGCGACCGTACCCGCCGGCTCCTTCGACGAGGAGGGCAAGAACCGGACCGTCCGCGTGGGCGCCGGCTACACCTCCCTCGCCCAGGTCGAGGACCTGCGCCTGAGCCCCGGCCCCGGCAAGCCGGCCGTCCGCCTCGGCGACGTCGCCACCGTGAAGCAGGAGGCGGCCAAGGCCGTCTCGATCACCCGCACCAAAAGCAAGCCCAGCCTCGCCCTCGTCCTGACCATGGACAAGGACGGCAGCGCCGTCGCCATCTCCGACGCGGTCAAGGACAAGCTGCCCGAGCTGCGTTCCACGCTCGGCTCCGGCGCCGACCTGACCGTCGTGAGCGACCAGGGCCCGGCCGTCGCCAAGTCCATCTCCAGCCTCACCACCGAGGGCCTGCTCGGCCTGCTCTTCGCGGTGATCGTGATCCTGGTCTTCCTGGCCTCGCTGCGCTCGACCCTGGTCACCGCGGTCTCCATCCCGCTGTCCGTGGTCCTCGCGCTCGTCGTGCTCTGGACCCGCGACCTGTCGCTCAACATGCTGACGCTGGGCGCGCTCACCATCGCCATCGGCCGCGTCGTCGACGACTCGATCGTGGTGCTGGAGAACATCAAGCGCCACCTCGGCTACGGCGAGGAGCGCGAGGCCGCCATCATCACCGCGGTCAAGGAGGTCGCCGGCGCGGTCACCTCCTCCACGCTGACCACCGTCGCCGTCTTCCTGCCGATCGGCCTGGTCGGCGGCATGATCGGCGAGCTCTTCGGCTCCTTCTCGCTCACCGTCACCGCCGCCCTGCTGGCCTCGCTGCTCGTGTCGCTGACGGTCGTGCCGGTGCTCTCGTACTGGTTCCTCAGCGCGCCGAAGGGCGCTGCCGAGGACCCCGCGAAGGCCCGTCGCGACGCCGAGGAGAAGGAGGCGCGCAGCAAGCTCCAGCGGATCTACGTACGGGTCCTGGGCTTCGCCACCCGGCGCCGCCTGACCAGCGTGGCCATCGCGGTCGTCATCCTCATCGGCACCTTCGGGATGACCCCGCTGCTGAAGACCAACTTCTTCGACCAGGGGGAGCAGGACGTCCTGACGGTCAAGCAGGAGCTGGCCCCCGGCACCTCGCTGGCCGCCTCCGACGAGGCGAGCCGCAAGATCGAGCAGGCGCTGGCCTCGGTCGAGGGCGTCAAGAGCTACCAGGTCACCGTCGGCTCCTCCGGCTTCCTCGCCGCCTTCGGTGGCGGTACGGGCTCCAACCAGGCCTCGTACCAGGTCACCGTGAAGGACTCCGGCACGGCGGAGGCCGTCAAGAAGCAGATCGAGGGCAGGCTGGCCGCCCTCGACGGCATCGGCGAGACCCGGATCGCGGCGGGCGACGGCTTCGGCAGCCAGAACCTGAGCGTCGTCGTCAAGGCCGGAGACGGCGAGGTCCTCGCCAAGGCCGCCGAGCAGGTCCGCGCGGAAGTGGCAAAGCTGGGGAACGTCACCGACGTACAGAGCGACCTGTCGCAGTCCGTGCCGCGGATCTCGGTCACCGCCACCCCCAAGGCCGCGGACGCGGGCCTGAACCAGGCCGCGCTCGGCGCGATCGTCGCCCAGGCCGTACGGGGCAACCCGGCGGGCAAGGCCGTCCTGGACAACACCGAGCGCGACATCGTCATCAAGTCCGCCCAGCCCGCCACCACCCTGGCCGAACTGCAGGCCCTGCCGGTCGGCCCGCTCAAGCTCGGCGACATCGCCGAGGTCAAGGTGGTCCCCGGCCCCGTCGCGATGACCCGGATCGACGGCGCCCGCGCCGCCACCGTCACGGCGAAGCCGCTGGGCGACAACACGGGCGCGGTCAGCGCCGAGCTCCAGACCAAGCTCAAGGACCTGGACCTGCCGGAGGGCGCCACGGCCTCCATCGGCGGCGTCTCGGAGGACCAGGACGAGGCCTTCGCCTCGCTGGGCCTGGCCATGTTCGCGGCCATCGCGATCGTGTTCATGCTGCTGGTCGCGACCTTCCGGTCGCTGATCCAGCCGCTGATCCTGCTGGTCTCCATCCCGTTCGCGGCGACCGGCGCGCTCGGCCTGCTGATCGTCACCGGCACCCCGATGGGCGTCCCGGCGATGATCGGCATGCTGATGCTCATCGGCATCGTGGTGACCAACGCGATCGTCCTGATCGACCTGGTCAACCAGTACCGCGCCCAGGGCCTGGGCGTCGTGGAAGCCGTCGTCGAAGGCGGCCGCCACCGGCTCCGCCCCATCCTGATGACGGCCCTGGCGACGATCTTCGCGCTGCTTCCGATGGCGCTCGGCGTCACCGGCGAGGGCGGCTTCATCTCGCAGCCGCTCGCGGTCGTGGTGATCGGCGGCCTGGTCAGCTCGACCCTGCTGACCCTGCTCCTGGTGCCGACCCTCTACACGATGGTCGAGCTCCGCAAGGAACGCCGCCGGGCGAAGAAGACGGCCCGCCTGACGGTGGTCCCGAACCCGGCGCAGCCCTCGGACGAGGAGTCCCCGGCAACGGTCTGACCATGACCGTGCCGTAGCGGAAGGGGCGTCCCGCAATCGCGGGGCGCCCCTTCTCAGACAAGCGACAAGTAGGCGGCCACGGCCGCCTCGACGGCGTGCAGCATCACCCAGGTCTGCGTGGCGGGAGTCCAGACCCAGGCGTCCTCGGACGGGGCGACCAGGCCGCGTACGGCTTCGTACGTGAGCGCGGGCCACGCCGTACCGATCCGCTCGACCAGCCCGCCCGGATCCTGCTCTCCGTGGTTCTCGGCCAGGGCCCGCAGCGGCTGGGCGAACGCCCGCAGCAGCGCTGCGGTGACCTCGTCCTGCGCGTCGAGCCGCTGCGCCAGCACCGCCAGAGCGGCGGCCTCGCCCGGCAGCGCGCCGCGGACCAGGGTGGCCTGCCCACACCGCACGGCCTGCCGTACCTCCGCGATGTGCTGCTGGAGCGCCGCTTCGTCCGCCCCGCCGACGAAGATCTCGGCGACTTTCCCGGCCAGCAGCTGCCCTTCGAGGAATGCCCGGTCCTCCCCGCTGTTCTCGGTGCGGAGGTGCTCGAGGTACGCGGCATGGTCCTCGGTGTTCCCGCCGCCGCCGACCAGGGCCGTCCTGTGCGCCGTGGCGACCACGAGCCGGGCGGTGCCGAGGTGCTTGGCGCCGTACCCCGAGGTCTCGGCCCCGCTCAGGCGGCGGGCACCGGTGAAGCGCGACACGATCTCGCACTGGGCCCGCAGCCACACGGGGTTCAGACCGGGGAGGGGGACGGCCATGTACGGAGCGTCCCGGAAGCGTGCCGCGAGAGCGGCGAGGGTCTCCTCCGCGAAACGCGGGGCCACGACGATCAGGGCGCCCACGCTCTTCGTGGCGGGCCACACGCCGACGACTTCCGGCTTTGCGGCGGGCCACCGGGCGACGTCTTCCGGGGAGAGCGGGTGTTCGAAGAGCAGCACGTCGGCGTTGCGCAGTACCGTCCATCCCGTCGCTTCGTCGGCGGGGAGGTGCGGCGACCGATGGCCGCCCAGGACGCAGGCCCCGGATACGCGGTGGGTGGAGGGGGTGGTGGAGCCGGCGGACGGTTCCACCATGACGAAGGCGCCGAGCCCCGCGCCGTGTACGGCCCTGACCACGTTCCAGGCGAGGGAGGGGTGCGCCTGCGCCGGGGCGACGGCACGGCGCAGGTCCGCCTCGCTGACGGTCACTCCGGAGGGTGACCACTCGAAAAGGAGGTTCCGGGCCGCTTCGAGGACCGCTGAGACGGTTCTCCCCAGCACGGTGGGGTGGGAGCCCCGCGCCAGCGGCGGCTGGAGTGCACGGACCAGTGCTTCGAGGAGCACGACCGCGGTCGCGGTGCCGTCCCCGGCCCGCCCGTACTGGTCGGCCACGAGATCGCGGACGAGGCCGACACCCAGCGCCGCGTGGCCGGACCCGGCCGGCAGCGCCGCGACGATCTCCCGGGTGTCCGTGCTGGTGTACGGGGTCCCGTCCGGACCCGGGAGCAGGACGCGGCGCGGGACGGGCCCCAGGGTCCGGCGCAGCGGCGCGGCCGCGGCCGAGATGCCGGCGAGGATCTCGACGGCCGGGCTGGCGAGGGCCGGCAGCGGCTGGGGGAGGGGCTGCGGCGCCGAGCCGGTGGCGGCCCGGCGGGCCACCTTCAGCGTGCCCTGGCCGCCCAGGATCCAGCGCAGGGGGCTCTGGCGGGCGTCGCGGGCCAGCATCTCCTCGCGGACGTGGCCGTACAGGTCCTCCACGGAGACCCAGCCGTCGCCGTCCCGGTCCGCCCGGCCCGACCGCAGGCCCTCCAGCGCCGCCGCGGTGAAGACGGACAGCTTCCCCTCCCCCGTCTCGGTGACGGGGCCGTCGCCCTCCCAGGCCTGCTGGAGGGCGTCCGTGGCCGTGATCACCGCGACGCCGGTGTCCTCGAACTCCTCCAGCAGGTGCACGGACGTGTCCGCGGACTTCGCGCCGCCCGGCCTGAACGCCCCGCTGTAGCAGCAGTCGAGCAGCACCAGGATCTTGCGCGAGTTGCACCCGGTCAGCCGGCCGTTGACGAAGGCCGCCGGGACGGAGGTGGACTCCAGGAGGTCCCGGTCGGTGTCCGCGGCGGCGAAGTACAGCTGGAGCTTCGAGTCCTTGATGCCGTGGCAGGACAGGTACAGCAGCAGCTGGTCGTCCGGCTTGCGGCGGACGAAGAAGCGCTCGATCTCGCGCCGTACGACATGCGCCGGCTGGTCGATGACGGGCCGGACCGCGTAGCCGCCGATGCCGGGGTCGCTGAGCACTTCGGACAGCTTCATCGCGTCCAGGCCCGGGGAGCTCAGCTGGTTGAGCCGGGTGTCCTCGTACGACGAGGTGGCGACGACCAGCGCCTCACGCACCGCCACCGGGTGGCTCCTCCGCCCTCGTGGTCCGGCTGATGAAGTGGTCGAGGAGCCGCTGCCGCTCCGCGTCGGTCAGCCGCGCGGCCTCGAACTCGTCCTCCCCGATGCGCACGCGCACCTGCCGGGAGCCCGCCCACTGCACCCAGGACTCGAACGCCGCGACCACGGCCGCGAACAGCGGCGGTCCCACGGCCACCAGGATCTCGGCGGTCGTCAGGCCACCGGACTTGGACCCCGGCGGCGCGGGCAGCTCCCGTACGCGGACCTCGTCCACGCCCAGTTCGTCCAGCGCGGCCACCAGCTCGGCGCGGGCTTCCTCCTGAGCCTGCGCGTCGGCGTCCGGACCCGCGTCGGCCAGTACCTCGATGTAGCGCGTCATGGCGATCAACTCCCCCTTCGTAGGGGGGAGGTTAAACGAAAGGGGCACCCCTCGGGGTGCCCCTTTCGCTGATCGGTGCGGCGGCTACGGCAGCGCGAGCATGCGCTCCAGGGCCAGCTTCGCGAAGCTCTCGGTCTCCTTGTCGACCTGGATCTGGTTGACGAGGTTGCCCTCGGCCAGGGACTCCAGGGTCCACACCAGGTGGGGGAGGTCGATGCGGTTCATCGTCGAGCAGAAGCAGACCGTCTTGTCGAGGAAGACGACCTCCTTGTCCTCTGCGGCGAATCGGTTCGCCAGGCGGCGGACCAGGTTCAGCTCGGTGCCGATCGCCCACTTGGAACCGGCCGGGGCCGCCTCCAGCGCCTTGATGATGTACTCCGTCGAGCCGACGTAGTCCGCGGCCGCCACGACCTCGTGCTTGCACTCGGGGTGGACCAGGACGTTCACACCGGGGATGCGGGCGCGCACGTCGTTGACCGAGTCGACCGAGAACCGGCCGTGCACCGAGCAGTGCCCGCGCCACAGGATCATCTTGGCGCCCCGCAGCTGCTCGGCGGTCAGGCCGCCGTTCGGCTTGTGCGGGTTGTACAGGACGCAGTCGTCCAGGGACATGCCCATGTCGCGGACGGCGGTGTTGCGGCCCAGGTGCTGGTCCGGGAGGAAGAGGACCTTCTCGCCCTGCTCGAACGCCCACTCCAGGGCCTTCTTCGCGTTGGACGAGGTGCAGATCGTGCCGCCGTGCTTGCCGGTGAAGGCCTTGATGTCGGCGGAGGAGTTCATGTACGAGACGGGGACCGTCGCACCGGCTATGCCGGCCTCGGTCAGCACGTCCCAGCACTCCGCGACCTGCTCGGCGGTGGCCATGTCGGCCATCGAGCAGCCCGCGGCCAGGTCCGGCAGGACCACCTTCTGGTCGTCCGAGGTCAGGATGTCCGCGGACTCGGCCATGAAGTGCACGCCGCAGAAGACGATGTACTCGGCCTCCGGCTTGGCGGCCGCGTCCTTGGCCAGCTTGAAGGAGTCACCGGTGACGTCGGCGAACTCGATGACCTCGTCACGCTGGTAGTGGTGGCCGAGGATGAAGACCTTGTCCCCGAGCTTCTCCTTGGCCGCGCGGGCGCGCGCCACGAGGTCCGGGTCCGACGGCGAGGGCAGGTCGCCGGGGCATTCCACCCCGCGCTCGCTCTTGGGGTCGGCTTCGCGGCCGAGCAGCAGCAGGGCGAGGGGCGTCGGCTGGACGTCCAAAGGCTGGGCGGTGGTCACGACACGCACCCTTTCTGTTCTGCGACGAGGTACTGACGAGGTACTGACAAGGGACTTCTTCTGGCGCCGGTTCGACTTCTCGTCTACTTGACGCTATCTATCATAACCGCTTCACGTCAGTTTGACGATGCCGATAGTGTCAATGTGACGCATCACCCCGTCGATGCCGTCGATCCGCAGGGGGCGCCCGACCCGTGGTGTGCGAGCATGAATATCTGAAACAAGCGTCGGGTCCCGGAATGAATCCGCGGTCCCGCTCGTTGCCACCGACGGCAAGAGTCCGACGTTTCCCTGCCTCCGGCGGGGAGCCGCCCACTTCGGGAGTGAATGCAGATGTCCGTACAGGACGACAAGACCACTGTGAGCGACGGCATCCTCCTGTCCGACGCCGCCGCCGAGAAGGTCAGGACCCTGCTGGAGCAGGAAGGCCGCGATGACCTGGCGCTCCGCGTCGCCGTCCAGCCCGGCGGCTGCTCCGGCCTGCGCTACCAGCTCTTCTTCGACGAGCGCTCCCTCGACGGCGACGTCGTGAAGGACTTCGACGGCGTGAAGGTCGTCACCGACCGGATGAGCTCCCCGTACCTGCACGGTGCGTCCATCGACTTCGTCGACACCATCGAGAAGCAGGGCTTCACGATCGACAACCCGAACGCCACGGGCTCCTGCGCCTGCGGCGACTCGTTCAGCTAAGCCTGGACCGTACGCACGCCCGAGGGCCCGCCCCCGTCGCACACGCGACCGGAGGCGGGCCCTCGTCGTGCGCCTACTGCCGGGGGAGCGGCTTGCCCGTGGTCGCGTCGACCACCTTCCGGTCGCCCAGCGGCTTCTCGAGCGTCACCGTGACGGACATCTCCTGCGCGAGCATGATGCAGGCCTGACCCGGCTGGTTCGGCGTGTCCGTGATCTTCACCAGGACCGCGTCGGCGGACTCCCGGGCCGACGCGGAGTAGCTGCTGCAGACGCTGCCCCAGAAGTTCACGGTCAGCTTCCGGTCGGCCTGCGCGTACGAGAATCCGGGCACGGTACGACCGTCCTTCGGGCCGGGGACCGGCGTGCCGGCGTCCTGCGCGGCGGCGGCCGGCTCGGCCACCGTGCGGCCGGGGGCGTCGCCCTTGCCCGCCACCTCGAACAGCCAGGCCGGAACCAGACCCCGGGCCCCGTCCACCGTCCCGGACACCAGGCCCAGCACGGCGCCCTTGACCGTCTCCGTGCGCGGCGGCTTCATCGGGCGCGGCTCCGGGTTGCACGGCGGCGTGTCCGTGGCTCCCACCGGATGGTCCGGATCCAGCGGGACCGAGGTCGCGCAGCCGCTGGGCCCGGTACCGGTGCCGCCCGAACCGCCCGAGCGCGCGTTCAGCCGGGCCAGCGCCTCCACGGCCCCGACCACCTTCTGATCGGCCGCCCGTACGGGGGCCGTCAGCTCGCCGCTGCCCGCCACCACCGAGCCGTCGTCCCCCACGCTCACGGTGGTGGACCAGCCCTGCGTGGGCAGCCCGCCGACCACCGGGTCCGCGGTCACCACCCGTACGGAGCCGTGCGTCAGCCGGGCGTCCAGCTTCGCCTCGTCCTGGCCGACGGCGGCCAGCACCGGGCGGGCCGCCGCCTTGGCGGCCTCCTCGGACACCGGCTTGCCGGAGCTCGCGTTCCCCGCGTCCCGCGGCAGGGTGGCGGGGCCGCAGGTGTCCTTGCCGCGGACGCAGTCGTCGCCGGCCCCGTTGCCCGTCCCGTTTCCGGTCCCCGCCTGGAAGCGGCTGAAGTTCCATGTCCCCGGGGCCGTACGGGCCACCGTGAGCCGGGGCCCGGACCCGTCGGCGGCCTCCCCGGCCAGCCAGACGTCCCCGTTCAGCCGCGGTGTGCCCGGCACGCCCAGGGCCGCGGCGAGGCGGGCCGCCTGCGCCGAGGTGACCTCACCGGTCGCGCTGAAGGAGGGCGCGGAGGCCGGCGCCTCCGGCAGCGTGACGTCGGCCCGGTAGACCACGCCCTCGCCGGACGGGTCGGGCTCCCCGGGCGCGATGCCCGGGCCCGACGGGTCGCCCGCGTCACGGGGCGCGGAGGCCGCGCTCCCCTCCGTACGGGGGCCCGCACCGTCGCCGTGGGCGGTGGACGCCCAGTACGCGGTACCGCCGCCCGTCAGCAGGACGGCAGCCGCGATCGAGCCGACGGCCCAGGACGGCCGCCGTCGTGTACCGCGTGGTGTGCCGGGTTGTTCGCTGGTCACCGCATCGCTCCTCTACCTGTCCCGTCCTGCCTGATGCGGGTGGGACGGAACGCAGGCGCAACCGGTTCCCGTCCTACTGGTCCCCGTACGCCGCGGTGGAGGCGATCAGCCGCGCCGAGGCCGGCGGGACGCTGATCCCGTGGATCTGCGAGGGTGCCACGCGGACCGGCCGGGGACCCGCGGGAACCGCCCAGTGCGGGGCCATCCGGGCGCAGTCTCCCAGCAACCGGGCGAAACCCGGCTGCCGCGAGCCTTCCGCGCCGCGCCTGTCGGCGGTGTACTCGGAGTAGCCGAAGTCGTCGGTATACGTCATGCAGGCACCGTAGGCACCGCGCCGTACGGGAAGAAAGACCTACTACGGGGTAGTTTCGGCCGTTCGGCTCCGGGCCGTTGACCGGGTAGTTTTGACTGTCCCCCTCGCCTTCCTCCGCAGGAGCGTCCACGCCGTGCGCATCGCAGTCACCGGCTCCATCGCCACCGACCACCTCATGACCTTCCCCGGCCGTTTCGCCGACCAGCTGGTCGCGGACCAGCTGCACACGGTCTCCCTCTCCTTCCTCGTCGACAACCTCGACGTCCGGCGGGGCGGTGTCGGCCCGAACATCTGCTTCGGCATGGGTCAGCTCGGCACCCGCCCGATCCTCGTCGGCGCCGCCGGCTACGACTTCGACGAGTACCGCGCCTGGCTCGACCGGCACGGCGTCGACACCGAGTCCGTCCGGATCTCCGAGGTGCTGCACACCGCGCGCTTCGTGTGCACCACGGACGCCGACCACAACCAGATCGGCTCCTTCTACACGGGCGCGATGAGCGAGGCCCGCCTGATCGAGCTGAAGGCCGTCGCCGACCGGGTGGGCGGCCTGGACCTGGTCCTGATCGGCGCGGACGACCCCGAGGCGATGCTGCGCCACACGGAGGAGTGCCGGACGCGGGGGATCCCCTTCGCCGCCGACTTCTCGCAGCAGATCGCCCGGATGGACGGCGAGAACATCCGCACCCTGATGGAGGGCGCGACGTACCTCTTCTCGAACGAGTACGAGAAGGGCCTCATCGAGTCCAAGTCGGGCTGGTCGGACGCGGAGATCCTGGCGAAGGTCGGCACGCGGGTGACCACGCTGGGCTCGAACGGCGTCCGGATCGAGCGGGTCGGCGAGGCCCCCCTCGTGATCGGCTGCCCGGAGGAGAACGCGAAGGTCGACCCGACGGGTGTCGGCGACGCGTTCCGCGCCGGCTTCCTGACCGGGCTGACCTGGGGCGTCGGCCTGGAGCGCGCCGCGCAGGTCGGCTGCATGCTCGCCACCCTCGTGATCGAGACCCTGGGCACGCAGGAGTACACCCTGGCCCGGGCCCACTTCATGGAGCGCTTCACGAAGGCGTACGGCGACGAGGCCGCGGCCGAAGTCCAGGCCCACCTGTCGTAGCCCCCGCCAGGGGTGGGGGGGGGGGGCGCCCCCCCCGCACCCCCGCGGGGTCAGAGCAGGCGGCGGACCGTGTACGCCACACCCACGGGACGCTCGGCTTCGCCGAGATACGCGTGGCCGCGCATGCCGCACCACGCCGGGATGTCCAGCCGGGCCACCTCGTCGTCGGAGACGACCGTGACCGTGCCGCCCACCGGCACCCGGCCGATGGCGGCGGCCAGCTCGATCACCGGCTGCGGACACCGCAGCCCGAGCGCGTCCAGCTCCAGGGACTCCGACTCCGCGACCGGCGGCACGGCTTCGGTCACGCCCAGCCGCTCCCGTACCCCGGACACCGCCCCCGGCAGCACCTCCAGGAACCCGTTGACCTCCTCCGCCGTGGTCCCCGGCGGCAGGGACACCCGTACGTTGCCCTCCGACAGCACGCCCATCGCCCGCAGCACGTGACTGGGGGTCAGCGTCGAGCTCGTGCACGAGGAGCCCGAGGACACCGAGTACCCGGCCCGGTCCAGCTCGTGCAGCAGGATCTCGCCGTCCACGTACAGGCAGGAGAACGTGACGAGGTGGGGCAGCCGGCGGTCCGGATGGCCGACCACCTCCACGTCCGGGACCAGCCGGACCACCCGCCGCCGGATCCGGTCCACCAGGATCCGCAACCGGTCCGCCTCCGCGTCGGCCTCGGCCCGTACGGCCCGCAAGGACGCTGCCGCCGCCACGATCGCGGGAAGGTTCGCGAAGCCGGGGGAGCGGCCCGCTTCCCGTTCGTCCGCCGGGTGTTGGGGGGAGAACCGGACTCCCTTGCGGACGGCGAGCAGACCGACCCCCGGCGGGCCGCCCCACTTGTGCGCACTGGCGGCCAGCACGGACCAGGCACCCTCCACCGGGCCCCAGGCCAATGACTGCGCCGCGTCCACCAGCAGCGGGACCCCCGCCTCCGCGCAGACCCCGGCCACCTCCGCCACCGGCTGGACCGTGCCCACCTCGTGGTTGGCGGACTGGAGGCAGGCCAGGGCGGTCGACGGGCCCACGGCGTCCGCGTACCCGGCGGCGGTCACCGCGCCGTACCGGTCCACCGGGACCTCGGCGACCGTGCCCCCGGCGGCCTCGTGCACCTGCGCCGTGTGGAGTACAGAACTGTGTTCGACCGCCGATAGGACCAGATGCCTCCCGACGCGGCGGCGCCCCGCGAGGACCCCCGCGACCCCCGTGTGAACCGCGTGCGTCCCCGAAGGAGTGAACACCAGCTCGTCGACCCGGCATCCGACCGCCTCCGCGGCCGCCTCCCGCGCCGCGTCCAGCAGCAGCCGCGCCCGCCTGCCCTCCCGGTACAGGCGGGCCGGATCGGCCCAGCCCTCGTCCAGGGCGGCCTGCAACGCCTGCCGGGCCACGGGGTGCAGGGGGGCGGCGGACGCGATGTCGAAGTACGGCATAGGCGCACGCTAACCGGCAACCGGGAGCGCCCGAGGTCAGGGGCCGTCAGATGTCTTCCGGAGGCCCCCATTCAGGGCTGCTTGCACCATCCCCCGGACGGCGGATCCATCCCTTCGGGGGCAGTAGCGGCGCGTTGGGCACCCTCCCCGCGCGACCCCAAATAGCGTCCAGTAGGGTTTGGTCCGCATAAACATCCAAACCCCTGCCTGCGTCAGGGCCGGCGACCGACCCGAACACGGCCGCGGCCGGCCGCGCGGGCCGAGACTCTCGGGAAGGCGCTACGTGAGTCCCTACGGCTCCGACCGCTCGCCGCGGCGCCCGATGCGGCGGAAGCTGCTGCAGGCGCTGACTGCGGGCGCGGTCCTGGCGACCGCCACTGGTTGCTCGTTTAACTGGAAAAGCTTCCCCCGCCTCGGAATGCCGACGCCGGTCACCGAGGAGGCGCCGCGCATCCTCTCCCTGTGGCAGGGCTCCTGGGCGGCCGCGCTCGTCACGGGCATCCTGGTGTGGGGCCTGATCATGTGGAGCGTCATCTTCCACCGGCGCAGCCGGACGAAGGTGGAGGTCCCCCCACAGACCCGGTACAACATGCCCATCGAGGCGCTGTACACCGTGGTCCCGCTCATCATCGTCTCGGTGCTCTTCTACTTCACCGCGCGTGACGAGTCGAAGCTGCTCTCCCTCTCCGCCAAGCCGGCGCACACGATCAACGTGATCGGCTTCCAGTGGAGCTGGGGCTTCAACTACATCGAGAACGTCGACGGCGACGCGGCGACCCCGAAGGCGGACGCGGTTCCCAAGGAACTCGCCTCCATCCCGGACCGCTTCACCAAGGACTTCCCCAAGGGCGCCGAAGGCGTCTACCAGAAGGGTGTCCCCGGCGACCGCAACGCGGACACGAACAACCCCGGGCCGACCCTGGTCCTGCCCGTGGGTGAGAAGGTCCGCTTCATCCTGTCGTCGAACGACGTCATCCACTCCTTCTGGGTGGTTCCCTTCCTGTTCAAGCAGGACGTCATCCCGGGCCACACCAACGTCTTCGAGGTCACCCCGACCCAAGAAGGCACCTTCGTGGGCAAGTGCGCCGAGCTCTGCGGCGTCGACCACTCCCGGATGCTCTTCAACGTCAAGGTGGTCTCGCCCGAGGAGTACCGGGCGCACCTGAAGGAGCTGGCGGAGAAGGGGCAGACCGGCTACCTCCCGGCCGGCATCAAGCAGACCGACCCGGCCCGGAATGCGGAGACGAACAAACTGTGAGCATCCTCAACGAATCCCAGGGTGCCGCCGCAGCTGACTCGTACGAGAACGAGCTGCCGGTACGGCGCAAGCAGCCGGGCAACGTGGTCGTGAAGTGGCTCACCACCACCGACCACAAGACCATCGGCACGATGTACCTGGTCACGTCGTTCGTGTTCTTCCTCATCGGCGGCCTCCTGGCGCTCTTCATGCGCGCCGAGCTGGCCCGTCCGGGCACGCAGATCATGTCGAACGAGCAGTTCAACCAGGCGTTCACGATGCACGGCACGATCATGCTGCTGATGTTCGCGACGCCGCTGTTCGCCGGATTCGCGAACTGGATCATGCCGCTGCAGATCGGCGCGCCCGACGTGGCGTTCCCGCGGCTGAACATGTTCGCGTACTGGCTGTACCTCTTCGGCTCGACCATCGCGGTGGCCGGCTTCGTCACCCCGCAGGGTGCGGCCGACTTCGGCTGGTTCGCCTACTCCCCGCTGTCGGACGCGGTCCGCTCGCCGGGCATCGGCGCCGACATGTGGATCATGGGTCTGGCCTTCTCGGGCTTCGGTACGATCCTCGGCTCGGTCAACTTCATCACCACGATCATCTGCATGCGCGCACCCGGCATGACGATGTTCCGCATGCCGATCTTCACCTGGAACGTGCTGCTGACCGGTGTCCTGGTCCTGCTCGCCTTCCCGGTGCTGGCCGCCGCGCTCTTCGCGCTGGAGGCCGACCGCAAGTTCGGCTCGCACATCTTCGACGCGGCCAACGGCGGCGCGTTGCTGTGGCAGCACCTCTTCTGGTTCTTCGGACACCCAGAGGTGTACATCATCGCGCTGCCGTTCTTCGGCATCGTCTCCGAGGTCATTCCGGTCTTCTCCCGCAAGCCGATGTTCGGCTACATCGGCCTGATCGCGGCGACGATCGCGATCGCCGGCCTCTCGGTGACCGTGTGGGCCCACCACATGTACGTCACCGGCGGTGTGCTGCTGCCCTTCTTCTCGTTCATGACCTTCCTGATCGCGGTACCGACCGGTGTGAAGTTCTTCAACTGGATCGGCACCATGTGGAAGGGCTCGCTGTCCTTCGAGACTCCGATGCTGTGGACGATCGGCTTCCTGGTCACCTTCACCTTCGGTGGCCTGACCGGCGTCATCCTGGCCTCGCCCCCGATGGACTTCCACGTATCCGACTCGTACTTCGTCGTCGCGCACTTCCACTACGTCGTCTTCGGCACCGTGGTCTTCGCGATGTTCGCGGGCTTCCACTTCTGGTGGCCGAAGTTCACGGGCAAGATGCTGGACGAGCGCCTCGGCAAGATCACGTTCTGGACGCTGTTCATCGGTTTCCACGGCACCTTCCTGGTGCAGCACTGGCTGGGCGCCGAGGGCATGCCGCGCCGTTACGCGGACTACCTGGCCGCCGACGGTTTCACCGCGCTGAACACGGTCTCGACGATCAGCTCGTTCCTGCTCGGCCTGTCGATGCTGCCGTTCATGTACAACGTCTGGAAGACGGCCAAGTACGGCAAGAAGATCGAGGTCGACGACCCGTGGGGTTACGGCCGTTCGCTCGAGTGGGCGACGTCCTGCCCGCCGCCGCGGCACAACTTCCTCACCCTGCCGCGGATCCGTTCCGAGTCCCCGGCGTTCGACCTGCACCACCCGGAGATCGCGGCCCTCGACCACCTCGAGGACCACACCGCCGGTGGCACCAAGGCGCTCACCGGTGACAAGGAGGCCGGCAAGTGAAGATCCAGGGCAAGATGTTCCTCTGGCTCTCCTTCTTCATCCTGGTCATGGCCGTCGTGTACGGCGTGTGGTCGAAGGAGCCCGTAGGCACCACCGCGCTCTTCCTGGCCTTCGGCCTGAGCGTCATGATCGGCTACTACCTGGCCTTCACGGCCAAGCGCGTAGACGAGATGGCCCAGGACAACCTGGAGGCCGACGTCGCCGACGAGGCCGGCGAGCTGGGGTTCTTCGCCCCGCACAGCTGGCAGCCGCTCTCGCTGGGGATCGGTGGCGCGCTCGCGTTCATGGGCGTCATCTTCGGCTGGTGGCTCATGTACTTCTCGGCCCCGATCATCCTGATCGGCCTGTGGGGCTGGGTGTACGAGTACTACCGCGGTGAGAACCAGAACCAGTAGCAAGACCCGTAGCACGCAGTGAACCCGGGGCCCGGACACCTCTTCGGAGGAGTCCGGGCCCCTCGTTTGCAGTCACCCCGCGCGCCGTAATTGTCATATCTTCATAGCGTTGGCTCCATGAAGCACTCACCGCGTCTTTGGACGGTACTCAGCTGCTCACTGCTGGTCGCGTCCCTCGGGGCCGGCGCCACCGCATGCGGGTCCGGCGACAACCCGCTGTCAGCCCGCCCGTACGACGCGGGCGAGCAAGTCGCCTTCAACCAGGCCGCCGGCGGGCGCCCCGTGGACCCCAACAAGCCCCTCGAAGTCACCACGAAGGGGGGTGAGGCACGCATCACCGACGTCACCGTCGTGGACACCCACGGACGCCGCCTGGCGGGCGAGCTGTCCGCCAAGGGAGACCGCTGGCACAACACGGCGTCCATGGCGGCAGGCGTCCGCTACACGGTCACCGTCAGCACCGAGAACGGCAAGGGAGCCCCGGGGCAGCGCACGATCTCGTTCGACACCACCCCGGCCAAAGGCGTCCTGAAGGTCGAATTCGGGCCGGAGGAAGGCAAGTACGGCGTCGGACAGCCCCTCACCGCCGACCTCAGCGAACCCGTCAAGGACAAGGCCGCCCGCGCCGTCGTCGAACGGGGGCTCGTCGTCACCGCCCCCGCCGGCGTCGAGGGCGCCTGGCACTGGGTCGACGACAAGACGCTCCACTACCGGCCCAAGGAGTACTGGCCGGCCAACACGGAGGTCTCCGTACGGAGCAACCTGGAGGGCGTTCTGATCCAGGACCACCTCTACGGGGCCGCGGCCAAGCCGCTGAAGCTGGAGATCGGCGACCGCGTCGAGGTCACCACCGACGCCTCCTCGCACTACCTCACGTTCAAGCGCAACGGAGAAGTGATCAACACCATTCCGGTGACCACCGGAAAGCCCGGCTTCTCCACCCGCAACGGCGTCAAGGTGGTGCTCGGCAAGCAGTACTACGTCCAGATGCGCGGGGACACCGTCGGCATCGGCGGCAGTGAGTACTACAACCTGCCCGTCTACTACGCCACGCGCGTCACCTGGAGTGGTGAATACGTCCACGCCGCGCCGTGGTCCGTCGGCTCGCACGGCTATGCGAACGTCAGCCACGGCTGCACCGGCATGAGCACCGGCAACGCCGCCTGGTTCTACGAGAACATCACCGAGGGCGACATCGTCCAGGTGATCAACAGTATCGGCGACGACATGGACATCTTCGGCAACGGCTTCGGCGACTGGAACATGGACTGGAAGGACTGGCGGCAGGGCAGCGCCCTCCTCAAGGGCACCCAGGAAGGCCGCAGCCCCGTCGACCAGGCCCGCCTGCGGCCCACCGTCTGACCGTCGGGCCGTCAGGCCGTCCGAGGGCCCACGGGAACCCCGGGGCCCGCGGACGGCCCGTCAGGCGGCCGAGGAGGCCAGGCGGGAGCGCAGCAGGGCCGCCAACGCGTCCGCGAACTCCACCGGGTCCACCGGCAGGGTCACCGCCGCGTCCGCGCGGCTCCACGTGGCCAGCCAGGCGTCCTGGGGGCGCCCCATCAGCAACAACACCGGCGGACACCGGAAGATCTCGTCCTTGATCTGCCGGCACACGCCCATGCCCCCGGCCGGAACCGCCTCGCCGTCCAGCACGCACACGTCGATGCCGCCGGCGTCCAGCTCCGACAGAACCGCCGGCAGCGTCGCGCACTCCAGGAACTCCACCGGCGGCAGGTCCGCGGCCGGCCTGCGCCCTGCCGCCAGCCGCACCTGCTCCCGGGTGCCCGCGTCGTCGCTGTACACCAGAACCCGCGCAGTCGCCCGCATTTCGTTCCTCCACGTGTCACGTGAATCACGTTGATGTTGCGCGGGATGCTACTCCTCCCCATGCGCTGCCAACATCGGTTCGGACACCCTCGCACGAGACGCTCATTCGCTCATCTGATGGGCCGTTCGGGCCTTGCACACGCCCCGGACACTCCGAACGGCACCCCCCGGGGTGAGGGCGGGATAAGCGACCGACATAATGTCGGTCGTGGCGACAGCAACGACAGTAGATACCGGGCACGCGCACCCGACGGTCAACCGGCCGAACCTCGTCAGCGTCGGAACCATCATCTGGTTGAGTTCCGAGCTGATGTTCTTCGCGGCCCTCTTCGCGATGTACTTCACCCTGCGATCCGTGACAGGCGCCGAGTTCTGGACAGAGAAGGCCGCGGCCTTGAATCTGCCCTTCTCGGCGACGAACACGACGATCCTGGTGCTCTCCTCGCTCACCTGCCAGCTCGGCGTATTCGCCGCCGAGCGCGGTGACGTGAAGAAGCTCCGGACGTGGTTCATCATCACGTTCGTCATGGGTGCGATCTTCATTGGCGGCCAGGTGTTCGAGTACACCGAGCTGGTCAAGCACGAGGGCCTCAGCCTCTCGTCAGACCCGTACGGGTCGGTGTTCTACCTGACCACCGGCTTCCACGGTCTGCACGTGACGGGCGGTCTCATCGCCTTCCTGCTGGTCCTCGGCCGGACGTACGCGGCCAAGAGGTTCACCCACGAACAGGCCACGTCGGCCATCGTCGTGTCCTACTACTGGCACTTCGTCGATGTCGTCTGGATCGGCCTCTTCGCGACGATCTACCTGATCAAGTAGCGAACACGTCACCGGGCCCGACCCGGCACTCCATCCAGACACACCGACGCAGAAGATCCTGACACCGGGGTAATCCGTGAAAAAGCTCTCCGCACGACGACGCCATCCGCTGGCGGCGGTCGTCGTTCTACTCCTCGCGCTGGCGGCCACTGGGGGGCTGTACGCCGCCTTCGCGCCCGCGGGCAAGGCGCAGGCCGATGAAACCGCCCAGTCCCTCGCCATCGAGGAGGGCAAGAAGCTCTACGCCGTGGGTTGCGCAAGCTGCCACGGAACCGGCGGTCAGGGTTCCTCTGACGGCCCGAGCCTGGTCGGCGTCGGCTCCGCGGCCGTCGACTTCCAGGTGAGCACGGGCCGCATGCCCGCCCAGCAGCCCGGCGCCCAGGTGCCGAAGAAGCCCAACATCTACACGCAGGCGCAGATCGACCAGCTGGCGGCGTACATCGCCTCCCTCGGTGCCGGTCCGATCACGCCGACCGAGAAGCAGTACGACCCGGCAGGTGCCGACGTCGCCGCTGGTGGTGAGCTGTTCCGCAACAACTGCGCGCAGTGCCACAACTTCACCGGCGAGGGCGGCGCCCTGACGAACGGCAAGTACGCCCCCAACCTTGAGGACGTCTCGCCGAAGCACATCTACGAGGCCATGCTCACCGGCCCGCAGAACATGCCCTCCTTCCCGGACGGAACCATGCCGGAGAAGCAGAAGAAGGACATCATCGCGTACCTCGAGAACGTCAACGGCGAGAAGTCCACCAGCCCCGGTGGCCTCAAGCTCGGCGGCCTCGGTCCCGTTGCCGAGGGTCTGTTCGGCTGGATCTTCGGTCTGGGTGCGCTGATCGCTGTTGCCGTCTGGGTCGGGGCCCACACCGCTAAGGCCAAGAAGTCATGAGTCAAGACATTCCCGAAGAGAAGCACCTGCCGAGTGAGCAGGGCGACGCGCACCACGGTGCCGTAGCGGTCGCGGACAACCCGTTCGCCGACCCGGGCCTGCCGGTCCACAGGCCGCGCATCCAGGACATCGACGAGCGTGCGGCGAAGCGTTCCGAGCGCACCGTCGCGATGCTGTTCACGCTGTCGATGCTGGCCACGGTCGCCTTCATCGCCTCCTACGTCACCCTCCCGGTCGACAAGATCGTGTACATCTTCCCCATCGGGAAGGTGAGCGCGCTCAACTTCGCGCTGGGCATGACCCTCGGCACGGCGCTGTTCTGCATCGGCGCGGGCGCGGTCCACTGGGCCCGCACCCTGATGTCCGACGTCGAGGTCGCGGCCGAGCGGCACGAGATCGCCGCTCCGCCGGAGGTCAAGGCGCAGGTCATGCAGGACTTCCGCGACGGTGCGGACGAGTCCGGCATCGGCCGCCGCCCGCTGATCCGCAACACGCTGCTGGGCGCGCTGGCCATGCTGCCGCTCTCCGCCGTCGTGATCATGCGTGACCTGGGCCCGCTGCCCGAGGACAAGCTGCGCAAGACCCTGTGGGCCAAGGGCAAGCTGCTCATCAACCAGAACACGATGGAGCCGCTGCGTCCCGAGGACGTCCTGGTCGGTTCGCTGACCTTCGCCATGCCGGAAGGCCTGGAGGAGGAGCAGCACGACTTCCAGGTCCAGATCGCCAAGGCCGCCCTGATGATCGTCCGGATCAAGCCGGAGGACATCAAGGACAAGCAGGAGCTGGAGTGGTCCCACGACGGGATCGTGGCCTACTCCAAGATCTGCACCCACGTCGGCTGCCCGATCAGCCTGTACGAGCAGCAGACGCACCACGTGCTCTGCCCGTGCCACCAGTCCACCTTCGACCTCTCCGACGGCGCCCGTGTCATCTTCGGCCCGGCTGGTCACGCGCTTCCGCAGCTGCGGATCGGTGTGAATGACGAAGGCTTCCTCGAAGCGCTCGGCGACTTCGAAGAGCCCGTCGGTCCTGCATTCTGGGAGCGCGGATGAGCACTGCGACCACTGACACCAAGGCGCGCAAAGCGCCGGCCGGCGAGCGCGTAGCCGACTGGGCGGACGGCCGCCTGGGCATCTACGGCCTGGCCAAGGCCAACATGCGCAAGATCTTCCCGGACCACTGGTCCTTCATGCTGGGTGAGATCTGCCTCTACAGCTTCATCATCATCATCCTCACGGGTGTGTACCTGACGCTGTTCTTCCACCCGAGCATGAACGAGGTCGTCTACCACGGCTCGTACGTGCCCATGCAGGGCGTCATGATGTCCGAGGCCTTCGCCTCGACCCTGGACATCAGCTTCGACGTCCGCGGCGGCCTGCTCATCCGTCAGATCCACCACTGGGCCGCGCTGATCTTCGTCGCGGCGATGGTCGTGCACATGATGCGCGTCTTCTTCACCGGCGCGTTCCGCAAGCCGCGCGAGATCAACTGGATCTTCGGCTTCCTGCTGCTGGTCCTCGGCATGTTCACCGGTTTCACCGGTTACTCGCTGCCGGACGACCTGCTCTCGGGTACCGGTGTCCGCTTCATGCAGGGCGCCATCCTGTCCGTCCCGGTCGTCGGCACGTACCTGTCGATGTTCCTGTTCGGCGGGGAGTTCCCGGGCGGCGACTTCGTCGCGCGGTTCTACTCGGTGCACATCCTGCTGCTGCCCGGCATCATGATGGGCCTGCTGGTGGCCCACCTGATCCTGGTCTTCTACCACAAGCACACCCAGTTCCCCGGCCCCGGCAAGACGAACAACAACGTCGTCGGCATGCCGCTGCTGCCGGTCTACATGGCCAAGGCCGGAGGCTTCTTCTTCCTGGTCTTCGGTGTCATCGCGGCCATCGCGGCGCTCGCCTCGATCAACCCGATCTGGGCGCTCGGCCCGTACCGCCCGGACCACGTGTCCACCGGTGCGCAGCCCGACTGGTACATGGGTATGCCGGAAGGCCTGATCCGGGCCATGCCCGGCTGGGAGATCAACCTGTGGGGCCACACGCTCGTCCTGGGCGTGTTCATCCCGCTGCTGCTCTTCCCGCTGGTGCTGGGCGCGATCGCCGTCTGGCCGTTCATCGAGTCCTGGGTCACCGGTGACAAGCGCGAGCACCACCTGCTGGACCGCCCGCGCAACGTCCCGACCCGTACGGCCTTCGGTGTCGCCTGGATCGCGGAGTACATCGTGCTCCTCATCGGCGGCGGCAACGACATGTTCGCGCAGTACTTCCACCTGTCGCTGAACGCGCTCACCTGGTTCGTCCGGATCGGCTTCTTCGTCGTCCCGGTGCTCGCCTTCATCGCCACCAAGCGGATCTGCCTCGGCCTCCAGCGCCGGGACCGGGACAAGGTGCTGCACGGTCGCGAGACCGGCATCATCAAGCGCCTGCCGCACGGTGAGTTCGTCGAGGTCCACGAGCCGCTCTCGCAGGACAAGCTGCACACGCTCACCTCGTACGTCACCTACGAGCCGATCGAGATCGGCCCGACGGTCGACGAGAACGGTGTCGAGCGCAAGGTGAAGCTCAGCCAGAAGCTGCGCGCGAAGCTCAGCAAGGGCTTCTACGCCGAGGGCAACCAGATCCCGAAGCCCACGGTGGAGGAGTACAAGGAGATCCAGAGCGGCCACGGCCACCACTGATCCCGTTTGAGGGACTGATTTCGGTCAGTCCTCGTGTCGCCACGGCGAGAGCCCCGTCCAGTGTCTGGACGGGGCTCTTTGCCGTCTCCGGGGCTGGATAGGCTGAAGCCCTTCCCATTCGACGTGGGCCCCACATCGGCGGGCGACGACAGCAGGAGCGGACCATGAACGTTGCGACCCCGGCAGGCGGCGACAGCGTGGCGGCCCGTGGCTGGCCGGGCGTACTCGAGGCGCTGCTCACCGGACGGGACCTGAACGCGGAGGACACCGCCTGGGCCATGGACCGGATCATGCGCGGCGAGGCCACCGACGCCCAGATCGCCGGCTTCGCGGTCGCGCTGCGGGCCAAGGGGGAGACGGTCGCGGAGATCAACGGCCTGGTCCGGGCCATGTACGCACACGCCAACCTCATCGAGGTGCCGGGCCGCACGGTGGACATCGTCGGCACCGGCGGCGACGGGGCGAAAACGGTGAACATCTCCACGATGTCGGCGATCGTCGTGGCCGGTACGGGCGCCAAGGTGGTCAAGCACGGCAACCGGGCCGCGTCCTCCGCGAGCGGCTCCTCGGACGTGCTGGAGAAGCTCGGCGTCAACCTGGACCTCACCCCCGCGCGGGTGGCGGAGGTCGTGGAGGAGGCCGGCATCACCTTCTGCTTCGCGGTGAAGTTCCACCCGGCGCTGCGGCACGTGGCCGCGGCCCGCAAGGAGCTGGGCATCCGCACCACCTTCAACTTCCTCGGCCCGCTGACCAACCCGGCCAAGGTCCGTGCCCAGGCCACGGGCGTCGCGGACCCCCGGGTTGCCCCGATCGTGGCCGGCGTCCTCGCCGAGCGCGGCTCCTCGGCGCTCGTCTTCCGCGGCGACGACGGCCTGGACGAGCTCACCACCACCGCCACCTCGCGGGTGTGGTGGGTACGCGACGGCAAGGTCGCCGAGCAGCCCTTCGACCCCCGTGACGTGGGCATCTCCCTGGTCGACGTGTCGGAGCTGCGGGGCGCGGACGCCTCGTACAACGCCGACATCGCCCGCCGCCTGCTGGCCGGCGAGACCGGCCCGGTCCGCGACGCGGTCCTGCTGAACTCGGCGGCGGCCCTGGTGGCGCTGGACCCGGGCTCGGGCAGCCTGGAGGAGCAGATCGCGGCGGGCATCGCCCGCGCGGCGGAGTCGGTCGACTCGGGCGCGGCCCGGGCCGCCCTGGAACGCTGGGTGGCGGCCAGCAACGCCTGACGCCGTGCTTTTCGGTCAAGGCCCCGGTCCGGATGGTGGACCGGGGCCTTGCGCGTGCGGGATCTTGTGGCAGGATGCTGACCAGGTCACGAGTGACAGCGTTTAGGCCCCGGCTTGCTGTCCGGCAACCCTCCTTCCGTGGCGGGGTGCCCCGGGTGATGACCAGGTCGTAGGCAGCGAGGTCTACGGCAAGCGCGGATCCCTCGACACCAGGGGTCCTGGTCTCTCGAGGAGCGTTTTCCGTGAGCAAGCGAATGCGATAGGGCGACTCCGCCCCTTCTTCAACCCTCGGACCAGGGTCGTTTCCGCGTACCCGCGTTCAGCTCCGAGGGCTTCCCGTACCCCGCCGCACGGCGCCGCGCCGTGGCCGCGTACGGGCACACCGAAGCCATTCACCCCTGCCTGCCGGGAGATTCCGCCATGTCCGCATCCCTGAACGCCGCCGCCACCGCCGCCCCCGTCACCGCCGTCGACCCCGCCTGCGCGGAGCCGCTGCCGGTCCTCGGACGGGACGTCACCGTCCCGCTCGTCACCGGCAGCGAGGTCACCTACGCCGCCCTCGACTACGCGGCCAGCGCCCCCGCGCTCCAGCGGGTCTGGGACGACGTGGCCGCGTACGCCCCGTACTACGGCAGCGTCCACCGCGGCGCCGGCTACCTCTCGCAGCTCTCCACCGACCTCTTCGAGCAGAGCCGGGCCACGGTCGCCGAGTTCCTCGACTGCCGCCCCGCCGACCAGGTGGTCTTCACCCGGTCCACCACCGACTCCCTGAACCTGCTCGCGGCCGCCCTCCCGGCCGGCTGCCAGGTCTTCGTCTTCGAGACCGAGCACCACGCAGCGCTGCTGCCGTGGACGGACGCGCAGGTCACCTACCTCAACGCCCCCCGCACCTCGGACGAGGCCGTCGCCACCCTGGAGCGGGCGCTCGCCGACCGGGCGCCCTACGGCCCGGCCCTGGTCTGCGTCACCGGCGCCTCCAACGTCACCGGTGAACTGTGGCCGGTGAAGGAGCTCGCCGCCGCCGCGCACGCCCACGGCGCGCGGATCGTCCTGGACGCCGCCCAGCTGGCCCCCCACCACCCCGTCTCGGTCCAGGACCTCGACGTGGACTGGGTCGCCTTCTCCGGCCACAAGCTCTACGCCCCCTTCGGCTCGGGCGTCCTCGCCGGCCGCGCGGACTGGCTCCAGGAGGCCGAGCCGTACCTGGCCGGCGGCGGCGCCTCCCGCACGGTCGCCCGCCGCGCGGACGGCGGGGTGGACGTCGAGTGGCACGCCACGGCCGCCCGCCACGAGGCCGGCTCCCCGAACGTGATCGGCGTCTACGCGATCGCCTCCGCCTGCCGGGCCCTTCGGGAAGCCGGGTTCGAGAACCTGGTGGCCCGCGAGCGGCACCTCATCACCAAGGTCCGCGAGGGCCTGGCCGGCGTCCCGGCGGTCCGCGTCCTCTCCCTGTTCGGCGACGGCGCCCCGCGCGTCGGCGTCATCTCGTTCGTCGTGGACGGCTGGAACAGCTCCCACTTCGCGGCCGCCCTGTCCGCGGAGTACGGGATCGGCGTGCGCGACGGCCTGTTCTGCGCCCACCCGCTGGTCCGCACCCTGCTGGGCAGCGAGCCGCAGGCCCAGGGCGAATGCGGCGCCCCGGAGGCGGCCTCTTCGTCCGGCGGAACCCCCGCCCTGAACGCCATCCGCGTCAGCTTCGGCGCAGGCACCCCGGACGAGCACGTGGAGCGCTTCGTCCGCGCGGTGCGCGAACTCGTCGCGGACGGCGCGAAGTGGCAGTACCGCACCGAGCAGGGCCGCTGCGTCCCGGCCGTCTGACAGGCTGCGGACCATGACGTACTGGGACCCGATACCGACCGCCGCCACGCTGGAACCGGTACGGCTCCCCTCCGGGGCCCCGTGGACGGGACGGTGGCAGGAGCGCAACTGGCGCACCGTGCCGGGCCCCTTCTACGGGGCGGAGACCGACAGCTGCCGGACGGTACGGCTGCGGGCTCCGGAGCTCGTGCTCTACGACGACCTGACCCCGGAGTCGGTCCGGGACTGGTGGCGCGACCGCGGCCGCGTCCGGGAGTGGGCGGCGGGCGCCGGATGGGGCGCCCGGCCCGGCCGGGCGAGCGGCTGCCCGGGCTCTGACGGAGAACCCGGCCCCGCCGGCGTTCGAGGCGGACCGGGGCGGAGCCGAGGGCGACCTACGCGTCGAGGCCGATGGCGAACGCCGCCTCGAGGTCGTGCTGCGAGTACGTACGGAACGCCACGTGCGTGTCGGTCGCCTCGACGCCCGGGATCTTGCTGATGCGGCCCGGGATGATGTCCGCCAGGTTCTCGTGGCGGGCCACGCGGACCAGCGCGATCAGGTCGTACGTCCCCGTGACGGAGTAGACCTCGCTGACGCTGTCCAGCGCGGCGATGGACTCGGCGATCTCGGGGATGCGGTCCACGCTGGTCTTGATGAGCACGATCGCGGTGATCACGGCTGGCTGTCTCCCTCGGTGGCCGTCGCTGGTCGCCCCACTCTAGTCGCAGGCCGATAACGCGCCCACGCGTACAGGAAGCCGACGGAGAAGCCCACCAGATGGGCCAGATAGGCGACCCCGGGACCGCTGCCCGCACGGTGCGCCGCCACCCCTTGGAGGGCGAACCAGAACAGCAGCACGATCCACGCCGGGAACCGCAGCGGCAGGAAGAAAAGGAACGGGAACAGGCTCGTCACCCTGGCCCGCGGGAGCAGGTACAGGAAGGCGCCCAGCACCGCCGAGATGGCCCCGGACGCCCCGACCAGCGTCTGTGCGGACCCCGCGTTGGCCGCCGCGTACACCGCCAGCGCCGCGTACCCCGTACAGACGTAGAACACGAGGAACGCCGGCCGGCCCATCCGCTCCTCCGCCATCGCGCCGAACACGTGGAGGAAGAGCATGTTGCCGAGCAGGTGCAGCCAGCTCCCGTGCACGAACAGCGCGGTCAGCGGGGTCAGCCAGGCCCGCGGGCGGCCCGTGAACAACTCGTCCGGTACCACTCCCCAGCGCCGGAAGTACTCCGTACCGGCGGTCAGCAGCCCCTCGCCGGTCCCGTAGGCCGGGTTCAGCCCCGAGGCCGGGCCGAGTACGAACACCAGGGCGCAGCCCGCGATCAGCGCATGGGTGACCACCGGTCCCCGGGCGGCCTCGCGAACGGCCTGCCACCTTACGATCATGTGACAGAGCATGACGCAACCCACCCCACCCGAGGCGGTGGCAGGCCGTAGGGTTACGAGCCGGCGTCCGCCCAATCGGCGCGGACGGCTCAGCAGACGGCTTTAATTGAATCAGCTACGAAGGAGAGAGCGGCCTGATGACGGTTCCCCTGCCGACCGACACCACCCGGTGGCGCTGCACCCTGTGCGGCAACCTCACGCGCTTCGACGTCACCCGTTCGTCGAAGGTCGTGGAGTACGTCCACCTGGACCTCGCCGGGGAGCCCAAGGTCGAGGAGCGCGAGGTGGTCAATGAGACCATCGAGTCGGTCCGCTGCCGCTGGTGCAACGCGGTGGACCAGATCGAGCTCGTGGACAGGCCGGGCGCGGACTCCTGACGGAGCCCCGCCCACAGGTAGATCGGTAGGGGTGACGGATTGTGGAGCCAGCAAGCGGCGCTGAGCCGGCCGATGCGGCCGGCGACGCCGCCGAGGTGCTCGACCGCCCGCTGCCGGAAGGCGTGCGGCGCCGGGTCGTCGCGCTCGTCTCGGACGCCTTCGGCGGACTGACGGTCGCTGACCTCCCGGCGCAGCTGCGCCAGTACGCCCGTTTCACCCCGACCCGGCGCGCCAAGTTCGCGGGCAACGCGATGGCCGCGGCGGTCGAGACCGACCCCGTGTTCCGCAGCCGGGTCGCCGAGAAGCTGCGCGAGGCGCAGGCGGACCTGGCCGGTGCGCTGGAGTCCGGCGCACCGCCCGCCGCCGCGGATCCGCTGGACGTGGCGGCCGCCGCGTACGTCCTGAGGCCGGTCGGCTGGGTCAAGCTGGTGGCCGCCGCGGGCGAGGAGGCGCAGCGCGCCGACGCCGAGCGGGTCGGCGAGGAGACCCGGCGCGAGCTGGACCGGCTGCGCGAGGAGCTGGCGCAGGTGCGGAACCTGCAGCGCTCGGGCGGCGAGCAGGTGCGGGCCGAGCTGGACGAGGCCCGCAAGGAAGCGGAATCGCTTCAGCGCAAGCTGCGCAGCGCGCTCAGCGACGTCAAGCGCGGCGAGGCGGCCCTGCGCAAGGTCAACACGGAGATCGACGGGATCCGCGGCGAGGCGGCCGCACGGGTGGCCGCCGCCGAGAGCGAGACCCGGCGGCTCAAGTCCCGGCTGGCGGAGGTGGAGACGGCGCTGGAGACCTCGCGCCGGGCCACCCGCGAGGGACGCAGCATCGAGGACATGCGGCTGCGGCTGCTGCTGGACACCGTGCTGGACGCGGCGGCGGGGCTGCGCCGCGAGCTGGCGCTGCCGCCGGTGTCGACACGCCCGGCGGACACCGTGGAGGCCGTGGAGCCGGGCCGGATGACGCCGAAGGACATCGCGGCGCGTGCCCTGTCGGAGACCGACCCGGCGCTGCTGGACCAGCTGTTGGCGCTGCCGCAGGCCCACCTGGTGGTCGACGGCTACAACGTGACCAAGACGGGCTATCCGACGATGCCGCTGGAGAAGCAGCGGCTGCGGCTGCTGGGCGGGCTGTCGATGCTGGCCGCGCAGACGGGCGCGGAGATGACCTGCGTCTTCGACGGGGCGGAACTGGCCGCCCCGGTGCTGCTCGCGCCGCCGCGCGGGGTCCGGGTGCTGTTCTCCAAGGCAGGGGTGACGGCGGACGAGCTGATCCGCCAGCTGGTGCGCGCGGAGCCGCCCGGCCGGCCGGTGGTCGTGGTCTCCACCGACCGGGAGGTCGCGGACGGGGTGGCCAAGGCGGGTGCGCGGCCGGTCGCGTCCGCTTTGCTACTGAAGCGGCTTTCGCGCGTTTCGTAACTCCCGCCCCGCATGCCCGAATTGGCAGGGCTCTCAGGGAACGTACCGTCAAGTGACCTGCACAGAGCGTGCGCTGTAGGTAAAGAAGCTGGTCGGGGACCGACTTTTTTCCCGGCAGGATTTGAACTGATCACAGTCGGGTCACTAGGGTCTGCTCAAACCTTCGTGCGGTAGATCACTCATTCGGGGTGGCAGCGAAGGTGCTGCCGAGTTGCGTTCTTCGGCGGCTCTAGGAAGAAGGAGCTCGCCTTCGTGGCGTCCCACCGTCGACCCAAGCAGCCGACCCGCGCTCGTGTGACCGTACTGACCGCCACCGCGGCCGCGGCCGTCGCGCTCTCCACCCAGGGCGCCACCGCCGCCCCGGCGAAGCCGAGCAAGGACGAGGTCAAGTCCCAGGTCGACGCGCTCTACGAAGAGGCGGAGCAGGCCACCGAGAAGTTCAACGGGGCCAAGGAACGCCAGGAGAAGCTCGAGAAGGAGATCGGGCAGCTCCAGGACCAGGTCGCGCGCGGCCAGGGCGACCTCAACGAGCTGCGCGGCACGCTCGGTTCGATGGCGAGCGCGCAGTACCGCAGCGGCGGCATAGACCAGTCGCTCGCCCTGCTCCTCTCCGAGGACCCCGACAGCTACCTCGACAAGGCCTCCTCCCTGGAGCACCTGAGCGGCAAGCAGGTCGAGGCGGTCCAGAAGATCCAGGCCAAGCAGCGCACCCTCGCGCAGCAGCGCCAGGAGGCCGCCGGCAAGCTCGCCGACCTCGACGCCACCCGCAAGGAGCTCGGCGAGAAGAAGAAGGTCTCGCAGGAGAAGCTCGCCGCGGCCCAGGCCCTGCTCAACACCCTGACCGCGCAGGAGCGCGCGGCGCTCAAGGACGAGGAGTCGCGCGCCAGCCGCAGCGACAGCCAGCGCGTCGACCTCGGCAACGTGAGCGCCTCCGGCCGCGCCGGTGCCGCCCTGGCGGCCGCCAAGACCAAGCTGGGCGGCGCGTACGTCTCCGGCGCCACCGGCCCGAGCGCCTTCGACTGCTCCGGGCTGACCCAGTGGGCGTACAAGCAGGCCGGTGTGAGCATCACCCGCACCACCTACACCCAGGCGAACGACGGCACCCGCATCAGCCGCAGCCAGCTCCAGCCCGGCGACCTGGTCTTCTTCTACAACGACCTGCACCACGTCGGCCTCTACGCCGGCAACAACATGACGCTGCACGCCTCCAACCCGCGCGGCGGCATCAAGTACGAGTCGATGGACAACATGCCCTTCATGTTCGGCGTCCGCGTCTCCTGACGCGCCGCCCACCGCCCATCCGGGCGAATTCCAGGGCTCCGCTCTGACCCCGCGCCCCGCCGGTGACCTGCGTCTCCGGTGGGGCGTCACCGTGCGTGCCCGCCGACGGTCGTTGGTCGGTGCCCGGTGGCGCGGCTACTGTCTGCCAGCGCGTAACCCGGCACACGTCCGTCCACGGGGGGCGGACCCGGGCCACTCCTGAGCGGTCTCTGGGAAGGGAGCGGTTTCACGTGGCGTCCCATCGCCGGCCCGGGCTCGGCAGCCTCGACCGGAACACGAAGGCCACCGTCCTCACCGCCGCCGCGGCCACGGCCGCCGTCGCCATGACGGGCGCACCTGCGAGCGCCGCCCCCGGCCTGCCGCAGGACCCCGCAGCGGGCTCCCGCGCCCAGGTCGACCGGCTCTTCGAGGAGGCGGAGCAGGCCACCGAGCGCTTCAACGAGGCGGGCGAGAAGGCCGGCCGGCTGCGCGCCGAGGTCAACCGGGCCCAGGACGCGGTCGCCCGCGGCCAGGAGCGCATCAACACGATGCGGGGCATCCTCGGCACCTTCGCCGGGGCCCAGTACCGCAGCGGCGGCATCGACCCCGCCGTCGGCCTGATGCTGGCCGAGAACCCCGACGCGTACCTGGAGCAGGCCGCCGCCCTGGACCGGCTGACCGGCCGCCAGGCCCGGCAGCTGGACGAGCTCCGCGAGGAGCAGCGCCGGCTCGGCCAGGAGCGCCGGGAGGCCTCCCGCAAACTCGCCGAACTCGACGCGCTGCGCGCCGACGTGGCCCGGCACAAGCGCTCCGTCACGGCCAAGCTCGCGGCCGCCCGGCGGCTGCTCAACGCCATGCCCTCCGAGGAACGGGCCGATTTCGAGCGCGCCTCCCGCTCGGGCGGCCGCTTTGACGCGCTGCCCGACCTGCCCTCCGCGGGTCCCGAAGGGCCCTCGTCGGGGCGCGCCGCGGCCGCCGTGATGGCGGCCCGGGCCGCGGTCGGCCGCCCGTACGTGTGGGGCTCCACCGGCCCCTCCGGCTTCGACTGCTCCGGGCTGATGGTCTGGTCGTACCGGCAGGCCGGGGTCTCGCTGCCGCGCACCTCGCAGGCCCAGCGGCACGCCGGCCGCCAGGTGCCGCTGTCGCAGGCCCGCCCGGGCGACCTGGTGACGTACCGCTCGGACGCCAGCCACGTCGGCATGTACGTCGGCAACGGCCAGGTGGTGCACGCCCCGTACCCCGGGGCCAGGGTCCGCTACGACCCCGTCGGGATGATGCCGGTGTCGGCGGTGACCAGGCCCTGACCCCGGGGCGGTCCTCCTTGCGTACGATCGGCTGATGCTCCCGGGTCGTCGTCTCGTCCGCGTACTGCCGCTCCTGCTGTGCCTGCTGGCGGCCGGCTGCGCGGCGCGGCCGGCGGACACGGCCGGGCAGGACGTCCGCCGGGCCGTGGCCGAGTGGGCGCGGACACCGCCCGAGCGGCTCGCCGGGATCCCGGTCCAGGACTGGGCGTACGAGGTCGCCTCGGTGCGGCGGGACGGCGTACGGGCCCTCGTACGGGCGGAGCTGCGCTACCGGCTCACCGGCTACGACCCGGCCCCGGCCGGCTCGGCCCGCGCCCTCGAACTGCACCGGGACGGCGGCACGTGGCGGGTCACCGCCGACCGGCCCGCCGCGGGCGCCCCGCCGCAGCTGTGGGACCAGGGGCCGGTCTCGGTGGTCCGGGGCGCGCACTCCCTGGTGCTGGGCGCCTCCGGGCAGGGCGAGGACGCCCTGCGGGCCATCGCCGCCGAGGCCGACCGGGCGGTGCCCGCGGCGAGCGCCGCCTGGCCCCGGCCGTGGGCGGGGCGGGTGGTGGTGCTGGTCCCGGGGTCGCTGGAGCGGATGGCGGAGCTGCTGGGCGGGACGGCCGACGCGTACCGGGGCATGGGCGCCGTCACCACCGGCCGGGTGGGCGCGGGACCCGCTCCCGCGGACCGGGTGGTGGTCAACCCGGCGGGGTACGCCGAGCTGGGCGAGGCGGGCCGGCGGATCGTCCTGACCCACGAGGTCACCCACGTGGCCACCCGCGCGGCGACCACCGCCTCGACGCCGCTGTGGCTCTCCGAGGGCTTCGCGGAATGGGCGGCGTACCGCGGCGGCCCCACCACACCGGAGCAGGGCGCGCCGGCGCTGGGCCGGGCCGTGCGGCGCGGCGAGGTGCCGGCGGCGCTGCCCGCGACCGAGGCCTTCGCCTTCGGCGGCGATCCGGAGGCGCTGGCCCGGGCGTACGAGGGCGCGTGGCTGGCCTGCCGGCTGATCGCCGAGAAGTGGGGCGAGGAGGCGCTGGCCGACCTGTACGAGCGGGCGGGCCGCGAGCCGCTGGCGACGGCGCTGGACGAGGCGCTGGGCGTGGACCCGGCGGAGCTGACGAAGGCCTGGCAGGAGGCCCTGCGCGGCTGGCTCCGCTGAGCGCCGCGCACGTCCGGTACTGTCGGCAGGCAATGCACAAGACGCTGATCGTGACCAACGACTTCCCCCCGCGACCGGGCGGCATCCAGGCCTTCCTGCACAACATGGCGCTGCGGCTGGATCCCGACCGGGTCGTCGTGTACGCCTCCACGTGGAAGCACAGCGCGGAGGGCCGCGAGGCCACCGCGGCCTTCGACGCCGAGCAGCCCTTCCAGGTGGTGCGCGACCGCACGACCATGCTGCTGCCGACCCCGCGCGTGACGCGTCGGGCGGTGGGCCTGCTGCGCGAACACGGCTGCGAGTCCGTGTGGTTCGGGGCGGCCGCCCCGCTCGGGCTGATGGGCCCGGCGCTGCGGCGGGCCGGGGCCAAGCGGATCGTGGCGACCACGCACGGGCACGAGGCGGGCTGGGCCCAGCTGCCGGCGGCGCGGCAATTGCTGCGGCGGATCGGCGAGGGCACCGACACGCTGACCTACCTGGGGGAGTACACGCGCTCGCGGATCGCCTCGGCGGTCACCGAGCCGGCGGCGGCGCGGATGGTGCAGCTGCCCCCGGGGGTGGACGAGAAGACGTTCCACCCGGAGTCGGGCGGGGTGGAGGTCCGGGCACGGCTCGGGCTGACCGACCGGCCGGTGGTGGTGTGCGTGTCGCGGCTCGTGCCGCGCAAGGGGCAGGACACGCTGATCGAGGCGATGCCGCGGATCCTGGCGGCGGTGCCGGACGCGGTGCTGCTGATCGTGGGAGGCGGGCCGTACGAGTCCGACCTGCGGGCGCTGGCGGCTTCCACGGGTGTCGGGGACGCGGTGGTCTTCACCGGAGCGGTCCCGTGGTCCGAGCTGCCCGCCCATTACGGGGCCGGAGACGTCTTCGCCATGCCGTGCCGGACCCGGCGGGGCGGGCTGGACGTCGAGGGGCTCGGGATCGTCTACCTGGAGGCTTCGGCGACGGGCCTGCCGGTGGTCGCGGGCGACTCGGGCGGAGCGCCCGACGCGGTGCTGGACGGGGAGACGGGCTGGGTCGTCCGGGGCGGCGCCCCGGACGAGGCGGCGGATCGCCTGGTGGCCCTGCTGCAGGACCCGGCCCTGCGGGCCCGCATGGGCGAGCGCGGCCGTGCCTGGGTCGAGGAACGCTGGCGCTGGGACCTCCTGGCGGACCGCCTGCGCGATCTGCTCTGACCGCGGCGCCGCCCCGAGCCCCTGACGGCGGTGGTTCCGGCGGGGCCGCCGCACGGTCCGGTCCGGCAGCCACGGCTGACTGTCTCTCAGATGTCTGGCTGTGCGGCGTATGGGTGGAAGGGTGGATTCCGCCCATCATGCGGCCATGACACCCAATCTGACGCGCCGTCACGTCCTGGGACTCGGCGCCCTGCAGACCGCCGCCGCCCTCGGCTTCACGAGGATCGGCCTGGCCTCCGCCTCGGCCGCCGAGCCGGCCGCGGCCCCGTACGCACCCGCCGTCGTCGTAGGCTCCGGCTACGGCGCGGCGGTCGCCGCCCTGCGCCTGGGCCAGGCCGGCATCCGCACCGTCGTCCTCGAGATGGGCCGGCTCTGGGACACCCCCGGGCCCGACGGCAAGGTCTTCCCCTCCACCTCCGCGCCCGACCAGCGCTCCATGTGGTTCCGCACGCGCACCGAGGCCCCGCTCGCCCAATTCCTCTGGCTCGACGTGGTCAACCGCGACATCAGCCCGTACCCCGGCGTACTCGACCGCGTGAACTACGGCGACATGTCCGTGTACGTCGGCCGCGGCGTGGGAGGAGGGTCGCTCGTGAACGGGGGCATGGCGCCGACTCCGCGAAGGGCGTACTTCTCCGAGGTGCTGCCCGGGGTCGACGCCGGCGAGATGTACGGCACCTACTACCCCCGCGCCCGCGCCATGCTCGGCGTCAACGACATCGACCCCGCCTGGTTCGAGTCCACCGAGTGGTACCGCTTCGCCCGGATCTCCCGCAGGCACGCCCACAACACCGGCCTGAAGACCGTCTTCGTCCCCAACGTCTACGACTTCGCCCACATGCGGCGCGAGGCGGCCGGCACCGCCACCCGGTCGGCCCTCGCCGGAGAGGTCATCTACGGCAACAACCACGGCAAGAAGAGCGTCGACAAGACCTACCTCGCGGCCGCGATCGGCACCGGGAACGTCACCATCGAGACCATGCAGCGCGTGGTCGGCGTACGGCAGGACCCGGACGGCGGCTACGTCCTCACCGTGCGGACCAGCGACCTCGCCGGCCGGGTCACCCAGGTCCGCGAACTCGGCTGCCGGCGGCTCTTCCTGGGCGCCGGGAGCCTCGGCACCACCGAGATCCTGCTGCGCGCCCGCGAGACCGGGACGCTGCCCGCGCTCAGCGACCGGGTCGGGCTCGGCTGGGGCCACAACGGCAACGTCATGACGGCCCGCGCCAACCACCTGTGGGACACCGTCGGCTGCAACCAGGCCACCATGCCCGCCCTGGGCATCGACGACTGGGACAACGCCGCGAACCCGGTCTTCGCCGAGATCGCCCCGCTCCCGATGGGGATCGAGCACTGGATCTCGATGTACCTGGCCATCACCAAGAACCCCGAGCGCGGGCACTTCACGTACGACGCCGCCACCGACTCGGCCCGCCTGAACTGGCGGCGGGACCAGAACACGCCCTCGGTGAACGCGGCGAAGAACCTCTTCGACCGCATCAACCGGCGGAACGTCACGATGTACCGGTACGACCTCTTCGGCGACAACAAGGCCTTCGCCGACAACTTCACGTACCACCCGCTCGGCGGCTGCGTCCTCGGCGAGGCGACCGACCTGTACGGCCGGGCCAAGGGCTACCAGGGGCTGTACGTGGTCGACAGCTCCCTGATCCCCGGCTCGCTCGGCGTGAACCCGTTCGTGACCGTCACCGCCCTCGCCGAGCGGAACATGGCCCGGATCCTGGCCGAGGACTAGCCCCGGCCAGGCCTGCTAACCGCGGTACAGGGCTTCGATCTCGTCCGCGAAGTCCTTCGCGACCACATTCCGCTTGAGCTTCAGCGACGGCGTGATGTGGCCCGACTCCTCCGTGAACTGGGAGGGCAGAATGCGGAATTTCCGCACCGATTCCGCCTTGGAAACCGCCGCGTTGCCGTCGTCGACGGCCTTCTGGACGGCGGCGTTCAGCTCCGCGTCGTCGCGCAGCTGCGCCGCCGTCACACCCGCCGGCTTGCCGTTCTCCGCGGCCCACCGGCCGAGGAACTCCTCGTCGATGGTGACCAGCGCGGCCACGAACGGCCGCCCGTCGCCGACGACCATGCACTCCGCGACCAGCGCGTGCGCCCGGATCCGGTCCTCGATCACGGCGGGTGCGACGTTCTTGCCGCCCGCGGTGACGATCAGCTCCTTCTTGCGCCCGGTGATCGTCAGGTAGCCGTCCTCGTCGAGGGTGCCGACGTCACCGGTGTGGAACCAGCCGTCGGTCAGGGCCTCGGCGGTCGCGGTCTCGTTCTTCCAGTAGCCGGTGAAGATCTGCTCGCCGTGCAGCAGCACCTCGCCGTCGTCCGCGATGCGCACCACGGAGCCCGGCATGGGCTGGCCGACCGTACCGATCTTCTGCTTGTCCCACGGGTTGAAGGTCGTCGCCGCGCAGGACTCCGTCAGGCCGTAGCCCTCCAGCACCGTGAAGCCGATGCCGCGGAAGAAGTGCCCGAGCCGCTCGCCCAGCGGCGCTCCGCCGGAGATCGCGTACTCGCCGCGCCCGCCGAGGACCGCGTGCAGCTTGCTGTAGACGAGCTTGGTGAAGATCTTGTGCTTGAGCTTCAGGCCGAAGGACGGCCCGCGCGGGGTGTCCAGTGCCCGGCTGTACGCGATCGCCGTCTCGGCTGCGGCGTCGAAGATCTTGCCCTTGCCGTCGGCCTGCGCCTTGGCGCGCGCCGAGTTGTAGACCTTCTCGAAGACGCGCGGCACACCGAGGATCAGGGTGGGCCGGAAGGACTGCAGCTCGTCGGTGAGGTTCTTGATGTCCGGTACGCAGCCCAGCCGGATCGGCGCCAGCACGGCCGCCACCTCCACCAGGCGGCCGAAGACGTGCGCCGCCGGGAGGAACAGCAGGACCGAGCACTCGCCGGTCTTGAACAGCGGCTTCAGCCGCTCCACGGCGTTGCCGCACTCGGCGAAGAAGTTGCGGTGGCTCAGCACACAGCCCTTGGGGCGGCCGGTGGTGCCCGAGGTGTAGACGATGGTGGCCGGGTCGTCGGCGCACGCCAGGCTGCTGCGCTCGTCGACCTCGGCGTCGGTGATCGCGGCGCCCGCGCTCTTCAGCGCTTCGAGGGCGCCCTGCTCGAGCTCCCAGACCTCGCGCAGTTCCGGCAGCCGGTCGCGCAGCGAGGCCACGGCCGCGCTGTGCCCGGGGCTCTCGACGACCGCTGCGACGGCGCCGGAGTCGCCGAGGATCCACTGGATCTGCTCGGGCGAGCTGGTCTCGTACACCGGGACGGTGACGCCGCCCGCCGTCCAGATCGCGAAGTCGATCAGCACCCACTCGTAGCGGGTGCGGGAGATCAGGGCGACCCGGTCGCCGGGGCGGATGCCCGCCGCGATCAGGCCCTTGGCCGCGGCCCGGACCTCGGCCAGGAATTCGGTCGCGGTCACGTCCTGCCACCGGCCGTCCACCTTGCGGCTCATGACGGCGGTGTCGGGATGCTGCGAGGCATTGCGGCGGATGAGATCCGTCAGGTTCCCGTCCGACGGGACCTCGTACAGGGCCGGAAGGCTGAACTCGCGCAAGACTGCTGCTCCTCTGGGCGCCATCGCCACCATGTGGACCGACCGGACGTTACCCACCGGTAGTGGGTTCCGGATAGAGGGAACCGGCCAGATGTTCCCTGCGTCACACAACACGGCCTTTTCGAGCCGACAGTAGTCGACCCCGTCGGCGACTTGGAAGTAACCGCAGGTCCGGCTGCATCTGGCACCCCCTCTACCCCGTCTTCACCGCGCCGCCCTAGGGTGGCCGCATGGGTGGCAGCATGCGGGACCGGACGTCGGGCACGAGCGGATCGAGCCGCACCGGGCTCCGCGACGCGGCCCGCACCCGGGTCCACGTCGTGAGCGACGTGCACGGCAACTCCGAGGCCCTCGCCAGGGCGGGGGACGGCGCCGACGCGCTGATCTGCCTCGGCGACCTCGTCCTCTTCCTCGACTACGCCGACCACTCGCGCGGGATCTTCCCAGACCTGTTCGGCGTCGAGAACGCCGACCGGATCGTCGAACTGCGCACCGCGCGCCGCTTCGCGGAGGCCCACGCCTTCGGGCGGCAGCTGTGGGCGGGGCTGGACCGGGAGCGGCTCATCGAGGGCGCCGTCCGCCGCCAGTACGCACAGATGTTCGCGGCCTTCCCCACCCCGACGTACGCGACCTACGGCAACGTCGACATCCCGGCCCTGTGGCCGGAGTACGCCGACCGACCCGGCCTCACCGTGCTCGACGGGCAGCGCGTGGAGATCGGCGGCCGGGTCTTCGGCTTCGTCGGCGGCGGCCTGCCCTCCCCGATGAGGACCCCGTACGAGGTGGACGTCGAGGAGTACGCCGCCAAGGTGGAGGCGCTGGGCGAGGTGGACGTCCTGTGCTCGCACATCCCGCCGGAGGTGCCGGAGCTCTGCTACGACACGGTCGCGCGCCGTTTCGAACGCGGCAGCGAGGCCCTGCTGGCCGCCATCCGGCGCACCCGCCCCCGCTACGCCCTCTTCGGGCACGTCCACCAGCCGCTGGCCCGGCGGATGAGGATCGGCGCCACCGAGTGCGTGAACGTCGGGCATTTCGCGGCCACCGGCAGGCCCTGGGCCCTGGAGTGGTGAGCTCCGCACGCACGGTAGCCTTCGGGCGGCGGCCGAAGGCCGCACACTTCCTCGAATCCATCCCCCAGCTGCCGCTGGGAGGTACCCCACCCCGGAGGAGCGACCGCGATGGCGGAACACACCAGCTCAAGCATCACGATCGACGCCTCGCCGGCCGACGTGATGGCCGTGATCGCCGACTTCGCGCGTTACCCGGAGTGGACGGGCGAGGTGAAGGAGGCCGAGGTGATGGCCGCCGACGCCGACGGCCGGGCCGAAAAGGTCCGGCTGCTGCTCGACGCGGGCGCGATCAAGGACGACCACACCCTGTCCTACACCTGGAAGGGCGAGGACGAGGTCAGCTGGACGCTGGACAAGTCGCAGATGCTGCGCCAGCTGGACGGCTCGTACCGGCTGGCACCGCTGGAAGGCGGCAAGCGCACCGAGGTCACCTACCAGCTGACCGTGGACGTCAAGATCCCCATGCTCGGCATGATCAAGCGCAAGGCCGAGAAGGTCATCATCGACCGCGCTCTGGCCGGCCTGAAGAAGCGCGTCGAATCGACCGGCTGAGACCGAGGCCCTGAACACCGTGCACACCGTGCTGATCACCGGCCCCGGCGGGGCCGGACGGACCACCGTGGCCGCGGCCACCGCCCGCGCCGCGGCCCGGCAGGGGCGGCGGGTGCTGCTGCTGTCCGGCGACGTCGGAGACCCGCTCTCCGCCCTGACCGGGGAACCGGTGGGGGAGCCCGCCGAGGCCGCCCCCGGACTGCCGGCCGTCCCGGTGGCGGGCGGGATCCGGGTGGCCCGGGTGGACTCCGGCGAGGAGTTCCGGGAGGAACTCGTCGCCCTCCAGGAGCGCGGATCCGCCCTCCTCGGGATGGTCGGGGCCCGGCCGCTGGGCGCCGAGGAACTCACCGAACTGCCCGGCGCCGAGCAGTTCGCGCTGCTGCGCGCCCTGCGGCGGGCCGCCGCCGCGCCGGACTGCGACCTCGTCGTCGTCGACCTGCCCCCGCTGCACCAGGCCCTGGCCGCCCTCGCCCTCCCCGCGCAGCTGCGCCGCTACCTCGCCCGGCTGCTCCCCGCCGAGCGGCAGGCCGCCCGCGCCCTGCGGCCCGTACTGGCCCAGCTGGCCGGCGTGCCCATGCCCGCGCAGTGGCTCTACGAGACCGCCGCCCGGTGGGACGAGGAGCTCGCCGCGGTCCAGGCCGTCATCGAGGCCGACACCACCGAAGTCCGGCTGGTCGCCGAACCGGGACCGGCCGCCGCCGACGCGATCCGCCCCGGCCGGCTCGGGCTCGCCCTCCAGCAGCTGCCCGTCTCCGCGGTCGTCGCCAACCGCCTCCTGCCCGAGGGCTCCGTCGACCCCTGGCTCGCCGGGCTCGCCGCCCAGCAGGAGAAGTACGCCTCCGCGTGGGCCGGGGAGGTTCCCGTGGTCCGGCTCGGCCACCTCGGACGGGACCCGCGCGGCCCGCAGGACCTGGACCTGCTCGCCGCCGACGGACTCGCCCCGCAGCGGCCCGCACCCCGCCGGGCCTGGACGGTCGAGGACCGGCTCGCCGAGGACGGAGTGCTCGTCTGGGTGGTCCCGCTGCCCGGTGCGCACAAGCGCGAACTCGACCTGATCCGCCGCGGCGACGAGCTGCTGATCACCGTGGGCCCGTACCGGAGGATCGTTCCCCTGCCCGCCGCGCTGCGCCGCTGCACCGTCTCCGGAGCCGCCCTGGCCGAGGACGCGCTGCGCATCCGCTTCACCCCGGATCCCGGTCTGTGGCCCCGCACGTCCTGATCCGTGTACCGCCGTTCGGGTACCGTCGAAGGTAGCCACTACCGCACACCGCAGCCGCCGCAGGAGTCCGCCATGAGCGAGGCCACCGACCGCCCCACCGACGACGACGCCTGGGCCAAGGCCTGCGCCGAGGACCTCGCCGCCGAGAAGGAGCGCCTGCGCGGGCAGGGCGGGGCGGGGGGCCAGGGCCCCGGGACCGCCGCCGAGGAGCTGTTCAAGCTCTTCGAGGCCGTCGCCGACAAGGTGTCCGGCCTGAACAACCCCCTCGTCGGCAGCGCGGCCCAGGGCGCCGTGCGCCAGTTCGTCAACCAGGCGAAGACCGCCGCCAAGCCCGTCATCGAGCGCAACCCCGAGGTCTTCGACCACCTCGCGGCCGCCGGATCCGAGCTGCTCGCCGCCTACCGCTCGGCGGTCGAGGGCCACGAACGCCGCTGGACGCGCGGCGAGCCCCCGGCCCCCCGGCAGGCGCCCGGCGAGCGCGATCCCCGCGACGAGGGCCCTGGTGACGGCCCCGCCGAGCGGATCGATCTCGACTGAAGGCCCTCCGCCCTCGGGTACGGTGGGCCGTGGCGGGGTTTGACCGGAAACCGAGGGACTAATGGGACTCACCATCGGCGTCGACATCGGCGGCACGAAGATCGCGGCCGGCGTGGTCGACGAAGAGGGCACCATCCGTGAGACGTACAAGGTGCCCACCCCGCCTACCGCGGACGGAGTGACGGAGGCCATCTGCGCCGCCGTCTCCGAAGTCAGCAGCAACCACAAGATCGACGCGGTGGGCATCGGCGCCGCCGGATACGTGGACGACAAGCGCGCGACCGTGCTCTTCGCGCCGAACATCAACTGGCGCCACGAGCCGCTCAAGGACAAGGTCGAGCAGCGCATCGGCCTGCCCGTCGTGGTGGAGAACGACGCGAACTGCGCGGCCTGGGGCGAGTACCGCTTCGGTGCCGGCCAGGGCCACGACGACGTCATCTGCATCACGCTCGGCACCGGCCTCGGCGGCGGCATCATCATCGGCAACAAGCTGCGCCGCGGACGCTTCGGCGTCGCCGCCGAATTCGGCCACATCCGGGTCGTACCGGACGGCCTGCTGTGCGGCTGCGGCAGCCAGGGCTGCTGGGAGCAGTACGCCTCCGGGCGCGCGCTCGTCCGCTACGCGAAGCAGCGCGCCAACGCCACCCCCGAGAACGCGACGATCCTGCTCGCCCTCGGCGACGGCACCCCCGAGGGCATCGAGGGCAAGCACATCAGCCAGGCCGCGCGGCAGGGCGACCTGGTGGCCATCGACTCCTTCCGCGAGCTGGCCCGCTGGGCCGGCGCCGGCCTGGCCGACCTGGCCTCGCTCTTCGACCCGTCGGCGTTCATCGTCGGCGGCGGGGTCTCGGACGAGGGCGACCTGGTCCTCGACCCGATCCGCAAGTCCTTCAAGCGCTGGCTCGTCGGCGGCTCCTGGCGTCCCCACGCGCAGGTACTGGCCGCCCAGCTGGGCGGAAAGGCCGGGCTCGTGGGCGCGGCGGACCTGGCGCGCCAGGGCTGACGCCTCCTCCTCGTACGTGGCCGCCCGCCGCGCCCCTTGGGGGAGCGGCGGGCGGCCGCATATCTTGCGGGGATGGACCAGTTGCTGCCCTCGCTGCCGAAGTCCCGTACGGAGCCCGACGGTTCTGCCGTGATCCGGGTACTCACCTACAACATCCGCTCGCTGCGCGACGACGAGGAGGCGCTGGCCCGGGTGATCCGGGCCTGCGCACCGGACCTCGTGTTCGTACAGGAGGCGCCGCGGTTCTTCCGCTGGCGCAAACACGCGGCGAGGCTGGCCGCGAAGTGTGACCTGGTGGTGCTGGGCGGCGGCGCGACGGCGGCCGGGCCGCTGCTGCTGTCCTCGCTGCGGGTCTTCGTGGAGCGGACCGAGGACGTGCTGCTGCCGCGCACCCCCGGCCTGCACCGGCGGGGCTTCGCGACGGCGGTGGTCCGGATCGGCGGCGCCCGGGCGGGCCTGGTCTGCGCGCACCTGTCCCTGGACCGGACGGAACGCCGGGCCCAGGCGGATCTCCTCCTGGACCGGGTCGGGGCGCTGGACACCCCGTACGGGATCGTCGCCGGCGACGTGAACGAGGGCCCGGACGGGCCGGCCTTCGGTCAGCTCGCGGGAACACTGCAGGACTGCTGGTCGGTGGCCCCGTGGGGCGGGGAAACGACCTTCCCGGCGGCGGCGCCGGGCCTGCGCATCGACGGGATCTTCGCGACGAAAGGGGTGGAGGTGCTGGGCTGCGGTGTCCCTGCGGGGCTGCCCGGCGTGGCGGCCGCGGACCTTCTGGCGGCCACGGACCACCTCCCGGTCCTGGCGGCCCTCCGCCTCGACGCTGCGCGGTAGCCCTGCGGTCAAAGCTGCGGCGCCGCTGCCGGGGGCTCTGCCCCCGGACCCTCCCCCGGCTACCGCCGGGGGTGCCCCCAGCGCCTCAAACGCCGGCGGGGCTGGATCGTGCCGGCGATTGAGGCGCGGTGGGGCGAGCCCTAGACCACGGCTCCGCGGCCCGGGTCGTCGTCATCGTCGTCGCCCTGTGCCATGCGCGCGACCAGCGTCGCGAAGCCGCCCAGGAAGCCGCCGATGCCGAGGGTCGTCAGCCACCAGGTCATCTCCCACTGCAACAGCACCGCCAGGAGCAGCAGCACCGGGCCGCCGACGACCGCCAGCCAGGCGAACTTCGACGTGGTGTCCGCCTCCGGGAGCTCCGGCTCCGGGGGGACGAAGTGGCCCTCGTCCGCCGGCTCCGCGAGCGAGTGGTCACGCGGGCCCGGGGCCGGCGTGCCGACGCCCGGGGCGAAGACCACCGAGCTGCCCAGCGCGGCCGGGGGCTCCGGATCCGGCTTTGGCTCGGGCTTCGGCTCAGGCCCGGGCTCAGGTCTGGGCTCGGGCTCGGACCCCGCCGCGGCCTCCGGCTCCGGCGGCAGCGGCTTCACGTCCTCCTCGGGCAGCAGGAGGTTCTCGATCGGCTTGAACGGCCGGGCCCCCGGCGGGTCCGGCGGCTCCTGCCCGTACCCGGCGACGATCGCCGCCCACGCCGCTTCCTCGTCCAGCGGCGGAACCCCGCCCGACTGCTCCTCGTGCTCAGCCACCCGCCTGCGCCCCCTCCCTGCCCACGCTCTCCGCCAGTCGGCCGACGAACGCATAGCTGTCCGCGAAGATCCGCTCCGCGTCATGGTCCAACGTCGCGACGTGGTAGCTCTGTTCCAGCAGGGTCTCGGTGACATCGGTGGACGAGATCCGCGCCAGGATCCGCGCCGAGTCGGCCGGCGGTACGACATGGTCCTGCGGGCTGTGCAGCAGCAGCACGGGCTGCGTGACCTGCGGCAGATCGACGTCCACCAGCTGGAAGAACTTCCGCAGCGAGTGCGCGGCCCGCGTCGGAACCCGGTCGTAGCCGACCTCGTCCGACCCCGGCTTCGCGATGTCGCTCGCGATGCCCGCCGTCGACCGGATGAAGTGCTGGGCCACCGGCAGGGCGAAGGCCAGCGGGTCGTGCACCTTGTTGGCCGGATTGACCAGGACGATGCCGCTGATGGCGTCCCCGAACTTGGCCGCCAGCCGCAGGGTCAGCGCGCCGCCCATGGACAGGCCGAAGACGAACACCTGCTCGCACCGGTCCAGCAGCTCCCGCAGCGCCCGGTCCACCTCGGCGTACCAGTCCTGCCAGCCCGTGAGCTGCATGTCCTGCCAGCGCGTCCCGTGCCCGGGCAGCAGCGGCAGCGACACCGTGAGCCCCTTCCCGGCGAGATACTCGGCCCAGGGACGCAGCGACTGCGGGGAACCGGTGAAGCCGTGGCAGAGAAGGACTCCGACCTCTCCGCCCTCGTGGCGGAACGGCTCGGCTCCAGGGAGGACGGGCACCAGGGTCTCCTTGATCATGATGTACATCAGGTGGGTGCGTTGCTCTGTGTGACTTCACCGTACGCGACCGGGGTGACACCGACCAGGGCCGTCGGGCCGCTGCCGGGAGAGCCAGGGGATATGGTCTGATCGACAGACACAGGAAGGCTTTCGAGTTGATCTACGGCGCAATGAAGTTCTCCATCGGCGGTTCCCTGAAGCTCGCCTTCAGGCCGTGGGTGGAGGGCCTCGAGAACATTCCCGCGGAGGGGCCGGCGATCCTCGCGAGCAACCACCTTTCCTTCTCCGACTCCTTCTTCCTCCCGGCCGTACTGGACCGGAAGGTCACCTTCATCGCGAAGGCGGAGTACTTCACCTCCCCGGGCGTCAAGGGCAAGCTGACGGCCGCCTTCTTCAAGGGTGTCGGCCAGCTGCCGGTGGACCGCTCCGGTGCGCGCGGGGCCGGTGAGGCCGCCATCAAGAGCGGCATCGACGTCATCGAGCGGGGGGAGCTGTTCGGTATTTACCCCGAGGGGACGCGTTCACCCGACGGCCGGCTCTACCGCGGCAAGCCCGGCGGCCTGGCCCGCGTGGCCCTCGCCACCGGCGCCCCCGTGATCCCGGTGGCGATGATCGACACCGAGAAGATCCAGCCGCCCGGCAAGGTGGTCCCCAAGCTGATGCGCCCGGGCATCCGGATCGGCAAGCCGCTGGACTTCAGCCGCTACCACGGCATGGACGGCGACCGCTTCATCCTCCGCTCGGTGACCGACGAGGTCATGTACGAGATCATGAAGCTTTCCGGCCAGGAGTACGTGGACATCTACGCCACCGCGGCCAAGCGCCAGATCGCCGACGCCGAGAAGGCCGCCGCCAGGGCGGAGAAGGCCGGGAAGGCCGAGAAGGCAGACGGCGCGACGGAGTAGGGACGGGCGAACCGCCCGCGGGGGTGGGGGAGATGGCGAAACGCGAACGCGTCGTACGCATGTCGGTCGAGCAGCCGCTCTGGCGTGCCCTGACCGTGTACCGGCTGCTGACCATGGTCTACGCCGTGGGGCTGTTCGGTTCCGCCTACAAGCGGTTCGACCGCCCCGGGATCGCGGTCGGCTACCTCGCCGTCCTCGCGGTCTGGACCCTGGCCACCCACGGCAAGGTGGCGAACGCCGCCAGCTGCACCAAGCGGTTCCTCGGCGTCGACCTCACCGTCGCCCTCGTCGGGATCCTGCTCACCCCGCTCGCCGACACCCACGAGCGGATCGCGGCCGGCGGCCCCACCCTGCCCACCATCTGGACGGCCGGCTCGGTCCTCGCCTTCGCCATCAAGGGCGGCTGGCGCTGGGCGTGCGTCGCCTCCACCTTCGTGGCCGTGGCCAACATCGCCGTCCACGGCGGCGACCCCACCCGGGACGCCCTGCACAACGTCCTGCTCGTCTGGGTCGCCTCCGTGGCCATCGGCTACGTCGTCGAGGTGGCCCGGGCCAGTGAGGCCACCCTCGCCCGCGCCCTGGAGATCGAGGCGGCCACGCGCGAGCGCGAGCGCCTCGCCCGCGACATCCACGACGGGGTCCTCCAGGTCCTCGCCATGGTCCAGCGGCGCGGTGCCGAAATGGGCGGCGAGGCCGCCGAGCTGGGCCGGATGGCCGGTGAGCAGGAGGTGGCGCTGCGCTCGCTGGTCTCCAGCGGGCTGGTGCAGCCCTCCCGGGTCTCCCGCGACCAGTCGCGGGGCGCGCTGGTGGACGCGTACGAAGTGGACGAAACCGGCGCGGCCGGGGGCGAGCTGGACCTGCGCGCGCTGCTCGCACCGCACGCCGGGTGCCGGGTGAGCTTCGCCGAGCCGGGCAGCCCGGTGCAGCTGCCGGCGCCCGCGGCGAAGGAGCTGGCCGCGGCTGTCGGCGCCGCCCTCGACAATGTGCGCAAGCACGCCGGGGAAGGGGCCCGTGCCTGGATCCTGCTCGAGGACTGGGGCGACGAGGTGATCGTGACCGTCCGGGACGACGGCCCGGGCATTGCGGCGGGCAGGCTCGACCAGGCGGAGGGCGAGGGCCGGATGGGAGTGGCCCTGTCCATCCGCGGCCGGCTGCGCGATCTCGGCGGCAGCGCCGAGCTGGTGTCCGTCCCCGGACAGGGCACCGAGGTGGAACTGAAAGTACCGAGGGGGAGGACCCAGTGAGCGAACCGCACGAGATCAAGGTGATGGTCGTCGACGACCATCCGATGTGGCGGGACGCGGTCGCCCGCGACCTGGCCGCCGCGGGCTTCGACCTGGTGGCCACCGCCGGCGACGGACCCGAGGCCGTGCGCCGGGCCCGCGCCGTCACCCCCCACGTCCTGGTCCTCGACCTCAACCTCCCCGGCATGCCCGGGGTCCAGGTCTGCAAGGAGCTGGTGGGGGCCAACCCCGCCCTGCGGGTGCTGGTCCTGTCGGCGAGCGGCGAGCACGCGGACGTCCTGGAGGCGGTGAAGTCCGGTGCGACCGGCTACCTGCTGAAGTCCGCCGGTGCCCAGGAGCTGATCGACGCGGTCCGCCGCACGGCGGCCGGCGACCCGGTGTTCACCCCGGGCCTCGCCGGGCTGGTGCTCGGCGAGTACCGGCGGCTGGCCACCGACCCGGCCCCGGCCGCCTCCGACGAGGCGAAGGCGCCGCAGCTGACCGACCGGGAGACCGAGGTGCTGCGGCTGGTGGCCAAGGGGCTCTCGTACAAGCAGATCGCGGAGCGGCTGGTCATCTCCCACCGCACGGTGCAGAACCACGTCCAGAACACCCTGGGCAAACTCCAGCTGCACAACCGCGTGGAGCTCGTCCGGTACGCGATCGAACGGGGCCTTGACGACGTCTAGCCGGTGGCGTCGGTCGTACTTATGTCCTCGTACGAGTGAACGGGCGTACGCAACGCCTCGGAATTCCGCCCGAATTGACTCTTCCAGACCTCTCGCTGTGACCTGGGTCACCACTAGCGTGACCGTCATGGCGAAGGGAGATTCCATGAAGGTCGGAGTGCTGACCGGCGGCGGTGACTGCCCCGGGCTCAACGCGGTGATCAGGGCCGTCGTCCGCAAGGGCGAGCAGGAGTACGGCTACGGGTTCATCGGATTCAAGGACGGCTGGCGGGGTGCGGTCGAAGGGGCCACGGTCCCCCTGGACATCCCCGCCGTCCGCGGGATCCTGCCCCGGGGCGGCACCGTCCTCGGCTCCTCGCGCACCAACCCGTTCAAGGTGGAGCACGGGGTCCGGCGGATCAAGGACAACCTCGCCAAGTACGAGGTGGACGCGCTCATCGCGATCGGCGGCGAGGACACCCTCGGGGTCGCGGCCAAGCTGTACGAGGAGTACGGCATCGCCTGCGTCGGCGTGCCCAAGACCATCGACAACGACCTGTCCGCGACGGACTACACCTTCGGCTTCGACACCGCCGTCGGCATCGCGACCGAGGCCATCGACCGGCTGCACACCACGGCCGAGTCGCACATGCGCGTCCTGGTCGTCGAGGTGATGGGCCGGCACGCCGGCTGGATCGCCCTGCACTCGGGGCTCGCGGGCGGCGCCAACGTCATCCTCATCCCGGAACAGCGCTTCGACATCGACCAGGTGTGCGCCTGGGTCACCTCCCGGTTCAAGGCGAGCTACGCGCCGATCGTGGTGGTCGCGGAGGGCGCGATGCCCACGGACGGGGAGCTGGTCCTGAAGGACGCCACCAAGGACTCCTTCGGGCACGTCCGGCTGTCGGGCGTCGGCGAGTGGCTGGCCAAGGAGATCGAGGCGCGGACCGGCAAGGAGGCCCGCACGACGGTGCTCGGGCACGTCCAGCGGGGCGGTACGCCGAGCGCCTTCGACCGGTGGCTGGCGACCCGCTTCGGGCTGCACGCGATCGACGCGGTGCGCGACGGGGACTTCGGCAAGATGGTCGCGCTCAAGGGGACGGACATCGTGCGGGTGCCCATCGCCGAGGCCACGGCGAAGCTGAAGACGGTGGACCCGGCGCTGTACCGGGAGGTCGGGGTGTTCTTCGGCTGAGCGGCGACACGGACCCATGGGTCGTAGGGTGACAAACGACCCATGGGGTGCGAGTACGGGAGCTGGTGTGGAGATCCTGGCATTCGGTGTGACCGCCGACGAGAGGCCGCTCATGGAGCGCGCCTTCGACGGGCAGCACGAGGTGCGCTGCGTCGACGTGTTCCTGAGCGAGGACACCGCTCCCATCGCGGCCGGGTACGAGATCGTCTCCTCCAGCGTGAACGCGGACCTGGGCGGCCGGGTGCTGCGGACCCTCGCGGCGGGCGGGACGAAGCTGATCGCCCAGCGCTCCACGGGCTTCAACAACATCGACCTGGACACGGCCCGGCAGCTGGGCATGACGGTCAGCCGCGTCTCCTCCTATTCGCCCTACTCGGTGGCCGAGTTCGCGTGGGCCCTGGCGCTGGCCGTGAACCGGCGCATCGTCCGGGCCTCGAACCGGACCCGGGACTTCGACTTCCGGCTGAACGGGCTGATGGGCCGGGACATGCGCGGCCGCACGGTGGGCGTGCTCGGCACCGGCAAGATCGGTGAGGCGTTCACCCGGATCGCGCACGGCTTCGGGATGAACCTGCTCGGCTGGGACATCGCGCAGAACCCGGCCTGCGTGGAGCTCGGCATGAAGTACGTGGACAAGGACGAGCTGCTCGCGTCCTCGGACCTGATCAGCCTGCACGTACCGCTGCTGGAGTCCACCCACCACATCATCGACTCGGCGGCGCTGCGGCTGATGCGGGACGACGCGATCCTGGTGAACTCCAGCCGCGGCGGGCTGGTCGACGCGGACGCGCTGGTCGCGGAGCTGCGGGCCGGACGGTTCGCGGGCGTCGGGCTCGACGTGTACGAGGCCGAGGCCGGGGTGTTCTTCCTGGACAAGTCCCTGGAGGCCGTCGAGGACGACACCCTGGCCCGGCTCGTCACGTTCCCGCACGTGGTGGTGACCTCGCACCAGGCGTATTACACGGCGGACGCGGTGGGCCAGATCATCGACACCACGGTCGCCAACGTCGCCGACTACCTGGCCGGCCGGCGCTCGGAGAACACCCTCGTGCCCTCCTGACGCCGGGGCCGGGGCTAGGCCGGGGCGCCCGCCCGGACCCCCTCCACCAGCTCGCGCAGCAGGCCGGCGCCGCGGAGGGTGAGGACCGACTCCGGGTGGAACTGGACCCCCGCGAAGCCCCCCGCGGCGGAGCGAAGGGCGTGGACCTCGCCCGTGTCCGGGTCACGGGCGACCTCCACCCCCGCGGGCTCGGCTCCGGCATCGCACCGCGCGGTGTAGGTGTTGTAGAAGCCGACCACCTCCTGCGCCCCGAACAGGTCGATCCGCGTCTGCGCCCCCTGCGCCGGCTCCGCCTTGCGCACCAGCGGCAGCCCCAGCTCCGCCGCCAGCAGCTCGTGGCCCAGGCAGACCCCCAGCAGGCCGTGCCGGTGCCCCGCCAGGAGATCCGCGGCCAGCCGGCGCAGCATCCGCATCTTCGGGTCGGCCGCGTCGGCGGGGTTCCCCGGGCCAGGGCCCAGCAGGATCGGGCCCTCCCACGCCAGGGCCGCCGCCCGCAGCCCGGGATCGTCGTAGCGGCGTACGGTCACCTCCAGCCCGGCCGCCCGCAACACGTGGGCCAGCATCGCGGTGAAGGTGTCCTCGCCGTCCACCACCAGCGCGTGCCCGGTCGGCGCGGCCGGCTGCTCCTGCATCCGCAGCCAGAAGGGGGCCAGGTCCGCCCGCCGGGCCGCCAGGGCCGCCTGCACCCGCGGATCGTCCGCCAGCCGCGCCCCCTCGAAGGCCGGCCGGGGCGCCGCCGCCCGGACCCCGAGCGCCGCCAGCACCCCGGCGGCCTTGGCGTGCGTCTCCGCCACCTCGCCGGCCGGATCGGAGTGGCGCACCAGCGTGGCGCCGACCGGCACCCGCAGCACCCCGTCCCCGTCGATGTCGGCGGTGCGGATCAGGATGGGGGAGTCGAGGGTCTGCCCGCCCGTGGAGTCGACGCCCAGCAGGGCCAGGGCCCCGGCGTAGTAGCCGCGGCCCCCGGCCTCGTACCGCTCGATCACCCGGCAGGCGTTCTGCACCGGCGAGCCGGTCACCGTCGCCGCGAACATGGTCTCCCGCAGCACCTCCCGCACGTCCAGCGAGGACCGGCCGCGCAGCTCGTACTCGGTGTGCGCGAGGTGGGACATCTCCTTCAGCCGCGGTCCGACGACCACCCCGCCCATGTCGCCGACCGTGCACATCATCTTGAGTTCCTCGTCGACCACCATCGACAGCTCCTCGGTCTCCTTGCGGTCGCCGAGGAAGGAGAGCAGGGAGTCCACGGTGGGACCGCCCGCGGGATAGCGGTACGTCCCGCTGATCGGGTTCATCACGACGGTCCCGCCGGCCATCCGCACGTGGACCTCGGGGCTGGCCCCCACCAGGGTGCGGTCGCCGGTGTGGACGACGTACGTCCAGTACGCGCCCCGCTCGCCCTCCAGCAGCCGCCGGAACAGGGCCAGGGCGTCCGCCCGCCCGAAGCCGTCGATCCGGCCCCCATAGGTGCGCCGGATGACGAAGTTGGCGCCCTCCCCGCGGCCGATCTCGTCCTCGATGACCCGCTCGACCGTGGCCGCGTACTCCTCGTCGGGCACGTCGAAGCCGCCCCCGTCGACGCGTACGGCGTGCGCGGGCAGCCCGGCCAGCGCCTCCGGGAGCGGGATCTCGTACGCCTCCTCGGCGACCAGCACGCTCAGCGGCGTGCCGTCGTCGCGCACGTCGAATCCGCGCTCCCGGATCTGCCGGAAGGGGACCAGGGCGAGGGTGGGCAGTTCCCGGACGGGCAGGTCGGCGAGGCGCTCGGCCTCGTGGACCGGGCCCAGGAGCACCTCCACGGTGTCGTGGTCGCGGCCGGGGGTCCGCCGGCGCAGCAGGGCGAACGGCGGGCAGGAGTCGTCGAGCAGTCGGCTGAGGTTCATTCGGAGCGGCGTCCTTCCGGTGGGAGGAGCGGCCCCTGGTCTCCGCGCGAAACACGGAAGGCCGCCCCTCGGGGCGGCCTTCGCGTCGGTCGTGTCGTTTTACGTACGCGCGAGGAGTGGGCCGCCGGAAGCGGGCCACCACCAGTCCTGGTTCGTGTGCGCGTGCATGGTGCGCACCTTAGCCCAGACCGTGCCCCGGGCGCTGGACGCGTCTCGTGGTGCGAAATGAACCATGGATTCCGAATTTCTGGGCCCCGTCGGCCTTCGAGCCCGGCCGTCTCACCAGATGGTCGCAAGGCTGGACAGGACGAATGACACCGTAATGTGTACGAGGTGACCGTGAACGCTGAAACCCAAGCCCCCGCCGCCAAGGCGACCTGGCGAGACCTTCCCGCGGCGCAGCAGCCTTCGTACCCCGATGCCGAGGCTCTGCGCGCTGTCGTCGCGGACCTCGAGTCGTATCCTCCGCTCGTCTTCGCGGGCGAGTGCGACCAGCTGCGCGCCCGTCTGGGAGCCGTCGCCAAGGGCGAGGCGTTCCTGCTGCAGGGCGGCGACTGCGCCGAGGCCTTCGACGCCGTGTCCGCCGACCACATCCGCGCCAAGCTCAAGACGCTGCTCCAGATGAGCGCCGTCCTGACGTACGCGGCCTCCGTGCCCGTCGTCAAGGTCGGCCGCATCGCGGGCCAGTACTCCAAGCCGCGCTCCAAGGACACCGAGACCCGCGACGGCATCACCCTGCCGACCTACCGCGGCGACTCGGTCAACGGCTTCGCCTTCACCGAAGAGGCCCGGATCCCGGACCCCGAGCGGCTCAAGCGCATGTACCACGCGTCGGCCTCGACGCTGAACCTGGTGCGCGCCTTCACCACCGGCGGTTACGCCGACCTGCGCCAGGTGCACGCCTGGAACCAGGACTTCGTGAAGTCCTCCCCGTCCGGGCAGCGCTACGAGCAGCTCGCGCGGGAGATCGACAACGCGCTGAACTTCATGAAGGCCTGTGGCACCGACCCGGCCGAGTTCAAGGCCGTCGAGTTCTACGCCTCGCACGAGGCGCTGCTGCTCGACTACGAGGGCGCGCTGACCCGCACCGACTCGCGGACCGGCAAGCTGTACGACACCTCGGGCCACATGGTCTGGATCGGTGAGCGCACCCGCCAGCTGGACCACGCGCACATCGAGTTCTGCTCGCAGATCGCCAACCCGATCGGCATCAAGCTCGGCCCCACCACCACGGTGGACGAGGCGCTGACGTACATCGACCGGCTGGACCCCGAGCGCGAGCCGGGCCGGCTGACCTTCGTCGTGCGCATGGGCGCCGACAAGGTCCGCGACAAGCTCCCCGAGCTGGTCGAGAAGGTCACCGCCTCCGGTGCGACCGTCGCCTGGGTCACCGACCCGATGCACGGCAACACCTTCGAGGCGGCCTCCGGCCACAAGACGCGCCGTTTCGACGACGTGCTCGACGAGGTCAAGGGCTTCTTCGAGGTCCACAAGGGTCTCGGCACCCACCCGGGCGGCATCCACGTCGAGCTCACCGGTGACGACGTCACCGAGTGCGTGGGCGGCGGCGACGAGATCTTCGTCGACGACCTGCACCAGCGCTACGAGACGGCCTGCGACCCGCGGCTCAACCGAAGCCAGTCCCTTGACCTGGCGTTCCTGGTCGCCGAGATGTACCGCGATCAGTAAGTAGCTTCGTACGACGATGGGGCGCGGATCGATGTGATCCGCGCCCCATCGTCGTATCCAGGTCTTTTAGGTGACCCTAACTTTGGGTACGGTTAGGTAAGCCTCACCGAATAGGGGATGGCTCGCCGAACCGTTCCGCTCAGGGAGGTGAACCGCGTGTACGTCTGCTCTTGCTTCGGGATCACCGACAAGCAGGTCAAGGACCACGCGGCTGCCGGTGCCTGCACCCCGCGCCAGATCGCCTCGGCCACCAAGGCCGGCACCGACTGCGGCTCCTGCGTGCGCACCATCCAGGGCATACTCGGACGCGGTGCGTGCCCCCGCCGGGAACTGCTGGAGAAGGGCGACGCGGCCGTGCTCGCCGCCGACGTGCCGTCGGCCCCGGTGCCGGCGCCCTCGCTCGTGGAAGCCGCGTAGACCGGCTGCCCGACCGGCTAGCTCGGCTGCTCGATCAGCTGCGCGATGTACAGCGGCTCGCCCAGTGACTCGATGAGCTCCAGCTGGGTGTCGAGGTAGTCGATGTGGTGCTCCTCGTCCTCCAGGATCTCCTCGAAGAGGCGCGCGGAGGTGACGTCGCCCTTGCCGCGCATGAC